>JBBQBH010000001.1:0-134476 GCA_038317345.1 Solirubrobacterales bacterium
GCGGATCGCCGCCAAGCGCGAGGCGGGGATCGACGTGATCAGCCTCGGGATCGGCGACCCCGACGAGCCCACCTACCCCCACATCGTCAAGGCGATGCAGGAGGCGGTGGCCGAGAACGCCAACCAGAAGTACCCGACCAACCGCGGCCGCGACGAGTTCCGCGAGGCTGTCTCGGACTTCTACGGCGATCGCTTCGGAGTCGAGATCGACGCCGAGAACGAGGTGATCCCGGCGATCGGAGCCAAGGAGTGCATCTACAACCTCAGCTTCGCGTTCCTCGATCCGGGCGACCTGGCGCTTGCCTCCGATCCTGGCTATCCGGTCTACACCGGCGGCCCGATCCTGGCAGGCGCCGAGGCCGAGCTGCTGCCGCTAATGCCCGAGCTGAGCTTTGCCCCCGACCTCAGCGCCGTTCCCGCCGACCTCGCGAGCCGCGCCCGCCTGATCTTCGTCAACTACCCCAACAACCCGACCGGCGCGGTCGTCCCCGAGGGTTTCTTCGAATTGGTGGTCTCGTTTGCGCGCGAGAACGAGATCCTCGTCGTCCACGACAACGCCTATTCGGAGACCACGTTCGACGGCTATGTCGCCCCGAGCTTTCTCGCCACCCCGGGCGCCAAGGAGGTCGGGGTAGAGGTGTTCTCACTCTCGAAGGGCTTCAACATGACCGGCTGGCGCTGTGCTGCGATCCTCGGCAACCCGGAGGCGATCCGCACCTACTGGCGCTTGAAGACCAACGTCGACTCGGGCCTCTTCGAGGCGATCCAGCTGGCGGGTGCCGCCGCCCTCACTGGCCCCCGCGGTCCACTGGAGCGCATGAACGAGACCTACGCACGCCGCCGAGACCTAGTGATCGACACGC
Organism: Solirubrobacterales bacterium; assembly: GCA_038317345.1. Lineage (GTDB taxonomy): Bacteria > Actinomycetota > Thermoleophilia > Solirubrobacterales > 70-9 > Mayfieldus. The sequence goes on from JBBQBH010000001.1 coordinate 864, forward strand.
TGCGCGACATCGGCGTCGAGGTCACGCCGCCCAAGGGCACGATCTACGTATGGGCGCCGGTGCCGGAGGGCCACACCTCGGCCTCATTCTCCGAGCTGGTGCTGGAGCAGGCGGCGGTCGTCGTCTCTCCCGGCTCGATGTATGGGCCGAGCGGCGAGGGCTTTTTCCGGATCTCGCTCACCACGCCCGACGAGCGACTCGTCGAGGGGCTGGAGCGGATGCGCGAGCACCTCGCCTAGCCAACTTCGCGCTTTCCAATCAGGCTGAAGCGCCGGCGGGCAGCTTGTCCTCGGCGGCGAGGGTGTCTCGCAGACCCTGCTCGAGTCCGCGCGGGGAGTACCCGAGCTGACTCATTGCTTTGTCGTGCTTGGCCCAGAAGGTGACCCCGTCGGCCGAACTGATCAGCTCCGAGAGGTTCGGAGGCTGTCCCATCAGCTTGCCGACCACCGGCCCGATCGGGGTCAGCGCCTTGAGCAGCGGCGTCGGCATCGCCCGCTTCGGCGCCTTGCGGTCGCTGACCTTGGCCAGGGTCTCGATCATCTCGCGCATCGTGGTGATCTGGCCGCCGAGCACGTAGGACTCGCCGATCTGCCCTTTGTCGAGGGCAAGCAGCACGCCGTCGGCTACATCGTCGACGTGGACCATGTTCAGGCCCAGGTCCGGGAAGGCGATCATCGGCATCCGGCCAGCCAGGAACTGATCCATCTGGGTGCCGAGCGCGGAGTGATCGCCCGGTCCGTATACGCCACCCGGTTGGACGATCACGCAGGGAAGCCCCTCCTCGTCGATCAAGCGCTGGGCGATCTGGTGGGCCTGCACCTTCGTCTCCTCGTAATAGGACGTGTGCTCGTCGCCGCTGTGCTTGTAGGTCTCGTCGACGACCTTGCCGTGGGTGTTGCCGAAGGCACCGACGGTCGAGATGTAGACGATCCTGGGGATCTTCTCTTCCTGCGCGGAGCGCAGCACGCTCTCGGTGCCCAGCACGTTGGCCTCGTACATCGCGGTGTGCTGGCTCTTCGGGATCCCGACCTCATAGACGGCGGCGCCGTGGATCAACGCGTCGCATTCCGCCATTCCGGACCGCATTGCGACGTCGTCGGCAAGGTCGCCCTCGAACAGCACGCAGCCGAGCTCGGCCAGGTCCTGCGCCTTTTCGGGGCTGCGCACCAGACAGACGACCTCGTCCCCTCGTGCGCGCAGATCCCGGACCACGCGTCCGCCGATGAACCCGGTTGCCCCCGTTACAAAGACCTTCATCTCTCGCCAGCCTATCCGTTGCGATCGTGAGCACGCGTACGCAGGGAGCCGCCCGGCGGCGTCGTAGAATTTGTTCAGTGCAGCGATCTAGAAACGGACGCGAGTCCGAGACCGGCGCGGGCGCGGCGGGCGTCTCGAACCCGCGGGCCAGGCAGCGGGCGATCGCGATCGGGGTGCTCGAGCGGGCCCCCGACGAGGAGCCACTCGCGGAGCTGAAGGAGCTACTGCGCACCGCCGGCGTCGCCACCGCGGGAGAGATGGTCCAGCAGCGCTCGGCACCCGACCCCGACCGTTACTTCGGGGCGGGAAAGCTGCGCGAGCTGGAGGAGCAGATCGCCGCCTCCGACGCCAACCTGGTCGCCTGCGACGACGAGCTGGTGCCCCGCCAGGAACGTAACCTCGAGGCTGCGCTGGACGTGCCGGTGATCGACCGCACCGCGATCATTCTCGACATCTTTGCCGACCACGCACACAGCGCAGAGGGCAAGCTGCAGGTCGAGCTGGCGCAGCTCGAATACAACCTCGCCCGTATGCGCGGCCTCTGGACCCACCTCGAGCGGCTGGGAGCGGGGAGGATCGACGGTGGAATCGGAACGAGAGGACCGGGCGAGTCGCAGATCGAGACCGACCGCCGCCTGGCGCGAGACCGGATCTCCGCGCTTCGCCGCCGCATCGGCCGGCTGGAGCGCAATCGAGACGTGATGCGGGCGCGGCGCGACAGCACCTCGATCCCGACGGTCGCCCTCGCCGGCTACACGAACGCCGGCAAGTCGACGCTGCTGAACGCGATCACGGGTGCAAACGTCGAGGTGGGGGAGCGGCTGTTCGAGACCCTGGACCCGACAACGCGCCGCTTCGAGCACCGGGGGCGCCGCTATCTGCTCACCGACACGGTCGGCTTTATCGAGAAGCTGCCCCACCAACTGGTCGAGGCCTTCAAGGCGACCCTGGAGGAGACGGTGCTCGCCGGCCTGATCCTGCATGTGGTGGACGCGTCCGCCCCGGCGGAGCGACGCGACGCGACGATGGCGGCGGTCGACGGGGTGCTGGAGGAGATCGGCGCAGGCGAATCGCCCCGGTTGCTGGTCTTCAACAAGGCCGACCTGCTGGGCGAAGAGGAGCGCCGCGAGGCCCTGCTGGGCCACCCAGATGCGATCCTCGTCTCGGCGCTCAACGGCGAGGGCGTGGAGGAGCTTCGCGATCGCATCGAACAGGCCTTCGAGGAGACCCTGCGCGAAGTCGAGCTGCTGGTTCCCTACAGCGAGGGTGCCCGACTGCACGAGCTGCATGAGATTGCGGGCGAGCTGGAGCGGACCGATCGCAGCGACGGCGTGCTGGTCCGGGCTCGCGTCCCCGCCGCCGAGCTTCATCGCTTCAAGGACCTGAGCGTCAACGGCACCGGCGGCTAGCGGTACTAGGGTTCGCGGCGTGAAGCTGCGATTCGCCCGCCTCACCGACGACGCGGTCCTTCCGACCAGGGCCCACGAGGGCGACGCAGGGCTCGACCTCTACGCTGCAGAGCCGGCGCACATCGGTCCCGGCGAACGCTGGAGCGTCCCGACCGGGATCGCGGTCGAGATCCCCGAAGGCCATGCCGGGCTCGTGCTTCCCCGCTCGGGGTTGGCGCGCGAGCACGGCATCGCCCTGGTCAATAGCCCGGGCCTGATCGACGCCGGATACCGGGGCGAGATCCGGGTGCTGCTGCTCAATACCGACCCCGCCGAGGTCTACCGGGTCAAGCCCAGGGACCGGATCGCCCAGCTCGTCGTCGTGGCGGTTGCATCCCTGGAGCCGCTCGAGGCCGAGACCCTTGCCGTGTCGTCCCGCGGCGACGGCGGCTTCGGTTCCAGCGGCCGCTGAGGGATGCGCCTGCTTCTCCCCTGTCTCTCTCGGGCGACCCCCGCGGACGGCAGAATCGGAGCCGTAACAGGAACGCATCTTCGGACGGAACGGGTCGCCCTCACATGCGCGGTACGCTGGTCGTGCCGCCCGTCGGGTTCTCAGCGCTCTCTCGGCCTCTCGCGTGGTCTTGCCATAGAGAGAGTGGGGAACGAGCGTCATGCTCCAGAACGTTGGCGGTTCAGGCAAAGCGCACCAAGGCGCGGGCTGAGATATGTCCGAACAGAACATGGAGAGCATCCGCGGCCATTACCGGGCAGCGGCACGGGGTGATATGCCCAGTCTTCGTTGGCTCGATGAGCGGATCGCGGCGGAGCACCGCTGGGTTTCCGACCTGCCCCAAGTGCCCGAGCCGGTCGATCAGCCCCGGTGGCGGCCCGAGAGGTTCATCGACCTGAACGAGCGAGTCTTGGTACGGGTCAAGCTTTCCGGGTGCGCCAGGGAAACTGGCAAAGAAACGGAGAGCCGACTCGCCCATCTTTGGACACTCAGGCGCGGCCAGGTGGTCAAGCTCGCCGTCTATCACGACTGGGAATCGGGTCTATCCGCCGCCGGAGTCGCAGAGTAGAAGCCCTCAATACTCTGCTGCCGTTCATGCATTGCGGCGGCGCTAGCCGAGTGCAGCTCTTCGAGCACTCTCATGGGCCGCGGCCTCGAGTGAGTCGTCGAGCGGCTCCAGCTCCGGCTCGCTTCCCTGACGGCGGCTGAGCGCCAGCTGGATCAGGCGGTCGGCGAGCCAGGCGTTCTTGGGCAGCAGCGGGCCGTGCAGATAGGTGCCGATGAGGTTGTCGCGACGCACGCCCTCGAGGCCGTCGCGGCCGTTGTTGCCGAATCCCTTGACCACCTTTCCCAGGGGTTGCGCGCTGTCGCCGAGGTAGGTGCGCCCGCCGTGGTTCTCGAATCCGGCGATCAGTTGCGGCCCCGTTCCGAGGTCGGCCTCGATTGCGACATTCCCGATCAGCCGCTCACCCGGCTCGCGCACCGTCTCCAGGTCGGCCAGCCCGAGGCCGGCGATCCGCTCCTTGCCCAGTTGGTAGCTGTGCCCGAGCAGCTGGTAGCCGCCGCAGACGGCGAGCAGCACAGCCCCGTCGTCGACCGCCGATGTCAGGTCCCCGCGCTTTGTGTCCACAAGGTCGACCGCGACCACGCGCTGGTCGCGGTCCTGGCCACCGCCGATGTAGATCAGGTCGTGGGCGGCGGGGTCCAGGCGATCTCCGGGGCCGGCGGCGGCATATGAGAACGAGATGCCCCGCCACTCGCAGCGGTAACGCAGGAAGAGGATGTTGCCACGGTCGGCGTAGATGTTCATCTGCTCCGGATAGAGGGCCAGCAGGCGCAGTTCCATCTCAGGCTCCCAGAAGGACGACGGTAGAGCCGACATGGGCGTCGGTCGGCTCGATGCGGCGACGGCCGGCGGGCCTCAGACCGGCACTGCGTCCCTCCTCCTCGAGCTCCGCCGCCGAGTGCATCTGTAAGCGGACGGCGTCGCGGCTCTCCTCCAGATGACCGCCCGGATCGACGGTCTGGCGCAACCGCTCGACCAGCAGCGAGTCTCCCTCCCGAATCGTCCCGAGTGGCATGCTCGAGTAGACCCAACCGTCGCGCTCGCGGACGTCAGGGAGAAGGGGGGAGGGGGGCACGCTCGTCACCCCCGTCTCGACGATCGCCAGCGCCACGATGCCGTGCGGCGCCAGATGCGCGGCGGCGGCCCTCAGGCACTCGCGCCGCAAGTCGGCGTCCGGCAGAAGCTGGACCAGCTGCATCGGTGCGACGATCAGCCCGAAGGTCTCGTCGAGCGAGAATCCTGCAGCGTCGGCCTGCCGGGCGCCAACGGTCAGCCCCTCGGCAGCGGCCCGTTCGCGCAGCTCGGCGATCAGATCGGCATCGCTGTCGATTCCGACCACCGCGTGACCGCGCCGCGCCAGGTACAGCGCCACCCGACCCGTCCCGCAGCCGAGCTCGAGAAGCGGCCCGGCGGTCGACTCGGCAAGCTCCTCCCAGAGCGGCAGATCGGCCTCGTAGGCGCCGCACTCCACGTCGTGCCAAACGACCGTTGCTCGTTGCTTGTTCCTCGTTCCTCCTCGTGCTGGAGCGTTCATTCCCAGTAGGCCTTTGCCAGACCACGATCGGCGAGCATCTTGCGCAGCTCCAAGAGGGCGGTATAGGTAGGAAGCGCGAACAGGCGACCGTTGGCCTGCGCTACGGCGTGCTCCAGCGAGCCGGCTATGCCGTTCTCGACCGCGATCGACCCTGGCGCCCAGCCGGCGTACTTCAGTCGCAGGGCCATCTCCGGCGCCCGGGTGCCGGAGCAGGTGACGTGACGCGCTGCCCCCGCGAGCAGCTCGAAGTCGGCGTCCCAGATCCATGAGACGTCGCGCCCGTCGGCGATCCCGTCGTTGAGGGCAATCCAGAGGTCAAGGTCACCGCCGTCGGTCTCCAGCCGCAGCGTGCGCAGCACCTCGTTGGCGCCGGCCGGGTTCTTGATCAGCAGGATCGAGACCGGCTTGCCGTCCGCCTCGATCGTCTCGACACGGCCGAACACGGCGCGAACCGACTCCAGGCCGGAGCGGACCGAGTCCAACCCGATACCCAGGTCCAACGAGGCAGCGATCGCGGCCAACGCGTTGTAGGCGTTGTAGAGGCCGGGCAGGGGCAGTTTCAGGTGCAGGTCGCCCTTGGGAGTGCGAACCGAGAGCTGCGACCCCTCCATTCCCAAAAGGTCGATCTCGGTTGCGGCGACGTCCGGCGTTGGGCGCTGGGCGCCGCATGAAGGGCACGAGTAATGACCGAGATGTCCGACGAAGGCGCGCTCGTATGCATACGGGTGCCCGCAGCGGCGGCAATGCTTGGCGTCGTGCGCGTGCTGGAGCTCGGGCAGCGCATGGCGTCGGTCTTCGATCCCGAAGTAGGTGACGCCGGGGCGAGGGCGCTCCTCGCGGTCGCGCCCGAGGTCGGCGATCAGCGGATCGTCGGCGTTGAGCACGAAGCGCGTCTGCCCGGCCCGCGCCTCGACCAACTTCGCCCACTGGTCGGCGAGCGTCTCCAGCTCTCCATAGCGATCGAGCTGGTCGCGGAACAGGTTGCCGAGCACGATCAGCTCCGGGTCGAGCTGCGAGCTGACCTTCGGCAGCCAGGCCTCGTCGACCTCGAACAGGCCTTCGGTGCCTTGCTGCTCGAGCAGCGCTGTCGCGACGCCCCATGTCATGTTCGATCCGGCGCGGTTGTGAACCGGCTTGCGCCCTTCGGCGGCCAGAGCGGCGGAGATCATCCCCGCGGTGGTCGTCTTTCCGTTCGTCGCGCTGACGATCGTGCTTCCGCCGACGAGCTGGCCGCCGAGCTTCACGATCGCGTCCGGCGAGAGGCGCAGCAGCACGCGACCCGGCAGCGTCGTGCCCCCGCCACGGCCGCTGGCCCGGCTGGCAGCGCCAATCGCACGCGCCAGCGCGACCTTCGGACCGAAGAGCGGACTGCTCAAGCCGGGGCGGGTGGCGCCACCACCGACAGCGCCCGCGGGAGCACGCGCAGCGACGCGGGCAGGTCGGTGAGATGCTCGCCGTCGGCGTAGACCGCGAACGGTCGGCTGGCGCTCAGCTCGAGACGGGCGGCGCGCAGAATCCGCACCTCCTCGTTGTCCACGTGCGTGCCCTTGAACACCTTCGGCAGGTTACTCAGGTAGCGCAGCTTGCCGGTCTCGCCGATCATCACGACGTCGAATTGGCCGTCCTCGAGGTCCGCGTCGGGCGCCACGAGCATCCCGCCGCCGAAGGTACTGCTGTTGGCCGCGGCAACCGACCAGCCGGTGAAGCGCATGTTCTCCTCGCCGATTCGCAGGGTGAAGCGTGCCGGCTTCCAGGCGACGAGCGCCCGCGGCACCGAATAGGCGTAGACGAAGCGCCCTCTGATCAGCTTGGTCTCGTTGGCGATCCGGTTGCACTCCGAGTCGAAACCGACGCTGGCGATCCCGAGGAAGCGCTGCCCGTTCGCCTCGCCGACGTCGATCGTGCGGGCGTGCCAGGAGGCGATCACCGATACCGCCTGAGCGGGCTCGGTGGGGATGTCGAGCACCCGCGCGAGGTCGTTGCCTCGCCCGGCCGGGAAGATCCCCAGCGGGACGTCGCCGCCGGCGAGGGCGCCGCCTACGATCCCGACCAGCCCGTCGCCGCTCATCACCACCGGCAGCTCGCCCGCGTCGGCGGCCCGCAGGGCCAATTCGGTCGCGTGCTCGGCGCTGCGCGTGGGCTCGACCCGGAAGGCGATGTGGCGCTTGTCGAGCTCGTCGCCGAAGCGCGGCAACAGCGCTTTCGTGCGTCCGCCGCCCGACGACGGGTTGACCAGGACCGCCAGGGGCCGCTCCGCTACTTCCACCGCTCAAGCCTATGCTTCGACGCATGATCCAGGCGGGCGAGACGTTCGAGAATCCCCGCACCGGCCCCCGATTGGAGGCCCGGGAGTCGACGCCCCAACGGGTCGTCTTCGATCGACGCTATCCGCCGAACACCGGCCGCGCCGACCCGCACGTCCACTTCGACATCACCCAGAGCTGGGAGATTCTCTCCGGTGAGCCCGGTTGGTCGTCGATGGCGAGACGCGTGAGGTCAAGGCGGGCCAGACGGTCGAGATCCTGACCGGCGTTCCCCATCAGGACATCCACAATCCTCACGAGAGCGAGCTGACGGTGCGCTGGACGGTCGCGCCCGTGAACGACTTCGTCGATGCGTTTGCCGACTGCTACACGCACTACCTGACGCGCGACGAGCTCGATGACCAGGACGAGTTCACTGCCCTGCAGCTGTTCCCGATCCTCCGTGCCACGCGGGCCCAGAGTTGGATCACCCGGATCCCGATACCGGTCCAGAAGCTGGTGATCCCAATGGGCGCCTGGCTCGGTCGGCTGCGCGGCTACCGGCCTCGCTACGACGAGACCTGACGATGCCGAACGGCTAGGCGGGCCGCCTGGCGACGAAGTAGCTGCCCGGGCCGGCCTCGCCGACCGTGACCGTCTCCAGGCCGTGCTTGCGAAATCCGCGCTCGAGCACCTTCGGGGGCGTGTAGAACGGCGTTCGCTCGCCCCAGCTCGAGGCGACGATCGCGTAGCCACCGGGCCGCAGCACGCGCGCCATCTCGGCGAAGAACGGCGGCATGTTCAACTGTCCCACGAGATCGAAGGCATCGTCGTCGTAGGGAAGATCGGAGGCGTCGGCGACCTTGAAGGCGATCCGGCCCTCGGGGTCGAGGCCGACCTTCGCCCGCGCGATTTGGATCATCTCCTCCGAGAAGTCGATTCCCCGCACCCGGGCCGCGGGGAACTCGCGGGCAAGGAAGAGGGTTGCTTCGCCGGTGCCGCAACCGATGTCCAGCGCCCGCTCGGGTGTCTCCCCGACATGGGTGGTGGCGGCGGCGAACGCCGCCAGGTGCTCGGGCGAGCCCGCCCCGGTGCGCTCGTCCCAGCCTTGCGCGAGCGATCCGAAGAAGCGGCGCATCGGCGCTCGCACCAGCGGCCAAAGCCACGGTGCCCGGGCGACCAGGTCGTTGAGGGCCCGCCCGAGGAGGCGCTGTCGGCGCGGGGGACCTGAGTCGCGATCTGCCACGGGAGTGATCATCGCAAGCAAGTACGCTGCGCTGCCGATGCGAGCCGCCGTGATCCGCATCGCCGCCCTCATGGCGCTCACCGGTCTGTTGCTTGCCGGATGCGGCGGGGGTGGGGATGGGAGGCAGCAAGCCGCGGCGCCGGGGTGCGAGAGGGCGAGTCCGCCGGCGCCTCGAAAGGCTCATCTTCAGGCGCCCAAGCAAACCGTGCGCCGGGATGAGAAGCTGATTGCAGTGGTGAAGACGAGCTGCGGGACCTTTGACGTCGCCCTCGACACGGAGCGCGCGCCGAAGACCGTCAACTCGTTCGTCTACCTGGCCCGCAAGGGCTTCTACGCCGGCCTTGCCTTCTGGCGCATCACCCCTGACTACGTGATCCAGGGCGGCGATCCGCTCGGCGATGGGACCGGAGGTCCGGGATATCAGGTCGACGAGAAGCCACCCCCCAACCTCGCCTACACGAAGGGAGTGGTGGCGATGGCCAAGACCCAGGTCGAGCCGCCGGGGCGCTCCGGGAGTCAGTTCTTCGTCGTCACCGCGGCCGACGCCGGACTCAGCCCCGACTCTGCGTTGGTCGGCCGGGTCGACAAGGGGATCGACGTGGTCGAGCGGATCGGGGGCCTCGGCACGCCTTCTGGTCACCCAACCCAGACCGTGCTGATCAAGCGGATCACGATCGAGCATGGCTGAGCTCGAGGGCATCGACGCCGTATTGATCGATCTCGACGGCGTGCTCTATGTGGAAGGGGAGCTGGTCGGGCGATGAGCGCGGAGAAGCTGGAGACCCAGCCGTTCGAGGTCGATGGCCGGCTGCGGGGAGAGACGATTGGGGAGGGGCCGCCGGTGGTTCTGCTGCACGGGATCACGGCGACCCGGCGCCAGGTCGTGCACGGCTCCAACGTGCTGGCGCGCGAGGGCTACCGGATGGTCCAGTACGAGGCTCGTGGCCACGGCGATTCGGAGCCGGCGCCGGACGGGACCGGCTACGGATCTCCGCAGAACGTCGCTGATCTGAGTTTGGTGATCGAGGAGCAGGTCGGCGATCGCCAGTTCGTTCTCGGTGGGAGCTCAATGGGATCCCATACGGCGGTCGCCTACGCGCTGGAGTCTCCCGAGCAGATCGCCGGCTTGGTCGTCATCGGGCCGGCCTACGCGGGGCCGATCACCGACCCCGAGGAGAGCGAGAGAGTGCTCGGGCGATGGGACGCGCTCGCGGACGGCCTCGAGCAGGGTGGGGTGGAGGGTTTCCTGGAGATGATGGACCGCCAGGGTCTGGACCCCGGATGGCGCGAGACGATCCTGCGCTTTACCCGCGAGCGGATGGAGACTCACCGTTATCCCGACGCGGTCGCACAAGCGATGCGCGAGGTGCCGCGCTCGCCACCGTTCGAGTCGATGGACGAGCTGGAGTTCCTCGACCTGCCGGCGCTGGTCGTCGCCAGCCACGACGTCGCCGACACCGGACACCCGTATGCGATCGCGGAGGCCTACGCAGCCCGGCTTCCTCGGGCCCGCATGATCAGCGAGGCAGAGGGCGAGTCGCCGCTGGCCTGGCAGGGTGGTCGCCTCTCGCGCGAGATTGCCGCCTTCGGCGTCGAGCCTGCGGTCGCCGGGCGGCTCGAGGGCTCCTGACTATCCTTGCCTTTGTGATCGACGACGGGCAAGCAATCCACTACACCGCTGTTCCGCGGGGGACGCCCGTCTACGACTCCGACGAGGTCGAGGTGGGTGTGGTGGAAGCGATGCTCGACAACTTCCGCGAGCACATCTTCGACGGCGTCGTGTTCAAGGACCCCGACGGCGTCAGGCGGTTCGCCGACGCCCCTGAAGTCAGCCGCACCGCCGAACGAGGGGTGACCCTCTCGATCGACGCCGAGCAGGCGCTGCAACTCCCGCCGCCCGACGAGGGCAATCCGAGCTACCGGCCCCGTGTCCCTCGCGGCCGCCTCGGGCGGATGTTCGGCGGAGGCAGGAAGAGGCAGTAGGGGGCCTCGGATGGCACGGTTGCCCTACCCGGACGGCGAAGCTGCCTGGCGATCGGGCTGACCCTCACAGCGATCGTCGGCGTACTTACGTTCGTCGCCCACCACAAGCTGCCCTACAAGCGGATGCTGGTGTTCACCGGAGTGCTGATGGGTTTCGTCCTCATGGTCATGGTGGGGGAGAGCGCCCAAGAGCTGCAACTGGCCGGTTGGATCCCGACTACCCCAATCGGCGTCACCTTCCCCGGCTGGATCGGAACCTGGCTCGCGATCTTCCCGACCGTCGAGACGCTCGCCGCCCAGGCGCTGGCGGACGCCGCCGTGGTCGCGTCCTACCTGGTCTCCGAGCACATACGTGTGCGCCGACCAGCTCGACGGGGGCTGACACCGGCCCGGCGACCGGAGCAGCCGCCCGCGCAAGAACCGGTGCTTATCTAGCCCCGCCTGAGGAATCTCGATCGGCAACGATGAGTCGCGGGACCTCAGCGGGTCTATTACTCGAAAGGAGAAACCATGAACGTGGATTTCCCAGGAGAGTCAGCGGAGTACCGGGCGCGGTCGTCGCAAAGGCCCCGCTGCCGCGGATCCTGACGTTCGGCGAGGAGCGCGGCTGGCGGCGGCTGCGGCTCTTGTCCTCGGCCGCGAACACATACAACCGCGACTACCTAGGCGAAACCGCGGAGGGATCACAGAGGCCGATGCTGAACGTGTTTCACCGCGACGACGGCGGGGTGATCCGCCACTTCTGGGGCTCAGAGCTCTTCTACGCGCCTACCGACCTCGGACAGGATCCCCGCCACCTCGGCACCCTAGAGCCGGTTTGGAACCTGTTCGATCTCACGCCGGAGGGGCGCCCGCCTGGCTGGGATGAGCAGCTGAGCTACTCATGACCTCAACTGGCCTCTAGGGGGCAGCGGCCCCGGTCGCGGCTCCTGTGCTCGATAACGAGGGTTATGTGAAGTCAGGCGAGAGAGCTGAGGCCCTGACGCCTGAACAGGCGTGATTAGCCTGCCACCCAGGCTTTCGCCTCTTCGAGCTGCTCGAGCGGGAACAACTTCACTTCCCCAGGCGCGGCCCAGCCGAGGAGCTCCATCAGGTGGCGTATCCACTCGAGGTCGGAGATGACTGCGATTTGATGCAACTTGGCGCGTTGGAATAGCTCGAACTTGACGTCGGCCTTTACGTCCTTCGGAATCAGGAGAGTGGCGTCGAGGCGCTTAGCTTGAGATCAACCGAAGCGAGAAGGCGTCCAAGCCTGGTTCCCTTCGTCACTCGCTTCGACCGCTGTAACTTGAACTTGAATTCTTGAATGCGGGCATAGACGAATATTGTTCCGTTCGCCTACTCGCTTCTCGATTCGAAATTGGGGGTTAGGACTGCTCGGCGGGGAGCTGACCGTCGATAACCCAGTCGGCGCGGCCCGACTCGAGCCAGCGCGAGAGCTGAGCACCCGTTGCGGGGTCGTCGAGGAGCACACGACCCTGGATGCAGCGGCCGACCTCGATCAGGGCGGCCTCGGAGACCAATCGGGTCTGCGGCCTCTCCCCTTCCAACAGCTCGTCGTCCTCGGCGACGTGGCGCCGCGCGGCCTCGGCGACCCAAGTGCTCCAGACCTCGGGCTTCGGCTCCACATACGGCGTCGATTCGACGTCGATCGCGACCATGCCGCCATCCTGCGGCGTGCCCACGATCGCGGAGCCGGTGCGGATGCCCTCGATGCCGCCGATCCGGAACCGGCGCGGCACGTATACGTTCGGCGTACGGCTCCTGGTCGCCTCGAAGCTCCTGGTCGCCAACTTGACGCCGGACTCGGGGGTCGTTTCTTGAGTGTCTTCCAGCATGAGGGGATTTTCGCCCGTTCAGGACGGTTGCTGAAGGCGTCTGGACGGATTACCGAATAATCAGTAGAGCTACTCGGCCGTCCGTGCCTGGCATGGCCATACCCGCCAACTGGACGTTGAGGCGGAAGAGCACCAATGGCCTGCCTTCTAACCTGCCCTGGTGTCCCCAGCTGAGCCCACGCCGCACGGCCACTCTCACGGTCTAGTTGACCCCAGCATCAGGCGCTCTCGAGACGGTCTGCGCGCGGTCATCCTTTCCCTCTGCGTCCTCGGCCTCACCGCCGCCGTTCAGGTGCTGATCTTTGTCTCCACCGGCAGCATCGCGCTGCTCGCCGATCTGATCCACAACTTCGGCGACGCGCTGACTGCGATTCCACTCGGTATCGCCTTTCTGTTGCGCTCCGAACGGGCCGAGCGCGACGCCGGCCTCTTCGTCGTCGCCGTGATCCTCATCAGCGCCTGCGTAGCCGGCTTTGTGGCCGTTGACCGCCTGCTGAACCCGAGCGCACCGGATCACCTGCTGGCGCTGGCGCTTGCCGGTGCGGTGGGATTCGCCGGCAATTTGGTCGCCGCGATGCTTCGTTCACGGGCTGGGCGACGGTTGGGCAGCCCGGCGCTGATCGCGGACGGCAATCATGCCCGCGCCGATGCCTACGTCAGCCTCTCAGTGATTGGAACCGCCGTCTTCGTCGCCTTCGGAGCCAGCGTCGCCGATCCGCTGATCGGCCTTGCGATCACCGTCGTCATCCTGCGGATCACCTGGCAGTCGTGGCGGACTGTCCGTGGGCACGATCACTGAGCATGGGGAACCTCCTCTTGCCCTTCCGAGGCTTGGTCGAGATAGCTCTGCGGGTCGCTCTCGAACGCGTGCCAGCAGCGATCTGAGCAGAAGTAGAGGGTCTGCCCCGCGACCTCCATAGGGACAGCCTTCTGTCGATCGACCCTCATCCCGCAGACCGGGTCGGTTGCTCCGCGCTGCCTGGTCATCCAGAAGAGAGCCGCGAAGACGATCAGGCCGAAGACGTTGAGAAAGAGCTTGTAGTCGACCTGTACCGATCCGAAGATGTTGTCGCGGCTCGGCCGCGTGGTCGGGATCAGGTCGGCAGCGCTGAAGATCCCGTCGACGACCAGCGCCGCGATCACCATGGTCACGAACATCAACGCCGTGATCCGCAGCGCGAAGGCCCAGCCGTAGTACTTGCGATAGGCAAGGATGATCGGCAGCACGATCAGGTCGGCGAAGATGAACGCCATCACGCCCGCGAAGCTGATCCCGCCGGACCAAAGCACCGCCGCAAGGGGGACGTTGCCGATCGAGCAGACGAAGCTCAGCACCGCGATCAGAGGGCCTGCCAGCACGTTCTCGATCGTTCTCACAACGGGTGGCGCGTCCTGGATGAACAGGCTGTTGAAGAAGTCGTTCCCCAGCAGGCCGATGAACCCGGCAAGCAAGAAGCCGATCGAGATCTCCTTCCAGAGCATCGTCCAATCGCCGCGGAAGTTGTGGGCGACGTCGGACCAGGCGGATGCCGAGGTGAGCCGCGCGCGCCAACCCATCCGCTCGCCGGCGCTGTGGTGCTGATGGCCGGTGTCCGCCTGCTGCGCATGCTCGCGCGCTTCCTCTTCGAGTCGTCGCGAGACGAACAGCCGCAGGATCGCGACCATCGCGACGATCATCACGATGCCGCCGACGTACTCGGCGAGCGTGAACTGCCAGCCGATCAGCACCCAAAGGACCAGGCCGAGCTCCCAGACCAGATTCGTCGAGGCGAACTGGAAGGTCAGCGCAGAAGCAGCCGACGCGCCTTTCTGAAACAGCGATTTGGCGATCGCGATCGCCGCGTATGAGCAGGACGAAGACGCGGCGCCGAGACCGGTTGCCCAGGCGGTCGGCCGCGGCCCGGACCCCGACAGCGCCGACTCGATCCGCTCCCGCGGCACCCACGCCTGCACGATCGCGGAGATCGCGAAGCCGAGGACCAGCGCCCACCAGACCTGGTAGGCCATCAGGAAGGACTGCTTGAGCCCCTCCCCCACCGTGCTGAGGACGTCGCTCACCGGGTCAGCAGGCGGTCGAGGGCACCCATCAACTCATCGACCTGGCCCTCGCGGGCACGGCTCTCGCCGCTCATGCAATTGCGCGCGTGATCGTCGATGAGGCTGAGCGCGACCTTGTCCAAGGCCGCTCGGATCGCGCTGATCTGGGCCAGGACGTCGATGCAGTAACGGTTCTCGTCGACCATCCGCCGAACGCCCCTCACCTGCCCCTCGATGCGCGACAGCCGACTTTGCAGCTGTTGCTTGCTCTGGGTGTAGCCGGGCTCGCTCATGCGCCCGAGTATACATACCCCCTGGGGGTATGCCCAGCTAGACCGGAAGGCGATCCCGCTTGCGGCGGCCGACCTCTTCCCAGTAGCGGCGCTCGAACTCGCCCCAGTCGATCGGGAAAGGCGAGGGATCGCCGCCGGAGGGCGGCGGACCGTCGTCGTCGATCTCCTCTCCCCCGTCGTCGGGGTCGGAGCGTTGGTGCAGCAACATCGCGCAGGTGCTGGTCGCCATCACCGCCAACGCGTATGCGGAGCCCTTGGCCAGCTCCCCTGCGGTCTCGATCGCCCAAACGAGCGCCGGCACGAACGCGACCGCGCAGACAACCGCGACTGTGACGATTGCGGGGCGGTCACACTCGCGACAGCCCCAAGCCCAGCCCCCCAGCACGAACAGCGGAGGAAAGACGTAGAGCACGAGCTTCAGCTTAGCGCCGGATCTGGCCTTTCGGCAGCTCGACGCCGGGCCGCCGAAGCTGAGCTTGACCGCCTAGCCGACGTGGGCAATGTGCTCCCAACCCTTGACCGTGTTGCCGTCGGGCGGGATCGGGTTCTGCTTCAGGATTCGTGCCAGATGGACGACGTTGTGGGCCATCCAGGTCGAGGTCTTCTGCGTGTAGGGGTGGTCCTGTCCGTTCGCCTCCAAAAACGACGGTCCCGGCCCCGCGTCGCCGACCCAGTAGGTGTCCGCGTTGGGCGGGATCGCAAAGCCGAGGTGGGTGAGGTTGAACAAGGTGGTCTCGGCGCAAGCGTGAGCGCCGTCCTCATTGCCGGTCACGATGACACCGCCGACCTTGTTGTACATCGGGTACTGGCCGGCCTCATTGGTCTCGTTGTAGGTGCCGTCGAGGCGTTCGATCACCATCTGGGCGACGCTGGAGCGCACGCCGAACCAGATCGACATCGCCATGATCAGGATGTCGGCGGCTTTGACCTTGTCGAGGATCTGCGGCCACTGGTCGCCGTCGCCCATATCGGAGACGACGCCGAAGGGGATCTTGAAGTCGATCGGGCGAATCACCTCCGACTTCACGTCCAGCTCGTCGAAGTGCGAGCGGACCATGTTGATCAACCCCTCGGTGTTGGACTCTTCGGGGGACTTCTTCAGGGTGCAATTGAGAAACAGCGCATTTAGTTCCATCGGGGAGTCCTATCAGCGGCCCCGCCCTTGACCCTCGGGAGCCGTGCCGACGGCCCGCCACGACTAGCATGCCGCCGCATGCGTGACGCGATCAGACGGGCCCTGGCCTCACCGCCGCCGCGGGGCGCGGTTGTGGTCGTCGTCGTCGGTTTGCTGGTAACCCTGGCCGCGGTGCTGCTGTCGCGCACGCCCGGGGCATCGGGCACCGACATTGCCTACCAGGCCCACATCGACATTCCGGATTCCTCCCTGGTCCGGTTCGGAATCGGGGGCAACACGCAGATCGTCGACGGCAGGCTTTCGAAGACCGCCGCTGACAAGACGTCGGGCGACCGGCTGTTCACGATCGAGACCTCGCTGCGCGCCAAGGCTCCGACCGGCGCCAAGATCGACTCGGTGCGCTGCCAGCTGCGGCTCCCGAAGGGGGTACATATGGGCCAGAGCGAAGGGCGCCGCGCCGCCTTCCCACGTCCGCTTGCGAACACGGCCGACGACGCGATCAAGGATGGGGTGCCGGTTGACTTCCTCAACGATGGCACCGAGCAGGCTGGGGTCACATTGCGAAACGTCTTCTTCAAGTACGTGCGCGGGGGAAATCCTTCGGTCGGGTGGCCGCACCAGACCGCGGGCCAGCACGTTTGGCTATGGAAATACCCGAAGCCCGTCGCCAGGACCCGCGTCAACTTCGCCGCGATACTGATCGCTCGCGGCGGTGAGACGGTGCCGCTGGAGTGCAATCCGGAGGCGAAGTCCGGGACGGGGACGCAGCGCGCCACTGTTCGCACGGCGATCAAGCTGCACTGAGGTCCTGCGGCTGCGCCCGAACAGACTGCTGTAGCTTCGAGGCAAGATGTCCACCGATCCCGCAGTAGGAGTGGGCGTGCTGGCGGCGCTGTGGGCAGGAATGGTGTCGTTCCTCTCCCCCTGCGTGTTGCCGCTGGTGCCCGGCTACCTGTCGGCCGTGACCGGCGTCTCGGTCGGGGAGCTGGAGGATGCGGGTTGGAGGCGGGTGCTGGTGCCGAGCCTGCTCTTCGTCGCCAGCTTCTCGACAATCTTCATCCTCCTCGGGCTGACCGCCACCGGGTTGGGGTCGACCCTCAGCGACCATCAGCCGCTGCTTGAAAAGATCTCCGGCGCCCTGATCATCGCCATGGGCCTGGTTTTCGTCGCCTCGCCCTTCGTGCCGATGCTGAACCGAGAGTGGCACGCCGACGCCCTGATGAGCCGTGCCGGCAAGGGCGGGCCACTGATAGCCGGTGCGGCGTTCGGGGTCGCCTGGACACCATGCATCGGTCCAACCCTCGGGGCGATTCTCTCCGCCGCAGCGCTCACCGACTCGGCCGGCCGCGGGGCCCTTCTACTCGCCGTCTACTCGGCTGGCCTGGCGATCCCCTTCCTGCTCACTGCCGTCGCCTTCTCCCGCATGACCGCCGCCTTTGACGTGGTCAAACGCCACTACCCGCTGATCATCGCCACCGGAGGTGTGATCCTGATCGCGATGGGCGTGCTGATCTGGACTGGCGAGTTCTTCCACCTCAACGTCGAAGCGCAGAAGTGGCTCAGCCGGCTTGGCCTGGACTTCTGGAACAGCGTCTGAGCTAAGGAGGAGAGCGGGTAGCGGTCGCCGAGCCGGAAGCCGCCCTTGTGGCGACGCTCGGAGCCGATGATCCGCACCGGGGGCGTAGAGACCTGAATCGGGCTCTCGCCGGAGGCGGCGGTGGGCCGCTGGTGCATACGGGTGCTGTGCTGGTGTCCCGTTCGCGTCTTCCTCGGTGCCATACCTCTTGGTTCGGCACCAAGCACCGCCTCCCCAAGGGCCAACCACGAGGAAGACCGAGTAGCGCCGAGGCGCGGCGCCAAGAAATGAGTAGCGGTTAGTGCTCGACCTCGAGCGGCACGCCGACCGCCTCGGTCTCTTCGAGCTCCGCGCCGTCGCCCTCCTCTGAGCAGACGATCCGAAACCGGCCGGTTCCGAGTGCCGGATCGGCGATCAGCGGCAGTCCGCGGATCTCCTCCCAGCCGAGGCGCTCCAGCTCGAACGGGTTCATCCGCACCTCGGAGGCCGGGAACGGGCAGTTGGCGTTGTGCTGGTCGATCGCCCGCGAGATCGCTTCGAGGTTCTGGGCCTCGTTGGAGCTCACAGCTCCCAGTTTAGGACCGCTGCTGTCCCCCACGCTGCATAGTCTGGACCGATGAGCCGGGTCATCGCCCATGTCGATATGGACGCGTTCTTCGTCTCGGTCGAGCTGCTGCGCCGGCCCGAACTGCAGGGTCGTCCGGTCGTCGTCGCCACCGGAACCGATCCGAGCGCCCGTGGTGTGGTGATGGCGGCCAATTACGAAGCGCGGCGATTTGGAGTCCACTCGGCTCTGCCGCTGGCCATCGCCCACCGCCGATGCCCGCAGATGGTGTTGGTCCCCCGCGACATGTCGCGCTACAGCGACGTCTCGCGCGGTGTCATGGAGCTTCTTCGCCGCTACAGCGACGCGGTCGAAGTCGCCGGCCTCGACGAGGCCTATCTGGATCTCTCCGACTCACCGGCGCCGAAGGCGCGCGGCCGCCGCCTGAAAGCCGAGATGCTCGACGAGACGGGGCTCGTCTGCTCGGTCGGGATCGCGCCCAACAAGTTGGTCGCCAAGATCGCCTCCGACCTCGACAAGCCCGACGGTTTCTGCGTGCTCAGCTCGGAGATGATGCTGGAGGCGGTCGGCGGTCGGCCGGCCAGCCTGATCCCGGGGGTCGGGCCGAAGACGTACGAGCGCCTCCAGCGCGGCGGGATCCGCACCGTCGCCGAATTGGCCGCCGCCGAGCCGGCGGTCCTGCAGGCTGCGCTGGGACGGGGCGGGTTGGACCTGCACCAACGCGCGCGGGGGATCGACGAGCGCCCGCTCGAGACCAGCCGCCGGCGCAAGTCCGAAAGTCGCGAGACGACCTTCGCCACCGATGTCGCCGACGTCGCGACCCTGCGCGAGACTCTCGAGCGGCTCGCGCGCGACGTCTGCGACGGACTCGCGCGGGAGGACATCCGCGGGCGCACGATCACGGTGAAGCTGCGCTTGGCCCCGTTCAGAACCCGCACCCGCTCACAGACGCTTCCGCAGGCGACTCGAGACCCCGACTCGGTCTCCGCGATCGCCCGCGAGTTGCTGGACCGCTTCGAGCTTGACTCGCCCGTGCGCCTGGTGGGCGTGGGAATCAGTTCCCTGGAACGCGAAGCCGGTGACCAGCCGGCGGAATCTGCGCCGGAGCTTGCACTTCCGATTTAGCGGCAGTCGGCACCCGCAAAATGAGATGATCCCTTGCGATGGGCAACGATCGACTCAGCGGGCTGGACACCACGTTCCTGCACCTGGAGCGCGACGGTGCGCACATGCACGTTGCGTCAACGATCATCTTCGAGGGGCCCCCGCCCAGTCACGACGAGTTCCGTGACCACATCGATTCGCGGCTGCACCTGGTGCCGCGCTTTCGCCAGAAGCTGCGCTTCGTCCCCTTCGGCCAGGGGCGCCCGGTCTGGGTCGACGACCCGCACCTGAACCTCGAGTACCACGTTCGCCGCACCGCGCTTCCACCCCCCGGCTCCGAGGAGCAGCTGCGCAACCTTGGCGCACGGATCTTCTCCCAGCAGATCGATCGCTCAAAGCCGCTCTGGGAGCTGTGGCTGGCCGAGGGCCTCGAAGGGGACCGCTTCGCGATCATCGGCAAGACCCATCATGCATTGGTAGACGGCGTCTCCGGGGTTGACATAACCCACGTCCTCTACGACGCCGCCCGCGAGCCGACCGGCTCGGCGGACTCCGGTCCGGAGTGGCTGCCCCGCCCCGAGCCCAACGGGGCCAAGCTGCTCGCCGACGCGCTGCTGGAGCGAGCGACGAGCCCGCGCGAGATCGTCCGTGGAGCGCGAGCGGTCCTGCGCGGCCCGCGGCGCATCGCCTCACAGCTGAGGGACGGGCTCGCGGCGACCGGCAAGATGGTCGGCGCCGGACTCTCGGCTCCCCCCTCCCCACTGAACGTGGAGATCGGTGGGCACCGACGCTTTGCATGGGTGACCTCAGACCTGGGCGAGGTCAAGCGGATCAAGAACGAGCTTGGTGGGACTGTCAACGACGTTGTCCTGGCGGCCGTGAGCGGGGCGCTGGGCCGCTACCTGCGGGCCCGCGGCTTCGACACCAGCGAGATGGAGCTGCGGGCGATGGTCCCGGTCAGCGTTCGCGCCGACGAGGAGCACGGCGCCCTCGGCAACCGCGTCGCCGCGATCATGGCGCCGCTGCCGGTCTGGTCCGAGGACCCGGTCGAGACCCTGCATCTGATCAGCGAAACGATGGGAGACCTGAAGGGCTCCGGGCAGGCGGTCGGAGCCGAGATCCTCACCGGTCTCGCCGACTTCGCGCCGCCCACGATCGCCTCTCAGGCAGCGCGCCTGCAATCGGCGCAGCGCTTCTTCAACCTCGTCGTCACCAACATCCCCGGGCCGCAGATCCCGCTTTATGTGCTCGGCCGCAAGATGCTGGCGCTGTTCCCGATGGTGCCGCTGGCCCAGAACCAGGCGGTCTGCGTGGGGATCATGTCCTACAACGGCAACTTGCACTTCGGGTTGATCGGCGACTACGACGCGATGTCCGACCTCGGCAGCCTGGCGCTCGACCTCGAGGCCGCGATCGACGAACTCTCCGCCGCGGCCCCGGAGCACAAGAAAGCCGCCAAAGCGAAGAAGGCAAAGGCGGCCGCCGAGGCGGGGAAGAACGGCGCCAAGAGCAAGAACGGCTCGGCGAAGGCCAGCGCCAAGCGCTAGGTCAGCTCGCCGCCGCGCCGCCGAGTGCGACACGATGGGTCGCTCGGGCGCTGGCCAGGGTCTGATCGCCCGTGAGCCGTAACAGCAGGGCGAGATCCTCCTCACGCCCACTGTCATAACTTGAATCGCCGCCGGGGTCGCTGTGGCCTGGATGGACGGCCCACTCCGTCGTCCCCCACGGCATCGCCTCCTCCTCGATCGCCTCGACCAGCAATTGCGGCAGCGCCGGCTCGCCCTCGTGCATGCGCCCGATGAGGCGATCCGCGGATGGGATTCGCCGCTCCTCGAGCCGGAAGCGATGGTCCTCCCCCACCGCCCGCATCGGCACCCGCAACTCCAGTGCCAGGTCCTCGGCCGCAGTGGCGATCGGCAGCGCCGCATGGCAGTGGTGGTGGCCGTCGATGTACGCCGGCGGGACCCCGAAGAGTTGCGTGAAGGCAGTGGCCTGTCGGCGCGGCGCCTCCATCAGCTGGTCATGGTCTGCACCCTTCGGCAGCTCGAGGTGCAACCCGATCTCGACCCCGCAATCGAGCAGGGGTGCGGGCTCACACGCCGGTCGCAGCACCAGGACGCTGACCGCGTCCACCGCTCCAGCTCTGGCCGCCTCCTCGGTCCCTGCGTTGTAGCGCGGCGAGTAGCCCCAATCATCGGCGGTGATGATCAGCTGCCCGGCTCGGTCTGAGGGCTCTGTCACGTGCATCTCCGATTGTCCACCTTCAACAGCATGCTCGGCAACGCCGACGGACGGACAGAGGCCATCACTCCTTGAGACAGCGGGCGGAGTGGTCGAGTATCTGCCTATGAACCGCGCCGATCCGACGCAACGCAGTTTCATCACCGTCGTAGTGCTGGTTCTCTGCGGGGCGGCCGTGCTCGCGATCGGAGAGATCCTCAGCGGGAGCGGGCTCGACGGAACCAGCGCTCAGGTACTGATCAGCGCTGCAGCGTTCAGCTTCTTTCTCCTCGTCGGGATGGCCGGTCAGTCGCTTACCGTGAAGCGCCCGCAGGTCAGTTGGATAGGCCTGTTCACGATCGTGGTAGCCGCCCTGGGGTTCATCGCCACGCTGATCGCAACCTGGAAGGGCGGCGACGACAACGGCGCCAACAGGGCGGCTGGAGTGATGGCCCTGGCGTCGCTGGCGCTGGGGCACAGCTCGTTGCTGCTCCGGGCCCACCGTCCGGACGACACCGACCTGGTGACATTGGTGAGCGGCGGCACGATCCTGGCGGTCTGTCTGTTGGCAGCTCTGATCTCGCTGAACATCCTCAACCACGGCGATGATTCCTGGCAGGGAATCGCCGCGCTCGCGGTCCTCTACGCACTCGGGACGCTTCTGATGCCGTGGTGCGTCGGCTCGGGCACACGGGCGCAACCGTTGCCGGACCGGAGGCGACCCCGACCCCGGCAGCACCGGAGCCGGTCACCCAACGCGCCGCGACCCCTGCGGTGGACGTGACGGTCCGCAACGCTTACGCCGCTGACGCCGAGGCGATCGCCGCGATCTACAACCAGGGGATCGAGGAGCGACAGGCGACCTTCCAGACGCGGCCTCACGATCCCGGCGAGCTGGAGCTGAAGACCGAGCAGCTCGGCGGGCAGCTACTCGTCGCCGAGCACGACGGCCGCGTCGTCGGTTGGGCGGGTTGGAGCGGATACGACGATCGCGCCGACTACTACGCCGGGATCGCCGAGTGCGCCGTCTACGTCGGCCGCGACGCTCGCGGGCAGGGTGTCGGGGCCGCCCTGCTCAACAGCCTGGCCGACGAGGCGTCGAAGTTCGGCGTCCACAAGCTGGTCGCCAAGATCTTCACCAGCAACGAGCCGAGCGTCGTCCTCTTTCGCCGCTGCGGCTTTCGCGAGGTCGGAACGCACATGCGCCACGGCCAACTCGATGGCCAGTGGAAGGACGTGCTGGTCATGGAGCGCTCGCTCCCCAAGGCCTGATCGCCGCCTCGGCACCGGACATCGGGGTTTGGATCCCCTCGCTGCGGGAAGCCTCATCTTGAACGACCAAGGAAGGAAGCCTCAATGTCGACCCTCGCAGTCATCTTGATCGTCGTCGCAGCCGTGATCGCTTTGATGCTGGTGCTGTCGGTAATAAACCAGGCCCGCCGCAGACGCCAGCAGGCGCATCTGCAGACAGAGGCGAAGCGCGACGACGCTGTCCATCATCGCGAGGAAGCCGAACGTAGCCGCACCGAAGCGGCGGTCGCCGCCGAGCGCGCTAGGCGACAGGCCACCGAGGCGGAGCTGCACGAGGAGCGGGCCGCAGCGCGTGAGCGCGAGCTCAAGGACTAGTTTCAGTCGATGGCACGTGTCCTCTTCGCGCCGCTCAGCATCGCTGCGGGCCTGATCGCCGGCCTACTGGGCCGCAAGCTGTTCGAGAGCGCCTGGGGCCTGATCGACGATCAGGAGCCGCCCGACGCCGAGGATCGCGAGATCGCGTGGCCAAAGCTGATCGCCGCCCTCGTGATCGAGGGAGCGATCTTCCGCCTGGTCAAGGGATTGGTCGACCACGGCGCCCGCCACTACTTCGAGCGGGCAACCGGTACCTGGCCCGGCGAAGAAGCGCCGAAGGCCGGATAGGCGTCAAACCGCGATCATGCGCTGATGATCGAGGCGGTCGCCTTTGACCTCGACGGCACCCTGATCGAGTCCGAACGGCGCTGGGAGGCGGCGCGGCAGGAGGTGACCGAGGGCGCCGGTGGACGCTGGCGCGACGACGCCCAACCTTCGATGATGGGCCTCAGCACGCCGGAGTGGATCGCCTACATGCAGCAAGAGCTCGGCGTGGCCCTGGAAGCGGATGAGATCCGCAAGCGGGTGCTCGAGCAGATCAGGGACTCGTATCGCGAGCAACTTCCCCTGATCGATGGCGCGGATGAAGCGGTTCGAAGGTTGGCCGTCCGCTGGCCGCTTGCCGTCGCCTCCTCCTCGCCGCGAGAGCTGATCGAGCTGGTGCTGGAGCTGGCTGGGCTCGGGGGATTCTTTGAGGTGGTGATCTCTTCTGAGGAGGTCCCGCGGGGAAAGCCCGCGCCGGATGTCTACCTGCGGGCCTGTGAGATGCTCGGTTCGGGACCGTCCCACACGGCCGCAATCGAGGATTCGGGGGCCGGGGTGCGCTCCGCGGTCGCAGCAGGGATGCCGGTGGTGTTGATCCCGGGCACCGAGTTCCCGCCCGACCCTGCGCTGCTCGAGGAGGCCGACCTCGTCCTCGACTCGATCAAGCAGCTCGACGTCGACGCGGTCGCAGCGCTGGGTGCCTAGGCGTCGGCCTGCCTAATGGCGAACGATCAGGGTCGCGGCGAAGTGTTGGTGGTCGTGCGTGTAGAGCCAATCGCCGAAGGCAAAGCCGCCCTGCTTGGGGTCCGCGTTGATCAGTGCCGCGGTTATGCGGCTGCAGTTGCCGGGATTGCGCAGCGTCACCCCGCGTACCCCACCGTGCTTGGCAAACCGCATCTTGATCCGGACCGTGCCCGTCTCCACTGGGCCCTCGCGGCAGACCAGCGCGAACGCCGATTGTGTTCCACGCTGCCCGCCGGCGAGCAGACGCAGCGCGCCGACATTGCGCGGTTTTACGTTAAAGAGGAGATACCCCGTATGGCTGAGGCGGCGGATGATGAAGCGGCCGGGATGCAGTGTTCCTCGACGCTGCACGTCGCCCCAGAGCGGCCCGTCGACGTAGGGGAAATCGCCCGGTGTGCGCCATTCGGCCGTCGCGGCGGCGAAGCGCGCGAACTCGTGCGGAAAGTCGTTGCCGCGCGTCCCCCTGCCCTTCTTGCGCGCCAGCGTCCGAATCGCCGCGTTGTAGGCGTTGACCGAGAACCCCGACGGACTCACCTTGCGGGCGTGCTCCCAGGCAGTTCGCACGATCTCGTCTCCGTAGTTGCCGGCGAGCCAGTGATTCCAGACCGCGGACCCGTAGATCTTGATGCTGTTGCCGTTGGTGATCGGAAGCTTTGAGCGCGATACCCAGCGCTTGATGTAGCGCAGGTAGTCGTTGTTGTTCGGGTACACGTGGTCCTCCATCCAGACCGCGGTCGCCTCGTAGAACCAGAGGTCCTGGTTGACGTCGTAACCGAATTGGAGGACGTGGTTGTACTCGTGGGCGAAGGTGACGTCGAGGTCGTTGATCGAGGTGGTGCCGGGAAACTCGGCCGGGCTGTAGTCGTTGTCGACGACGAGATAGGCGTGCTGGGAGTGGCCTCTCTGCTTGACGTCGGGGGCGGAGTAGCCGAACAGCCGGCCCGAGAGCTGGACCAGGTAGACGTCGGTCCGCGAGTCGCCTCCGAGTATGCCGTCGGCTTTTGGCGGCTTCCAGCCGAGGGCCCCGTTCTCGACCGCGTAGACCTCCTCCCCCACGGCCCCTACCTGCTCGACGTAGTCGGGCACACCGTTTCCGTTCGCATCGGTCGGGGCGGGCGCGTCGATGCCGCTGCCCACGTAATGGACGCAGAAGTGGGCGGTGCAGTAGGGCGGCTGCTCGGGGGTTATATAGGGGTGGCCGTCGGGGTCCCCGGGATTAGTCGGACGCGCGAGCAGTGCCTCGGCGTGATGGCGCTCGACCGGTCCAAGGCTCCCCAGCGAGCGCGAGAGCGCCAGCAGGGTCGTGGTCAGGTCCTTCGCCGGCGCGTGGCGCACCTGCTGGTGTTTTGCCGGGCTGAGCAGGCGGGTCGCCCGGTGAAGCGCCTGCGAGGCCTTGCGCGGCGACAATTTCACGCCCACGGGGGCTGCGGAGGCGTTCACGGCTCCCGCGACGCCGAGCAATACCGTCACCAGCAAGAGCGAAGTCCCGATCTGCCGGCGGACTCGCATGCGACGGCCAACTATAGGGCCGTCCGGGAGCGGGTCTGCAGACCGTCGATCAGGCGGGCAATACTCCATGTGTGGGGAAAACACCGCAAATCCGCCTAGGGCTCGCCCAGATCAACTGCACGGTCGGCGACATCGACGGCAATACGAGCAAGATTCGGGAGTGGGTCGGCCGCGCCCGCGACGCCGGGGTCGATCTGGTGCTGTTTCCGGAGCTCTGCATTCCCGGCTACCCGGCCGAGGACCTCTACCTGAAGCGCCACTTCGTTGAGGCCAACCACCGCGCCGTCGATGAGCTTGCCGCCGAGGTGACAGGGATCGCCGCCGTGGTCGGCTTCGCCGAGGCCGGGGAGGGCACAAGGGACGGGCGGCCGGTGGTCCACAACTCGATCGCCCTGCTTGCCGACGGGGCGGTGCGGGCCGTCTACCGCAAGCAGCGTCTGCCCAACTACGCCGTCTTCGACGAGAAGCGCTACTTCACCCCGGACACCGAGCCGGCGATCGCGGAGCTGGTGGGGACGAAGGTCGGCCTGACGATCTGCGAGGACGTCTGGGTCGAGGGCACACCTGCTTCGCTGGAGGCCCAGGAGGGAGCACAGCTGATCATCAACCCATCCGCCTCCCCATATCACCGGGGCAAGGGAGCCGAGCGAGAGCAGATGTTCGCCGACCGCGCCCGGGCCTACGGGGCCGCCTTCGCCTTCTGCAACCTCGTCGGCGGCCAGGACGAGTTGGTATTCGACGGCCACAGCCTGATCATCGACGCCGAGGGCAACCTGCTCGCGCGGGGCTCCCAGTTCACGGAAGAGCTGCTGGTCTGTGAGCTGGGATCCGGCGAGCCATGCCCCCGCGCCGAGCCCCTTCCCGACCTCGACGAGGTCTACGCGGCGCTGGTGTTGGGGCTTGGCGACTATGTCCGCAAGAACGGCTTCCGTCACGTCGGCCTGGCGCTGTCGGGAGGCATTGACTCGGCGCTAGTGGCGCTGATCGCAGTCGACGCCCTCGGGCCCGAGGCGGTGACCTCCGTGGTGATGCCCTCCCCCCACTCCAGCTCCGAGACTCAGGAGGACGCGCGTCGGATCGCCACCAACCTGGGCGCCGAGCCGATCGAGATCCCGATCGAATCGATGATGGCCGACTACGCGAAAGCGCTGGCCGGAAGCGTGGACGGCGCGGGGCCGGTTGCGGGCCCAGGAGATCCCACCCGCGCGGCCGGCCCCGACCTGGACGAGGAAAAGGCACAGCAGCTGACCGAGGAAAACCTGCAGGCGCGGATCCGCGGCAACCTGATGATGGCGCTGTCCAATCGCCATGGCTGGCTGGTGCTGACGACCGGCAACAAGAGCGAGATGTCGGTCGGCTACGCAACCCTCTACGGGGACATGGCCGGCGGCTTCGCGGTGATCAAGGACGTGCCGAAAACGTTGGTCTACGAATTGGTTCGGCGCCGCAACGAGGCCGCCGGGCGCGAGCTGGTGCCCACGTCAGTGCTCGAGCGCCCGCCGTCGGCGGAGCTTCGCCCCGGGCAGCTCGACACCGACTCGCTGCCTCCGTACGCGGTGCTCGACCGCATCCTCGAGGCGTATGTCGAGCAGGACGCCGGGCGCGAGCAGATCATTGCCGCGGGACTGCCCGCCGATGTCGTCGACGAGGTGATCCGGATGGTCGATCGCTCCGAGTACAAGCGGCGTCAGGCGGCTCCCGGAATCCGCATAACGCCGCGTGCCTTCGGCAGGGACCGGCGCCTACCGATCACCAACCGGTTCGGCGGTTAGCGCCGAGTGGTCGGCGTGCCCTAGCCGGGCGTTTCGAACGGCCGCACGGCCACGGTCACCTTCGCCAATGCGCAGAGCCGATCTTCGCCGTCGGTGACCTCGACATCCCAGACCCAGGTCGTCTTGCCGCGATGGCGGGCCCGCCCGGTGAAGTTCACGCTGCCGGCACTGACCGAGCGCAGGAAGGAGACGTCCAGCGTCTGCGCCAACGCCACCATGCCGTCATCGAGTACCTGGATCACAGTGCAGCGAGAGCACATCTCGTCGATCACGCTGGTGATCACCCCGCCGTGCAGGTAGCCGTAGGGCTGCTTGAGATCGTCGCGGACCTCGATCCGCGCCCGGGCATCCTCCGGCTCATGGCTCAGCCACTGCACACCGAGCAAGCCGCTGAACGGAGATACATCTGGCTCGTCCGGGGGCATCGCCGGCAGGCTATTGGTCGCGGGTCCTGCCGGCCGTGAGACTGAGCAGCGCGGGTGCGATGAGGGCCTGCACGATCAGCAGCTCGAGGACCAGCCCGGCCGCCATTCCGAGCCCGAACTCCTGGATGAAGCTGCGCGAGGAGAAGCCGAGCGCGATCCCGGCCGTTACCCCGGCAAGGCAGGCGGCCGCGGCGGGCGGCCCACAGCGCGCCATCGCCTCACGCACCCGATCGACGCCGCTGACAGCGTCGTCGACCTGCCGGGCGGCCCAGGCCAATGCCACCGCCTGGGCGGCGCACAGCGCCGCCACAACCGAGGCCGCGGCCCCGATCGAACCGAGCTGCAAGGCCCCGCTCGAGGTGTAGTCGAGGAATCCCTCCAGCCTCCCCTCCTGGAAGCTGACCACAAGAAGACCGACGGCACCGACGGCAGGAATCGCCGCCGCCAGGGCGGCCAGGATCGCCAGCCCGGGGCGCCGGCCGATCGTCCAGCCAAGCGCGACGGTGATCACGACCGGGGCGGCAATCGCGCCGCCGAGCTCCGGCCGACTGATCGAAGGAGCCAGCGCTGCGCCTATTGCTGCGGTTGCGAGGCGTTGCGCCGGCACCGCAACGATTGCCAGCACGACGAAAGCGAGGATCGCGATCAGCGCCCCCATTGCGCGGCTCCAGCCCACCAGCCCACCGATTCCCCGCCAGAGCCTCGAAGCGCCGGCTCCCTCTGCAGGTTCGAGGGCGCCCACCGCCCCCATCGCTCCCTGCGCAGCGGGCACGGCGAGAAGCGAGGAGAGGGCGCCGCCGAGCCCAAGCGAACCGAGGTAGCCAATGCCCAGTATCGCCGCCGCGCCGAAGGTCGCAGCGGCCGCCAACCCGCACCCCCACAGCGGCGCGGGACCCGCCCCCGATCTCGCCATCGCACAGAGCTGCAGCGTCAGCAGCGTGCCGCCGGCCGCCGCGCCGACCAGGGCCAGCCAGGAGACATCGATCGGCCCCCCGAGGAGCTCGCAGGCAACCGCGGCAAGCGCCGAGCTCGCAGCGGCGGCGAGCAGGGCGGCGCCGGCGGGGCGAACGCCAAGCGGCCAGGCCGCGATCAGCGCCACGAACGGCAGAGCGATGAGGAGCAGGAAGAGGTCATCGACGGCGTCGTCCTTTGCGATCCGGACTGCCACCACGGGGCCTTTGAAGGCAAGCGTCAGGGGCCCCGGATCGAGGTTCCGCTGGATTCGCTCGATCGCGGCGTCGCGCCTTTGCCCTCCGACGCCGAAGCTAACCAGCAGCAGGATCAAGTTGGTGCTTCCTTTTGGCAGCCGCTCACCGACCGCGACTACCGCAGGATCGGCGATGAGCTGCGCCTGCATCGTCCTCACCGCAACCTGGAAGGTCGGGGAGCGGGCTGGAATGGCACCCCGGACCTGAACATGCAGGGTGGTCACCTTCGATTCCGTCGTCGAGAGCGCCAGACGGTCGGACCATCCGGCCGCCAGAGCGGTGCCGAGCACGGCCACGGCTGCGAGCACCCCGAGCGCGCGGCCGGGATGCTTGGCGGCCGTCGTGCGTAGTCGCTCGCCCACGCGCGCAACATATCCGCCGTATCCGTCGTCGCGGGCGGTTACCTGCGCCGCCAGCGTCAACGAGTGCGTAGGCTTTTTCCATGCCGCTGACCGACGACCAACGCGCGATGCTCCAATTGCTGCTGCAGCGCGGCCAAAGCTACGCCGACATCGGCTCCCTGCTCGGCCTTGACGTCGAGGGCGTGCAATCGCGGGCACGCGAGGCGCTGACCGAGATCGGCGGCCAGGATCCCGATCGTGACGTCGTCAGCCTCACCGACTACCTACTCGGGCAGGCGGACCCGATCGGCCGCGCCGACGCAGCCCGCCAGCTTCAGGCAGACGGCGAGGCCCGCGACCTCGCCGAGCGCCTGGTCACCCAGTTGCGCGTGCTCGCCCCCGGGGCCGATCTTCCCGATCTGCCCGGCGCCGACTCGGGCTCGGCGAAGCGCAAGGACTCCCCCGCCCCGGCTCCGCAGCCGTCCGATAAAGCCGCTGACAGCGGCCCAACTCGCCGCCCGTTCAGCGAGCTGACCTCGACTCTGAGCCGCGGCCAGCGCCAGGCGATCGCGGGCCTGCTCGGAGCAGGGATCCTGATCGTGGTCGGAGTGCTGGCGCTGACTGGAGTCTTCGACAGCGGCGGCGGCGGCAACAACTCTTCCGCCTCGTCGACCAACTCGTCCCAGCAGGCCTCGTCGAACGCGAGTGGGTTGACTAGGGCGGTCCTTAAGTCGCAGAACGGGAGCGGCGCTCAGGGCGTTGCGGTCTTCGCCCGGGTCCGCAACACCCCGGTGCTGCAGATCAACGTCACGAACCTGAAGCCCAGCGGGCCGGGAGAGGGTTACGTGATCTGGCTCTACAGTGGTCCGACCCAGGCTTTCCCGATCGTCCGTCAGGCGGTCGGCAAGAGCGGCCAGCTGCGCGGCGCCGCCCCGGTGCCGGCGCAACTGATCCAGGCCCTGCAGCAGCGTCTGTTCAACTCGATCGACGTGTCGCTGGCCAAAAACTCCGACGTCACCGCCGCTCTCTCCCAGGCCAAAAAGAGCCAGAAGCTGCCCCCCTACGCGGGCCAGAGCGTGGCGCGTGGGACGATCACCGGACCTGGCTTCTCAGCAAGCGGAAACGGCTCGAGCTCCTCGGGTCAGTAGCGGATGCGTCGCCTCGCACTCGATTGAGAGGGCGCGGGGTGTACGTCTCCGAGCGCAAGCACAACCCCCTCGTCAATACGGCGGCCGGCGGACGCACCCTCAGCGCGACGCAGCTCCCCTTCTTTTTCCTACACCCACCCTCCGGCTATGGCGTGCTCACGACCACCGGTCGCAAGAGCGGAAATCAGCGCCGCAGATGCATCCGCGCGATCCGCAGGGGCCAGACGGCCTACCTCGTCGCGATCAAGGGAACCGAGACAGGCTGGCTGAAGAACATCCGGGCGAACCCGGAAGTGCACCTACGGATTCGCGGCGGAACGTTCGCTGGAGTCGCGCGGGAGCTGGTCGATGACGCGGAGCGACAGGAGGCGATGGAGGCTTACTGCGAGACCGTCAATCGATTCAAGTATCTCGAGTGCACCATGTGGCGAAAAGGGCGGCCGACGCGCTCGAAGATCAAGGAGCTGCATCGGAGCTGGTTTGAACAGGGGATTCCGCTGGCCGTCGACCTGGCGCAGTAGGCAAGACCGGATTGTCAGCCGATCAGCTTGCCCGGATTGAGGATCCCGACCGGGTCGAAGCGCTCCTTGGCTGTGCGCAAGAGGTCGAGCCCCAACTCGCCGACCTCGGCCTTCATGTAGGGCGCGTGGTCGCGGCCGACAGCGTGATGGTGGGTGATTGTGCCCTGCGCAGCGACGATGGCCTCGCAGGCGGCTGCCTTGACCCTTCTCCATTGCTCGACCTCTTCGCCGGGCCGCCGCCGCGCGAGGAAGGTGTAATAGAGCGAGGCGCCGTCGGGGTAGGCGTGCGAGAGATGGCAGAGGACGATCCCGGGCGTCCCCTGCGCTGTCATCGCCTCGCTGATCGCTCTTTGCACCGCGCGGTAGAGCTCCTCGAGGCGCGACCAGGTATGCGAGGTCTCGAGCGTCTCGACCATTGCTCCGGCGTCGAGCAGCGAGTCGCGCAGGTAGGGGCCTTCATAGCGGCCTCTTTTCCAGGCGCGGCCGCCGGCCTGGCCCAGGTATACGGCCCCGGCGTCGCGTAGGCGGCGGGCGACCAGCATGCGCCGCCTCGCCACCGTTTCGCGCTCGCCCTCGAGCCCGACGACGATCAGACAGCCGGCGGCCCGTCCGCGCAGCGACAGGTAGCCCTTGAACAGGGCGCCGGCGGGGCCGCTGGGGCCGGAGAGCGCCAGCGAGAAGCGGGTCTCCTGCTCGTCGGATAGGCGGATCACGTCGGGCAGCACCTCGTCCTGGGCCAGCCTTCGCACCGCCGTGCAGCCGGCCTCCCAGCTCTCCGCGATCCAGGTCTCGTAGCGCTCGCTCGCGGGACTCGGCCGCACCCGGACCGTGACCTCAGGGATCACCCCGAGGACGCCCTCGGAGCCAATCGCAAGCTCGCGCAGCGACGGACCCGCCGCCGTGTGCGGCGTCTCCAGGGTGCGCAGCTCACCCGCCGGGGCGAGCATCCGAATGCTCGTGATCATCTCGTCGAAGCGCCCGTAGCCGCTCGAGGCCTGACCGGCGGAGCGGGTCGCCGCGAAGCCGCCGATCGTCGCGTACTCGAAGGACTGCGGGAAGTGGCCGAGGGTGAGCCCGTGGCCCCGCAGCGCCTGCTCGGCCTCCGGGCCGCGGAGCCCCGCGCCCAGCGTCGCGGTGAGCGAGGTGTGGTCGACGGCCACGCCCCGCATGCGGGCGAGGTCGAGACTGATCAGCCGTCCGTGATCGCCGCGCATTGGCTCCACTCCGCCGACGACGCTGGTGCCGCCACCGAACGGCACGACCGCGATCCCTTCGCGGGTGCAGATCTCCAACACCGCGGCCAGCTCCTCGTCGTCGCCGGGAAGCACCACCGCGTCCGGCGCCTCGGCCAGCCGGCCGGACCGCAAACGGGCCAGGTCCACGTACCCGCTGCCGGTTGCGTGGCGGACTCGGTCCTCGTGGTCTGAGATGACGTTTGGGCTGCCAACGGCCTCCGAGATCGCCGCTGGCAGCGGCTCTGGGGCCGGAATCTCGACAGCGTCGATCGAGGCAGGTCGGCTCCAGGGCGTAAGCTCGCCCAATTCGGCGCCCAGCAAGGAGAGCGAATCGGCGTCGATCGACGCTTCATCCGCTTCCGCGCCCCACCCCCACCACTTCGAATCCCGGCGCACCGGCTCCGAGGTCACTTGCCGTCGCCCTCCGGAGCGGTGACCAGGGCCCGCTCGATGCCGTTCAAGGCCTCCACGAGGGTGCTTGCAGTCCCACGGCGCACCATCGGCGAGCCCAGCCGCGACATCCCGCGCAAAACCTGGCGACTGGTCAACCGCACCTGGGTCCCGCAGTTCGCTGGCTCCAGCTCGATCTCGAGCACCGAGCTGCGCAGAATGCGATCGAACGGGGTCTCGCCAAGTTGCTGCTCCCAGACGTAGTGCTTGCCCTCGGCGGAGCTCAGGCAGCGGTAGTCGGCCCGCACCCCACGGCCCTCGGCCGTCTCGAGCACCTTGGTCCACTGGCTGCGCTTGCCGGCCGCCGTTTGCTGGACGTTTTCGACCCGGGTCGTGCGCGGCCACCAGCGCGGCAGGTTGTATGGATCGGAAACCAGCGACCAGACGACATCGGGAGGCGCGTCGATCGTGCGGCGGCGGCTAATTCGAGGCATCGGCGAGGGGGATTGGCGCTTTCTTCGCCATATACGCGAAGAAAGCGCCACCGGCCCAGATGGTCACCCTGTTAGTCGCCGGAGATCACGGATCAGCAGCAGGTGTTTCAAATGGCTCACCGTTGCGGCGAGGTTCTCGAGGCTCTCCACTGCATCCTTGCGCCGCTGCGGATTGCGAGAGCGAAGCGACGCCCCGAGCAGCGTCTCCAGCAGATTGGCCTCGCGATCGGCCGAGGAGCGGAAGACACGCAGGTTGCGGGCCGCGACCCCGAACCGCGCGAGCTCATTGGCGGTGCGAACAATCTCGCGATCGGTCTCGTCGTAGACCGCGGCGCCGTCGCGCTTCTCCGGGACGATGACCCCGAACTCCTCCAGCTCGTGGACCAGCTCCTCCCGTGCCCCGGTCTCTTCGGTCAGCTCGTCGACGGTCAGATAGGCGTTGGAGCTGTTAACCAGGATCGCCCTGCGCACCGCGCTGCCGGTCGGCCGATCGCCGCCCAGGTCCACGTCGCGCCCCGCCGCCAGCTCCTGACGGATCACCCTCAGGGGCAGGAACTCGTCGCGCTGCATGCGCAGGATCGTGCGCAGACGCTCCACGTCGGACTGGCTGTAAAGGCGGTACCCACCGGCCGTGCGGCGCGGGGTAAGCAGCTTCTGGTTCTCCAGGTAGCGGATCTTCGAGATCGAGATGTCGTCGAACTCGCTCTGAAGGATCTTGCAGACGGCGCCGATCGTGAGCGCCTTACGCGGGCGGCTCAGGGAGTCGGGAAGTCGCCCGCGGTCCGAATCGCCTTGAATCCTTTGCCTGGTCGCCATCTATTTCTCCAGGTAGCTGAGCTTGTACTTGCCGATCTGGATCTCGTCACCGTCCTCGAGTCGGTGCGACTCGATACGGCGCCGGTTCACGTAGGTCCCGTTGAGCGAGCCGAGGTCGTCGATGTAGAGGCCGTCGCGACGCTTGACAAGCAACGCATGGTTGCGGGAGACGGTCACGTCGTCCAGAAACACGCCGGCGTCGGGGCTGCGCCCGATGCTGACCCGGTCGTCCTCGATCGTGAAGCTCTCGCCGGCACGGCCACCGCCTGCCCGGATCACCAGCGCGGCGCCCGCGCGCTCCACCACCTCGTCGATGTCCACCGGTTGCATCCCGCCGGTGTCGTCGACCGTGTAGGTCATCGTGACCGGCTCGTCGCCGCCCTCCGGGCGGGCGCTCAAGTACGCCCCACACTTCTGGCAGTAGTTGGCACCCTCGGGGTTGACGAAGCCGCACTCGGGGCAGTGGACAGCCACTGGCCTTCCTCCGGCTCTAGGAGGGATCCTTGGGCTTGACCGGGCTCTGGGCCTTGCCCGCAAGGATCTCGGTGAGCTGGCGCACGTCGTCGCCGGAGATCAGCGAATCGCCGCGCTCCCGCTTCTGGCGCAACCTGTTGACCAGCTCGGCGCGCAGAATGTCGATCTTGCCGTGCAGCACGCGCCGCCGGTAGGAGATCTCCTGCTCTTCCTCTGTGAGGCTCTCGATTAGGTCCTTCAGCTCACTGTCGTTGAGCGCGCCGAGGTCTGGAAATGTTTCCTCCATGTCGGCCAGTATATGCGCGATCTCTCAAGCTTCAAGTGAGGGTTGAAGGTTTATGGAGAATGGGCGAACGGTTGCGAAACGCTGGAGCTCAGGTGTGCTGGGCCCTGCGCAGGTCTTGAAGCCCCATTCGCAGGTACATCGCCGTGGCCAGCAATCCGGCGATCAGCCCGACGATCAGCAGCGCCTTCGGGACCCATCCAGCGAACACCATGGCGAAGAACATCGAGCCCATGACCGGGAACACCGCGGCTCGTCCCAGCCAGTTGATCTCGAGCTCGAATCCGCGCCGCAGAGCCAGCTGGGCGAGCAGCAGGGTGATCAGCTCACGGACCACCAGCACGGCCAGGGCCCAGCGCGGCAGCAGCTCGAAGTGCCAGCAGACCACGGCCCCGGAGAGGATCGTGAGGCGGTCGACGACGGGGTCCAGCAGCGCCCCCATGCGGCTGTACTGTCCGGTCGCCCGGGCGAGCAGGCCGTCGAGGTAGTCGCCGGCGGCGATCAGCCAGAAGAGGATCGCGGCCGGGGCGCTGCGGCCATCGCCGGAGTCCAGCGCCAGGTATAAAAAGACCGGGATCGCCGCCAGCCTCGCGTAGCCGACCAGATTGGGAATCGTCAGCGGGTTAAGCGGTTGCCCGGGACGGGTGGCGCTCGGAGCGGGCGCGGTTCGGTCGAGGCCGAACAGCCTTCGCAGGCGCCCCTTGCCGAACGGAGCCCGCTCGCTCACTCCAGGCTCTCGAGCATCTCGCGCGCCTGCGCGGCCGCATCGGCCACCGGGAGCTTGCGCTCCTCGCCGCTGCGGCGCACCTGTGCCTCGATCATCCCCTCTGCCAGGCCACGGCGCCCGGCGACGAGGCGCATTGGGCAGCCCAGCAGCTCGGCGTCGGTGAGCTTCTCCCCTGGCCCCGCATCGCGGTCGTCATAGATCACCTCTGCACCGCCCTCGCACAGCTCTTCGTAAAGGCGATCGGCCGCCTCTCTCTCGGGCTCGTCGGCCTTCGCCAGCGAGACGAGATGAATCCCCCACGGCGCGATCGCGCGCGGCCAGACGATCCCGTCCTCGTCGGCGCCCTGCTCGACCGCCGCGGCGACGATCCGCCCTGGCCCGATCCCGTAGCTGCCCATCATGATCGGCTGCTCGCGCCCGCCCTCGTCGAGGTAGGTGGCGCCGAGCGCCTCCGAGTAGCGGGTCCCGAGCTTGAAGATGTTCGCCGCCTCGATCGCGGGCTCGATCTCGATCCGCCCGGCGCCGGGAGCGATGTCTCCGGCCTCGACCCGGCGCACGTCGAGCTCCTCGTAGTCGAAGTCGCGCCCCGGCTTCACACCGCGCAGGTGGGTGTCGGCCCTGTTCGCGCCGGCGACGAACGAGTTGCCCTCGATCGCGGCGTCCTTGATCACCGGCACCCCGGCGCCGACCGGGCCGACGAAGCCGGCCGGCCCCAGATGCGCGGCGATCTCCTCCTCGGTGGCGGGGCGGAACTGGGCGCCGAGCCCGTTGCGCAGCTTGATCTCGTTGAGACGGTGGTCGCCGCGAACCAGCACGACGACGAGGCCGCGCTCCTCGACGATCACCGGCATCGCCTTCAGCAGCGCCCCCGGGGCGACGCCGAGCTCCCCCCCCACCTGCTCGACCGTGGTCAGCCCCGGCGTCGTCACCTCCTCCGGCGCTTCCATCTCGGCCGGCAGCTCGACCGGCTGCGGCTCGGCGGAGGCGATCTCCATATTCGCCGCGTAGCCGGGGGCCAGCGCGACCTCGTCCTCGCCGGCGGCGCAGGGCGCCATGTACTCGTGTGCTCCGGTTCCACCCATCATCCCGACGTCTCCCTCGACCCGGTACCACCGCAGGCCGCTGCGATCGAAGATGCGGTCGTAGGCCTCGATGTGCAGCTCGTAGCTGCTATCGAGCCCCTCGAAGTCGCGGTCAAAGCTGTAGGAGTCCTTCATCACGAACTCGCGCGAGCGCAGCACCCCGGCCCGCGGCCGCGCCTCGTCGCGCTCCTTGGTCTGCAGGTGGTAGAGGATCTTCGGCAGCTCGCGGTAGGAGCGGATCTCGCCCGCGACGTGGAAGGTGACGTTCTCCTCGTGGGTCATCGCCAGCGCCAGCGGCGATCCCTTTCGGTCCTCGAGCTTGAACAGCTCCTCGATCTCCCAGCGGCCGGTCTTGCGCCAGATCTCGGCCGGCTGCAGGACCGGCATCAGCATCTCCTGGCCGCCGATCGCGTCCATCTCCTCGCGCAGGATCGCCTCGACCTTGCGGTGCGACCGCCAGCCCGCCGGCAGGTAGGTCCACAGCCCGGCGCCGAGTTGCCTGATCAGCCCCGCCCGCACCATCAGCTTGTGCGAGATCGCCTCGGCGTCGGCGGGAGCCTCCTTGAGGGTGGGCCAGAAGAGCTCCGTGGCGCGAGACATGGCGTCGTACGGTAACTGCCAGGGCCGCCGCCGAGCAGTGCGTGCTGGACATCACGGCGCCCAGGGCCCACGACCGGCGGCGGCGCAGCCGAAGCGATTGGTTTGGGGACGGGTTTTAGCCTCGATGAGCGCACAGCAAGGGCAGACGACCACGGCGGCATTCCGCCTCGTCTCCCTCGCCGCAATGGTCGTTGTCGCACTGGCGATGATCGCGGCGCCACCGAGGGCGGCGGCATCGGTCGACCAGTTCACCATCCTCGATCCGACCCCCTCGCTTCTGAACGGTGAGAGCGCGGCTCGGCGCTCGGACATCCTCGACCGCTTGCAGTCGTTGGGCGTGGACTCGGTCCGGATCCAGGTCCAATGGCGCGTCCTCGCTCCCGCCCCCCATAGCTCGACCGAGCCGCCGGACTTCGATGGGTCCGACCCGGCCAGCTATCCGGCCCATGCGTTCGACACCCTAGACAGCATCGTGCGAGGCGTCGACGCGCGAGGCATGAAAGCACTGCTCGTGCCGACCGGTCCGATCCCCGACTGGGCGAGCTCGACCGGCCGCGGCAGTCTCTTCGATCCCGATCCCGTCGAGTTCGAGCAGTTCGTGCAGGCGCTGGGCGAGCGCTACGACGGAACCTGCGTGCCGCCCAGATGTGCCGCCGGGCCGGACGGCGAGGCGCTGCCGAGGGTCGACCAATGGTCGGTCTACAACGAGCCCAACCTGAAGACGTTCCTGCGCCCCCAGCGGATGTCCGACGGCCGCACCGTCTCCGGCCTCATCTACCGCCGATTGTTCCTGGCGGCGCAGCGCGCCCTCGACGCCACCGGACACCGCAAGGACCTGCTGCTGATCGGGGAGACCGCCCCGAGCAGGGGGAGTGCCTCGACGGCTCCGCTGAAGTTCCTGCGGCAGGTCTTCTGCCTGTCCTCCAATTACCGCCTCCTCCGCGGCTGCAAGCCGATCGAGGCCGATGGTTGGGCCCACCATCCATACAATCCGCACATTCCGCCCTGGCAGGTTCCCAAGCAGGTCCATCGCTCGATCATCTCGATCGGCTCCATCAACCGGTTGGTCAACGCATTGCGCAAGGTTGCTCGAGCCGGCGCAACCGTGGAGCGGCTCCCCGTCTACGTGACCGAGTACGGGATCGAGAGCTATCCGCAGGGGGGCTTCGGGGTCAGCCCCCAGCGCCAGGCCGAGTTCCTGGGCGATGCCGAGTACCTGCTCTATCGCAATCCGTGGGTGAGCTCTTTCGCCCAATACCTGCTCGACGACGATCGCAACCCGAGCCTGCTGCTCTCGTTCCAGACCGGGCTGCGGTTCGCCAACGGCTTTCCGAAGCCGTCCTACGACGCCTTTCCGATCACGCTCGTGGCGCGACAGCGAAAGCAGGGTGGCGTGGAGATCTGGGGCCACGTGCGGCCCGGCCAGGGTCCGTACCAGGTGGAGGTCCGCTTCAGAGACAGGGGCGCCGGCGCCGGCCAGGCGCTGCTCGATGTGCAGACCGACCGCGCCGGCTACTTCGACTTTGGCTCGTCGTTCGTGCAGGGTCGCGAGTGGCAGGCGACCTCTCAGCTGCCCGACGGTTCGGTGGTCCAGGGGCCTTTCGTGCGCTCCTACCGCTTTGATTAGGCGTCGATTGCGCCCGGTTGACACTCCCACCCGGCAGGTTTGCTAGAAAACCCGACTCGCCCGCGGGGCCCCATTCCGCGCCAGGCCGTAGCCGGGGGCCGAAACTTCTCGGCGACCGACAGGTTCTTTTCTGCGATGAGCACAGACACCTCGCAACGACTACGAACGTCCCGCAGCCCAATCGCCGGTCGGCATCTGCTGCTCGCGCTGGCGGCCACCGTCGCGCTTGCTACATCTCTAGCTACCGTGCCGGCGGCTTCGGCCTCACGCAGCCAGACGACCCTCTTCGATCTCGGCGGGTCCGGCCTCAACCTTCCGCCAGAGCAGCGGGCCGTGCAGCTGGACCAGCTGCACGATCTAGGCGTCGACACGGTGAGGGTGATCGTCGCCTGGCGCAGCATCGCGCCCGATCCCAGTGCCTTCAACAAGCCGGCCTTCGACGCAACCGATCCCGCCGCCTACCCGGCTCAGAACTGGACCGCCCTTGACGACCTGGTCAGCGGCGCCCGCTCCCGAGGCATGAATGTCCTGCTCACCCCCAGCACCCCGGTGCCCGATTGGGCCAGCTCCGCGCACGAGCAATTCACCGACCCCAACCCTTCCGAGTTTCAGCAGTTCGTAGAGGCGCTCGGCACCCGCTACAGCGGCAATTACTCGCCACCCCCTGCGCTGCCCACCGACCCGCCGAACCCGACCCTGCCGCGGGTAGATCACTGGTCGGTGCTCAACGAGGCAAATCTGACCCTGTTCCTGAAGCCACAGCTGCGGCATGGCAAGTCGGTCTCCGCGAAGATCTATCGCAATCTCTTCCTCGCCGCCCAGCACGGGCTGGCGGCCAGTGGCCACACAAACGACACCCTGCTGATCGGCGAGACCTCTCCGGGCCCCGGGCGCAAGGGCACCGATCCAATCACCTTCCTGCGCGGCGTCTTCTGCCTCAACGCAAAGTTCAAGCGCACGGGCCGCTGCGCGCCGATCGACGCCGATGGATGGGCACAGCATCCATACGACCCGTTCGACGCCCCCTTCGAGTCCTCGCACAACCTGATCAACCTCAACACGATCGACGACCTCGCCAAGGCACTGAAAATGGCCCGCTCCGCCGGTGCTACTAGGCGCAAGCTGCCGATCTACATCACCGAATACGGCGTTGAGAGCGTTCCCGACCGCAGGTACGGGGTCAGCCAGCTCCATCAGGCCGAGTACATCTCGATCTCGGAGTACCTGATGTACCGCAACCCAACGATCCGCAGCTTCGGGCAGTACCTGATGGAGGACGACATCGGCAATGCCCAGGTGAACTTCCAGACCGGGCTTGAATTCTCCGACGGCCGCAAGAAGATCTCCTACGCCGCCTTCCCGATGGCCCTGGTGGCGCAGCGTCCCAGCGAGAAGCGCAACAAGGTCACGATCTGGGGGCATGTGCGACCCAAGGGCGGTCCATTTAGGGTCACCGTCAAGGCGCGCGGGCCCGGTGCCGCACACACGATCAAGACGATCCACACCAGCGCGGCCGGTTACTTTCAATTCCGCACCACCTTCCACCAACGGCGTCGGTACAGTGCCTCGACCCTTCTCCCGGACGGAACCGAGCTGACCGGCCCATTCGTGCGCGTCTACGTCTTCAAGTGACATGCGCCGCCCCTGGCTGTTAGCCGCGGCCCTCGCCGTGGCCGCGGTGGGGGTTGCCGCCGTGGCGCTGATCCACGACGGCTCGTCGGCCGAGGCGAACCCGCCCGGCTTCCCCGACAACCCGCCGGGGCGAAAGCCGTTGATCTTCGACGTCGGGCTGGTTGCCAATACCGATCCGAGAATGGCGCTGGCGCAGGCGCACTCGCTTGGAGCCGACGGGATCCGCGTCCTCGTGCCCTGGAACCTGGTCGCGCCGACGCAGCGACCGGGAGATTTCCACCCCTCCGATCCGGCCGACCACAACTACAACTTCAGCTACTTCGACACCGCGCTGCGGGAGATTCACCGCCTTGGGATGAAGGTCCTGCTGTCCCCTACCGGACCAGCGCCGGAATGGGCGGCGAAGCCGGGCAGCGCCGGGCTGGTCGACCCGGACCCGGCGCAATTCGGACAGTTCGTATCGGCGCTGGCGAAGCGGTATGACGGGCGATTCCGCGACTCGCCGAAAGCAGCCCCCCTGCCGAAGGCGGACCTCTGGGCGATCTGGAACGAGCCCAACCTCTCGATCTTCCTACAGCCTCAGCATCGCAACGGCCGGCCCTACTCGCCGCTGCTGTACCGCGAACTATACCTGGCGGCGCAAACCGCGATCCACGACCAGCAACCGTCGGCGCCGATCCTGATCGGCGAGACCGCGCCCACCGGCGGCGAGAACTCGACCGACCCGCTCACCTTCACGCGCCAGACGCTCTGCCTCAACGGCGACTTCGAGCAGCTTCCCAACTGCCCGCAACCGGATGAGAAGGTCGATGCGGTCGGCTGGTCCACGCACCCGTATCCGCTCGTCGGTCAAGCGCCCTTCGAGCCGGCCACGAACCCCCACTTCGTGACCATGAGCTCGCTGAGCGCACTCGAGGTGACGCTGGACGGGGCTGCGCACGCAGGTGCAATCCCGTCCGACTTCCCCGTCTACATCACCGAGTTCGGCGTTCAGAGCTACCCCGACCCCACCGGGGTGAGCCTCGAGCAGCAGGCCGCCGACATCGGGATCGCCGAGAACTTCGCCTACCAGGATCCGCGTGTCGCCACCTTCGCCCAGTATCTCTTGAGCGACGACAGCCCGGGGGCGGTCCCCGGCCAGGCCTACGGCGGATTCGAATCGGGATTGCGGTTCTTCGCCGGGCGCAAGAAGCCGTCCTACGACGCGTTCCGCCTCCCGCTCGCCGTGCAGAGGCTCGGCGACAGCGTCTCGTTCTGGGGCATCGTGCAGCCCTATCCGCACCCCACGACGGTGACGATTCGCTACCGCAACCCTGGCGGGCCGGTGAAGGAGCTGCAAAAGGTCAACACAGACTCGGCCGGTGTCTACACGACCACCTACGGCGATACCCCGGGCCGCAAATGGCAGGTCGTGTGGCGCTCGCCAATCGACCACCACACCTACCACAGTCCCTGGATTCGCTCCTACGAGTACGCGGCGCCAGCGACCGGCTAGGCCGCGCGAGACTCCTACGCCCGGGTGAAGCGGCGTCCCGCGGTCGGCGAGGCTTCCTCGTCGAGCAGGACCCGGTCGGACTCGCCCTGCTCGGCCGCCTCGGCCTCCATCTTGGCGATCCGCTCCGGAGTCAACTCGTCCGCGTTCTCCTCCTCGATGCGCGCCAGCCACGCCGCACCCTCCTGCGCCTCGGTCTCGTCGGCCTCGACCTTGCCGCGGTCCAGCGAGCGGTCGATCTCGTCGAAGAGGGCGTCGACGAGCTCTGCCTGCGGGACCTTTCGCAGCGGCTTGCCCTGGGAGAAGATCAGCCCTTCGTCCTTTGCTCCGGTGATGCCGAAGTCCGCGTGCGAAGCCTCGCCGATCCCATTCACCGCGCAGCCCAGAACGGCAACCTCGATCGGCTCGGTATAGGCCTCGAGGCGCTGCTCGATCTCGGCGACGACCGTGTCCATGTCGAACTGAAGCCGCCCGCAGGTCGGGCAGGCGATCAGCACCGGGCCGCGTTCACGCAGGTGCAGCGCCTTGAGGATCTCCCAGGCCACCTTGACCTCCTCCTCGGCGTGGAAGGTGGAGAGGCTGATCCGGATCGTGTCCCCCACTCCGTCGGCGAGCAGCGTCCCCAGCCCGACCGCCGACTTCAGCGACCCCGTCCACTTGGTGCCCGCCTCGGTGATCCCGAGGTGGATCGGATAGGGAATCTTCTCGGCCAGCAGCCGGTTGGCGGCGATCGTGTTCGGCACGTTGGTCGACTTGATCGAGACCTTGAAGTTCTCGAAGTCGAGGCCCTCCATCAGCTCGACGAACTCGACCGCGGCGGCGACGAGCGCCTCGACCGGCTCGGTGCGCTCGAGCTCGTGCAGGTGCTTGGGCAGCGAGCCCGAGTTGACGCCGATTCGCATCGGCACACCGGCTTTGGTTGCCTTTTCGGCCACCTCGGCGACCTTGTCGCGGCCCCCGATGTTGCCCGGGTTGAGGCGGATGCAGTCGGCGCCGGCGTCGATCGCCTTCAGCGCCAGGGTGTGGTTGAAGTGGATGTCGGCGATCACCGGAATCGGCGACTGCTTGACGATCGTTTTCAGCGCCTCGACGTCCTTGTCGCGCGGCACAGCGACCCGCACGATGTCGGCGCCGGCCTCGGCGACGGTGCGGATCTGCTCCATCGTCACCTCGAGGTTGGCGGTCTCGGTCTTGGTCATCGTCTGAACGACGACCGGCGCGCCGCCGCCGATAGGCACGTCACGGACGAAGATCTGGCGCTTTGAGGCCACCTGTCAAGGGTACCTGGGGTGGCCCGGCGCCCCTGTGAACATGCGCCGCTGCGATACGAATACCCGCGGAGGGATGTGGAGAACTCGTACAAGGACGTGTACGGCGCTGATCGCGTGCGTTGCCGTGGAATGCTCGCAGCGCCTGCCTCGGCGACCTACCACCAGCACACCTTCAAGGTCGAAGCGATCGACGCCGACGGCAACGTCGACAAGTCGCCCGCGAAGGACAAGTTCACGATCGTCAGCTAGGGTGGGAATCGCATGACCCCAGGGAGAACGAGAGGGCCACGAAGGATCGCGCTGCTTGCCGCAATTGCCTCGCTGGCGCTGGCATGCGGGGCCCCGGTCGCGTCAGCGAGCTTCCACCTGATGAGGATCCGTCAGATCCATCCCTCCAACAATCCGCTGGGAGGCGAGTGGGTCGAACTTCAGATGTACGCCGGTGGGCAGAATCTGGTCACGGGGAAGCTCATTCGCACCTTCTTCTCCGATGGGTCGTTGAACTCGAGCTACACGATCCCCGGCCCAGCTCCCAACGGACAGAACCAGCGGACGATCCTGATCAGCAGCCTTTTCACCCCGGCTGGGGTGGCTGCCGACTTCGTCGCGCCCCCCGCCGAGCTCCAGATGACCGGTCAGGACGGTGCCGTTTGCTACGCCAACAACGATCCCCCGGCATACACGCCGATCGACTGCGTCTCCTATGGCAACTTCTTCGGGTCAATCCCGTCGGCCGGCACGCCTGCAGTCGCCACGCCGTTCGAGTCGACCCTCGAGCGGAAGATCACGCCAAACTGCCCCACAGCGCTCGACAGCGCGGACGACACCGATAACAGCGCCGCAGACTTCGTCCTCTCGACTCGAACGCCGCGCAACAACGCCACCGCGCCAACCGAGAAGCTGTGTGCTCCGGGCGCCGGCGTCGGTGGCGACCCCAACACCAAAATCAAGAAGCGGCTGAAGAACAAGAGCGGCGACGACTCTCCGACCTTCAAGTTCAAGTCCGACGAGGTCGGCTCGACCTTCAAGTGCAAGCTCGACCACAAGAAGTTCAAAAAGTGCAAGTCGCCGAAGACCTACCACGGGGTCGACCCGGGCAAGCACAGCTTCAGGGTCGAAGCGATCGACGCCGACGGCAACCTCGACCCGACGCCGGCCAAAGACAAGTTCAAGATCCTCCCCTAGCCGGCGCCGCCTCGTCTAGGGCGAGAGCCGCTCGGTCGACCAGCTACCGTCGCCAGCGCGGCGATAGCGGAAGCGGTCGTGCAGGCGTGCTTCGCCCTGCTGCCAGAATTCGATCTGGTCCGGGGTGAGCCTGTAGCCGCCCCAATGCGGCGGGCGCTCGACGTCGGACCCTTCGAACCGCGCCGTCTCCGCCTCCACCTGGTTGGTGAGCTCAGCTCGGTCGCTCAGGGGCATGCTCTGCTCCGACGCCCAGGCACCGAGCTGTGCCTCGCGGGGCCGGGTGGCGAAGTATTCGTCGGACTCCGCCTCGGAGAGCCGCGTAACCGGTCCCACGATCCGCACCTGCCTGCCAAGCTCCCGCCACCAGAAGGCAAGCGCTGCGCGGGGGTTCGCGTCGAGCTGGTCGCCC
The DNA here is from genome assembly GCA_038317345.1 of Solirubrobacterales bacterium. Lineage (GTDB taxonomy): Bacteria > Actinomycetota > Thermoleophilia > Solirubrobacterales > 70-9 > Mayfieldus. The sequence continues at coordinate 45,634 of JBBQBH010000001.1, forward strand.
TTCTCGCTTCGGTAGTCGGTGAAGAAGTCAAACCCCTCCGAGGAGAAGGCTTTGAGCAGGACGAACCGCACCGCCGGCGCCCCGCTCGCATCGACGGTGGCAAGGGCCATCGCTTCCGCCAGCGGCACCGCTTGCTTTGCCTCGTCGAACCAGCGGCCAAACTGCTCGATCGGGTCGGCGGCGAGGTCCTCGCGGCGCAGAGATCCCTCGTAGTCGGCCATCAGCCGCTGCTGGTACGGGCGAGCTCCTCGCGGCCCGACCAGGCCTCGAGCAGCCATCCGAGGTGGTAGGGACGCATTGCCCGGTTCACTTCCAGCTCCTCAGGGTCGGCAAGCCGCGGCGAGGCGCGCAGGTAGGTGGCGGCCGCGTTGCGAGCCTGACGGGCGCGGGCGAAGCGCGGCTTGCGCCGGATCGAACGGTAGATCATCTCCGCCTCGCGATCGAACATCTGCACGCCGAGCTCGTTGTCGCCGTAGTTCCAGTCGATGCTGCGCACCGCGACGTCGCGGTAGCGCGGCTCGCCGGTCGCCTCGCTGAGCCCGTGCATCCCGATCATCGCCATCGAGTCCTGGTGGACCGAGTAGAGCTCGTAGGGCTCGACCACGGTGCCCCTGACCGGGTCGTAGATCCACGGCCAGGCCCCGTTCGGCATCTGGTTCTCCAGCAGCAGATCGCCGATCGAGCGGGCGGCGTCGCAGGCGTCGTCGTCGTCGCGAATCCGGGCCAGCTGGCTGAGTGCCAGGACCGAATAGATCTGGTCGGCGAAGTGCGGCAGGCGCTTTCGTCGGCCGCGCAGGACGTGGGTGACAAGCCCGCTCCTGGGTCGGCGCTTCTCGACCAGCTGCTCCCGGCACTCGGCGAGGATCGGCTCCCCTGCCCCAAGCTCTCCCCGCGCGCCGGCCTCGGTGAGCCCGGTGGCGATCCAGGCGACCTCCATGCTGAGCAGCCCATCGAGGTCGTCTCCGGCGAGCTTCCCCTTCAAGACTGCGACCAACTCGCCCACCGCGTCGCCCTCGCTGCGTGACTCGGCCCAAAGTGCGAGTCCGAGATCTCCCGGCGTCAGCTCAGGGGAGTTGAGCTCGGAGAGCACGCGGCTGCGCAGGGCGCCGAGGTGGAACGGATTCTCGAGGCCGTGCTCCTCGGCGCGCAGAAGGCCGAGCAGGACGATCAGCGTGTAGCGCAGCGAGCGTCCCTCGGGCCGGCCCTGCTCCGCCCGCAGCTCGTGGCAGAAGACGCCGTCGGCGAGCTGCATCGAGGGCAGTCGCCGCAGCGCGAAGCGCTCCAGCTCGCGCACCTGCTCGACGCGGTCGGTCCCCGCCGTCTTTACCCCGTCGTTCATGCGATCCTCGCCTGCGCCAGCAGCTCGGGCGGGTAGATCGTCGATCCCTCGCCCAGCATCTGCTCGAATTGGACCAGCAGCTCGGGAAGCGTCTGAGCCAGCACCTCCCCGCGCCCCAAGGTCACCGAGCGCATCCCGCCGCCGATCAGCCTCTCCCGCACCTGGGCCTCCAGCGGCGGGTTGTTGTCGATCCGGTGGACGGTCACGCGCGGATCATGGACCAGGGTGTGGACGACGACCGCCTCGCCATTCGCGTCGATGCAACGGGCCTCGAATCGCTGTGGCAGGAAGACCTCGATCGGATAGGGAGGCTCACGCAGGAACTCGTAGGCGTGGTACATGGTGATTGCCCCCACCCCGGAGCCGAAGTAGACCTGATGGGCTCCGCGCTCGATCAGCCTCGCAAACGGGGTTCCGGCGCCAAACGGCGTCGGGGCCAGCTCGTGGCCCGCCACGACCTCCTCGGCGCCGGGTCCGCGGGCGCATACCGGGTGGGTCGGGTGCAGGCTGCGGACGACTCCCTCCGAGGTTCGGAATCGCTCGCTGATCGCCCCCATCCTCGACGGCGTATTGCGCAGATCGAAGACGGGCTCCGTGCGCAAATACTCGATCGCCGGACGGTCGAGCGGGAAGGAGGGCATCGCGATCAGGCCATCGGCGCCGAGCACCCGCGCGAATGCCTCGATCACCGTGTCGGGTCCACCCTCGATCGTCCCGAACGAGGACATCCCCGCCTGAATGAAGGCCGCGTCCCCCTCCCCGAGGCCTGCCTCGCGAAGGGCCGCCTCGATCTGAGGGCGCTCGATCCTCACCGGATGCAGGCGCTCACGCGTCCGGTAGCGGACGCTGCGGTAGCGCTTGCGGGCCGTCCGCAGGCGGTCGAGCAGCGGCTGTGGGAGGCGCCCCAGGAGCTTCCTCACGCCCACAAGGCTAATGACCCGGCGGGCGGTTGCTCAGTTCTCGACTTCAGCCGCGGCGGCGGGCTCGATGTCGCGAGGCTCGTCGAAATCGACCTCGCGTGGGCGGCCGACGAAGAAGCCCTGCGCGTAGTCGACGCCGAGTCGCTTGAGAATCTCCAACGTCAATCCGTCCTCGACTCCAACCGCGGCCGTCTTGCGTCCCAGCTTTGCCGCCAGGTCGACGATGCAGCCCATCACGTGGTAGTCGTCGAGGCTGCGTGGAAGGTCGCCGACGAACTCCCGGCCGACCTTGATCATCTGGGCCGGCAGATGCTTGACGAAGACCAGCGAGGCGAAGCCGACTCCGAACTCGTCGATAGCGAGGTCGCACCCGATCTGAGTCAGGCGGACGGCAAGCCCCTTGGCGGCCTCGAGATCGGTGCCGGCGCTGTTCTCGGAGACCTCGAAGGTGAGGTTGCGTGGGTCCATCCCATCGCGGACAGCCTTCTCGACCCGCTCGGTAAGGCCGGGGTCGGTGAGCGAGTGGGCCGAAAGGTTGACCGCCACGCGCCGGCCGCGGGCCGCCAGGTCAAGCCCCTTGCCGACCATCATCGCGTCGATCTCCAGTGAGAGTCCGAACGCTTCCGCAGTGGCCAGGAAGGCGAATGGCGCGACCAGCTGACCGTCGGGCATCTTCATCCGCACCAGCAGCTCCTCGCTGGCGACGGCGCCAGTCCTGAGGTCCTGGATCGGCTGCGAGAAGACGACGAAGCGATCGTGCTCGATCGCCGAGCGCACCTCCTCGACCGAGAGCGTGTGCGGCTCGTCGCGCGGGGTTTGCGGCTCAGCCGGTTCGGCCGGGGGCGTGGCCTTGGGCTCGGCTGACTCGCCGCTTGATCTGGCGTGCACTTCCATCTCCCGATTTATCGTCAATCCGCACGCACCAGGCAAGCAGGGAGAGCGGACGCCCAGATACGAGGGCATCGATGCGTGGACGTATGTACCAGCGCCGGGCTCTGGCTAGTGTGGCGCTGCGTAGAGGCCATCGATCTGGGCCTCGTATTTCTCAACGATCGGCCTACGCTTTAACTTCATCGTCGGGGTCAATTCTTTGCCCCCGGGCAGCCACTCGCCGGGTAGGACCTCGAACTTCTTGATCTGCTCGACCCGCGACATCTTCGCGTTGGCCTCGTCGACCCCCTCCTGAAGTGCCGCGATCAGCTTCGGCTCCCGCGCCAGCTCGGCAAGGGATTTGCCCTCGAGTCCGTTGTTTGACGCCCAGCTCGGCGCGTAGTCGGGGTCGAGGACGATCAGCGCCACGTTGTAGGGGCGGGCGTCGCCGATCGCGATGCACTGACCTACCAGCGGAGTTGCCGCCTTCAGCTTCGACTCGATGTTGACCGGCGACATGTTCTTGCCGGCCGCGTTGATGATCAGCTCCTTCTTGCGGTCGATGATCTTCAGGTAGCCGTCCTCGTCGAGCTCGCCGATGTCACCGGTCAGCAGCCAACCCTCTGAGTCGATCGTCTCGGAGGTCTTCACGGGCATGTTGCGATAGCCGGGCATCACCGAGTCGCCTCGCACCAGCACCTCGCCGTCCTCGGCCAGCTTGATCTCGATCCCTGGCAGCGGTGGACCGACGGTGCCGAGCTTGATCCGATCGGTCGGATTGCAGGTCGCGGTCCCGCAGGTCTCCGACATCCCCCACAGCTCGCCGACCGGGATCCCGATCGCATGGAAGAACTCGAGCACCTCGGGCGCCGTCGGGGCGGCGCCGACATTGACCGCCACCGCCTCGTCGAGGCCCAGGGCCGCGCGAAGGTGGGAGAACATCTCCCGATCCGCCTTCTCGACCGCGGCGGCCAGCTCCGCCGAAACCTCCTCGCCAGCCTGCTCGGCCCGCAGCTTGGCGTAGGCCGCCTCGAGCCCCTTCTCGGCGGCGGCGCGCTGCTCCTCGGGGAGCTTGGCGAAGTTCGCCTCCAGGCCTGCCTTCAGCTTCTCCCAGATCCGCGGCACGGCGAAGAACCAGGTCGGTCGCACCTGGGGCAGGAACTCGATGATCTTGCGCGGATCGGGACAGATCTCGACAGAAAGGCCGCGAACCACGGGCAGGTAGTAGTGAGCGCCGCGCTCGGCGATGTGGGCGGCGGGAAGCCAGGAGATGACCTTGCCGCCGGTCTCCGGGAAGGGCACGATGGTGTCCACCGAGGTGGTGAGGCTCATCAGGTTGCGGTGGGTGAGCTGGACCCCCTTCGGCGGTCCGGTGGTGCCCGAGGTGTAGATCAGGGTCAGCAGGTCTCCGAGGCCGATCTCGGCGGCCGCGGGGGCTGGGTCGAAATCCGGGTCGGCGGACTCGATCTGCTCCAAGGTCGTCGTGCCGCCGTCCCCGTCGATCACGATCACGTGCTCCAGTTGCGGCAGCTCCTTGCGCGCCGCCTCGAACAGCTCCAGGAAGGCGGTCTCGACAATCGCCACCCTTGCGCCGGCGTCGCCCACCGCGTAGGCGATCTGCTCCGGCGAGGAGGTCGGATATATCGAGAACGGGACCGCGCCAAGCGCCACGGCGCCGAGGTCGCAGGGGATGAACTCGGGGCGGTTGTTGAGCATGATCGCCACCGTGTCGCCCTTGCCGACCCCCAGGCCGGCCAGCCCGCCGGCGATCGCGTCGACGCGCCTGCGGAGGTCGTTCCAGCTGATCGAGTAGTCGTCGGGGGCGATGATCGCCGGGTCGTCGCCGAGGCGCTCGACCGTCGCCAGGAACGCCTCGTAGAGGTTCTTTGCCGGCGGCTCCGTTCCAGGCCCGCCGCTCGCGTAGCGCTCAGCGGTGGCTACTTCCACTCTCTCCTCCGCTGCGAACGCTACCGCAGCTCGACGGCTTGGCGGGCATCTTCCAAGGTGTCGTATTGATCGAGCCGCACGATCTGGCCGTCCCGCAGCTCGTAGACGAGCGTGAGCTCAATCTCGACCCGGGCACCACTGATGCTCCCGACACCCCACTGCCGGCTTGGAACGAGGACACAATCGCCGGCCTCGACGTAGTCCAGCGGCTCGAGGTGATACTCGCTGAAGGGATCCAACCACTCCTTCAGGTACTGAACCAAGCCGTCCCACCCCCGGTAGACGGCACTCGGGCCGCTACCGACGCCTGACGCCAGCGTTCTCAGTACGACATCCGGTGAGTAAGTCTGTTCAAGGATCTCGCGGATCACTTCGGCGTCCCAGTCGACAGCAGAGACATCGACGCCCCCGAATGGACCCAACATCGATCGCACGATTTCGACGTTCTCCTCCGACATCGCCTACTCCGACAGCCCGGCTGCTTCGAGAGCCGCCGCGGGGCTGGGATAGATCTCGACGCGAACGATCTTGCCGTCGCGAACGGTGTAGAGGTATCCCGTTTGCCCGCGTACCTCCACTCCACTGGTTCGCCCGCGCCCATGGTGGGTTGCGTTCAGGTAGACGACATCACCCAAGTCCCTGGCTTCCTCGAGGTCGAAGTGATAGCCCGGCTCAAATGTCTTGAACCAGTCCCCAAACCACTGTCCGACCGCGTCGCGGCCCTTGAACGTCCCGCGGTGAGTGAATGCGTCGGGGTGTACGAAGAGCTCAACATCCTCCGCGTAGTAGCTCATCACGCGCGGGAAGTCCCGCTCGTTGGTGGCTGTGTACTGGGACCGCACGATTTCGAGGTTCTCCTGCGACATCGCCTACTCCGACAGCCCGGCTGCTTCGAGGGCTTCTTTCTCGTCTTGATAGGCCTCGATGCGGATCGTCTTATTACCACGCAGCGTGTAAAGGAGAAACACCTTGGTGTCGACCTCGATGCCGCTCCCCCTACCGCGGGCTCGCCAATCGCAAGTCACGAGGATTCGCTCGCCGTTCTCGCGAAACTCGGTGGGCTTGCCTCGCTGATAATCGATCGCGTCTGGGGGCAACCAGTTCCTGATCGCCTCTCTTCCCCGTAGCGTTTCGGCGTCGCCGAGCCTCTGAATTTCCGCGTCCTCGCTCATCGTGTCCAGCACTCGCTCGAAGTCGCCCTCGTTGAAGGCCGCCAAAGCCGCCTTGATCCGCTCGATATCAGCCTGCTACATCGCCGGCAGTATCTCGCTCTGGCCCGCGGGCCGCCAGCGCCAAGGCTCCCAGGAGTCAGGGGACTCAGCGGACGTGGAAGCCGCCGTGCGTGAGGCGGTGAATGTCGTTGGTGAAGCCGATCACGAAGAGCATGATCACCAGTAGGAAGCCGACCACACCCGCGCGCTCCATGACGCTGAACGGGACCGGGGAGCCGCGCACCTTCTCGACCAGGCTCCAGAAGATGTGGCCGCCGTCGAGGGGCAGAAAGGGGAACAGGTTGATCAGGCCGAGCGAGAGACTGACGACCGCCAAGAGTGTCAGTGCTTCTCTGGCGCCGAAGCCGATCGCCTGCTGGGTGACGTCAGTGGTCCCGACGATGCCCGAGACCTGCTTGCGCTGCTCGGGCTGGAATATCCGCGCGATCGCGCTGACGGTCCTCGAGGTGACGAACCACATGTCGTCCGCGGCGCTGCGCACGGCTCCTGTGACGCTCAGATTCGCCGGCGTCGATCCGTAGGAGAATCCGATCCGCGTCCTCCCAACCGCCGGGTCATACCTGGGTGTGATCAAGAGGGTGTGGACCTGCCCATCGCGGGCGATCGTCAGCTTCACCGGCGTTTTCGCCAAGCACCCGTCGGTCTGCTTGCCGGGGCACTTGTGGCTGGCGACGATATGGCCGAAGCGGGTCAATCGGGTATCGGTCGCGACCCCCGGAAAACGCTTGCCGTCGACGGCGATGATCCTGTCGCCGGGCTTCAGATGCGCGGCGGCGGGGCTGCCGAGATCGATCTGGCCGACCGTGCTTGTGATGTTGCTGGCGCTGAAGGCGAGCACGAAGAAGATCAGGAAGGCGAGCACGATGTTGACTGCGGGACCAGCGCCGATGACGAGGATCCGCTTCCAGACCGGCTGGTGGTAGTAGCCCCGCGCTGCTACGTCGGGGGGGAGCTCCTCGTCGGGGTTCATGCCGGTGATCTTCACGAACCCCCCCGCGGGAATGGCCCCGATCCCATACTCGGTCTCGCCGCGCTTGATCGATACCAATTTCGGCGGGAAGAAGAGGAAGAAGCGCTCGACCCGCATCCCGACCGACTTCGCAGCCACGAAGTGGCCGGCCTCGTGGAGGACGATCAATACGGTGAAGCCGAGGATCGCAAGCACCCAGCTCATGCGACCGCCATCTCCTCGATCAGGTCCGCGGCGCGCCGGCGCGCCGCCTCGTCAATCGCGAACAGGTCCTCGAAGTGCGAGATCGGTTCGGCCGGCATCTCGTCGAGCATCCGCTCGACGACCTCGGCGATGCCGGTGAAGCGCAGGCGACCATCGAGGAATGCCGCAACGGCGACCTCGTCGACCGCGTTGAGGACGCAGGGAGCGGTGCCCCCGGCCTCCCCCGCCTCGCGCGCCAGCCGCAGGCTCGGGAAGGAGTCGAGATCGGGCGGCTCGAAGGTCAGCTCGCCGATCGCCGCCAGGTCGAGCGCCGGCACCTCGGTGTCGGCGCGCTGCGGGAAGTGCAGTGCGTAGGAGATCGGCACCCGCATGTCCGGGTAGCCGAGATGGGCGAGCGACGCGCCGTCGTTGAGGTGGACCAGTGAGTGGACGATCGACTGCGGGTGTACGACGATGTCCATCCGTTCGTAAGGGACCCCGAACAGATGGTGCGCCTCGATCATCTCGAAGCCCTTGTTCATCAGGGTCGCGGAGTCGATCGTGATCCTCCCCCCCATCTCCCAGGTCGGGTGAGCGAGCGCCTCCTTGCGGGTCACCGCGTCGAGGTCGGTTCGGCCCCGGAACGGCCCGCCCGAGGCGGTGATCACCAGCCGCTCCACCGTTCCCGGCGGCTCGGCATCGATCAGCTGGAACAGGGCCGAGTGCTCCGAATCGACCGGCAGCAACCTAGCGCCGGTCCCCTCGGCCAGCGCAGTGACCAGCTCGCCGCCGATCACCAGGCTCTCCTTGTTGGCCAGCGCGACGTCGATGCCCTCGGTGAGCGCCACGATCGTCGGGCCGAGGCCCGCCGCGCCGACGATGCCGTTCAGGACCAGTTCAGCGCCCGAGTCGGCGATCAGCTCGCGGATCCCTTCCTCACCAACAAGCACTTTGCCGTTCCAGGCCTGCTTGGCCGCGGTGGCCGATGCCGCGTCCACCATGGCAACCGCAGGGGCGCCGTGCTCGCGCGCCTGCTCGAGCGCCGGCTCCCAGCTCGAATCGGCGGCCAGCCCAACCACCGATAGCTCGTCGCTGGTGGCGACGATCTCGAGCGCCTGGGTGCCGATCGACCCCGTGCAGCCGAGGATGACGATCTTCTTCATCCCGGAAAGGGTAGATAGGAGTCCTGTGCGGGCGCGCGAGGCCCTGGCTTTCAGCCCACCGTCTCAAGGGCAAGCTGCCCCGGGTGCATGCCTCCGTGCGCTCTCTTGGATTCAAGACGCCGTCGTTCCAGGGCCTCGGCGTAGGTGCCATGGGTCGAGGCTTGAGCAGCGATACCGGTGACGCCGTACGCCTGGCGCATCGCTTCGCCCAGGGTCGCTCGGAACTCGCGCCCGTGCCAGCTGCGGCCGTTTCGCCCCACCGCGATGTGGACCAGCTCGTGCAGCAAGGTCTCCCGCGCGTCCCCCGGCCTGATGCCAGGGTAGGCGGTCACCGAGATGCGCCGCTCTGCCGGCACCGCGAAGCCGAGGTTGCGGCGCGGCCGCGCCGAGGCGCGGCGCACGGTCAGCTGCGGAGGGCTCTGCGCCAGCGCGCCGGCGGCTCCGCCGAAGACCGGTAGCGAGCAAATGCGTTGCAGCTCGCGATCGAGGTCCAGCTCAGCCACTTTGTAATAGCCCGCAGGACGTCGGGCTGTGCGCTGAGAGGCTCGCATCGAGCCCCTTATGGTGGCGCTCGAGGCGGCGTCAATTCAGGAACGCAACCGATGGGGTAATGCGGTGGCTGCCAAAGAGGCGCCCAGGAAAGGTCAGCGCGGCGGCGGAATCGGGCTGGCGCTCAAGTCGGCGTAGATGTTGCGCGTGTAGACACGCCTGCGGATGCCCTTGCGGAAGGCCCTTGTGACGCTGCGGGAAGTCTCGATCGGCCAGTGCGTGTTGCGGTCGATCACGTCGAACCAGAGCACGCCGTGGATCTTGGGGTATCCGGCGGCGAGCCTGGCAAGCATGTCTCGGATCCAGGCGGCCTTGGATCCGCCGCGATCGTTGGAGGCCGTCTCGCCGATGATCATCGGCTTGGCCGGGGCAATCTTCCTGGCAATCTGGCGATAGGTCGAGCGGAAAACCTGGCCGAAGCTCAACCAGCCTGGTGAGTCGCTCCTGGCACCCCAGTTGAAGCCATCGAGGCAGGTCCAATCGACGTAGCGGTCGCCGGGATAGAGCGAGCGCAGGCTCTGGAGGTTGTGGCTGATATTGACGTTGGGGCACCAGGCCCAGGTCGCGTTGGTGGCGCCGACCGAGGTGAAGATGTCGTGCACATGGCGCCAGGCGGCGACATACTGGCCCGGCCCGTTGCCGTTAGTTTGCTCGGACCACGGAAACCAGTTGCCGTTCGCCTCGAAGTTGAAGCGCAAGAAGAACGGATGCCCCCAGGCCTTCGCGGCGGTCGCGAAATCTCGGATGTAGGGGTCATAGGTGCCATTGGTCACGTCGGCGAGCTGGAAGTCCGGCTCATCGAGGCTCAAGGGAGTTTGCTGCGAGGCCCAGCTGAAGAACGGGATCGCCCCGTGCTCGCGCACGTTCTCCATCGCTGCCGTCGGGAACTTGTAGAAGGAGCAGGGCGAGGAAGCACAATTCGCAAAAGGGGAGGCGAACCCCACCAGGGAGAGCCCCTTGCCTTCCTTTCTCTCGAACTTCGAGACCGCAGTCATGTCAAACGGTGCCTGCGTGCCCGTCAACTGCGCGCCGATCGTGGCGCCCCAGTAGAGGGACGATGATCTGCTCCGGGGTTTCGCCGCGGCGGCGGCGGAGGGCATGACGAAGCTTGACAACAGCAGCGCCAACACGCTGATGGCGCCTGCTTTTGCCGCGATTGCGGGTCGGATCCCGGATTTCATGCGTTCGGAGCTCAGCTTGATTCTCCAACCCTTGGACGGAAACGTCGATTCGGGCCCACTGGCTCGGTAATCCCGATCTTCGGTAGAACCCGTGTTGATACGGGCCGTGCGCGGGCCTGGATCAACCTGGCGGCGGGATGGGGCTGGCACTCAGGTTTGCGTAGGTGTTGGTCGTGTAGACGCCGTTCTGGATGCCACTGGCGAAGGCGCTCGTGGCCGCGCCCGAGGTTTCGATCGGCCAGTCCATGTTGTCGTCGACCCTCTCGAACCAGAGCAAACCCCGGATCTTGGGGTAGTCGGTGGGGATCTTGGTGAGCATGTCCTGGATCCAGGCCGCCTTGGAGCCCCCGTATTCGCTGGCCGCCGTCTCGCCGATGATCATCGGCTTGCTGGGGGCGATCGAGTCGACGATCTGGTGATAGCTCGAGCGGTATAGCTGGTCGAAGCTCATCCAGCCTTTTGGTGAGCTGGGGTTCGTGCCCCAGCTGTAGCCATCGAGGCAGGTCCAGTCGACATATGTGTCGCCGGGGTAGAGCGACCCCACGTCCTGAAGCCTGTTTCCGGGGTCGACATTGGGGCACCAGGCCCAGGTCGCGTTGGTGGCGCCAGCCGAGGTGAAGATGTCGTGCACGTGGCGCCAGGCGGCGACATACTGCCCCGGCCCGTTGCCGTTGACTTGCTCGGACCACGGAAACCAGTTGCCGTTCATCTCGAAGTTGAAGCGCAAGAAGAACGGATGCCCCCAGGCCTTCGCGGCGGTCGCGAAATCCTGGATGTAGGGGTCATAGGTGCCGTTGATCACGTCGGCGAGCTGGAAGTCGGGTTCGTTCAGACTCGAGGGCGTCGACTGCGATCCCCAGCTGAAGAACGGGATCGCCCCGTGCTCGCGCACGTTCTCCATCGCGCCCGTCGGGAACTTGTAGAAGGAGCAGGGCGAGGTCGCACAATTTGCGAACGGCGAGTAGAAGTGGATCAACGACAACGGCTTCCCCACCATCCCCTCGAACTTCGAGACCGCCGTCATGTCCCACGGCGCCTGCGTGCCGGTGAGTTGCGGGCCAATCGACGCGCCCCAGTACAGCGGCGACGCAGGCGCAGGCTGACGACAACGCTTCGGGCGATGCCGATGACGACGATGGTGCCGATGACCGTGGTGCCCGAGGCGACGTTTATGACAACTGCGGGGGTGATGCCGCCCGCCATGAGCGTGAGCCGCCCTGCCGCTGGCTTTGTGATGTACCGATCGCGCAAGGCCGGCCGGCGCACTCGCTACGCACAGCGCCAGCGCGATCACAGCAACGATTGGCCATCGAATCGCCGGCCGAAGGCGAGCATGTCGCGTCATAGGTGGCGCTCATCGACGAACCAGCCCAGGACTTGATTGGACGGATGTTGCCTGGACGCTTTGCTTACGTCAGGCGGGCAGGCTGCACAGCTCGCGCCACCCCGTCCGCGATGCGCTCGACATCCACTGGGCGCAGGCCCTGGTGCACGGGTAGCCCAATGAGGCGCGCTCGCAGGGCGGCCGCACCCGGATACGCGCCCGCATCCATCGCAGGATGCGGGACCGTCCACATGCGTGTGTCCATGATCCCGCGACGTGCGAGGCGATCGACCAGGGCACGCTTGTCGCTGATCTCGATCGGGAAGGCGAGCGGCGAGGACTCAGGAGGCATCCTCTCGAAGGCCGGCGATTGCAGCTCCCCGAGGCGCTCGGCGAGGCGGGCGAAATTTGCCCGCCTGCGGGACGGTGCATCGGTGTCGACCACCCGGGACAGCACCCAGCGAGTGGTGCGCGCCGCACGCTCGTCCACAGCGGTCAGCGCGAAATCAACCTCTGGCCGTTCATCCTGCAGAGGGGGGTGCCGGCGCTCCCGGAAGAGCCCTGCGGCGATCCGCGAGCGCTGGGCGGCCCAATCTGCCAAGCGGCCAGCCAGTGCCCGCGCTCCGCTGCTTTCGTCGTCCGCGGGCGGGCCACCGAAAGCCTTGGAAATTACGGCCCCTCCATCCGGCACGCCGAACACCTTGTAGAGGCAGAAGAGGGCGAGATCCGCGTCGGCGCCCACCGGGCGGCGGTCCCGTGCGCTGAGCCAGGCTTGGGCGCCGTCCTCGATCAGGAATAGCTCCCGCTCGTCGCACCAGCGTCGCCAGCGGGCGACGTCCTGGGCGAACCCGAGCTGGTGAATGAGGTAGAGCGCTCGCACGCGCTGCCCGCGCAGGGATTCGAGCTCGGCCTCGTCTGGCTCAAACGTCTCGCGGCAGTCGTAGAAGCGGCATTGCGCTCCCGTGCGCACGAGCACCTCGACCTCCGAGCCATGGTGATAGGCGGGCACAAGCACCTCGTCGCCCGACCCGACGCCAAGCCCCTTGAGCGCCCACCACAGACCCTGACGAGCCTGCATGTACAGCCGGCAGCCCGGCTCCTCGAGCGGGAAGGGCAGATTCTGCGCCGGGCGGCGCAGGAGCGCCCCCGGACTAAGCGGCGGATAGATACTTACGCAGGTGGGTCCCAGGGGCACGAAGCTAACTTCGCAGACGTGGGATCAGCGCGCCCAGCCGGCCCGCCACGATGGAGCGGATTCGAGCGCCACGAAACACGACGGTGGGTGAGGGGCGGTCGGCGGCGCCGTACCAGTACTTGTACGCCTCATCCCCGCGCATGAAGTCGTAGCAGGAGCGGCCCGCCACGATGCTGGAGCGGATGCCCTCGGCGGTCGCGACCTTGCCGATCGCCAAGCTCCCGAGCTCGGGCGCGAACCCCCCGAGGTACTGGTAGAAGGCGCGCGCGTCGCAGAAGTTGATGAACGAGCCGACCACCTCGCCGTCGCGGACGAACTCCCAGACCAACGCCAGTCTGGCGGGGACGAGCTCCGTCGTCACGTCGACGAGGAAGTCGCGAAAGCGCTGCGCGGTGTGCTCGCGCGTGAGGCGCTTCCCCATCGCCGCCCACTGGCGCACCCGGAGGGCCTGCCAGCGGTCGATCGCGGCCGGGAGCTCCTGGATCGCGGGCGCCCGAAGCTCAAGCTCGCCGTCGTCCAGGTTCCGGAGTCGCCGACGCAGATTTGTGCGCCGACTCGAGGGCAGTGTGGAGAGATACGCGTCGAAGCTGTCCGGGAGCGTGATGGCAGGGCAGGAAACCGCCGAGCGGTGCACCGCGCACAGGCCGGCTCTCTCGAGTGCCTGTGCGGTCGAGGAACTGTGCGGAAGCTGGCTTAGGACCAGCACGTCCCAGTCGCGCTGGCGGCGCTGAATCTCGTGGCCGACCACCTCTTCCACTGCCGTCCGGCACTCCGGCCGCGCGAGAACGTCCCAGTAGTCCCCCGGCTCCCCGTTGACCGTCAGCCGTCGCAGTCCAAGCAGGCGATCGCTGCGCAGCGGGGCCAGGCCCACGAGTTCGCCTGCATCGCGAACAGCCAGCAGCCACGGCCGCGATCCCCCCGCCCAGTGGCGCCACCAGGCGCGGGCCCACCCAGGCGATTGGTATGGCGTGGCGTGATCGTCCGCCGCAAACAGTTCCGCCCACTCCGGGAGCAGCTCACTGATCTGGTCCTGGTGCAGCGTTGCATCCATTCCCGGCGCCCGGCGTCACTCTAAGACATGGTGGGTGTGGGGCTCAGATCGGCGGAAAACCGGAGTGGGAGCGGGTAGAGTGGCCCGGGTCCGCTCTCTGCGAAGGAGTTGAGGGATGCGCGAGATTAGGCAGCCTATTTTCTTCGTCGGCATGGGGCGAAGTGGCACGACGATGATGTTCTCCGCCTTCGCTGCTCATCCTGATCTGGCCTGGTTCTCGCAATATCTCGAGCGTTTGCCACGCTTTCCGATAGCCGCAGCGCTTTCTCGTGCGGCCGACTGGAGTCCATCGATGAGAGAAGCGACCTCACGATCGGATCAACACCAACGATGGCTGGATCGGCTGCGAGTCGGCCCAGCCGAGGCCAACACGGTCTGGCAGCGCAGCTGCGGCAGGAAGTTCGTTTACGGCTATCTGCTCGGAGTCGAAGCAACAGCCGACGAGCGTGATCGCCTTCGTCGCATGGTCTCGCGCGTCCTCCACTACCAGGGGAAGCCGCGCTTCGCCGCCAAGATCACGGGACCTGCGCGACTCGAGTACCTCATGAGCATCTTTCCCGACGCTCGATTCATCCAAGTCATCCGCGACGGGCGGGCCGTCGCTCGATCACTGATGGAGGTGCCATTCTGGCGAGACACTTGGCGAATGAATAGTCCGGCATGGCGCGGCGGGCTAGGTGATCGCGAGCTGGCCCAGTGGCAGGGACGCGACCATTCTCCGTTTGCGCTCGCGGCAATCCAATGGCGGGCCGTAGTGCGGTCGGCACGTCAAGAAGCCGCTCGATTCGCACCCGAACGGTACGCCGAGGTGCGTTATGAGGACTTCGTCGCGGATCCTCACAGGGTGCTGGACGAGCTGACAACGTTTTGCGACCTCCCCCCCTCTCCATCGCCGCACGAGTACCTCGACAGGCGCATCGAGCTCCGCGACATGAACGTGCAGAATGGCGCCTTCAGTGAAGGCGAGATCCAGATGCTCAATGACGTGATGGCCGACACCCTCGAGGAGCTCGGATACGAAGGCTCGGCGCAATCACGGACCGGCGAGAGCCTGGTGGCAACGCCGTTTGGACCGCAGCAGCAAGTCCGCTCGGCGCCTGAATCCGAGAACGCGCCCTGGGAGATTCCCCCACCGAAGGGGTCGACGTATTACCTCGCAAAACAGTGGGCTCACCGACTTCAGGCAGCCCGTGCGCGGCGCGCCTACAGAGGGCAAAGCTCCCGGAAGACCGGCCTTCGCATCCTCTCCTACCACCGAGTCTCGACTGACCGTGACGAGCTCGCCGTGACACCCAGGGCGTTCCGCGCACAGATGGAGGCCTTGTTAGGTGCCGGTGCCGAGCCGGTCCCTCTCAACCGGGCGCTCGAACTATTGGCGGAACGGCCAGACGGTCGATATGCATGCGTGACCTTTGACGACGGCTACCAAGACAACCTGGACAACGCGGTTCCCGTGCTGCGCGACCTTCGGATTCCCGCCACGATCTTTGTTCCGACCGGGATCATCGACCGCGCTTCACGACCCTATTGGTACGAACACCCTCCCCCAATGCTCACCTGGACCGAGCTGCGCGAACTCAGTCAGGACGAGCTCTTTTCGATCGGCGCGCATACCCGCACTCATCCGGCTCTGCCCAGGCTCTCCAATGACGCCGCCTGGACGGAGATCGTCGGATCGAAGCGCGACGTCGAAGAGCACATCGAACGGCCGGCCATGACGTTCGCTTACCCGGCCGGTCTTTACGGCGAGCGCGAGATCCGAATGGTCCGCGAGGCCGGATACCGCGTCGCGGTCACGGTCGAGCCGGGGCTCATCCACCCAGGCGATCGCCCTCACACGCTGCCTCGCTCCTTCATCGACCGAGGCGACAATCTGTACATGTTCGAGGCCAAGCTCACCGGGTTGCTCGATGCACCCTGGGGGTTCGAGGATGTTCGATCACTGCCACGGCGGCTCCGAATGCTCGCCTGCCGCAGCGCTGACGAGCGTCGCACCTCAGCGCGCGCACACGAAAACCGGCCCACTACCGGTGGCCGGTAGGCGCGCCCGGCTTCTTGAGAACGAACTGCCAGGCCCACGGCACAAGTCGCATCGGCCGGGAGAGCAGTCTCGCGGCCCAGCGCACCCGTTCCGGTATGACTTCCGGCGGATAGCTGTAGTTCTGAATGAGCACGGGATCGAGGCCCACTGTCTGGGCCCTGCGCTTGAGATGACGAACGCCCACGACATAGAAGTCGTGCTCCCACGGCACCGGAGCCAATCGCCAATATGCCTTCTGAATTCGCACGGGCAGCCAGCCCATGAAAGGCAGCCGACTGTGCGACTCGATCGGGAAATAGGGGTTAGGCAACTGCCCAACGATCACACCACCGGGCTTGAGCACGCGCTTCATCTCCACGAGGGCCGGGATCCGTTTCTGCGGCTCGATGTGCTCGTAGACATTGGCAAAGACGATGCAGTCAAACTCGCCATCGGGAAAGCGGATTTCGCTCGCTGAGCCAGGCAGCAGCTCTGCACCTTCAGCGGATTTCGTAGCGCGCTCGATGATTGGATCAACCCCCGACCACCGCATCCCGGTGCGCTGCGCCCAAGCATCGGTCAGACGGCCCTGCTGACACCCAACGTCGAGCGCGCGACGAGCATCGGGCGGCGCATATCGAGCAATCAGCCCCGCCATCGCGTCACCCAGGGCGCGGTTGCGCTCAGTCCACTCCTCGGGCGACTGAAGTAGCCCGGTCAGGGGTTGTTCGCGCGGCGTTTTGTTCAACTGGCGACCTTGGGTAGGAAAGCGGGCAGCCGGAGCGACTTGTCTCCGTTCGTCAGAACCCCCGCAGCCGAATTCTTCCAAATTTCTCGCAAGCCGCGACCTGCGCGCTACGGTCGAGCATAACCATGAGAGTGCTCCTGCTCACACCGATGCCCCCGGATCCGCACGCCGCGGGGGCCATCCCGCTGCTGCTCCATGCGGAGCTGACCGGGCTCCGCGAACGCCACGAGGTCACGATCGTGACCGTCGCCGGGCCCGATCCGGCCGAGATCGAGGCAGTTGACCGCCTCCAGCGCGGAGGCGTCGTCGTTCACGCCACGTTGCGAACCGCGATCCGGGGAACGCTGGGATGGAAACGTCGCTTCCGGATCGTCGGCACGTGGTTGGGCAGTCGGGTTCCGCTGCGGACCGCCTGGTTCGCGGAGCCAGAGGTCCAGAAAACCATCGACGCGTTGGCCAAAGGCCAGAAATTCGATGTCGCCGTGGTCGAGGACAATGCGATGGCCTTCTTTCGCCTGCCGCAGGCGCTCCCGGCGGTGCTGACCGAGCACGAGGTGCGGCGCCGCCGCAGAATTCAGGGTCCGCCGCGCCGGCCTAGCGAGTGGCCGACGTGGGCCTTCAGTGAGGTGGACTGGCGCCGCTGGCCGCGCTATCAGCGGCGTGTATGGCGTCGCTTCGATGCCCTCCAGGTGTTCACCGATCGCGACGCGGCGGCAGTTGCGATGCTGGCGCCCGACCTGGCCGATCGCGTACAGGTCAATCCCTTCGCGATCGAGCTTCCAGCCCCGGGTGAGGCGGAGGAGAAGCCCGACACAATTCTCTTTGCCGGCAACTACACGCACCCCCCCAACGTGGACGCGGCGCTATGGCTGGCTAAGGACATCTTGCCCCGACTGACCCGCCTTCATTCCGGTGTTCAACTGTCGATCGTCGGGCCGTACGCACCGCCGGAAGTTCGATCGCTCGATGGTCCTAGCGTGCATTTCCTCGGCCAGGTGTCGGACCTCGATCCGCTTCTGCGACGAACTGCGGTGGTTATGGCCCCGGTGCGGACAGGAGGCGGCATGCGGATGAAGGTCCTCTATGCGATGGCGCTTGGCAAACCTGTGGTCACGACACCCCGAGGAGCCGAGGGGCTCACGGTCGACGGGCCGTCTCCCCCTCTGGAGATCGGCGAGGACGCCGAGGCGCTAGCGCGGGCCGCAGCCCGCCTGCTGAAGGACGCCGGCGCCCGGCGTGACCTCGGAAGCCGGGCGCGCTCGTATGTCGAGGTGAATCACAGCCCGCGAGCGTATGTCGATCGTCTCGACCGGGTTCTGGCCGAGGTGCTAGCGGCACATGGTCAATGACAACCCTTCCGCCGACCGTCGGCCGCGCGGCCTTCGTCATGCTTCGGCCATGGTCTGAGCCACGTCTAACGCGAACTGACCCGTCCTGCCTCTTGCCGGATAGCGCCGGCCGAGGAGGTGGGGATCGTCACCGACCGCGACGGGAGATCCATTCGCCACGAATCCGAAGTCGAAGCCAGCGTCGCGGGCCGCGCCCGCCACGCGGGCGTCCGCCCGACCGTGCGGGTAGGAGATTGTCGACAGTGGGCCCACGACCTCTTCGAGCTCGTCCCGCCCCGCGATCATGGCGACCCGGAGCTCATCATCGGTGAGGCCGACCAGATCGTCGTGCCTGCGGGTGTGAAATCCGATCTCGAATCCGGACGCGGCGAGGGTCTCGATGCCGTCGCGTGACAGCGTATCGTCGGGCACCTCGCCGCCCATGGCTGCGCGGAGGGACGCAGTCGCGGCATCGCGTTCGGCGGGGGACATGGTCTGGATGCGGAGGGCCACTTGGCGAACCGACACGTCCGGCTCCCGGACTCCCCATGCTTCCAGCATGGTGTCGCCCACGAGATCGCCCTCCCAGGCGCGCTGAAGCAGCTGCCACCAGAAGCTGAATGGCTCGTGCAGGCCTGCTCCTGAAAGGAAGAACGTCGCAGGCAATCTTGCCCGCCTCAGGGCAGGCGCGGCAATCGAGAGGTGCGTGGGCAAATCGTCGTCGAACGTGATGGCGACGGGGAGGCGCTGGCCCCTCTTACGGGAGGCCGCCGCAGGCACCAGGGCAGAGGCGGGCACAACGCGGTAGCTACGGCGCAGGTGGCGGAGATGGCGCTCGAAATCTGGAAGCGAAATCGGCGCGCTCAACTCTATTTCGGGGTCGCCTCCGCGCTCGGCGACCCCGTGGTAGCAGAGCGCGAGACCCACACGTGCACCGGACCAGCGCACGCGCACCCGACGCGCCCAGGCAACCGCCGGGCGAAGCATCCGCAAGACAATCTCCGGCAGCGGAGCTACCTCCCACTACTCTCGAACGTCATGCCCGATCGCGAGCGTCCCCAGCTCAACGCCAGGCGCCTGCCAGAGAAGCCGGCGCACCTCACCACGCTATCCTGGCCATACGGCGGAGGGTAGCCGCAGAGCCGTTCGCGAGGACATGGACATCTCGATTGTGATCTGCGCCTTCAGCGAACGGCGGTGGCAGGACCTAGCGGCCGCCCTCGACTCCGTGCGTCGCCAAACGCGGCCAGCCCGCGAGATCATCGTCGTGATCGATCACAACGAGAAGCTACGTGCCGATGCACTCTCCGCCTGGCCAGACGTGTCCGTCCTTCCCAACAAGCACGCCCGCGGCCTGTCTGGCGCAAGGAACACTGGTGCGTCGGCCGCCCGTGGAGAGGTCGTGGCGTTCCTTGATGACGACGCCCAGGCCGACGAGCGGTGGCTGGAGCAGCTCGCCGCGGCCTACGAAGACCCGCGCGTGCTCGCCGCCGGCGGCGCCGTCGAGCCGGTGTGGCCCGCGGGCCGCCCCCGCTGGTTTCCCCCGGAGTTCGACTGGGTAGTCGGATGCACCCATTCGGGGATGCCGCACGAAACCTCGGCGGTGCGCAACGTGGTTGGCGCGAACATGTCGTTCCGGCGGCAGACGCTGGTCGACCTGGGTGGATTTGATGACGTGATCGGGCGGATCGGTGCGGTGCCTCTCGGCTGCGAGGAGACGGAGTTGTGCATCCGCGCCCGGCAGCGATGGCCAGATCGCCTGACCCTGTACGTGCCGGAAGCTCGCGTCCGGCACACCGTGTCACCGGAGCGCACCAGCCTCTCGTACTTCCTGTCCCGCTGCCATGCCGAGGGACGCTCGAAGGCCATCGTGGCCAGCCTGGTCGGGGGCCGGGATGCAACCGAGGCGGAGCGCACCTACGTACGGCGGACACTTACGGGGGGATTCGTTGCCGGGTTGTGGGGTGCCATACGGCGGCGAACTAGCTTCGGCCTTCCGCTGGCGATCCTGGTCGGGCTCGCGGCTACGACCGCAGGCTATGTCTCGGCAAGGCTCCGCGGCGCCATGCGCTCCGCCCAGCGACTGCGTCCGCGCACGAGCGCCGCCGCCGTCGGTGACCGTTGACCTCCCCTATGCGCGTCCTGATGGTGACGCCGCGCTTCCTGCCGGAGATGGGTGGGGTGGAGCGCCACGTCCAGGAATTGGCGAGCCGCCTGAGCGCGTCGGGTTGCGAGACCACCGTGCTCACGACCGATCGCTTGCGGCGGCTCCCGCCTCGCGAGTTTCGCGATGGCTTCGAGATTCGCCGCGTCCACGCTTGGCCCAAGCGCCTGGACCTGTACATTGCTCCCGCGCTCGGGCGCCCGATCGCCTCCGGTCGCTGGGATGTCGTGCACGTCCAGTCGTACCACACGTTCGTTGCGCCACAGGCAATGTGGGCGGCGACGCGCGCCGGGCTCCCATTCGTCGTCACCTTCCACGGCGGTGGACATTCCTCACGCCTTCGGCACCTGCTGCGGCCCGCCCAGCGAGCCGCTCTGCGTCCGCTGCTGGCGCGCGCCAGACGGCTGGTCGCGGTCGCTGACTTCGAGGTCGAGCTCTATGCGCGCGAGCTGCAGCTGCCTCGCGACCGGTTCGTGGTGATTCCCAACGGCGCCGACCTGCCACGGCCGGCCGGCCTTCCTCCCGCGCAGGACGGGATCCTGATCGCCTCCGTGGGCAGGCTGGAGCGCTACAAAGGTCACCACCGCGCGATCGCCGCACTGCCCCATCTGCTCGAGCACGAGCCCCGGGCCCGGCTGTGGATCGCGGGTTCGGGTCCCTACGAGCGCCGCCTGCGGCGGCTGGCCAAGCGTTGTGGCGTCGCCGACCGAGTCGAGATCCGGGCCGTGCCCGGAGAGGACCGCGACGCGATGGCAGCGGCCCTGGCGCAGGCATCGCTCGTCGTGCTGCTGAGCGAGTTCGAGACCCACCCCATCGGGGCTCTGGAGGCGCGTGCCCTCGACCGGCCGCTGCTGGTAGCCGACACGTCCGGGCTGCATGCTCTCGCGGAGCGGGGCGATGCTCGCGCCGTGCCCTTGGACGCGTCACCGCGCGAGGTCGCCGCCGCCATGCTCAGGCAGCTGCGCGACCCGATCGCCGCCCCGCCGCCCAAGGCGTTCACGTGGGACGACTGCGCTTCGGAGCTGGAGGCGCTCTACCGCACGGTGCTCGAGGAAGCGCAGTGAAGGAAGCAGGGAACGCGCTGCCCCGGATTTCCGACCGCGCCTGTATCTGGGTCGTTGGTGCTTGCGCGGCTGCCGTCATCGCCGTCCATGCCGCCGCTCGGGCGGCGACCCTCACTGAAACGGACTCCGTCAATCTCGGATTGGCGCTCCGAAACTACGATGTTCGGCTGCACCAACCGCACCCTCCCGGTTATCCGCTCGTCGTCGCCGCGGCGCACGGCCTCGGCTGGCTCGGGGAACCGCTTCAGGCTTACCTCGCGTTCGCGGTAATCGCAAGTGTTGGAGCGGTTTTCACTACTTTCCTGCTGGGTCGCGAGCTGTTCGCTGCACGCGCTGGTGCAATCGCAGCGCTCCTGCTCGTTGCTTCGCCGCTCTTTCTCTATTACGCGTCGATTGTCTCCGTCTACCCGGGCGAGCTGCTCTTCGGGCCTCTCGTCGTGCTCGTCGCCTACCGCGTCGCGCGACGAGCAGACGAGTGGAGCGCGGTGGCTCTGGCTCCAACCCTCGCCGTTGCGGCTGGTTTCCGGCCGACGATGCTCGGGTTGCTCCTTCCGGTTTGCATTCTCGCCGTCGGGGTCGGCCGGCCTCCGATTGCCCGTCTCGCGCTTGGCGTGGGCATCGGGGCTGCAATCGTCGCGATATGGGCGATACCGATGTTGGTGCAGAGTGGCGGGCTGAGTGGCTACCGGCACGCCAACAGCCTCTACAGCCGCGCAGCTCATCGGACTTCGCTATTTCACGGTGCCTCGCTCTCCCAGGCACGCTACAACGCTTTGCAGGCGATCGGCGCAACCCTGCTCGCGGCGATCGCCGCCCTGGCGTTGCTGGCGATTGGGGCCATCCGGCGATCGATCGAAGTCGGCGATCGCTTGCGTTGGGTGCTCCTCGCCCTATGGGTCTTGCCGTATCTCTTGTTGTACGTGTTCGTGCATTTCGGCAAGCCCGGCTACGCGCTCGCCTACCTGCCAGCATTCGCGGTTGCCGCTGGAGGGGCGGTTTCCCGCGACCGAATCGCGGTACCGCTCGCGGCGTTATTCGCGGTGCTGGCGGTCGCCTTCTTCCTGTTCGTTCCGACCTTCGACCTGCCGGGAAGGCTCGATGCCTACCGCGTTCCTTCGTTCATCCCAACCGCAGATTCGATCAGGGTCCAGGATCGCGAGGCGCAGGCCCTCCCTTCGCTTGCCGGGGCCTGTCCTCGGTCCGCCTGCACGATCGTCAGCCTTGGCACATCCGGTGAGCTCTGGGAGCACGAGCCTTGGTCAATCGCCCGCTGGTACGCCGCTGGCTCACGGGTGGTTCGTCTTTCCGACCTTCACGGCGCTGCGCCTCCGGGGGCCGCGGTCTTCTGGGTTGGCGGCCGGATTCCGGCCACGGTCGCACAAGATGCGAGACATGTCAGAAACGTTGGCCTCTGGCAGGCCTACCTGACCCGCGCGCAGCCCACCATGCGGGTCGAGGCCGCGCTGGGACTGACACGCCGGTCCAGTGCTCGGGCGGCGAGGCCGTGATTGAGGAGGCCCGGTGCGCATCCTGATGGTCTCCCAGTTTTTCGCACCCGTGATCGGCGGCGAGGAACGCATGGTGCAGGTGATGAGCACCGAGCTTGCACACCGCGGGCATGAGGTCGCCGTCGCGACACTGCAGACCGGCGACCTGCCAGCCTATGAGGCGCAGGAGGGCCTCCGGGTGCACCGCATCAAAAGCGCCGCCCAGGGCTTCGGAGGGCTGTACACCGATGCCGCACGGCCACACGCCCCGCCGCTGCCGGATCCGCTGATCATGCGCAATCTGATGAAGGTCATCCGGCGCGAACGCCCGGATGTCATCCACGGTCACAACTGGCTGGCGCAGTCGGTGATGCCGATAAAGCGCATGTCCAGGAGCTCACTTGTGATGTCCCTCCACGACTACAGCCTGATCTGTGCGACGCATAGGTTCGTTTACCAGGACAAGCCGTGCAGCGGACCGGGCCCTGTCAAATGCATCCTTTGCGCGTCCGGGCACTATGGCCGGATCAAGGGGCCGCCGGTTGCACTGGGGACGCGAGCGATGCGGCCGCTCGCCTTATCGACGGTGGACATGTTCCTGCCGGTCAGCAATGCTGTCGCGCAGCACACGGGGCTTGAGAAGCTCGGCGCCCGGTGGCAGGTGGTGCCGAACTTCCTGCCGGAGGAGGCGCCGGCGGCACAGGCGCACCACCCGCCGGACGGCCTTCCAGAGGGAGGCTTCACGTTGTTCGTGGGGGACCTGACACGGGACAAGGGCGCCGAGCTTCTCCTGGATGCCTACGCGGAGCTGTCCGACGCGCCGCCGCTGGTGTTCATCGGGCGTCCCCTCTCCCCCAGGTTCTCGTCCCCGCCTTCCAACGTTGTGGTGCTCGGCCCTCGCCCTCACGCTGACGTCATGGCGGCGTGGCGGCGGTGCGCCCTCGGAGTCATCCCGTCTATCACCGAGGAGACCTTCGGCCTCGCTGCGCTCGAGGCGATGGCGGCAGGGCGCCCGGTAGTCGCGGCTGATCACGGCGGTCTCTCCGAGATCGTCTCGGACGGCGAGACCGGCCTGCTGGTAGCACCGTGCGACATTGAAGCTCTGCGAGGCGCCCTCCATCGCCTGCACTCCGACCCGGAACTGAGCGACCGCATGGGTCGCGCGGCGTGCCAGCGCGCTAAGCGCTACACGCCTGCCAATGTGGTGCCGCAGCTCGAGGACGTCTACCGCCAGGTGATCGCCACCCGCCTGGGGGAGGGATCACCGGTTGGAGCCCGGGTCGCTGAACAGCGGAGGCGATCGTGACAGCGGAGCCGCCGAGCCTGGTCGCCGACCTGTCGGTGCCCCGTCGCGATGCGCCGGTGGAGGGCGTCGCGGGGGCGGATTCCCGCCTGCGGCTTGGGCGCCTTCCTCTCCTGACCCTGGCAACCGCCTGCGGTGTGGCACTGGTGTCGGTGTCCTATGCCCTCTCGCGCAGCGGCGGGGCACACGCGGAGCCGCTGTTCTGGCTCGGGCTTCTCGGCATCTTCTTGCCGATCCTCGTCCGCTTGGCTTCGAGCGAAGCGCCACGCAATGAGCGCGTGGCCCTGGTCGTGCTGCTTGGCGCTGCCCTATATCTAGTCAAGGTGCTGCGCGACCCATTCGCATTCACCTACGGTGACGAGCTGATCCATCAGCACAACGTCCTGCAGATCCTGCACTCGCAGGCGTTGTTCGGCTCGAATCCGATCCTCCCTGTGACGCCATCGTACCCGGGGCTCGAGGCAGTCACCGCGACGCTGACGTCGGCGGGCGGCATGTCGACGTTTGCCGCAGGCCTGATCGTCGTCGGCGTCGCGCGCATCATCCTCATGCTCGCCTTTTTCCTTCTCTACGAGGAGATCACCAAATCCGTCCGCGTGGCGGGTCTGGCGACCGCCTTCTATGCGGCGAGCCCGCACTTCCTGTTCTTCATAGCGGATTTCTCTTACGAGTCCCTCGCCCTGCCGTTCGCAATCCTGGCCATGCTCGCAGTGGTTCGTGCCCGATCGCAATTCAGCGCGGTACGCCCAGGATGGGGGATCGTTGCCATAGCGGCCATCCTCGCCGTTGTCGTAACCCACCACATGACCTCTTATGCATTGGTCGCTTTGCTGGTGGCGCTCTGCCTGATGCCTCCAACCTGGTGGCCGGCGCGGCGGTGGCCATGGGTCTTCGCGGCTACGGCCGTTGCCGCGACCGCAGCATGGCTGTTCTTTGTGGCCAGCAACACGGTCGGCTACCTGTCGCCGGTTATCACCCATGCGATCTCTGACACCTTCCGTACGGCGGCGGGCGAGTCCACCACACGAGATCTATTCAGTTCGCCGACTGGGCAGGTGGCTCCAACGTGGGAGCACGTAGTCGGCGTCGGCGCAGCCGTCGTTGTCGTGGCGGCGCTGCCAATCGGGTTGCGGGCACTCTGGCGCGACTACGGCAAACAGCCCGTCGCCGTGCTCCTGGGATGCGCAAGCGTTGCATATGTAGGAACACTCGGCGCCCGCTTGGTACCGGCCGCATGGGAGACCGCGGTGCGTGCTTCAGAGTTCCTGTTCATCGGCGTGGCACTCGTCCTTGCACTCGCCGTGCTCGAGGGCCAGCATTGGAAGAGGCTGGACTGGCTGTGGGTGTGGGCGCCTGGTGTGGCTCGGATCGTCGGGCTGGCCGCCGCCGCCGTTCTCCTCGCCGGCGGAATTGTCTCGACCACGACACAAGCGGGACGACTCGCCGAGCCTTACCGCCTCGCGGTGGCGGGCGTGGACATCAACCCTCCCGGGGTGGCCGTGGCACGGTGGGCACGGGATGTGCTCGGGCCCGGCCAACGCATCGCCGCCGAAGACGCAGACGCACGATTCCTCCTGGTCTACGGACGGGAACATGTCTTCACCAGCACAAACCCTCCGATCAGAACCATTCTGCAGACGCCCAAGCTGTACCGCTGGCAGCTCGACACTTTGCGCCAGCATCGGATCCGCTACGTCGTCATCGACGCCAGCAGGGCGAGCCAGGACGTGAGCACCGGCTTCTACTTTCCGCGACAGGCCCTCGGCCCCGAGGACCGCTATCCGGATGCAGCGATGACGAAGTTCGAGCGCGCCGGAGCGCAGCGCATCTACGACGGCGGCAACATCATCGTCGACGACCTCCAGGGGGTGAACTATGCGGCCGCAGCCCCGTGAGCTGGTCCTTCCAGTCCTCGCCGCGGTCTGTGGCGCCGGCGTCCTCGCCCTGCCTGCGGGCTCGGTCATCAGGCTGATCACCGCCGTCGCGCTGGTCCTCGTCCTTCCAGGCGCGGCGTTTCGTGGCGCCGTGCTGACGCACGAGAAGCATGGTCCCGAGCGCATGTTGGTCGCACTGGCCGCGAGCGCGATCGTGGTGGCACTCGCGGCAATCGCGCTCGATGTCGTGGGCGTCCCCCTGGATAGCACCGTCTGGGTGATCGTGCTGGTGACCCTCACGATGGTCGGCTCCGCGGTCGGATCACTCCGAGTGCCCAGCTCGGGGCGAAGCCAGCCCACCCTCAGACTGCCGCGGTCCAGCGATGCACTTCTGATTGGAGCCTCACTTGCGCTGATCGTCGGCGCCATCGTCCTCGGTACCAAGCCGCTGGAGGCCCCCGCTGGTACGCCGGGCTCTTTCGCGCTCTGGCTCGAGGCGGACGGAAGGCAGGGTGTGACCGCAGTCGTCCAGAGCGGCAAGCTGCGGACCAGTCGCTACAGGCTGTTCGTCAAGGCGAACGGGCGCGAGGTCGTCGCGTCGCCGCCCTTCAAGCTCGCCCCTGGCGACCAGCATCGTGTCCACGTCCCGCCGCCGCTGCCTGCCGGAAGCCGGGTCGCGGCGCTGCTCTACCGGCTCGACCAAGGATCGCCTCAGCTTTCGGAGCGAGCCGAGCTGACGCTCGCTGGGGGCGGGCCGTTTGGGCCGGTGTCCACCCCGCCCCCGGCACCATGAGTAAGCCGATCGCCGTCGACATCGTCATCGACAACTACAACTATGGGCGCTTCCTAGGCTCGGCCATCGACAGCGCACTTGGACAGAAGCACGCGAATACCCGGGTGATCGTCGTTGACGACGGGTCGACGGACAACTCGCGGGAGGTGATCGCGCGCTATGGGAATCGGATTACGACCGTCTTCAAGGACAACGGCGGCCAGGCGTCGGCCTTCAACGCGGGGTGGGCGCACTGCCGCGGCGACCTCGTGATCTTCCTCGACGCTGACGATATTTTGCTCCCGGAGGCAGCAGAGCGGATCGCGGCGGCATTCGCGGCCAGACCGCAGGCGTCCAAGGTCCAATGCCGGATGGCCGTGATCGATGAGGACGGTCGGCGGACGGGGGAGCTGATGCCGACTGCGGACGTCCCGATTCCCAACGGCGACCTTCGCAGCAGCGCACTCACCTTCCCCTTCGACGTGCTACGGATGGCGACGAGCGGAAACGCCTTCTCGGCGGCGGCGCTGACGCGCATCATGCCGGTTCCGGAACGCGAGTTCGCCAAGAGCGCCGACTGGTACCTGCAGCACACGATCCCACTCCTGGGGGAAGTCGTTTCGCTGCAGGACGTCTACGCCTGCTATCGCGTTCACAGCTCCAACAGTTACACGCTCGGACGCTCGACTCTTGACCTCAATCACGTCCGCCAAAGCGTCCTCTACGCCGCCGCGACGCGCCGTCATCTGCGCCGCGTGGCTGGCGAGTTGGGACTGCTGCTTCCGCCTGGACCGATCCTGTCGGTCTCGGACCAGGCCAACCGCCTGATCTCCCGCAAGCTCGAGCCCTCAGCCCATCCGCTTCCGAACGACCGGGTCGCCAGGCTCGTCCTCGGCGGCACGATCGCGGCGCTGCGCCGTTTCGACATCCGCTGGCCGCTCAAGCTGATGTTCATTGCATGGTTTGCCGCGATGGCGTGCGTGCCGCGCCGACCGGCCGCGGCACTCGCTGTGGCGTTTCTGTTCCCCGAGCGACGCCCTGAGATGAACCGGATGCTGGGGATGCTGAAGAGGCCAGCCCAACGGATCGATGAAGTCAGCGGCTCGTGACCAATCGCGATCCACGCCTGCCGATAAGCATCGTGATCCCGACCTTCCAGCGCGCTGGCCCGCTTCAGCGGTTGCTCTGGTCGCTCGCGGTCCAGAGCCTGCCAGCGGCCGAGTTCGACGTCGTGGTGAGCATCGACGGCTCCACGGACGGCACCGGCGAGATGCTGGAGTCGTTCCGGGCGCCATACCGGCTGCGCTGGGCCTGGCAACCGAACGCCGGACGCGCCGCCGCCTGCAACGCCGCGATCAGGGTCGCGAAGGGGGAGGTCATTGTCATCCTCGACGACGACATGGAGCCTTCTCGGGGCCTTCTCGAGGCACACCAGCGTGAGCATCCACCCGGATCACGCCGCTGCGTCATGGGCGCCGTGCCGATCGTGGTCGATGACGACGCGCCACCGCACGTCCGCTATGTCGCGACCAAGTTCGACGATCATTTGGCGCGTCTCGCGAGGCCCGACCACACTTTTAAGATCAGGGACTTCTACAGCGGCAACGCCTCGGTATTGCGTGAGGAGCTGCTGGCGGTGGGCCTGTTCGACGAGGGGTTCCAGGCTTACGGCAACGAGGATCTCGAGCTCGCGCATCGGCTCGTCGAGAGCGGCGTACGGCTCGCCTTCTGCGCCGAGGCGGTCGCCTGTCAGCATTACGAAAAGAGCCTTAAGTGCATTGTGAGCGACGAGCTGGCCAAGGGTCGCACTGCGGTGTTGTTCGCCGGTATGCACCCGGACGCGCTGCCGGGTCTCAAGATCACAGCATTGCGAGCCCAGCCTGCCCGCCGCCGCGCTGCGCGGCGGGTCCTGCTATGGGCGACGCGGATATTCCATCGCACGCCAAGCCTCGTGCTACGCGCGATCTCTGCCACCGAGCGCCGCGCGCCGAACCGGTTCCAGCTCTTGTGCGGGTTCGCCCTCGACTACCTCTACCTCTTGGGAGCCGAACGACAGCTGCGTGAGCAGCGCTCCGCCCGTCCCAAGATGACAGAGGCTGGTTGATGTCACGGGAGGTCGTCTGTTTCACGGACAGCGAGGGCTTCGGCGGCGCTGAACGTGCGCTGTTGACGCTTCTGAGCGGCCTCGACGCAGAGCGGTGGCGGGCGTCTCTGTGCCATCACCCCCTGCCCGGAGTGGACCCCCTCGTGGTGCAGGCCCGCCAACTCGCCGTCCCCACCTGGAGCGTCCCGCCGCTGCCGCTGGGGTTCGGGGGCATGCGCCGCATCCCCTCGTTTGCTCGTTTGCTGCGCGAGCGCCGTCCGGCCATTTTCCACGCCCACCTGACCTGGCCCCTGGGCGCGAAAAACGCGCTGCTCGCTGCCCTCGCCGCGCGTGTGCCGGTGGTGCTGGTCACGATCCAGCTCTACATGGACGTGCCCGTGACGCGCAGCATGTTGCTGCAGCAGCGCCTAATCGCGGCGGGGGTCGACCGCTTCCTGCCGGTCTCCGAACACAACGCTCGCCGCTTGGAGGCGTTGCTGCCGTGGCCGCGGCGCAAGATGGAGGTGATTCACAATGCCGTCGACCCCACGCCTTTCTCGCGACCGCCGGATCCAGCTCTGCGACGCGCGCTGGCCGACGAGCGGCCGTTGGTGCTTGCGGTGGCCCGCCTGGATCCTCAGAAGGGCCATCGATACCTGCTTACTGCGGCGACCGAGGTGCCGGATGCGATCTTCGCGCTCGCCGGCGATGGCCCTGAGCGTCCCGCCCTAGAGGAGCTCGCCGATCGGCTCGGTGTGCGCGACCGCGTCCGCTTTCTCGGTGCCCGCTCCGACGTCGCAGATCTCCTCGCCGCGTGTGACGTGTTCGTGCTGCCCTCCCTTTTCGAGGGGTTCCCGATCTCCGTGCTCGAGGCGATGGCTGCTGGATGCCCCGTGATTGCCACCGCGATCGGCGGCACGGACGAGGTCGTCATCCACGGCGAGTCGGGGCTGCTGGTGCCACCAGCCGATCCACCTGCCCTGGCGTCCGCCCTGCGCCTGCTGCTCGCCGACACCGACCTGCGAGCTCGGCTCTCAGCTGCGGGCCGCGACCGGGTGTCGACCGAGTTCTCGGCGCGCGACATGGTGCGACGCGTGACCGAGATCTACGGACGTTTGACCGCCCCGCAGGTGCGGGTGGCCGGACCCCAAAGTCCATGACTTCGAACGCACTCCTGCGTCGCGCCGACTGGCGCTTTCTTGTCGGACTGCCTGAGCCAAAGCGCGTGTACTGTCCGACTGGAGGGAGGCTGCGGGAGGCGGTTCAGAGTGTGTCGGCTCGGGTCATCGACGAGCCAGTGCCCGGCGAGTGCGACCTCGTCGTCTTGCGGAATCCAGGCCGTCGCGGACTGGAGCGCGCATTTAGGACCCTTGGGCCGGGCGGGGCTCTCTATGTCGAATGGTGGCGTCCCGTGGCTGGGGGCGGTTGGTCCGCGCGCCGGCGGCTTGCGGCAGCCGGATTCGAGCAGGTCGCCTGCTACTGGCCGTGGCCACCGCCTCGCCGTCGCACGCCTGCGGTCTGGCTGCCGATCGAGCGGCGCGAAGCGGTCACCTGGTTCCTCGACACGCGTCCGCGCCCACACCGGCGGCTCGCACGGATCACCGCTGCCTTCCAGCGGCGGCTGTGGCGCTCGCTGTGGCGGCTCGGTCTGCTGGCCCCGATCTGCGCTGTTGCCCGGAAGCCTTCATCGTCAGCGGCTGGCGACAAGACCTTGCCGGCGACCCTCGCAGCCCATCACGGTGCCTGGGGGGTGAGGAACTCCGGGGACGGCGTCGCGTGCCTGCTTCTCACTGCAGGGCGCAGCCCGCGCAACAAGCTGGTCGCTCTTACCTTCAGCTCTGGGCGGCGCGAGCCGCAGATCGCGCTCAAGCTGCCCCGCGTATCGGAGGCCGAGGCCGGGCTCGAACGCGAGGCGTCCGTCCTTCACGCCGTGCATGCGGATCGTGCTCGGGAGGGGATTCCGCGCCTCGTCGCGCGGGCGACGATCGCCGGCCGCGTCGCGCTTGCGGAGAGCGTCGTCAGCGGCCGGCCGCTGGTAGACGCCCTCCGGCCTGAGACACACCGCAAGCTCTCCCTCAAGGTCACCGATTTCCTGGCCGATCTCGCCGCCGCATCGCCGCGTCGCTCCACCGCTTGGCGCGAAGGCATCGCTGAAGCCGCCCTGCAGGCGCTCCCGCCACCCGAGCAGCAGCGCGCTCGCACCGTCCTCTCCCCTCTCGGTGCGCTTCCCGAGGTCTGCGAGCAGCGGGACTGCTCGCCCTGGAACCTGCTCGTTCAGCGCGACGGAGCCATAGCCATGCTGGACTGGGAGTCGGCTGAGCAGCGTGGGGTCCCCGCCCTCGACCTCCTCTACTTCTTGACCTACGCGGGGTTCTTTGTAGAGGGGACAATGCACAGCGGTTGGGAGCTTGCCTCGTACCGCCGCATGCTCACTCCATCCACCTCCGTCGGCGGCGTGTACGCAGAGTGCGCGACGACCTATGCGGAGCGCGTCGGTTTCGACTTGCCCACGCTGGATCCACTGCGGCTCTTGTGCTGGCTAATTCACGCGCGCTCCGCCCAACTGCGTGAGAAGAGCGAGACGACAGGTGCGCCCGAAGACAGCACGCTGCTCCTGGATCTCGCGCGGGAGGAACTGGCGCGCCAGGACGAGACGGTCCGCCGGGTGCAGCGGTCATAGAGCCGCAGCGCCGCCGAAGGCGGTCCGCGCCTTGTCCCTCATCCGCGTCGCAACCCGGCGCGCGAGCGCAGCCGCGGCCCTCGCCGCTTCCGGTGCGGTAGCTCTCGGATCGAGACGAGCTGCTGACGCGAGCTCACGCGCGAAAGGGCCGTAGCTCCGATGAAAGAGCAGGTGGTCGGCCGTCGTCAGGTGCACTCGCGCATGGGCTCGGCGCTCAAGCCGAGTTCCCCGTTGTTCCGGATGGCGGTCGAAGTATTTCTGGATGACGCCCAGGGGGCCGGCCTGCTCCGTCTCGGCACGCGCCGTCGCAGAGGCGTCATGGCGTCGATACCGGGTCGCAACTTCATGCTCACCACGCACGGGCGCGTGCTCGAGGGCGCGAAGCACGTAGTCCCAGTCCTCGTTCAAGGCAAAGTCCGGGTCGAACCCTCCAACCGCCTCGACCACATTGCGGGGGAAGAGCATGGAGACCAAGCGGACGGAGAATCGGCCAAGCAGGCAATCGATGACGACATCGCCTTGGAGGTCGGAATCGATGGGACTCTGCGGGCGGAGCTCAGGATCGCAGGCGAGCGTACTGCCGTAGGCGATCGTGTCGCCCCGACCGCTCAGTCGGAGGAGCCGTGCCGTGCTTTCGGGCTCCAGCATGTCGTCACAGTCGATGAATCGCAATGCCTGTCCCGTCGCCCGAGCGATCCCCGCGTTACGCGCCCTGCTGACCCCTCCATGGGACATCCGAATCACCACCAGGCGAGGGTCATCGAGGTCTCCGACCAGGTCGGACACAGGCTCCGCGTTGCCGTCATCGACCACGATCAGCTCAACCGGACAACCCGTCTGGTCAAGCACGCTCCGGATCGCCTGCCGCAGCCAGCGGCGCTCCGGCTCCCAAACGGGCATCACAAGGCTCACCGTCGGACTAGCCACTCCAGGAAGTCCTGACACCCTAGCGCCGGGGGGCGATCGTTAAGCGGTCGGGCGAGGTCCGCGCCGGCCGCGGAACTGACTCGCGATTCGGTGCCTGGTAGGCGGGAATGATCACGGAGAGACTCGGAAACCCCATTTGCTTCTACCTCTCGTGGAGAGGGCAATCAACGAATGGCCGACGACCACGACACCCCATGGAGCCGAAAAGCACGACATCTGGCCATCGACTGTAGCCACGCGGTTACCTTGGACGCGCACAGATAGAGCCGCGACGGACTCGCCAACCCGTACGTCTACACCCAATGCCTCCAATCGCACGTCATCTCCTTCGCAGCACCGCAAGCAACGTCGCCGGCCAGGTCGTGGTGCTCGGCGTCTGGTTCGCACTGACGCCGTTCATGGTCCACCGGCTTGGCGCGACGGATTATGGCCTCTGGGTTCTGGTTGCCTCGCTGGTCGCCTACGGAAATCTGCTCGATCTTGGCCTAGGCGGCGCCGTAACGAAGTACGTAGCCGAGCTGCGCGCCCGCGATCGATCCGAGGAGGCATCGGATTTGGTGGCGACTGCTCTGGCCATGTACTGCGTGGTCGCCCTAGTCGTAGTCGTGGCGAGCGTTCCCTTCGCGCTCGTGTTTCCTCATCTCTTCAACATCTCACCTGGGCAGCAGAGCGATGCACGATGGGTGGTCTTCTTGACGAGTCTCGCCCTCGCCGTGAAGCTCCCTACGACTGCCCCATATGCGGTCCTTCGGGGGCTACAACGGTTCGATCTCAACAACCTGATCAGCGTCTCGGCCACCCTCATGCAGGCAGCGGCGACGATTGCCGTTCTGCTGCTCGGCGGCGGTGTCGTGGGCTTGGCCGCGATTGTCATCCCGCTGACCCTGCTCACACAGATTCCCATGCTCTTGGTGATCCGGCACATCGCACCCGACCTTCGCATCGGCTTGCGGGGCGCGCAGCGCCGACTCGTGCCAACCGTCGCCTCGTTCAGTACGTCGTTGTTCGTCATCAATGGAGCCAGCGTGGTCAAGACGAAAACGGATGAGGTCGTCATCGCCGCGGCGCTACCGCTGGCCACGGTCACCCCATATTCGATCGCACGGCGGCTCAGCGAGCTCCCCAGCATCATGACTTATCAGTTCGCGACCGTGCTCTTTCCGCTCGCGTCGGAGCTGCATGGCGCCGGGAACCAGGCCCGGCTGCGCGCGCTCTACCTCGGCGCCACGCGACTGGCCCTCGCGCTATTCGTTCCAATCGCCGTGGGGCTCATGGTGCTCGCTGAGCCGTTTCTCGCCGCCTGGGTCGGTAAGGCCTTCGCCCGCGACGCCCACATCGTGGTGATCCTCATCGCGTCCGGCTTGTTCAACGTGGCAATGTGGCCTGCGCTCTCGATGCTGATGGGCAGCAATGCTCATCGACCGCTCGCGGTCTTCTCTGGCTTGTCAGCACTCCTGAATCTCGGCCTGTCGGTGGCCCTCGTTGGGAGGATTGGCGTCACCGGCGTGGCGCTCGGGACGCTCATCGCAGCCGGATTAGAAGCGCTGGTCGTGCTCCCCTTTACAATGAGGCGTTACGCGATCGAACCGAGAACGATGCTGTCCGAAGCTCTGGCGCCAGGATTACTCCCGGCCGTTCCGACAGTCCTGGCACTCTTCGTTCTGCGCGCTGCGCTGGCCCCCTCGTCGCTGGTGACCGTCGTTGGCGTCGGAGCGATCGGAGGCCTCATCTACGCCGTCGGGTACCTATCGTTCTCGGCCAGCGCCGAGGAGCGCCTTGTGTTGCGTCGGCTCGCGCTTGGCACGCTGCAGCTGGCTCGGGCACGACGTTGAAGCGCGAATGGCGCGATCTGCGGGCCACGATCGGCGCTCGGCTCGAACACCAAACCCGCCGCATACCGCCGGCTCGGCGGTTGCGCTTCCAGCTCGTCTTGGAGACGGTCAACGGGATCGCCGCCGAGCGCCCTCTGCGAGTGCTCGATGCCGGAGCCGGCGAGGGCCTGCTCGCGATGGCGATCGCTCGACGGCACCGCGACTGGCAGATCGTCGCCGCCGATGCCGACGATGCGGTGCTCGACCGCGGACGTCGCCTAAAAGAGCAGGCGAGCGTCAGCAGCGTCGACTTCGTCAGGGCAGACCTCACCGACGATCTTGGGTCCGAGCAGTTTGACCTCGTGCTGGCCATAGAGTGCCTCGTGGAGATTCCGGACGACGACGCCGCGCTACGCGCAATGGCCCGCGCCCTGCGGCCCGGTGGACGCTTGATCGCGCACGTGCCAGAGCGTGATTGGATGCCGGTGCTCCCCGGAAGTTCTCGCACTTGGCGGTACGAGGTCCGCCACGGCTACAGCGCGGAGGAGCTCGCTGCGAAGTTGGAGCGGGCCGGGCTCGTCGTGGGTCGAATCAGACCGACCGCTCGGAGCGCGGTCTTTCTAGGCCAGGAGATCGCTGATCGCATCAAGGATCGGTCGCTGGCAGTGCGCCTAGCTGCACTGCCCGTCACGGCGGGGTCGGTACGACTCGAGCGGTGGGGACTGACCTGGGGGCCACGCCGAGCGCTGCTGGCCGACGCGCAGCGACCGCGCTCCGATGCTCCAAGGCAGCCTCGATAGGGCCCTTCCGGCGCGCCCCCGCGACCCTCACCGCGCGGTTGGTCGAGGCGCAGCTACGATCGAGACGAGATGTCGGCTTCTTCCGGCTTGGTGGAGGTGTCGCGGACGTGACGCCGTTCATCGCTCCCTCCGCTCCCCCAGGGGGGCGAGCGGAGGGCGTTCCAACATTCTCCGTGATCATTCCCGCATACCAAGCCGCTGACGTTGTCGCGCAAGCAGTCGAGTCGGCGCTCGATCAGACCATCCCGGCCCATGAAGTGATCGTCTGCGACGACGGCTCCACCGACGACATCGAGGCGGCTCTCGCTCCCTATCGCGAGCGTGTGCTCTTCCTCCGCAAGGAGAACGGAGGTGGCGCGTCGGCGCTGAACACCGCAGCGCGCGCCGCGACGGGCGAGTTCGTCTCCCTGCTCGACGCCGACGATGCCTACGAGCCCGAGAGGATCGAGGCGGTCGGAGAGCTCGCCGCGGCGAGGCCGGACCTCGACATCGTGATGACAGATTCCTATATGGAGCTGGAGGGCCGGATCGTCGGGCGCTTCTCGGAGGAGACTCCGTTTGCCGCCGAGGCACAGCGGACCGCCATCCTCGATCGATGCTTCATCGCCTGGCCGGCGGTGCGACGGGACCGCCTACGCGCGATCGGCGGATTCGACGAGGCGCTGCGCATCGCCTACGACTGGGATTTCTGGCTCCGGCTGTTGTTCGACGGAGCTCGGGCTGGCCTTGTCGACGTGCCCTTGCACCGTTACCGGATCAGCGGCGAGAGCCTCAGCGGGGACCGCCCTGCAGCGTTGCGTGAGCGCGTCACCATTCTCGAGAAGGTGAGCGATGCCAGTCTCAGCGAGCGCGAGCGCGTGGCCTTGAGAAGGTCGCTTGCCAGCAAGCGATCGCGCGCGGCCCTGGCCGAGGCCCAGGCGGCACTGAGGGCCGGGTCCCCGGACGCGCGCCGGCGGGCGCTCATCGTCGCCGTCGGTCGCGGCTACGGAACGCCCACTCGACTGAACGCAATGCTCGCCGTCCTCGCTCCGCGGCTGGCCGCCCGTCGCCTGGAGCGGCAGGAGGCCCGGGCCGGC
The DNA here is from genome assembly GCA_038317345.1 of Solirubrobacterales bacterium. Lineage (GTDB taxonomy): Bacteria > Actinomycetota > Thermoleophilia > Solirubrobacterales > 70-9 > Mayfieldus. The sequence continues at coordinate 81,695 of JBBQBH010000001.1, forward strand.
CGCTCACTGCTCCGGAGATCGATTCCCAATCAGGGACCAAGCCCCCCACCGTGAATCGGAGCGCCAATCCTCGAGGCGAGCCCAGCCTCCAAGGAGGGCCGGTCGGAAGAACGTGGTTGGGGACTACAACTAGCCGGAAGGGAGGATGGGCGACGCCGACAGCGAGCCAAGCGTATTCGTCGTGAACGCCGAGAACGCGATCCCAGCAACGAAAGCGGCCGACGAAGATGGCGATGATTCGACCGGCCAGTCGCTGTAGTTGCTCAGGCCGCTCTCGTACTTGTCGAACCAGAGCAGGCCGCGGACGTTCGGGAAGCGGGTCGGCAGGGCGCTGAACATGTCGCTGAGCCACTGCGCCTTCGAGCCGCCCGACTCGGTCGATCCGACCTCGCCGAGGATCATCGGCTTCGATGGAGCGATCTGCATGACCTTGTCGTAGGTGCCGCCGAAGAGGTCCGCGAAGCTCGTCCAGGGGTCGTTGCTGTTGTAGCCGTCGAGGCAGGTCCAGTCGACGTAGCTGTCGCCCGGGTAGATGCTGGCGAGGTTCGCGAACTTGCCACTGGGATCCACATTCGGGCACCACACCCAGGTGACGTTCGTGGCCCCGACGCTGGTGAAGATGTCGTGGACATGGCGCCACGCCGCGACGTAGTCGGCGGCGGTGTTGGGCTGCCCGAGAGCTCCGTTCCCGACGCCCCAAGTGAACCACGATCCGTTCATCTCCCACGCGTAGCGCAGGAAGAGCGGGTGGCCCCAGGACTTCGCCGCCGAGGCCCAGGAGCGGATGTAGCTATCCCGGGCTCCCGCCGCCACGCTGGCGTCGCTGACTCCGTTGTTCGCCCAGGAGAAGAAGGGGACGACGCCGTGGTTACGCACCTTCTCAAACATGCTCCTTTGGAAGCTGCAGTAACCGCCACACCACGCAGTGGAGTAGAACGGCGACGACCAGTGGAGGGCGGCGAGATGCTTGGCGCCAGCATTCCGCTGCTCAAACGCCGTGACCGCGTTCCAGTCCCACGGCGCCTCCGTCCCTGTGAACTGCTTGCCGATCCAGGCGCCCCAGAGGAAGGTTGGATCCGACCCCCCACTGCTTGCTCCACCGCAGTGCTTCTTCGCCGGGTGGTGGCGGTGGCAATGCTTCGATCCGCGGTGGCAATGCCTCTTGGCCGGGTGGTGGCGCTGGCAATGCTGCTTGGAGGCGTCTGATCGCGGCGAGGGAGTGACGACCAGCAGGCAGATTGCCGCCATCACCATGGCGAGCACCTTCAAGCCGTCCGCAAGTCGAGCCACCCGATAGACCCCTTTGTGGTATCCCAACGAGTCCGGGAGTCGTCCGGTTCGGCGTGGTGCTTAGATCGCATCGGTCGCCGCCGACTCTCGGAAATCCGCCAAAGCGGGAGGGTACTCTCCCGGGGGGCTGTCCTCGCGCAGGTCAACACGGGCATGGCTGTAGTCGACCTACCGGCCGACTGAGCGCCAGAGCCAGATGCCTGTCCGGCCTCGCTCGACCTGCACGAAGCCCTCAGCTACCCATCCCGCCCGCTCGCAAAGCGCCTCGAGCTTTCTGCGGGTGTAGTGGTTGCGCCAGCCCCGCTCCTCGCGTTCGGGCTCGCTGAGTGGCTCGGCAGAGTCGAGGAACACATAGCTGAGAATCGCGAACGGGCAAATTCGCCGCAAGCCGGTCAGGAAGTCCTCGACGTCGGGCAGGTATTCGAGCAAGCCGAGCGCGAAGACGACGTCGAACTCGCGGTCGGGAAGGTCCTGCCTTAAATCGAGCTTGATTACCTCCCTCGACTGCGGATGCAGGTCATATCCCTGATAGGTGAAGCTGCGACCGAGGGGGCTGGCGACCAAGTCGCGCAGGCGCTCGTTGCCACATCCAAGGTCGCCGACCGACGGGGAGCGGGAATCGAAAAGCCACTCAGAATTTTCGAACCACAGCTCGACCGCGCTCTCGGATCTCTCCTGCCACTTGTCCTGAAGGGGGCAACCGTTCTCGTTGCGCACCCGAGCAGGCGGTCAACCGCCAATCCTGTTGGGCCGTCTAAGACGCGAGTCGCTGCGTCCGCCCCCACTCCTTGATGATCGTCTGCAACACCCGCGAGCCGTCGCGAACGGCGTTGAGGTTGCTCACGCCGTGAATCCGTTTCGCCTCGTAGCTTGGCACTTCACTGATCTTCAGGCCCGCGCTGACGATGCGCAGGTTCATCAGCGTCTCGACCTCAAAGCCCGGCACGTCGAGAGAGATGCAGGGCAGGCAGTGGATCCAGAAGGCGTTGTAGCCGTAGCAGAGGTCGGTGTATCGAGATCCATAGAGGATGTTGGCGGTTCTGCTCAGCCCCCAGTTTCCCAACCGCCGGATTCGCGTGATGTCTGCGCTTCCACCAGCTCCAAGGAACCTGGACCCCTTAGCGAAGTCGGCGCCTGCCAGAAGGTGCTCGACGAAGGTCGGGATCTCCGCGGGGTCGGCGGATCCGTCGGCGTCGAGGGTGACGATGATGTTCCCCGTGACAGCCGCGAACGCCGTTCGAAGCGCGTCTCCCTTTCCCCATCTCGGCTGCGCCAGCACCCGGACATCGGGACGCAGCCGCCGTGCAGTGTCGACTGTGTCGTCGGTCGAGTTGCCGTCTACCAGGATCACTTCGTGAATGTCCTTGGGCATGCGCGCGAAGACATAGGGAAGGTTCCTGGCCTCGTTCATGGCCGGGACGATCACGCTGACCAGCGGAAAGCTGCGATCGTGGCCGTTCGCCCCTTTCCGCGCGTCATGCGAGGCCGCAGCTTCACCCAGATCAGCGGCGTGACTCCCGTTTCCGTGGTTATGCCCGTTGCCATTGAGATGGCCAGTACCGTTCCAGTGGCCATTTCCGCTGTGAATGCCATTTCCATTCTGAAGGCTGTGCAGACCTCCATCGCCGTTGCCGTTTGCGGATCCGTACCTCTGCGCGGGGCCCAGCCCTGTAGTCAAGGGGCCCACGTCGATCAGCGGCACTCCGGCGATCTCCCTGGCTGTAAGCGCCGCGGTCCCGGCAAGCTCGACCGGCTCGGGGAGCAGACTCACGCGGACGCCCACCGATTTGAAGGTATTGATCAGCCTCAACGTCGTTTCACGCTCGGCGACCCGGGGAGCGAGGATGACCCGGTCGGCGCGGTAGTGCTCGACTAGGGCGAGGACGTCGGCTCGCACTCCCAGGAGCCCGGTACCCTGCGGCGGCAGGGGAACTGACCCGGCCACTCGGGCCGTGACGTGGCGCGCCAGGATCCCCTCAATGCGCGCCGCGGTGTCGACCTCGCCGACCACCAGCCAGCGCTCTGCGGTCGCCGGACTGTCCTCCAGCGCGCGCGCAAGGCGTCGGTTGAGTAGACCCGCGCCGAAGGTCCACAGCCAGACGGTCAGTCCCTGGAGGTGGCTCAGATCGGTGGACCCAAGGAGCGTTCCGCTCAGCAACCAGGCCACCCAGGAGAACAGCGCAGTGGTGCCGAAAAGTGTGGTGGTCCTGTTCAGGCCAATCCTGCCACCGCGCGTATTGGTCGCGGCAGTTGGATAGAGGCCTGCTCCCCAGTTGAGGGCGACGAGGATCGACGCCGCGAGGAGCGTGCCGATCTGGAACGGAACGCGTGCAGTGAGAAGGACAGCCGTCAGCACCGCCCAGGCAGCGATGAAGTCGAGGCCGGGCAGCATCCATCGCGGCGCTCGTCTGCTGCCCCAGCCAATGCGGGGCCGAAGCGCTGCGGAGACGGCAGCCCCGGCCAACTCGACCCCCCCTACCGGCGCGGCTGCATGCGGCGTGGGACGCAGCTCTCCAACGTCGTTGGCCGAGGGTTCAGCAGCGTTCGTGGCCAGACTCCGGCTCATCGGCCGATTCTGCAAAAGCGGCGTAAATCTACCGCCGAGACAAGGTTTCCGTATCGTTTCCAGCAGTGCAAGCAAACGTCTCCTGGTCGCCCCGTGACCGGCTCTAGGGGCTCCCAGGTACTACCGCCTACCGAACCACCCCTCCTCGGAAGACCATTGCAAGTTAGGGATTGAGCTGGGCACCGCATATCCCCATTAATTGGACTTTGTGGCGTAACCCCCAAAGTGGGGAGGCTCCGGTACCCACTAGCCGGTATTTCGATCGTTTCTCGGCGCAAGGCAGCGCCCGCCAAGGCGACCTGGGCTCGCTATCCGGGACCGAGTCGCTCGCTCTCGGACTCGTCGCTCAGTACACGAACGCGACCGACAGATAGTAGCCGACCACGATCGTGAACAGGACCGCGTCGAGGCGGTCGAGCAGGCCACCGTGGGGGCCAAAGATGTTGCCGGTGTCCTTGATCCCGAGATCGCGCTTGACCATCGACTCGAACAGGTCGCCGATCGGGGCCAGAGCCGCGACGCAGGCGCCCATGATCAGCGCGTCGGTCCCAGTAAGCCAGTCCTGGTACAGGCCAGCGAACCAGAACGCCATCGTGCCGATCACGAAGCCGCCGATCAGTCCCTCCAGCGTCTTGTTCGGCGACAGGCGAGGAGCGATGCGGCGGCGCCCGAACAGACGACCGGTCGTGTAGGCGGCGGTATCGGTGGCGAAGGTCCCTACCAGCACGTCGATCAGCAGCGCCCCGCCGTGGTTGGGGAGGTCGCGCAGCAGCACGGCGTGAACGAGCGGCAGTCCGATCCAGACGATCCCTAACAGCGTCACCGCCATCGAGACCGTGACGCCCTGGCGCTGATCGCGATTGGCGCTGAAAAGGAAGAGGAGGGGGAACGAGGCGACGGTGACCATCAGCACCTGAAAGGAATTGCCGTAGTGCGCGGCGACGATCATCGCCGGCACGGCCGCAAAGCCCGCCACCTGAACCGGACGCATCGACCGCGCCATCAGGAAGTACTCGCGAAGCCCGATCACCCCGAGCATCACCATCGCCGCCGCGAATACGACCCCGCCCAGCGCCGTGATCGCGATCGCGAACACGATCCACGGGATCGCCACCAAGATCCGCTTGAGCGTCTCCCCGCTGGGCCCGCGCCGGCGGCGTCGCTCAGGCTGTGGCTCCGGCGGCGCCTGCGGCGCGAACGGCTCCATCTCCAGCGAATCGGGGTCGTCGCCGAAGATCGGATCCACCGAGCGACTGTCGTCGCCGAAGATCCGGTCGGCGTCGTCGAGGAAGCGCCCCCGCTTGCGTCCTTCTTGGTCGCCGGACTCCATCGTCGTCACCTTGCGCCGAAGCGCCGCTGACGCGCCTCGAACTCCTCCAGACAGGCGGCAAATGCCTCACGGTCGAAGTCCGGCCACAGCTCGTCGCGGAAGACGAGCTCGGAGTAGGCGCATTGCCAGAGCAGGTAGTTGGAGAGGCGCTGTTCGCCGCTGGTCCTTATGAGCAGGTCGGGGTCGTGCATGTCGGGGGCGTAGAGATGACCCCGGAACTCCTCTTCGGTTGCGCCTTGAAAGCTTCGCGCCGCGTCGACGATCTCCGCCCTGCCGCCGTAGTCGAAGGCGACGAAGAGGGTGATCCGATCATTCCCCTTGGTCACATTCTGCGCCCAATCCATGCGCTCGATCAGCTCAGGGGAGATTCCGTCTCGGCGCCCGATGAAGCGCATTCGCACACCCTCGTCGTCGAGCTCGGGGGTCTCACGGTCGATCCGCTCGCCGAACATCTGCATCAGGCCGTCGACTTCCTGCGATGAGCGCGACCAGTTCTCGGTCGAGAACGAGAATACGGTCAGCTCCTTGATCCCGAGCTCGACCGCGTCCCGCAGCCGCGCCTTGACGTTGTCGGCCCCGGCCTCATGGCCCTCGTTGACCGGCAGGCCGCGTTGTTGCGCCCAGCGGCCGTTGCCGTCGGTGATGATTGCGACGTAGCGCGCCGGGGACGCCTCCCCGCCGGCGCCCGTCTCAGACCTCAAGGATTTCTTCTTCTTTTCCCTTGAGGAGGCCATCGATCTCGCCGATCGCCTCGTCGGTGAGCTTCTGAAGCTCACTTTCCGCCCGGTGCTCTTCGTCCGAGCCGGTCTCACCCTCTTTCTTCAGCTCGCGCAGGTCGGCCATCACGTCGCGGCGGATGTTGCGCACCGCGACACGGCCCTCCTCGGCGACCCCATGTACGACCTTGACCATCTCCTTGCGGCGGTCCTCGGTCAGCTCGGGAATCTGGAGGCGGATCACGTTGCCGTCGTTGTTCGGCGTCAGGCCGACGTCGGACTCCAGGATCGACTTCTCGATCGACGCGATCGCCGACTTGTCGAACGGCGTCAGAGTCAGCAAGCGCGCGTCGGTCGTCGCGATGCTCGCCAGCTGCCGCAGGTCGGTCGGGGCGCCGTAGTAGTCGACCGTGATCCGGTCCAGAAGGTGCGGCGAGGCGCGCCCGGTACGCACCGTCGCCAGCTCGCCGCGGGTCGACTCGACCGACTTGCGCATCCGCTCTTTGGCGTCAGCGAGGAACTCGTCGATCATCTCGGCCATCGGTCACTCCCAGGGCTAGCGGGCAGGTCCGCTGGAGACCAGCGTCCCGACCCTCTCACCGGACACGATCCTATCTATGTTGTGCTCGTCGGCCATGTTGAAGACGTAGATCGGCAGGTCGTTGTCCATGCACAGCGAGAGCGCCGTCGAATCCATCACCTTGAGGCCGCGCTCGATCGCCTCGCGGTGGGTGAGCTCGGGGATGAAGCGGGCGTCGGGGTTGGACGCCGGATCGGCGTCATAGACGCCCTCGACCCCGTTCTTCGCCATCAAGATCGCCTCGGCGCGGATCTCCAGCGCCCGCAACGCGGCGGCGGTGTCGGTGGTGAAGAACGGGTTGCCGGTGCCGGCCGCGAAGATCACGATGCGCCCCTTCTCGAGGTGGCGCATCGCGCGGCGGCGGATGTACGGCTCGGCGACCTCCTGAACGTCGATCGCGGAGAGCACCCGCGTGTGCTCGCCGAGCTTCTCCAGTGCGTCCTGAAGTGTGAGCGCATTGAGCACCGTTGCGAGCATTCCCATGTAGTCGCCGGTCGCCCGGTCCATCCCCCGCGCCGCCGCCGCCAGGCCCCGGTAGATGTTGCCGGCGCCGACCACGACCGAGACCTCGACTCCGCGCGCCCGGGTGGTCCGTATCTGCTCGGCGATCCGCTCCACCTGCTGGGCGTCGGTGCCGTACTCGAGGTCCCCCATCAGAGCCTCCCCGGAGAGCTTCAGGAGGATGCGGCGGAATTGCGGCTCAGAAGATGCCATCGCGCTCGCCGCTCGCGTCGGCCGGCTTAGTCCTCTCCGACCCGGAAGTAGGCAAAGCGGGCAATGCGCACGTTCTCACTTGTCTTCGAGGCGATGTTCTGGCGCAGCTCTTCGATCGTCCTGGTCTCGTGCTTGTCGGTGTTGATGTGCTCCTGGTCGAGCAGCACGATCTCCTTCTCCCACTTCGCAAGTCGCCCCTCGACGATCTGTTCGAGCTTCTCCTCGGGCAACCCCTCCTCGCGCGCAACCTGCTCCTGCACCCGGCGCTCCGCCTCTCGCTCGGCCTCCGGAATGTCTTCCGCGGAGACGTAACGGGCGCCGGCGCCGGCGATGTGCAGGGCGACCTCATAGGCGAAGTCCTTGAACGCTTCGCTGCGGGCCACGAAGTCGGTCTCGCACTGCACCTCGACCATGGCCCCGACCTGGTCGTTGGCATGAATGTAGGCGCTGACGACGCCCTCCTCGGTGCCGCGACCGGCGCGCTTGGCCGCCGAGGCCTGCCCCTTGACGCGCAGGATCTCGATCGCGCGGTCCATGTCGCCCTCGGCCTCGGCGAGCGCAGCCTTGGAATCCATCATCCCGGCCCCGGTTCGATCGCGGACGGCCTTTACGTCGGCTGCTGAGATCGTCACTTCGAGTCCCCGCCCTCCGGCGTTGCCTGCGCCGGAGCTGGCTCGGCCGGCGGCTCGGGAGCTTTCTGCTGCCCGGAACCCGATTCCGCAGGCGGCTTGGTCTGACCTTGCTCAGCGCCAGTCTGCGCAGGTTGGGCCGGTTGCGAGGACTGCGCCGGTTGCGAGGACTGCGCCGGTTGCGGGGCGGGCTGCTCCCCAGCTGCCGCCTGAGCCGCGGCGGCCTGTGCGGCGGCCGCTTCCTCGGCCTCCTTGCGGGCCTTCTCCTCCTCTTCGCGCTTGCGACGCTGCTCTTCTTCGCGCAGCCGCACGGCCTCTTCCTCGGCGCGCCGCTGCTCCTCAGCGGTGCGCCAGGCGGAGGAGCCTTCCTCGATCGCCTCGCCGACGGCGCGGATCACAAGCCCACATGAGCGGATCGCGTCGTCGTTGCCGGGGATGACGTAGTCGACCGGCTCCGGGTCGCAGTTGGTGTCCACCAGGCCGATCAGGGGGATACGCAGGCGCGCCGCTTCACGCACCGCGATCTCCTCGGTCTTCAGATCGATGACGAACACGGCGTCGGGCAGGCGCTCCATGTCGCGCACACCGCCGAGGTTGAACTCGAGCTTCGCCAGCTCGGCTTGCATGCCCATCCGCTCCTTGGTCGGGAGCAGCTCGAGCCGCCCATCCTCCTGTAGCTCGGTGAGCTCGTGCAGGCGGGCAATCCGCTGCGAGATCGTGTTGAAGTTGGTCAGCAGACCGCCCAGCCAGCGCAGGTTGACGTAGGGCATCTTCGAGCGATCGGCCCATTCCTGCACAGCGTCGCGCGCCTGCTTCTTCGTCCCTGCGAACAGAACCGTCCCGCCTCCGCGGGTCAGCTCGGCGGCGAACTCCTGCGCTTCTTTGAGCAGCTGCTCGGTCTGGAGCAGATCAATGATGTGGATCCCGTCGCGCTCGCCGTAGATATAGCGGCGCATCTTCGGGTTCCAGCGGCGCGTCTGGTGGCCGAAATGGACTCCGGCCTCCAGCAGCTCCTTGATGCCTACTTCGGCCATCCGGGTGGTTCCTTTCCTTGCGTTTTGCTGCGTCTCCCGCCGTTTCCACGGGACCGGAGTAACTTCATTTGCAGCGCTCCGGCAGGACCCGCTTGCGGCGACGGGGATTCGTTAACGGTGCGGCGGCAGTGTAGAGGTGGACGCGAGCTGGTGCCGATAGGTTGCATGCGTGCCGCAGCTGGCCGTCAAGAACTTCGGAGAGATTGCATACAGAGAGGCGGAGCCCGCACAGGGAGCGGACCTCCTACCGGTCCTCTGCTTACACGGGTGGCCTCAGAGCTCCTACATGTGGCGCCATCTGCTTCCCGAGCTTGCGTCAGCGGGCCACAGGGCCCTGGCGCCGGATCTTGCCGGCTACGGCGACTCGGCGCCCGATCCGCCCGCGACCTTGGAACGCCACGTCGAGGCAGTCGAGCGCTTCCGCAGCCAGACCGACCTTGACCGTGTCGTCCTGGTCGTACACGACACCGGCGGCGTGATCGGCCTGCGCTGGGCTTGCGATCACTCGCATCGGGTGGGCGGCCTCGTGATCATCAACACCGGGTTCTTTCCCGATATCGAGTGGATCGAGATCGCCAAGGCGATGCGAACCCCGATACAGGGCGAGGCGCTCGTGGACAGCCTCTCCCGAGAGGGCTTCGCCACCTTGCTCGAGGCGGCCTCCACCGAATTCGACGGGCGCGCCTTGGACGAGTACTGGAAGGCGTTTACCACGGTGGAGAGCCGCCACGGAATGCTCGAGCTGTACCGCTCCTTCGACCTCGACGAGCTGAGGCCCTACCAGAGCAAGCTCGCGGCACTCGGGGTGCCCACCCTGATCCTGTGGGGCCAGGGCGACGAGTTCCTCCCAGTCGACTACGCGTCGCGTTTCGCGAGGAATATTCCCGGCTCCAAGCTCGCGGTGCTCGAGGACGTTCGCCACTTTCTCTTCGAGGACGAGCCGGAGCGGTGTGGCCGGGAGGTCATCGACTTCCTCCAGGAGGCGAAGATCTGAGAACGCTGCGACGTTATTCCCGCAGCCCGGCGGCTTCGAGGGCCTGGGTCCTCGACCTAAAGGCGCGATCCCGGACGATCCTGCCGTCACGCACCTCGTAGACGAAGACAGCGGCGGCATCCATCGGAGTGTCGCTGCCCCTGCCGTGACCGCGCATCGCAGCCGAAACCACGACCTGGTCGCCCGCATCTATGAACTCGACGGGCTCGATGACGAGATCCTCCCAGGAAGTCGCGGCATCTGGCAGCTCCGGAAAGTCCTCGCAGACACAATCCTGCGCGTAGTAGTCGAGGGTGGCATCGATTCCGCCTTCGGTGAAGGCCTTCCAACCTTGGCGCACTACCTCGACGTTCTCCTGCGACATCGCCCGCAGTATCGCGCTAGGCGCCGCGGGCCGCCAGCGCCCCGGCTAGCCCCGTGCCCGCTCGAGCGCCGCGTTCAGATCCTCCGGGAGCTCGGAGGTGAACTCGAGACGCTCGCCAGTGGTCGGGTGCGCGAAGGCCAGCCGGTGCGCATGCAGGAACTGGCGATCCAGACCGTAGGCCTCGCCTTTTCCGTAGGTCGGATCGCCGACCAGCGGGTAATCGATGGCCGCGAAGTGGGCGCGGATCTGGTGGGTGCGTCCGGTTTCGAGGCGGACCTCGAGGTAGCTGTCGGCCGGCAGCAGCTCCAGGACCGTGAAGTGGGTGCGGGCCTCGCGGGCGCCGGCGCCCGACACCGCCATCCGCGTTCGGGTGCGGCGTTCGCGCCCGATCGGCGCGTCGATGGTCCCGGTTCTCGACTCCAGGTGCCCGCGGGCGAGCGCCAGGTAGACGCGATCGACCTCGCGGGCGGCAACCTGTTCTGAAAGTGCCCGCTGCGCTTCGTCGGTCCGCGCCACGACAAGCAGGCCCGAGGTGTCCTTGTCGAGGCGGTGCACGATCCCGGGTCGCTCCGGATCGCCGCCGCCGAGCAGGTCGGCGAGCTGATCGACCAGCGTCGGGCCCCGATGCGACGGCGCCGGATGGACGACGAGGCCGGCGGGCTTGTCGATCACCGCGAGGGATTCGTCGACATAGACGATTTCCGCCACGGGGACACTTTTCACCCCTGCGGCTCCTCCATGAAAACGAGCGCCAACCCGGCGACGCCGAGGATGATCATGACGTCGGCGAGGTTGAACGCGGGCCAGAGCGGAAAGTCGATCCAATCGGTCACCGAGTCGATTCGCACCCGATCGGCGAGGTTGCCGAATGCACCGCCGGCGAGCAGACCCACCGGCACCCAGAGACCGGGGCGCGTGGCGTTGCGCGCGAACAGGACCAGGATCAGGCCCAGGGCGGCAAGGGTGAGGACGATCAGAAGGGCGCCGCCGCCTCCCGCAAGCCCGAAGGCGATTCCCTTGTTGTGGATGTCTGTCAGGTGCAGGCCGGGGAACACCGAGACCCGCTCTCCCGGCACCAGCGCCGACTGGATCGCAGCTTTGCTGCCCTGGTCAATGGCGACCACGACACCGCAAAGCGACAGGGCAAGACGCCAGGCACGAGCCCGTCCACCTGTCAGGTTCACGGGTTGATGATCGCGCTGACGATGATCGTCCTGAGGATGACCAGCACGATGATCGCCAGGATCGGGCTGATGTCGATCGCCATACCGCCGGCGCCGATCGGGTTCAGCAGACGCCGGAAGACGTTGAGGTAGGGATCTGTGGTCTGGGTGATGAAGTCGAGTACCGGGCGCAGGGTCGCGCTGCGGGGGATCCGCGGTATCCATGACATCAGGATGTTGCAGAAGATCAGGATCATGTAGACGAGGAACAGGGCGTTCACATAGCTGGCGAGGTCGTCTCTGGTCAGGGCCAGGGGGATCATCGTCACCCCCGCATCCTCGCAAGTGAGGCCCGCACTGCCTCGGTGAAGGCCTCTGCGGCCCCTTCCCTCTCGAGCACATCGAGGCCAGCCTCGGTGCTGCCGCCCGGCGAGGCCACTGCGTCGCGAAGGTCGGCGGGATGACGGCTCCGCAGCAGCTCCACGGTGCCGGCCGCCGCGTCCACGACCAGCGAATGTGCAAGCTGCTGATCGAGGCCGTCGGCCGCTCCGGCCTCGGCGATCGCCTCCATGGCCAGCGCAAGGTAGGCGGGCGAGCAGCCCATCACCGCGGTGGCGGCGTCGAAGAGCCCGTCGTCGATCTCGACCAGGCGGCCGAGCAGCTCCAGGGAGCCCTTCACCTCGGCGACGAGCTGGTTCGCCGCGCCCTCATTGGCCGCAAAGCAGAGAACGCCACGGCGCAGCTCGACCCCGAGATTGGGCATGACCCTGAACGCGGCTGCATCCGGGAAGGCTTTCGCCACCCGGTCGAGTGAGGTTGCGCCGAGCAGCGACAGCACCGCCGGCGCCGGCTGGGCCTCCGCCGCCACCTCCTCGAGGGCGTTGGCTTTCACCGCCAGCACGAGCAGACCGGCCCGCTCGGCAAGCTCCGCATTGGAGTCGAGCGCCTCACCGCCGACCTCCTCGGCGAGCGTGGCCGCACGCCCGGAGCCGGAATCGGTGAACAACATCCGCTCGGGACCGCCGTCCCCGGCCGCCCAGCCGCGCGCCATCGCGGCGGCGATGTTTCCGGAGCCTGCGAACCCGACGACCATGCGGGGCAGGATAAAGCGGCTAGGACTGGTTGAAGAAGCCCTTGTCGATCAACCGCGCCTTTTCCTCGGCCGAGACCTCGACATTGCGCGGGGTGAGCAGGAAGACCTTCTCGGCGATTCGCTGCATGCCGCCGTCAAGCGCATAGGTGAGGCCGGAGGCGAAGTCGATCAGGCGCTTGGAGAGCTCATGGTCGGTCGTCTGCAGGTTGAGGATCACCGGCACCGCACGCTTGAACTGGTCGGCGACCTGCTGGGCGTCGTTGAAGTTTCGCGGGATCACCAGGTGGACCTGGACGTCGGAGCCGCCGTTGCCGACTGGGCGCAGGACGCCGGTTCGGCTGCCGCCCATCGGCTCGTCGTCGGCGAAGATGTCGTCGATCTCGTCTCGGCGGCGACGGGCGGTGGGAAGGCGGCGTACCGGTGCCGGCTCGCGCCGCCCCCCGGATTCGAACACCTCCTCGGCGCCGGTCTCCGGCTCGTAGCCCTCGTCGTAGTCAGGGCCGTAGTCGTGGTCTTCAGCGAGGCCGAAATAGACCAGCGCGCGATGCCATGTGTCTCTAACAGCCATCTTTGGGCGTTTTCGGCTTCCGAACGCCTATTCCTGCCCCCCATTATGACCGGCGCGAGCCGGCGGCGCTACGCATAGAGCACCGTTCCGAGGCGGATGATCGTGGCCCCCTCCTCGACCGCGACCGCCCAATCCTGGCTCGTGCCCATGGAAAGGCGCTCCAATTCGTGCTCGGACGCAAGCTCGGCCAGGCGCGCGAAGTGCGGTCGCGAGGCTTCCGGGTCCTCGCTGAACGGCGGCATCGTCATCAGACCGCCGACCCGCACCGGGCAGCGCTCGATGAAGGCACCAAGCTCCGCCGGCGCCAACCCGCCCTTGCCCTCCTCCCCGGCGACGTTGACCTCGATCAATACCTCCCTGGAAGGGTCCGCGTGACGGCGAAGCTGCTCCAGCACCGAGTCGGTGGCCACCGAGTGGATCAGCCGGCAGATCGGCAGCAGCGCCTTCACCTTGCGGCTCTGAATATTGCCGATGAAGTCCCACTGGAAGGCGTCGGCCCAGCGCTCGCGCTTTGCCTCGAGGTCCTGGAGGCGGTTCTCTCCAACCAGATCGATACCGGCCTCTGCCAGAGCTCCCATCTCTTCAACCGGCAGGTATTTGGTCGCCGCCAGCACCTCGACCTCGTCGCCCGCCTTCTCCCGCACGCGCTGCAGGTTGGCGCGGATCCGTTGCGCATCCACTCCGTGGATCTGGCCCGGCATCAACCCTCCTCCAGCAAGTGGACCAAGCCAGCCTGCCGACCGCTTCGCTCCCCGTCGCGGCGATGCGAATAGAAGAGCTCGGGCTCGCAGCTCGTGCAGATCTCGGCGCTCTCGATCCGCTCGACGCCGGCGGCGCGAAGCTGGCGCCGCGCCACCTCGGCGAGATCGAGCATCCGCCCGTCGGCGACGCCATCGCCGAGCTCGGCAAACCGCTCCAGCACCTCGGGGCCGACCTCGTAACAGCAAGGGCCGACCCCGGGACCGATTGCCGCAGCCTCGGCGGCCAGCGCCTCGGCACCGCGGGCGACGATCCCCGCCGCCAGACCCCGCCATCCGCAGTGCAGCATCGCGACGCCGCCCGGCCCCGATAGCGCCACAGGCAGGCAGTCTGCGACCAAAACCAGCGGCGCCAGGCCCGGAATCCCGGTGGCGTGCCCGTCCACCTCGGCCAAGGGGCTACCCGGTTGTGCGTAGGGGCTGGGGTCCTGGTCCGAGCTGTGCTCGAGCAGCTCCGAGCCGTGCACCTGCAGGCCCATCAGGATGCGATCGGGCGCAAGCCCGAGTGCCGCGGCAAATCGCAAGCGATTCTCGAGGACAGCCGCGCGGTCGTCCGCGGTCAGGATGCCCAGGTTGAGGGTCTCGAAGGGCGCTTCGCTGACTCCGCCCAGGCGAGTCGAAAAGACGGTTATGGCGTTCGGCAGCTCGGCCTGCAGCCAGCGCACGCCCTCCCTTTCATGCCACTCCATCGTCGTCCTCTGGGTCCCCGTTCCTCGTTCCTCGTTCCTCGGCTGCCTCCAAGGCCACGCGCATCTCATCGTCGCGACCTGAGATCTCTCCGTCGAGCTTGCGGCGCAGAGCCTCCTCGAGCCCGTGCCCGACCGCGGGGCCCTCGGGCACTCCCCCCGCGACCAGGTCGGAGCCGTCGATCTCCAGGGTCACGTGGCGCCAATCGCGAACGTAGTCGTCTAGCCATTCAGCGCCCATCGCCCGGGCCAGGACAAGCTCCTCCGGGCGTGCGTCACGAGCCAGCTCGACCCCTTCAGAAGGACGCGAGGGCGCCGCGGCCGCCAACTCCGCCTCGCGGCCGACGGGACCGAGCGCCGCGACCAGCATCGCCCGCGGGCGGGCGGCGATCTCGCTCCAGGGCGGCTGCGCAAGCAGGGCATCGACAGCGGGCAACAGCTCCGCGGCTCCGTGGCGGGAGCGCACCAGTCCCCACTCGGCCGCCAACTGAAGGCCGCGCGCCGCCTCGGGCTCCAATGCAAGCTTCAGCAGCTCGGCCGCGCGGCGATCCGCAGACACCGAGCCAAGGTCCGCCTCTCGGAGCAGCTCGGCGGTCCGCGGCTCGAGCTCGAACCCAAGGCGCACCGCGTAGCGCGCCGCGCGCAACGCCCGGGTCGGGTCGTCGACGAAGGACCGCTGGTGCAAGACCCGAAGCAGACCCGACTCGAGGTCGGATCGCCCCGAGTGAGGGTCGATCAGCTGCGGCTCGCCCTGAAGCGGCCAGGCGATCGCGTTGACGGTGAAGTCGCGCCGCGCCAGGTCCTCTTCGAGCGAAGCGGGCTCGACCTCGGGTAGCGCCCCCGGCGCCGGATAGGTCTCGGTGCGGGTGCTCGTGAGGTCGAGCTGCCATTCTCCGAGCTTTGTCGCGGCGGTCAGGAACCGCTCGTGCTCCAGCACTTCGCCGCCCAGGCGCCGAGCGACCGCGGCCGCGTCTCCCTCGACCGCCACATCGAGGGCGACCGGGCGCCTGTGCAACATCAGGTCGCGGACGGCGCCCCCGACCAGATACAGCGGCGCGCCGGCGGCGGCCTCGCGGAGGCGATCCAGCTCCGCTATCGCGCTGGAGACCGCGGCCGGCAGATCAGCCTCGATTCGCCTTGACGTTGGCATTAACCCCTTTCCGTACCATGATCGGCTCGCCGGATGCCCGACAAGCCTCCCTCAAACCGCTGGCGAAGCGCCCGCGAGAGCATCGCCAGCGGCCGCTCGCGACTGCTCGCCTTCGTACGGCGAAACAAGGTGCCGGTCGCGATCGGGTCCGCGCTTGTTGTGATCGCGCTCGCGATCGGCGCCTACGCCGCATACAAGGCACTGAGGCGACCGCCTGACGTGCACAACGCGAACGCGGCCTTCAAGCCCAAGGAGGAGAAGCCGAAGCGCACCACGGTGAACTGGCCCCTTTACGGATACAACGCGCAGCGCACCCGCTACCTGCCGGCCAAAGGGATCAAGCCGCCATATCGAAAGCTTTGGTCCTACGGGAGCAAGCCGCTACTCGAATTCCCGCCGGTCTACGTCGACGGCACGGTCTACGGAATCGACAACAACGGCCACGTGTTCGCCCTCAACGCCGACACCGGCAAGATTCTCTGGAAGCGGCGCGTCGCCCAGCTCAACGCCTCCGGGCCGACCTACTCGCATCACCGCCTTTACGTCGTCAATCTGGTCCCGGGCCAGGTCCTCAGCCTCGACCCGAAGAATGGCCACACGGTGTGGAAGAAAGCGCTGGGGTCGCGCTCTGAGTCCTCGCCGCTCGTGGTTGGAAACCGCGTCTTCTTCGGCGATGAAGGCGGGGTCATCTATGCGGTAGACCGGCGCAACGGTCACACGATCTGGACGGCGCAGGTATGCGGAGCGGTCAAGGCGGCCCCCGCGTACCAGCACGGCATTCTCTATGCCGGCGACTATGGCGGCTGTATGAACGCGCTCAACTCACACAGCGGCAAGATCAAGTGGCAGTCGAGCTCGCAGGGGCTCGGCCTCGGCACCACCGGTGCGTTCTACTCGACTCCCGCGGTTGCGTTCGGACGCGTGTACAGCGGCAACAACGATCATCGCGTCTACAGCTTCTCGGCCAAGGACGGGACCCTCGCCTGGAGCCACTCGACCGGCAGCTACGTCTACTCGGGCCCGACCGTCGCCGACACCCCCAGCACCCCGCCGACCGTTTACATCGGCTCGATCGACGGCAACATCTACGCCCTCGACGCGAAGACGGGGGACACGCGCTGGAGTCACTCTGCCGGTGGGCCGGTGATCGGCTCGCTGAGCGCGGTCGGAGAGACCGTCTACGTCGCCACCTTTTCTCCCAAGCAGACGAACGGCTTCGCGATGACGAACGGCCACCAGGTCTTCCACTATGGAACCGGCGCCTACACGCCGGTGGTATCCGACGGCCGCCGCATCTATCTGACCGGCTACTCGAGCATCACAGCACTCCAACCGCTGACCAAGAGGCAGATCAAGGCGCGAGCCGAGGCGAAGAAGCAGAAGGCGGCGCACAAGCGACGGCGGCAGGTCGAACGCAGAAAGCGCCAGGCCCAAGCCAGGCAGCGAGCATCGAAGGCAAGCAAGAAGGCGCAACGGGGCAAGCCCGCCAAAGGCGGGCAGCACGGAGGGAAAGGTCCCTGATCACGGCCCGGCGCGAGGAGCTATTCGCCCGGCATGAGAACCGAGGCGACGGGGCCGCCTCCGATGAGGCGGCCCTGACGGAGGATGCGCAGTGGTACGGCGACCGGCCTGCGAGACCGAAACCGTGTCAGCGTGAAGTTCCAGGAGACCGGCTTTGACTCGACTCTTTGAAACTGGCGTGGCAGCAACCGCCGCGCGTAACGGTCGGCGTTGCTCTTCGACCCGACCAAATCGATCTCGCGCAGCGGCGGCAGTGACCCGCTGGCACGGTGAGCATCGAGGTAGTACATCAGCGGCCAGTCGGCGAAGTAGCGCACGGCGACGACCGCACGCTGGCCGTGCGCAGGTCCGATCGCCGCGGCCGCATTGGCGAGGTTCTCACGCTGATATTTCTGCAGTCGATCGATCTGAATCGTGAACGCGAGTCCGAGCAGGCAGAATGCCGCGGCAAGCCCGAGACCGGCGAGACCGGCCCTCCTGACCCCGAAGCCAGCGGCGAGGATCACGATCAGGGGCACGTAAACCGGCAGCATGTTGCGGCCAACCAGGTAGTCGGAACCGGCCAGGGCGAGGAGCAAAGGCGCCCCCACCCCAGCCGCCGCCACCCATAACGCTGGGAGCAAGGCCCGCCGCTCGCGACCCTCGGCGAGCAAGGCGAAGAGGCACACTGCGGCGACCGCGAGCCCCGCGGGTAGGACGAGCGGAAACGGACCCGCCAGCCGGACTCCGTGCTCGTCGCCGTTGTCGTCGCCGACCAGCTTCGCCGCCGAGCGCTCGAGTCGCTGCTCGAGCGGCTCTTTAGCGATCCAGCGCGCATGCTGGTTCGATGCCTGATGAAGGGCGATCGGCAAAAGCAGCGCTCCGGCCGCCGCCACGCAGGCGCAGGCGATGACGACCTGCCGGCGCCGAACGGCCCGCCACAGCATCAGGGCGCCCTCGGGCGCGACCACGAAGATGGCGAAGTAGTGGGTTGCGAGCGCCAGGGCGGAGAACAGCGCCCACCCCGCCAGCACGCCTCGACCGGGTCCTTCCTCGGGGGCTCGCAGTGCCCGCGCGAAGAACAGAAACGACAGGCAGGTGAGCAGAAAGACGAGGGAATACGCCCGGGCGTCCTGCGAGAACCAGATCAGGAACGGATTGATGGCGACGATCGCGGCTGCAATCAGACCGACCCGCCGCGTCGTGAGCTTCGACGCCGCGAGGTAGATGACGACGATCGAAGCCGTACCGGCGAGCGCCGACAGCGAACGGAGGCCGACCTCACCAATACCGAAGACACGTGACCAGAGCCAGGCAACGGCGTAGTAAAGCGGCGGGCTCGACTCGCTGTTCGGGACCGCCGAGAGAGTGTCGAAGAGGCTCGGGTGGAGGACCCGGACGGCGGTGACGGCCTCGTCGTAACGGTAGCTCTGCAGCCCAAGGGTGGCAAAGCGAAGGCCCCCGCCCAGCAGAACGATTGCGGCCAGCACCGCGAGCTCCGGCTGCTCGCGAAGCAGCCGGCGTGCCCTCTGCATCAGAGCCGCACTGGTATCCCGCGCTCGGCCAGGTGCTGCTTGGCGTCGCGCACCCGGTAGGTCCCGTAGTGAAAGATCGAGGCGCAGAGCACCGCATCGGCGCCGCCGTCGGTGATCGCCTCGGAGAGATGCCCGAGCTCACCGGCGCCGCCGGAGGCGATCACCGGCACCGGGACCGCGTCGGCGACCGCCCGGGTCAGCTCTAGGTCGTAGCCGTCGGTTGTGCCGTCACGATCCATGCTTGTCAGCAGCACCTCCCCCGCTCCGCGCTCGACCGCTTCGCGCGCCCAGGCGACCGCCTCGCGACCCTCGACCCGCTTGCGACCCCCGTTCACATAGACGTCCCAGCTCAGGTCCCCGAACCATCCCGGCGGAGCCTCACAGCTGGGCGATGAGGTCTGCGGCCCGTCGGGCCCGGTCCGCTTGGCGTCGATCGCGATCACCACGCACTGGGTGCCGAAGGTCTCCGCCAGCTCCCCGAGCAGCTCTGGGCGATCCAGGGCAGCCGAGTTGACCGACACCTTGTCGGCGCCGGCGTCGAGCACCGCCTGCGCATCCTCGACCGATCGGATTCCACCCCCGATCGTGAACGGGATGAAGACGTTATCGGCGGTGCGCCTCGCCAGCTCGACGATCGTCTCACGGTCCTCGTGGGAGGCGGTGATGTCGAGAAAGACGAGCTCGTCGGCGCCCTCGGCGTCGTAGCGCTCGGCCAGCTCGACCGGGTCGCCTGCGTCACGCAGGCCGACGAAGTTGGTGCCCTTGACGACGCGGCCGGCGTCGACGTCGAGGCAGGGAATGACGCGCTTCAGCACCACGGGACTCAGGGTAACGACGCACGTCCGGCTCCCCCGCAGGCCCTATCCCGGCCCGGAGGAGCTGGGCTCCCCCGGGCCGGTCGGGGTCAGAGCATCGCCCCTTACTTCTTGTGCGTGGTTCCGAACTCGTAGATCGTCGTCGAGTTGAACTTCTCGCCCGGCCGCAGCACGGTCGAGGGGAAGTTCGGGTGGTTGGGCGAGTCCGGGAAGTGCTGGGTCTCCAGCGCCAGCCCGTCGCCTTGCCGGTACTGACGACCGCTCGTGCCGTAGAGCGTCCCGTCGAGGAAATTGCCCGAGTAGAACTGAATCCCGGGCTCCGTCGTTGAGATCTTCAGCTCACGTCCGCTGGAGGGATCTCGCAGCACCGCCGCCCTTTTCAGGCTGGTATCGCCCGCCGGGCGGTTGAGCACCCAGTTGTGGTCATAGCCGCGCCCGATCACGAGCTGCGGGTCGTTCTCGCGGATGCGCTCGCCGATCGCATGGAAGCTGCCAAAGTCGAACGGCGTGCCCGCCACCGGATCGATGGCACCGGTCGGAATCAGGTTCGGGTCGTCCGGCGTATAGCGGTCGGCGTCGATTTTCAGCTGGTGATCGTAGATCGTCCCCGACCCCTCTCCAGCCAGGTTCCAGTAGGCATGGTTCGTGAGGTTGAGGACCGTAGGCGCGTCGGTGGTCGCCTTGTAGTCGATGCGCAGCCGGTTGTGCGTGTCGAGGGTGTATTCGACCTCAGTCGTCAGCGTGCCGGGATAGCCCGTCGTGCAGGGCGGAGTACTCGGCATGCTCGGCGTGCATCCCTCGGCCGCCGGGCTCGTGTACCGGAGCTTCACGCCCGCCGAGTGGTCGGTCTCGACCGGAGTGGCATCCCAGACCTTCACGTTGAACCCCTCGAAGCCTCCATGGAGGCTGTTGGGCGTGTTGTTGATGTCGAGCGAGTACTCCGTGCCGTCGAGGGTGAACCTGCCATTGGCGATGCGGTTCCCGTAGCGGCCGATGATCGCGCCGAAGTACGGATTCGACTTCTTGTACGCGTCGCCCAGGTATCCCGCGAGGTCCTTGAAGCCAAGCGTCACGTTCGCGCGGTGCCCCTTCCGGTCCGGCGTCCAGAGCTGCTCGAGGATGCCGCCGTAGGTGAGGATCTTCGCCGTCGTGCTCCCGTTGGAGAGCGTGTAGCGGTCGATGGCCGTTCCGTCGGGCAGGGCCCCGAACGGTTCCTTGGTCACGGTGACCTCATTCGACGCATGCGCGTGCTTGTGCTTGGAATGTTTGCCTGCCTTCCCGCCGGCGAGCGCCGGGGCCGCGATGACGACAAGGGCGATCAGACCCGCCAGCGCCACTACCACCATCGATGCCCGACGGGATCCGTGATGCGAGAGTCTCTTCCTCACTGTGCACCTCCTTGTGGGTCGTGTCGTGGGTCCTTCCGCCGCACGACCGACCGATGTCGAACATGAGGGCATTACCCGCAACCACATGGTGCTTATACATTCGAAAGGAGAATGTTTCTAAATCGCAAGACAGCGGCGGAGCCGCGCCTGCGGTCAAACCGCGATCTGTACCTCGCAGCCGGATTCCCTCAGCGCTTCGACAACCGTCGGGTCCGCCGATTCACCGGTGATCACCATGCCCACGTCGTCGATCGGGCACAGGTGCGCGAGCTCTACATCTCCGATCTTGCTGCCATCGGCGAGCACGATGCTTCGCCCGGCGGCCCTGATCATCCGTTTCTTCACCTCCGCCTCCGGGAGGTTCATGTTGGTGATACCGGCAGCCGGGTCGACGCCATTACATCCGAGCATCAGGGTGTTGACCCTGATCTGGTCGAGAATCACCGTGGCCAGCGGATCGACGAGGGAATGCTGCAGCGGCCGCAGGGTGCCGCCGAGCAGGACGACGGTGATCCGGGGATTCCCCGGCTCGAGCTCCAGGGCCGTCTTCAGCCCGTTCGTGAACACGACGACGTTCTCGAGATCCGTGCGTGCGCTGAGCGCCCGCGCGGCGGCGGCGGCAGTGGTCCCCGCATCGATCAGCAGCGCATCCCCGTCGCTGACCAGCCCCGCTGCGGCCCGCCCGATCGCCACCTTCTCCTCGGCGAAGCTCGTCTCGCTCACCTCGAAGGGCCGCTCCCGCTCGGACAACGTGCGCGGGATCGCGCCGCCCCGAATCCGGTACACCTCGCCACGCGAATCGAGCACGTCGAGGTCACTGCGCACCGTCACCTCGGAGATGCCGAAGCGCTCGCTGAGCTCCCGAACGTGCAGGAAATGGCGCTCGCGGATCGCCTCGAGCATCTGGTCTCGTCGCAGGGCGGCGTCGGGCGGACGCTCGGGGACGCTCGTGGCGGGTGCCCTGTCGGCTGGCCGCTTCGCCATTGCCCAGACACTCTATCCGGGGTGTTTCGCGTTCGAAAGTACCCGCGGCGTCAGCGCATGCCGAGCAGCACCTCGGTGAGCAGCTGGTCGAGACGCTCGTTGGCATAGCCGCGGACCGCGAGCGCATCGAGGCCGTCGGCCTCAGCCTTCAATACTTCTCCCTCCGCCCCGTCTGCAGGGTCGAGTGTTGGCTTGGCCAACTCGCCTGCCGAGGTCGAAGCGAGGGCCTCCTGGACTTCGGGGAGCTGATCGAAGTGTCGGGCGCGCTCCGCCAGTGCCTCGTAGGTGCGCATGCACCCCGCCGCGAACTCCCACACGCCGGCCCCATCCTCGTTGCGGTAGGGGTGGGCGTCGAAGTGACGGGGTCCGTCATAGCCCGCGCGCTCCAGGAGGCGAACGAGCAGGAACGCCTCCTTGAGGTCCTCGGCTCCGAAGCGAAAGTCCTGGTCGTAGCGCCCGATCCGCTGCGCGTTGAGGTCGATGTGGAACAGCTTTCCAGCCCAGAGCGCCTGGCCAACCGCGTGGTGAACGGAAAGGCCGGCCATCGTCTCGTGGGCGACCTCGGGGTTGACGCCCACCATCTCGGGGCGCTCCAGGGTGGTGATGAAGTGCAGCGCATGCCCGACGGTGGGCAGGAAGATGTCGCCGCGCGGCTCGTTTGGCTTCGGCTCGATCGCGAAGCGCAGCTCGTAGCCCTGCTCGACGACGTACTCGACGAGCGTGTTGATTGCCTCGCGGTAGCGCTCCAATGCGTCCCTCGGATCTTTGGCGGCGCCGGCCTCGACACCCTCGCGACCACCCCAAAAGTCGTAGATCTCTGCCGCCAGCCGCGCACCGAGGTCGATTGCCCGCATCGCCTTGCCGATCGCCGCGCGACGCACCCCCCGATCATTGGAGGTGAAGGCTCCGTCCTTGAAAGCCGGGTGGGTGAAGAGATTGGTCGTCGCCATCCCGACGCCGAGGCCGGTCCCTTCGAGCGCCGCCTGAAACCGCGCAACGATCTTCTCGGCCTCGGCCGCGGAAGTTCCCAGGGGCACGAGATCGTTGTCGTGCAGGCTCACGCCCCAGGCGCCCAGCTCGGCGAGCTTGTGGACCGATTCCACCGGGTCCAGGGGCGCGCGGGTCGGGTCCCCGAACGGGTCGCGCCCAGGGTTGCCGACCGTCCAGAGACCGAATGTGAACCGGTGCTCAGCCATCGCCCACCTCGGCGCAGGGTACGGGCTCGCCGCCGCGCCCGGCCGAGCCGTACAGGGCCTCGATCGCACGCGCCTGGCCGATTGCGTCGTCGCGGCCGAGCAGCGGCTCGCCGGCCCCGCGGATTGCGGCGCTGATGTCCTCGAACTCGAGGCGGTAGGAGTCGGCGGCCGGGACCTCCACGCGCTCCACATCTCCGTCGCGCAGCAGCTCGATCGCCGGCTCGCCGATCAGGTACGGCCGTGGGATGCGCAGCGTGGCCCGCGAGCCCACCACCTCGAGCAGGCTGTTGTCGGGAACGTCGATGCCGCAGTCGAAATGGGCCAACAGGTCGCCCGGGAAGACGAGGGTGCCTGTGAAGCGCACGTCGACGCCGCTCGGCCCGACGACCTGGCGGCCGATCGCGATCTCCGGCTCGCCCCCGAACAGGCGAGTGCCGCTGACGCAGTAACAGCCAACGTCCATCAGGGCGCCTCCGTCCAGATCGGCACTCAGGCGAACGTCTCCGGCCCGGTCGAGCGTGAACCCGAACGACGCGCGCAGCAGGCACAGCTCGCCGATCTCCCCGGCCACCACGAGCTCCTTCGCCCACCTCGTCTGGGGATGGTGGCGATACATGAAGCCTTCGCTGAGGATCCGCCCCACCCGGTCGGCGGCGTCGAACGCCCGCTCGACCTCAGCGACGCGCCGACTCATGGGCTTCTCGCAAAGCACATGCTTGCCGGCTTCCAGCGCCTTGAGCGACCACTCGACGTGCATCGAGTTTGGCAGCGGGATGTAGACGGCCTCGACTTCCTGATCGGCGAGCAGCGCCTCGTAGGAGCCGTAGGCGCGGGGAATCCCCTCCTTCGCCGCGTAGCGGTCCGCAAACTCCTGCGACCGGCTGGCGACCGCGAGCAGCTCGATCTGGCTCGACTCCCGCAGCTCGGGCAGAACCCGCTCGTTGATCTTCGCTGTCGAGACGATCCCCCAGCGCACAGGCTGCGCGTCTGCTTGCATGCTCACCTCTCCTCAAATGGCCGCAGCGCCGGATAGAGCTGCCGGAACCGATCGTAGCCCTCCTCGTAGGTGGTGGCCCAGGCCGGCTCCGGCTCGGTCCGATCGACGACGCGAACGCAGGCCGCAACCGCCTCCGAGGCATCGGCGAAGGCGCCGCTCGCGACGCCGCCGAGCAGCGCCGCGCCGAAGGCAGCTCCCTCGTCTGCGCCCGTCGTCCGCTCGAGTGGGATGGCGAGCACCGAGGCGACGATGCGCCGCCACAACTCGCTCTGCGCCCCGCCGCCCGAGATGCGCCCAACCTCGGCCTCCACGCCCAGCGTCCGCAACAGCTCCAGCGAGTCGCGCAGCCCGTAGGCGACGCCCTCGATCACCGCGCGAACCATCGCCCCCCGGTCATGGCGTATGGACAGGCCGACCAGCGCAGCCCGGGCATATGGATCCGCATGGGGCGTGCGCTCGCCGGCCAGGTACGGCTGGAACAGCAGGCCCTCGACCCCGGGCTGCCAGGCCGCCGCCTCGT
This sequence comes from Solirubrobacterales bacterium, assembly GCA_038317345.1. Taxonomy (GTDB): domain Bacteria; phylum Actinomycetota; class Thermoleophilia; order Solirubrobacterales; family 70-9; genus Mayfieldus. Next base: position 106,265 of record JBBQBH010000001.1, read on the forward strand.
CGAGCAGGTCGTCGTAGCCGGCACTGCCGAGGAGGTCATGAAGCCAGCGCAGCGATCCGGCCGCGGACAGCATCACGCCCATCGCGTGCCAGGTGCCGGGAACGGCGTGGCAGAAGACCTGCAGCCGGGCCTCGGGGTCGGGACGATAGGCCGGCAGCACCGCGAAGACGACTCCGGATGTGCCGAGGACGACCGAGAGCAGCCCTGGCCGGTCGACGCCGGCGCCGAGCGCCCCGGCAGCCTGATCGCCCGCCCCGGCGATCTCGGTCGACTCGCTGACCGGCGGAAGCCACGCCTGCGGAATCTCCAGGGCGTCGAGCACTTCGGCGCTCCAGCGGCGCTTCCCGACGTTGAAGAGCAGGGTGCCGGAGGCGTCGGCGGCGTCGATCGCATGCTCACCGGTCAACCGCAGCCGCACGTAGTCCTTGGGCAACAGGATGCTGTGGATCTGCTCGGAGGTCTGCGGCTCGTGGCGGCGCAGCCAAAGCAGCTTCGGCGCGGTGAAACCGGTCAGCGCCCGGTTGCCGGTCAGCTCGATCAGCCGCTCGAGCCCAATGCGCTCCTCGATCTCGGCGCACTCGGCGGCCGTGCGCTGATCGTTCCAGAGGATCGCCGGGCGCAGTACCCGGTCGCTGCGGTCGAGCACGACGAGGCCGTGCATCTGCCCCGAGAGCCCGATCGCGGCCGGTTCTGCGCCGAGGTCGGCGAGCGCGGCCTGCGATGCACGCCACCAGTCCTCGGGGTCCTGCTCGGCCCACCCGGGTTGCGGCGTCGAGAGCGGGTAGCCGCGTTCCGCGCTCCCCAGCAGCTCGCCCCGTGACGAGATCGCCACCGCCTTGACGCCCGTGGTGCCCACGTCGAGGCCGACGAGGGGGCGATCAGCCGCCATCGGGCCCGTGGTCTGCGAGCGCCCTCTCGATCGCCGGCAGCACGCCGGGATCGGCGAGCGAATCAAAGACCTGGTCGGCCTCCAGCTCGACGCCGGAGATGGAGGGGACGCCGATCACGAACAACCCCGCCGCGCGCGCGGCGGCGACGCCGGGCGGCGAGTCCTCGAGAGCGACCGAGCGCGTTGGGTCGATGCCGAGCAGCTCGCAGACGCGCAGATAGAGGTCGGGCGCCGGCTTCGGGACCCCGACGTCGTCGACGGCGATGAGGCCGTCGAAGGCATCCTTCACTCCGACCCGCTGAAGTCCGGTGAACAGGTGGCGACGCGGTGCGTTCGATGCGATCCCGAGCGGCCAGCGCCCCCGCAGTGCCTCGAGCAGCTCGAGCGCGCCCGGCCGGGGCTCCGCCCCCGCCGCGATCTCGTCGACGGCGAGGTCGTACATCTCAGCGCTCGCCTGGGCTCCGTTGCCCGGCAGCAGGCGCTCGAGCACGTGTGTCGCGGTCTCTGGCGCCGTGCCCACCAGGGCCTGCTTCGCCTCCAGGTCGAATACGCGGCCGTAGCGCTCGAACACCTTCTCCTGGGCGCGCGTCCAGCATGGCTCGGTATCGAGCAGCAGCCCGTCGTTGTCGAAGACGATCCCGACCTCGGTGGTCATCGCGGCATTCTCCCCCAGGAAACCTGACCTGCGAGGATCGGGGCATGGAGCAGCGCAGAATGGAACGCCTCGACTACTCGGCCGGCGTCGTCGGGCTCGGCACCTGGCAGCTCGGGGCCGATTGGGGCGAGGTCGACGCCGATGCCGCCCACGCGACCCTCGACGCCGCAGTCGAGGCGGGCGTCAACTTCTTCGATACCGCCGACGCCTACGGCGACGGGCGCAGCGAGCAGTTCTGCGGCGAGCTGCTCGCGCGCCATCCCGACGCAGGGCTGCTGGTGGCGACGAAGATGGGCCGCCGCGTCGATCAACTGCCGGAGAACTACAACCGCGACAACTTCCTCGCCTGGAACGACCGCTCGCGCGAGAACCTGGGGGTCGAGACGATCGACCTCGTGCAGCTTCACAGCCCACCGAGCGAGGTATATGCGGACGACGCCGTTTTCGAGGCGCTCGACGAGATGGTCGAGACGGGCCGCATCCGCGCCTACGGCGTCTCGGTCGAGACCAGTGCCCAGGCGCTGACCGCGATCGCCCGCCCCAACCTGGCCACGGTGCAGATCATCCTCAACGCCTTTCGCCTCAAACCGCTCGATCAGGTGCTTCCGGCTGCCCGCGATGCCGGCGTGGGAATCATCGCCCGCGTTCCGCTGGCCTCGGGCCTGCTCTCCGGCCGCTACGACGAGAACACGGTCTTCGCCGCCAACGACCATCGCAACTACAACCGCCACGGGGAGTCCTTCGACGTTGGTGAGACCTTCGCTGGGGTGCCCTTCGAGGTCGGCCTCGACGCCGTCCGTGAGCTCAAGGGCCTGGTCGGGCCGGACATGGCGCTCTCCCAGTTCGCGCTGCGCTGGGTGATCGACCAGCAGGGGGTCAGCGTCGTGATTCCGGGTGCCCGCAACCCCGAGCAGGTGCGCCAGAACGCGGCCAGCGCCGAGCTGCCGCCGCTCAGCGAGGAGCAGCTCGCCGGGGTGAGGGAGGTCTACGACCGCCTCATCCGGCCCCACGTCCAAGACCGCTGGTAGCAGCGCCGAGCGTCTTGTCGAGGGCGGCGTCGAGCGCCCCCTGACCCTCGAGGAAGTCGATGACCGTGTAGCGGGCCCGCAGGCGGCTCGCATAGTGGAAGGTGGCGCGCAGCGTGCCCGCGTCGACCTCGAGGTAGCCGGGCTCGGCGGGGATCACCGCCTTCGCAAGCGCCCCCTCGACTGCCGGGAAGACCTCCAGCGCCGCGCCTAACTCGGCGCGCAGCGCCGCCCAGCGCGCCTCGCTCTGTGGCCACCTCTCCTCACCCGCCGCGATGAAACGTTGCTTCTTCTCCACCGCGGCGACGATCTCGGGCGATGGCTCGCCGAGCCACTGCCGGGCGGCGGCATCGAGGGGATCGCTGGCGCGCGGGCGGCCGAGCACGGGCACTCCCCCCGCGTAGGCGAAGCGCTGCAGGCGCATCGCGAAGTGGGTCGCGTACCCGACCTGGAGGCCGTGCGGGGCGTGGTCGCGAATGCCCCGCGCCGCCAGCATGTCCCAGAAGTGCGAGGCGTGATGCTCGCAACCGCTCGCCGGTCGCGAGCTGCCGACCATCGCCATCGCGATGCCCGACTCGAGCAGCCCGCGCGCCAGCGCCTCGACCGCCGCCGTCTCCCCCCCCAGCACCGCGTCTGCATGCGCGACCGCGTAGCCGAGCGGTCCCACGATCCGTGCGTCGACCGCCGCACAGAACGCCTCGCCGTAGAGCAGGTGGCTCGCCAGCCAATCGACTCTTGCGGTTGCCTTGCCGAGCAGGTCGCCGAGCCCCGAGCGTGTCAGCTCGGCGGGGGCGGTGGCGAGCGTCGCGGGTTCGACAAAGATCGCCAGCGGGACCCGGGCCGGATATGTGACCTTGACCCCGCCAAACTCCATCGCCGCGACACTGGACGCGTAACCGTCCATCGACGCCGCGGTGGGGACGCTGATGAAGCCGCGCTGCTCGAGGTGGGCCGCGTAGCGGGTGACGTCGGTGAGCACTCCCGAGCCGACCGCCACGATGGCGCCGAAGCTTTCTTCCTGCAGGCGCGCCCGGACCGCCGCGACGGCGTTCTCGTCGGCTGCCAGCCCACTGCGGTTCGGGAAGCAAAGCGCCGCAACGCCCACCCCTGCTTGCTCGAGCTCGCGGGCGACCCCCCGGCCGGCCGCCTCCTCGGTGTTGGCGTCCATCACCAGCAGTGCGCTGCGCCAGCTCTTCGCCACCGCGTAGGCGGCGAGTCGCTCGATCGCGTCGGGGCCGACGGCGATCTCGTCGATCGCCACCGGGTGCGCCATCCCGCACGCGCACCGCTCGGACCCCCCGGGGAGGTCGATCCCCGAACCCAACGGCTGCCTCAGGAGGTCTGTCCGTAGTAGGCCTGCGGCCCGTGCTTGCGGCTGAAGTGCTTGTCGCGAATGCCTTTGGCCAGGGGACCCGCCCCCGGCTCGAGGGTGATCGTCAGCGCCGCGATCCGCGCGACCTCCTCCAGGATCACGGCGTTCTCCACAGCCGCCGCCGGGTCCTTCGCCCAGCAGAACGGGCCATGTCCGAGCACGAGCGCAGCGGGAACCTCGTCGCTGCCGCGGTTCCCCACCGCCTCGATCAGGACCTGGCCGGTCGCGCCCTCGTAGTCCTCGTCGATCTCGCGCTCGGTCAGCGCTCGGGTGAGCGGGATCGGAACCGCACAGAGATCGGCGTGCGTCGTGCCGAGGATCGGGATCTCGCGTCCCGCCTGGGCCCAGGCGGTCGCCCAGGTCGAGTGGGTGTGGACGACGCCGCCGATCTCCTCGAAGGCCCGGTACAGCGTCAGGTGGGTCGGCGTATCGGTCGACGGACGGCGTTCGCCCTCGACCTGGCTGCCGTCGAGATCCACCACCACGATGTCCTCGACGGTCATCGCCTCATAGGGCACGCCGCTGGGCTTGATCGCGACCAGGTTGCTCTCGCGGTCGATCCCGCTGGCGTTGCCCCAGGTCAGGGTCACGAGCCCATGGATGGGAAGCGAGAGGTTGGCCTCGAGGACCTGCTGTCGCAGCGTCTCCAGCATCGCCGCGCTCAGATCTCCTCGTAGTCGAGGTCGAGCTGTTCGGCGAGCAGCCGCCAGCGGTCGACCTGGTCGCCGAGGTTGACGACGAAGTGGTGCGTGCCGCCGAGCCGCAGCCAGTCGTCGAGGAACTGCCGCATGCCCCTCTGGGGGCGGAAGTGGAAGTAGGGCATCTCGACGTTGGGCAGCTCCGGCGTGTCCAGCGCCTCACCGCGGCCGACGACGAGCCGGAATGCCTCGCCCTCGAGCGGAATCAGGTCCGCGGTGGTGACCGGACCGGGCTGGGCCGAGAACACCGTCGTGGGCGGGTTGCCCAGCCCGCCGATGCCAAGCTCGCGATCGACCAGCCGCACCGGGCGGTCGCTGCGCGCGACCTTCCAGTTCCCCTCCCCCATGTGGCTGACCAGGACCGAGTCGAGCTCGTAGTCCATCGCGTACATCTCGCTGAAGTTGGCGTCGCCGATCAGCGTCTGCGCCGCGCACATCAACGTCGCCGTGATCATGTCGCCCTCGGCGGCATACCCATAGCCGTCGGCCATCAGGTCGGAGGCGGCGAGCAGCGGCAGCTGCTCGAAGCGCCCGTCGCGGCCGACCGACTCGAAGTGAGCCGAGTACGCCTGGTAGCCCCCCTCCTCGAGCAGTCCTCGAATCGCCAGCTCCATGCGCACCGCGTAGGCGTGGGCCTCGCGCGGCAGGTCGGGGTCGACCTCGAAGAGCTCCGCATGGCGCGCCACGACCTCCTCGACCTGCGCGTCGGTGACCTCCTGCATGCGGGCGTAGAGGTCGCCGAGGCTCTCGTAGACCACCATCGGGCCGATCGCGCGCAGCAGCGCCGGCGGGTCGTAGAGGATGTCCCCGGTGCCGGTCATCGGATAGCCGAGCTGGGCGATCTTCGTCGCCCGCAGCGCGGTGACAGCCTGGGCCGCACGGGCCCAGGACTCGAAGGCCTGGATGAACTGCGGCGACTGCCAGTCCTCTGTAAGCACGGAGAACGGAACCCCGGTGCGCAATAGGGCGTTCGCCTGATCTTGCGCCCCGTGGATCCCCTGGTTGTAGGTGAGGTCGTCCATGCCCCAGGCTTCGGTGATCGACCGCTCGGGCTGGATGTTTGCCAGCAGCACCGGGAGTGGGTTCTCGATCAGGGCACGGACCGTCCGCATCGACGGGGCGTAGGTGAGCATCACGATCGCGATCCCATCCAGGCCCTGACCCTGCAGCTCCCGCAGCACGGCCTCGACGTCGTCCTGGTTTCGCGCCGGGCGCAGGAAGGTGACCTCGGCAACCTCCGCGAGTTGGTCGCGCACCCGCTCGGCGTAGGCAGCCTGGTGCTCGGTGATCCCGGGGATCATGTCGTCGTAGAGCTCCTGCATGATCCCGAGCAGTCCGATTCGCGGTTTGGTCTGGGCGGGCAGTGGTGCCTCCTGTCCTATTTGCCGGCCACCGAGTCTGGCAAGGCGGCGGTCCCCGTGGGGGCCGCGGGTCCGGGATCGATGCGCTTCAGCTTGTGCAGCAGCTCGGCCTGCGAGCGTCCCAGCGTCTCGTATAGCTCCCGGTAGATCCCGTAGACGGCGTCGTAGACCAGCCCCGCCTCACGGTCGGGCTCGTAGCTGCGCGCAATCTCGGGACGGGTCGCCGCGATCGCGGCTTCGATGTCCGGGAAGTGTCCCGCGGCCACGGCGCCAAACAGCGCCGCCCCCCGGGCCGGGATCTGACTCGAGGCGGGCACGTGCACCGGGCGGCCGCTGGTGTCGGCGAGCAGCTGCATCATCAACGGGCTCTTCTCCGCGATCCCGCCGCAGGCGATGATGTCGCCGAGCCGCAGGCCGTGCTCCTCGAAGTTCTCTATGACCCGCCGGCTGCCGAAGGCGATCGACTCGAGCAGCGCGCGATAGATCTGGACCTTGGTGGTCTGCAACGTGAGGCCGGCGATCACGCCGGTGAGGTCGGCGTCGGCGAGGATCGACCGGTTCCCGTTCCACCAGTCGAGGGCGACGAGGCCCGTTTCTCCGGGACGCAGCTTGGCCGCCGCCTGCTCCAGCTCCTCGTAGGGGTCCTCGCCTCCCACTGCGCCGTCCGCGCCGCCGATCTCGTCGACGAACCAGGCGAGCATGTCGCCGACCGCGACCTGACCCGCCTCGTAGCCGTAGAAGCCCGGCAGGATGCCGTCCTGCACGACCCCCGTGATCCCCGGAAGCCGGATCTCCTCGGGGTGTATGACCAGGTCGCAGATCGAGGTCCCGATCACGATCAGGAAAGTCCCGGGCTCGTCCACCCCCGCCCCGGGCATGGACACGAACGAGTCGACGTTGCCCACCGCCATCGGTGTGGCGTCGTTCAAACCGATCCGCGAGGCGACGTCGGCTCGCAGGCTGCCGGCCGCGCTGCCGAGCTGGTGGAAATCCGCTCCCAACTTCTCGGCCGGATGCGAGAAGCCGGGGTAGGCGGCCTCGAAGAACTCGTTCGAAGGGAGGCCCTCGCTCTCCGACCAGCAGGCCTTATAGCCGGCCGTGCAGGCCGATCGCCGCTCATTGCCGGTCAAATGCCAGACGATCCAATCGGTGGCCTCGATGAACCCGTAGGCGGCCTCGTAGACCTCGCGGTCCTCCAGCCACAGCTCGATCAGCTTCGGAAAGTACCACTCCGAGGAAAGCCGTCCGCCATAGCGAGAGAGGAAGTCCTCGCCCCGCTCCTCGGCCACTTCGTTGAGGCGGTCGGCGACCGGCTGTGCCGCATGATGCTTCCAGAGCTTCGGCCAGGCGTGCGGGTGCGAGCGCCATTCCGGCAGCTTGCAGAGCGGCACGCCGTCGCCGGTCACGGGCAGCACCGTGCAGGAGGTGACGTCGACACCGAGCCCGACCACCTCGTCCTCCCCCACTCCCGCGAACGAGAGCACCTCGGGCACCGCTGCCTCGACCACCGTCACCCAATCGTCGGGGTCCTGCAGGGCCCAGTCGGCGGGCAGCTCCACTCCGGTCTCCGGCAGCTCGTGCTCGATGACCCCGCTGGGATAGCCAACCTCCGATACAGCGGCCTCTCCGCCGGTCTCGAGGTCGAGCAGCAGCGCGCGCCCTGACTCGGTTCCGAAGTCGATTCCGATCGCGTAGGCCAATGCTCCCTCGCGCGACCGTCCCTAAGCCGTGCGGCCTTCGTCCCCCGCTGCCGGCGCGCTCTTGGCCATCTCCGCCGCGGCCTCGGCGCCGGCGCGCTTGTACTCCTCGACGACGATCTGGTTCAACTCGTCGACCGAGGTCTCCGAGGACGGCTTGTCGAGCGAGATGGACCCGGCCTGGATCAGGTTGACGCGGTCGCACATCTCGAGCACCTGAATGTAGTTGTGGGCGACGATGATCATCGAGACGTTGCCCTCCTCCTTGAGCCGCTGGATCAGCTCCATGATCTGCGACCCCTCCTTGGCCCCCATCGCCGCCAGCGGCTCGTCGAGGAGCAGGATGTCGGCGCCCGAGAAGACGGTCCGGGCGATCGCGATCGCCTGGCGCTGGCCGCCGGAGAGCCGGGCCACCGGCGCCTCCAGCCGCGGCATGTTGATGCCGATCTGATCCAGGGCTTCGCGGGTCCCACGCTTCATCTCGCCGACCGACAGGAACGGCAGCGGCGCATGCGTCTTCTCGCGGCGCAGGTACATGTTGTGGTAGACGGAGAGCTCGTCGACCAGAGCCAGGTCCTGGTAGACGGCGTCGATCCCCAACGCCCGCGCCTGGTCGACGTTGCGCGGCGCGTATGGCTCGCCGTTGAGGAACATTTGACCACGGTCGGCTTTCTGGAAGCCGCAGATGATCTTCATCAAGGTCGACTTGCCGGCGCCGTTGTCGCCCAGCAGGCCGAGGACCTCGCCCTTGCCGAGATGCATGCTGACGTCGTACAGCGCGACCGTGGGGCCAAAGCGCTTGCGGACGTGCTCGACGCGCAGGACATCGTCCTCCGCCGAGGTCGGCTCGACGACGCGCTCGCCGGGATCGGGCTCAGCCGCCAACTGCAGCCCCCTTCCGCACCCTGCCGACGTAGACGTTGGCCGTCATCGCGACGATGATCGCAAGCCCCTGGTAGAAGCTCAGATAGTCGGCGTTGACGCCCTGGATTATCAGGCCGTCCTGGAGGATGCCAAGGAAAAGCGCCCCGATCAGCGCTCCGACCACGGTTCCCGAGCCGCCGAGCAGGAGTGTGCCGCCGATCACCGCCGCCGAGATCCCGTCGAAGAGGATCGAGTTTGCTCCCGACGGATCGGGCTGGACCGAGGTCGTCCGCGTGGCCTCCATCACGCCGACGAGGCCGGCGCAGAGACTGCAGAGGATGAAGTTGCGGATGATCACCCAGCGCACCTTGATCCCGGCTTCGGCGGCACCGAGCCGGTTGCTGCCGACCGCGATCGAGTAGATGCCCCAGCGCGTCCGCACCAGCAACACCTGTAGGACGACGACGATGGCGAGCGCCCAGATCAGCTCCGAGTAGATGCCGCCGCCGAAGATCTTCGCGAACGTGTCCATCTCCCCTCCCGCCGTCGTACCCGGCGCCGTCACCGGCTGCGCGTGGGAGATGATCAGCGTCAGACCCTCGAGGCCCAGCAGCATGCCGAGCGTGGTGATGAACGAGGCGATGCCGACCACCGCGGTGAAGAACCCGTTGATGGCGCCGACCAGCATGCAGGCCAGCATCGCGAGGATCAGGCTGGGCACGAGCGGGAGGCCGCCGTTGGTGAACTCGTAGAACAGGAACGGGGCGAACAGGTAAACCGCCCCGATCGAGAGGTCGATCTCCCCGTTGATCATCAGCAGGACCTCGCCGGCCCCGAGGATGGCGATCGGCGCGAAGTAGGGCAGCAGGCTCTTGAAATTGCTGTTAGTGAAGAACTCCGGCGTGTTGACCGAGAAGTAGAGGAAGGTCAGGGCGGTGATCACAATCACGCTGCCTTCGCGCAGGGTCAGAAAACGCTTGGCGATCCCGAAGGCGCCGGAGGCAAGGGCCCGGCTCGATGAACGAGCCGGGCCCTGCTGCGCGTCTTTCGGGGGAGCCTGGTTGCCGGTCTCCTCCGCCACGATCTACTTGACGCCGGGGGCGGAGGAGGTTCCTTCGAAGCGAGACTTCGTGTTGTTGTACGGCACGACCGTCGTCGAGTCGAGGAACTTTAGGCCGGTGTCGACGTTGGCTATTCCGGAGAGCGTCTTCGATGCCTGGTACAGGTAGAGCTCGATGATCGGGAAGAAGCCCTGCAGATACGGCTGCTGGTCGATCGTGAACTGGATCTGGCCGTCGGCTAGCAGCTGCTGAATCGGCGGAAGCAGGTCGTAGCCGCCGCCCTTCACCTTGTCTTTCAGGCCGTTCTTCTTGATCGTCTGGGCGACGCCCTGGGTGCTTCCCGCATCCACTGCGAACAGCCCCTTGACGTCCTTGTGGCCCTGGTAATAGGCATCGATCGTGGAGAGCTCATGCGGTACGGCGGCTCCGGTGGCGATCGTGTCCGTCGTGATCGCCGCACCCGACTTCTTGATCGAGTCCAGAGCGCCGTCGATGCGGGGCTGGATGTTGAGTGCCCCGGGCGTGGCAATGAAGAGCCCCACCGGGCCGGACTTGACGAGACTGACGATGTGGTCCCCCATCGCCTGACCCGACCCGAAGAGGTCCTGGCCGATGTAGGCAAGCCGCGGGTTGGCGGCCGCGTCGGCGTTGTACCCGACCACCGGGATGCCGGCGTCGAGGGCCTTCTGGACAGGCTCGTTGAAGGCATGGAGATCGACGAGCGACACCGCGATCCCGTCCACCTTGGCGGTGACCGCGCTGTTGAGCGCGTTGACCATCTCGTTCACGTTGCTGGTCTCGGAGCCGGTCCACTGGTATGAGCAGCCGAGCAGGCTGCATGCGTCCGCCGCGCCGTACTTGGTCGGCACGAAGAATGGGTTCGTCGTCACGTGGTTGACGAACGTGAACTTGAACGACGGCTGCGAGCCGAAGACGCTCGATGCCTTCGCCGACGACGTGCTTGTCCCGCCTCCTCCGCAGGCTTCGAGCATCAGCGCGGCGGCGCCCGCGGCCCCGCCGGTTAGCGCCGTGCGCCGCGTGAAGCTCCGGAAGCGGCTGGCGGGCGTGTCGTCCTGCCCACGCTCGTCCCATTCGAGACGCTCGACTGCATCATCAACAGGATCGTGATCCGACATCTTCCTCTCCTCCTATCAGTGCATCCGAGCGACGCGATCTGGGCGCCGTTCGGAGACTCTCTGTCCGGCTAAGAATGCGCTTTCGTTTGCACAAATGCATCCTTCGATTTCATAATCGCCATGCTCGCGCCCGGATACTATCGCCCGCCCGTTGCTCTGCAAAGACCGTTTCAGAAATCTTCGATCAGGTGCGCCCCGCGGCCCGATCGCACCTGATGCGCGCCGGCGGGCGCCGGCGTCCGCGGCGGCATCAATCCGAGCACGTGGCCGCCGAAGCCGCCTCCCATTACCCGGGCCCCCGCCGCGCCCGCCTGGCGCAGCGTCGCCACCGCATTCTCGACGGCCGGCGTCGAGACGTCATAGAGATCGCGAAGGCTGGCGTGTGACGCGTCGAGCAACCGGCCGACCTCGGCCAGTTCGCCGTCGCGCAGCGCGGCGACGGTGAGATCGACGCGTTCGTTCTCGCCGATCACGTGGCGCGCCCGCTCGGCCAGCGGGGAGGGAAGCGTGGAGACCATCGAGAGATCCGCGTCGCGCAGGCTCGCGATCCCGAGCGCTTCGCTGGCCCGCGCGCATTCGGCGCGCCGCTCGTTGTATCCGGACTCGGCGTTGGCGTGGCGCTCGCCCGAGTCCAGGGTCACCAGCCGCCAGCCGCCCAGCTCGAGCGGCACCGGCTCGATCTCCAGCGACCGGAAGTCGATGCGTAGTGCGGCGTCGCGCTCGCCGAAGAGGCTGGCGAGCTGGTCGAGCAACCCGGTCCTGGCACCGACCCATTGGCTCTCGACGCGCGAGCAGAGCCGCGCCAGGCTGCGCCGCTCCAGCGGCTCGGCGCCGGTCAGCGCGACGAGCGCGAGGCAGAGGGCGACCTCCAGCGCCGCCGAGGACGAGAGACCCGCACCCTGCGGCACGGTGCCGGCGATCTCGACCCGGGCCCCGGCCAAATCCACCCCGGCGGACGCGAGCTCGGCGACGCTGCCGTGGACGAAGGCCCGCCAGCCGCTGGCCGATTGCGACGGGTTCGCGAGATCGAAGGCATCGTCCTCGCCCAGGTCGAGCGCCAAGGCCTCGATGCGCTGCTCGCCGGTCGCCGCGGCGCTAACCGTGACGCCCTCGGTGATCGCGAAGGGCAGCGCCAGCCCGTCGTTGTAGTCGGTGTGCTCGCCGATCAGGTTGACTCGGCCGGGCCCAAAGGCCACGGCTCGTTCCGGCCGCGGCGATCCACTCGTCCGAGGCTCGCTCAAGCGCCCCGGGAGATCGCGTCGCGAAGCGCCGCCGCCGAGCTCTCGGGTATGACGTCCATGATGAAGGTTCCGGCCCCCAACTCTGATCCGGCGGCGAACTTGAGCTTGTCGGCGGAGCGCAGGGGCGGATAGAACTCGACGTGCAGATGGCCGTCGCTGCGTCCGTCCGTTGGCGCTTGATGGAGAACCATCACGTATGGAAACGGCCGCGCGAAGAGCTCGTCGAAGCCGCTTGTAACGGCCTGCAGGGCAGCGGCCAGATCGGCCAGCTCCGCCGGCGTGCAAGCGGCGAGGCTCGGGCGGTGCTCGCGCAGCGCCACGTGCACCTCATATGGCCAGCGGGCGGCGAACGGGACATAGGAGACGACGGTGTCGTTCGCGTGCACGATCCGCTCGCCTTCACCGACCTCGCGGGCCAGCAGGGTGCAGACGGCACATCCCTCGAGACGCTGGTCGGCTGTCAGCTCGAGGGCTGGCACAGGCGGTAGGAACGGGTAGGCATAGATCTGGCCGTGCGGGTGATGCAGCGTGGTGCCAACCTCGACGCCGCGGTTCTCGAAGATCAGCACGTACTCGACGTCGGCCAGCGCACCAAGCTCCTCGTAGCGCTGGCGCCAGACCCACATCAGCGCCTCGGCGCGCTCGGGCGCCAAGCCGCCAAACGAACCGTGATGCTGGTCGGTGTAGACGACGACTTCGGTCGCCCCATCGGGCCGCTCGAAGGAAGGGAAGAGATTGTCGAAGACGACGATCTCGAAGCTTTCAAACGGAATCTCAGTTGGAGGTTCGCCGGGATGCGACGGGTCAAGCGGGCAGTGACCTTCCGGGGGCAAGAAGGTCCGCTCCTGCCGGCTTACCGCGTAGACGACCTCCTCGCCGCGCAGCTCGTTGAACCGCCGCTTGCCCATTTCGGGCCCCTCCTTCGGCCTCGCGGGCCCCGGAGCGGCCCCCTCAACAGGGCGCTGCTGCTCGATGCTGGCGGGCTCGTCAGCGCGGCTGTAGAGGATCAGCGCCCGTCCGTCTTCCTTGGTCAGGCGGCGTAGCACCAGCGGGCCGAATCGCTCGAACTCGTCGTGGGGGCTGCCGATTCCGTTCTCGGGGTCCGGGGCGGTCGGCCCTGCGGATGCCATACCGGTAGGTATATCGGCCGCCCCGGCTCAGGAGCCGGTTACGGCCTTGCGGACCAGCTCGAATATGCGGCGCTGCTCGCGCTCGTTCAGGTTCGAGCGCTTGCCGTGCGACTTGCGCACCAGCTGGCCAAGCCGCTCGCGCTCGGCCGGGCTGAGGTTTCGGTACATGCGCCTGCCATGGCCGTAGATGACCTTCGCTGCCTCGTACATCGCCGCCCATTGCACCACCCGCCCGCGGCGCGCGATTCTGCTCAGGGGAGTGGCCATGGCGAGCGCAGGCTAGCGGTTGGGCCGCGTCGCTCGCTGGAGTTCGCTACCCGCCCTCGAGCGGTGCGACGACGTCAAGGGCCAACGAGCGCCTCCTGGGCCTCGGCGACCGAGAAGCGCCCCTCGTACAACGCCCGACCCACGATTACGCCGGTGACGTTGGAGGGGGCCTCGGAGGCAAGGGTTCGCAGATGCGCCAGCTCCCCCACTCCGCCGGAATAGATCAACTCCGACTCGGTTGCATCGGCGACCCGGCGCAATTCCTCGATCCTCGGCCCCTCCATCGTCCCGTCGACGTCGATCGGCGTGAACACGAAGTGTCGAACCCCCTCGCTGCTCAGCTCGCCGACAGCCGTCGTCACATCGACGTCGCCGCTCTCGGTCCAGCCCTTGACGGCGACGCGACCCCCACGCGCGTCGACCGAGATCACGAGCCGCTCGCCGTGGGCGTCCAGGGCCGCACCCACAAGCTCGCGATCCCTCATCGCGGCGGTGCCGAGCACGACCCGCGCGGCGCCGGCATTGAGGACGGCGTCGATCGCCTCCTTGCTGCGCAGCCCCCCGCCCACCTGCACCAGCACGTCGACGGCCGAGGCGATCCTCTCCACTGCCCCCAGGTTCATCGGACGGCCCTCCCGCGCCCCGTCGAGATCGACGACGTGCAGGTATCGCGCGCCCTCCCCGGCCCAGCGCCGTGCCGCTTCGGCGGGATCGGCGTCGTAGACAGTCTCCTGCTCGTAGTCGCCGCGCAAGAGGCGCACCGCGTGACCGTCGCGGACGTCGATTGCCGGATAGAGAATCACGCTGCGGTTGCCACCCGCGCGCAGATTCCGGCGAAGTTGGAGAGCAGGCGCAGGCCGGCGGTGCTCGACTTCTCGGGGTGAAACTGGACGCCGAACAGCGAGCCGCTTTGCGCCGCACAGGCGAAGCGCTCGCCGTAGGCGGCGCTGCCGAGGAGCTGCTCGGGCGCCGGATCGGGCGCGAAGGAGTGCACGAAATAAAAGGGCGTCTCGTCGTCGATGCCGTCGGTGAGCGGCGACGGCTGCTCCCAGCGCACCGGCGACCAGCCGATGTGCGGAACCTTCAGGTCCCCGGCGTTCAGCTCACGGACCTGGCCGGAAAGCTGGCCGATGCCCTTCGCCCCACCGAGCTCGGTCGACGATTCGAACAGCAGCTGTAACCCGAGGCAGATGCCCAGAACGGGAGCCCCGGACTCGAGACGCTCGGCGATCAACTCGCCCAAGCCGAGCTCGCGCACGCGCTCCATCGCCTTTGGAAATGCGCCGACCCCCGGGAGGATCAGGCCGTCGGCGGCCGCGGTGCGATCGGGATCGCCGGTGATCTCTGCGACGGCGCCCACGTGTTCGAGCGCCTTCTCGACCGAGCGCAGGTTGCCCATTCCGTAGTCGAGGATGGCGATGTGCGCTTCATTCACTGAGCGTTCCCTTGGTGCTGGGGACGCCGGGCTCGTCTGGATCGATGGATACCGCTTCGCGCAACGCTCTCGCAAAAGCCTTGAACGCCGCCTCGATCATGTGGTGCGCGTTGGTGCCGGAGCGGACCCAGACGTGCAGGGTGAGCTTGGCGCTGTTGGCCACGGCGCGGAAGAACTCCTCTGCGAGCTCGGTGTCAAAGCCGGCGATCGAGGTCGCGGGCAGCCGGGCGTCGAAGGCGCAGTAGGGCCGACCGGAGATGTCGATCGCGCACTCCCCAAGCGACTCGTCCATGGGCACCAGCGCCGACCCGTAACGGCGGATCCCGGCCCGATCTCCGAGCGCCGCGTCGAGGGCCTGCCCGAGGACGATTCCGACGTCCTCGGTGGTGTGGTGGGCGCCGGTCTCCAGGTCGCCGCTGGCCTCCACGCGGAGACCCAGGCGGCCGTGGCGAGCAAGCAGCTCGAGCATGTGGTCGAGGAAGCCGACCCCGGTCGAGATCGCCGCCTCGCCGCCGTCGAGGTCGAGCTCGAGCCGGATCTCCGTCTCCTGGGTCTTGCGCTCCTTTGTAGCGGTCCTTGCCATTTCGATCACTCGCGCGCCCGCGCTGACTCGCCGTGGACGGGAAGCCCCTCGGCGCGCGCGAGCGTGTCCACGTAGGGCGCAAGCACCGCAGCCGCGGAGCTGGGCAAGCTTACATTTGCGATCCGGCGCCGGAATACGGCCGGGCCAAGCGGTCCTGAGAAGCGCCCGGTTCCACCGGTCGGAAGCACGTGGTTGGAGCCGGCTGCGTAGTCCCCAAACGCTGTCCCGCTGGCGCGACCGACGAACACGCACCCAGGGGTGCGCACCTGTCCGGAAAGCGCGTAGGCGTCTTCGCTCATCAGCTGCAGGTGCTCGGGCGCATAGGCGTTCGCGAGCGCGACCGCATCCGAGAGGTCCGGCAACTGGACGAGGGCAAGCGGTGCATCGGCGACGCTCGGGCGTTGCGCGGCGGCGTCGGTCACCGCCTCCGCGAGGCTATCCAGCACAGCCTCCTCGACCCCCGCTGCGATCAGCGGGCTGTCGGCGCCGTGCTCTGCCTGGGCGCATAGGTCGAGCGCCGCCCACTCGAGCTCGGTGTCGTGGCCGACGATCAGCATCAGCTCTGAGGGGCCGGCCAACGCGTCGATTCCGACCCTCCCGAACACCCAGCGCTTTGCCTCCTGCACCCAGGCATTGCCCGGTCCGACCACGACGTCGACCGGCTCGACGCTCTCGGTCCCACAGGCCAGCGCGATCACCGCCTGGGCGCCGCCCATCGCGTAGACCTCGTCGACCTCGCAGAGCGCGCAGGCGGCCAGGGTCACGGGGTGCACGCGACCGTCCTCCCCGGGAGGCGTCGCAACCGCGAGCCGCTCGACACCCGCGACCCGGGCCGGGATGCAGCACATCAAGACACTGGACGGGTAGGCGGCGCGTCCGCCGGGCGCATAGACAGCCGCCGAGCGGACCGCGATGTCGGCAAGCACGACCGCCTGGCCCTGCGGTAGTTCGACCTTGTGGGGCGTGTCGTCAACCTGGACCTCGGCGACGGCGCGCACGTTGGCGGCGGCAAGCTCGAGCGCGTCGCGCACCTCGGAATCGAGCGACTCCAGCGCCTCCGCCACCTCGGAGGCCTCGACCCGCAGGCGCTGCGGTGGGTTGTGCGGGGAATCGAAGCGCTCGGTGAGCGCCAGCACCGCCGCGTCGCCCCCCTCGATCACTTCGCGCGCGATCGGCTCGACGTCGACTTCGGGTGCCGTCTCGGCGACCCAGTTGCGGATCTCGCCTGCGATCGCCTGCGCCTGCGTCCAGTCGAAGCGCCTGACCCTCATCGCTCGGCCGCCGTTCGCAGGCGCGCGGTCAGATCGTCGACTTCAACGGCGAGAAGCTTGTGGGCGACCCGGTTGGCGACCAGGCGCGCTGTGCAGCGAGCGATCTCCTCGCGCACCTCGAGCTGGTTCTCGGCCAGGGTCCGACCCGTGGCGACCAGATCGACGATCCCGTCGGCGAGCCCGATCAGCGGCGCCAGCTCGACCGACCCCTTGACCTCGATCACCTCCACCTGGCGGCCCGTCTGCTCGAAGTAACGCTCCGCGATCCGCGGGTACTTGGTCGCGATCCGCATCGTCCCGAGCCGCCGTTCGGCCTCCCCAAGCCGCTCGTCTCCCTCGCGGCCCGCGAGCACCATCCGGCACTCCCCATAGCCGAGGTCGAGAAGCTCGTAGACGACGCGATCGGACTGCTCCAGCAGCACGTCCTTGCCGGTGATCCCGAGATCGGCGGCGCCCGCTTCGACGTAGGTGGGCACGTCGGAGGGCCGCATCGTGACCAGGGTCACCCCGCTGCCATCGAAGATCATCGAGCGCGAGTCGCTGCGCAGCCCGTCGGTGTCCAGCCCGGCCCGATCGAGCACCGCCAGGGTGCTGTCGAAGAGGGTACCCCGCGGCACCGCGAGCTTCAACGGACCATCCGCGCGGGCGGTCGTTGCGCCGGCGACGCTGGTCGGAGTCATGCCCCCTCCCCGGTCTGACCTTTGTCCACCCGCTCCTCTTCAGCCTGGGCGACGTGCACGCGCTCCAGGTAGAGCGAGAACCCAGCCGCCGGCAGATCGCGGCCGAAGCGGCTCAGCAGTTGGTCGTAGCGGCCCCCGCCGCCGATCACGTGGCCGACGGCTGGGTCGTAAATCTCGAGGATGGCGCCGCTGTAATAGCCGAGGTCGCGCAGCAGGCCGAGGTCGATCTGCACCCGCTCCGCCGCACCCCGCCGCTGCAGCTCGTCGAATGTGCCCTGAAGGCGCGCGATCGCGCGCTCCACCGCCGCGCCGCCGATCGAGCGGGCCTGCTCCAGGACCTCGCTGCCCCCCCGAAGCTGCGAGAGCGAGACCAGAGTCGCGCGCTGCTCGTCGCCGATCCCCTCGGCCAGCTCCAGCTCCTCCTGCAGGCCGACGAGATCGTGCTTGGCGAGCTTCTCGAGCAGCGAGTCACGGGCGTCGCCCTCGATTCCCAGCTCCGCCAGCGCCTGGCGGTAGAGGTCGGCGTCGCCGAGCCCGATCACGGCGCGCCCCAGCCCCACCGCGTCGAGCGCCGCCTGCAGAACCTCCACCACCTCGGCGGTCCCCTCGGGGGCCTGCGGACCGATCAGCTCCACCCCCGCCTGCGTGAACTCACGCATCTGGCCCCGCTGCGGGCGCACTGCCCGATAGGCCCTGGAGATGTAACAGAGGCGAAACGGCGGCTCGGTGCCGCCATAGCGGCCGGCGACCAGCCGCGCGATCGGGATTGTCATGTCGGAGCGCAGGGCGAGCAGGTCGCCGCGCTCGTCGAAGAACCGGTATGCGGAACCCGCGGTGCGCCCGTCGCCGCGGGCCAGCACCTCGTCGTACTCGATCGTCGGCGTACCGACCTCGCCGTATCCGAAGCCTGTGAACGCCTCCAGCAGCTTCCGCTCGAGCTCGCGCAGCTCACGCATCTCGTCAGGCAGGATGTCCCGAGTTCCGGGTGGTATGGGATGGATCATTTCCAGGCTCCGAACGGGGCCGAAAACCGAGCAGGTCGGGGGACGCAAGTCAATCGGCGAAGCGAGCGTAGCGGCACCCTACGTGAGCGAGACGATTGACCGAGGGCCCCGAGATGCGACGGTTTGCAGGCGCCGCTAGGCAGGGACGCGCTCGACGCTGATGCGCTCGATATGCGCACCCAGTCCCCGCAACCGTTCGTCGATCCGCTCATAGCCGCGGTCGATCTGGCGCACGTTGCCGATCTCCGAGACACCGTCGGCGGCGAGCGCCGCGATGAGCATCGCCATCCCCGCCCGGATGTCCGGGCTCTCGAGCCGCTCCCCGTGAAGACGGCTCGGACCGTTCACGATCGCCCGGTGGGGATCGCAAAGCGTGATCCGAGCGCCCATCGCGACCAGCTTGTCGACGAAGAACAACCGGTTCTCGAACATCTTCTCGAAGATCAGCACGGTGCCCTCGGCCTGGGTGGCGAGCGCCAGGGCGATCGAGGTGAGGTCGGCCGGGAAGGCGGGCCAGGGACCGTCCTCGATCTTGGGGATCGCGTCGCCACGGTCATCCTGGACGCGCAGGTTCTGCTCCGGGGGGACGAGGATGTTGTCGGGCTCTTCGACCATCGACTGCAGCCCGAGGC
Source organism: Solirubrobacterales bacterium (assembly GCA_038317345.1). GTDB lineage: Bacteria > Actinomycetota > Thermoleophilia > Solirubrobacterales > 70-9 > Mayfieldus. Next base: position 125,266 of record JBBQBH010000001.1, read on the forward strand.
GGCGGAAAGCCCGGCGCACGGAGATCAGATCCTCGGGCATCGCCCCACGGATGCGCAGCTCGCCGCCGGTTGCCGCGGCCAGGCCCATGAAGCTGGCGACCTCGATGTGATCGGGCGAGATCGAGTGCTTTGCGCCACCAAGCGACTCCTGCCCGTGCACGGTCATCATGTTTGAGCCGATCCCCTCCACCTCAGCGCCCATCTTGCTCAGCAGCCGTGCCAGGTCCTGGACGTGGGGCTCGCAGGCCGCGTTCTTGAGCGTTGTCGGGCCGGGCGTCAGCGCCGCCGCCATCAGTGCGTTCTCGGTGCCCATCACCGAGGGCTCGTCCATGAAGATGCCGCACGCCCTCAGGCCTCCGGGCGGAGCGTTGAGCTCGATCCAGCGATCGCCCCCGGCGCTCGCCCCCAGCTCGCGGAAGGCGTCGAGGTGCGCGTCGAGCCGTCGACGCCCGATCACGTCGCCGCCGGGCGGCGGCATGCGCGCTTCTCCGAAGCGGGCCAGCAGTGGGCCGGCGAGCAGGAACGAGGCGCGGATCCTGCTCGCGAGCTCCTCGTCGACCGTTGCCTCCGTGACCGAGGCGGCGCGGAGACGCAGGCTGTTGTCGGCAACCCAGCTCACCTCGACTCCGAGTCGCTCCAGCAGCGCGAGCTGAGCCTCGGTGTCGCGGATCCGCGGCACGTTGTCGAGCAGCAGCTCCTCCTCGGTGAGCAGGCAGGCCGCGATGATCGGAAGCGCCGCGTTCTTGTTGCCCGCCGCGACGATCTCCCCCGAGAGCGGGACGCCGCCTTGTATTACGAATTTCTCCATGCGAAGTTGGGGAAAAGCCCGCAAATGAACGCTTTGCGAGGGTGGCATCGCCGTGTGCCGCAGCACGGCTGCGGGCGCGACTAGGGTAACAGCGCCATATGGACGTGATTTCGCGCGACGGCGCCTGGGTGCTGTTCTGCGAGTGGACCGAGTCCGACTCGCTGCGCAAACACGCGCTCGCGGTCGAGGCGGCGATGCGCGCCTACGCCCGCCGCTATGAAGAGGACGAGGAGCTCTGGGCGGTGACCGCGCTCGTCCACGACCTCGACTACGAGCGCTATCCCGACCTCGAGACCGGCCACCCGCGCCACGCCTTGAAGGAGCTCGAACAGCTCGGCTATCCGCAGGAGGTGATCGACGCGGTCGCCGGCCACGCCGACTTCCTGGAGGTGCCGCGCGAGACGCAGATGGCGAAGGCGCTCTACGCGGTCGATGAGATGTCGGGCTTCGTCACCGCCTGCGCACTGGTGCGCCCGACCGGCATCGACGGGATGAAGCCGAAGTCGGTGCGCAAGAAGATGAAGCAGCCGTCCTTCGCCGCCTCGGTCCCACGCGACCAGCTCGAACGCGGCGCCGAAGAGCTCGGAGTCGAGATGGACGAGCACATCCAGGTCGTGATCGACGCGCTGGCCGAGCACGCCGACGAGCTGGGCCTCGGCCCGCGCGAGGGCGCCGCCACGGACGCTGGATGAGGCGTTGGCTGAAGGTCCTGCTCGGGGTTCTGGCGGCGCTGGTCGTGCTGCTGATCCTGAACGCGGTGGTGCTGGACCACCAGACCAAGAGCGCCAAGGTGACCGTGGACGGGGCGATGATTCTTCCGCTTCCAGGTGGAGACATGCAGGTTCTGGACACCGGAGCGGGAGCGCCGATCAAGGGCAAGTCGCCGGTCGTGCTCCTGCATTGCTACACGTGCTCGATCAATTGGTGGTGGAAGCTGATTCCGCTCCTGCGCGACCAGCACCGCGTCATTGCCGTCGACCTGCTCGGGCATGGCGGATCCGAGATGCCCAGCAACGGCTACTCGATGCAGGACCAGGCGCAGCTCGTCGCCCAGGCGCTCGACCGCCTTCAGGTCAAGGGTCCGGTGACCGTGGTCGGGCATTCGCTGGGCGGGGCAGTTGGCGTCGCCCTCGCCGAGCAGTCGCCCCAGCTCGTCGGCCGTTTGGTGATCGTCGACTCGGAGCCCGACACCAGTTACGGAAGCCTCGACCTGATCGCCCGGGCCGCCTACACACCGGTCCTCGGCGAGGCGCTGTGGCGGCTGAAGATGGACTGGACGATTCGCAAGGCCATCGGGCAGGCTTTCGCTCCCGGCTACGACGTCCCCGACCAGTTCGTCGACGACGTCAAGCGAATGACCTACACGGCCTACGACGACTCACACAGCGCCTTCGACTCCTACGTCGGCGAGTCGCCGCTCGATAGGCGGATCTCGTCACTGGGGGTGCCATTGCTCGCCATCTTCGGAGCCGAGGACCAGATCATCGATCCGCGAAAGGCGTTGAGCGCCTACGCCGGCGTCAGCGGTGCCCAAACCGCATTGGTCCTGGGCGCCGGGCACTCGCCCAACGTCGAGAAGCCAGCCGAGACCGCTGCGTTGATCCTGCGCTTCTCCCGCGAGGCGGCCCGCTCACCGGCCGCCAAGCCGAAGCCAGCGCGAACGCCTGCGCCTCGCAGGGTCGTCGCCCGAGGCGATCAGGCGATCATCGGCCCAGGCTCACCTGACTGGCGCAAGCAGTCGACGGTCTCGGGCTCGTTCGGACTCTTCGGTTCGGGCAGGAACCTCAGGCGAGCGGACAAGATCGGCACCGCCTTCGTGACGAAGATCCCGGCCGTACTCGAGGGCCACAAGAAAGTGGTGCTCAGGGTGCCTACATCCGAACGGGGACGGGTGAGCCTCATCTACGGACCGATCCACTTGGTCCGAGCGGTCGACCAGGGAGCCGATCAGGTGACGTTCCAGCCCTGCCCGAGCAAACCGCGGACCGTGTGGCCGGGCGGTCTGGCGCTCGCCGACCGCCATCGCATCACGCTCGAGGTGGTCGTCGGCGGCTCGGTGAAGGAGCTCGAGGTCGGGTGACGCGCAGGCCTACCAGGTGGTGCGCAAGGCGGGATTTGTCGAGCGAAGCACAAGCCACCCGTTGAGTTGCTGCACCAACGACCCATTCATCGCCAGCGGGACGACTGCTGACTTCAACCACAAGGTCGATCACATCATGACCGACACCCCGAAGAAGGTGAAGCTAAAGAGCGCCAAGGTGGTCGGACGGGCGCAGTTCAAGGGGTTGTGGCCAAGCGATCACGCCGGGCATCGTCAGCGTGTTGAAGCTGAAATAACCGACCGGCTCAGCGAGTCTGGACCGTCATGTCGGCGGAGCCGAGAAGGTCGCCGGCATTGAAGCTCGGGATCGACCCGCCGGAGGCGTGCGGAAGTAGGTTGTTCATCATCAGGGCCGACACCGGGTCGAGGCCCAGCTGCGCCCCGCTCGCGGTCAGAGAATGATTGCTGGGATCGGCGAGCATCGTCGCGTTTGCCGTACTGCCCTGCAGCTCGACCGGGATCACGGAGTTCCCAAACGGTGAGTAGGGACCGCCGACGGTGAGATCGGAGAGCACCGACGTGTGCGCGACGTCGACCGCGAAGTTGGCGAAGTGGATCGTCGCCACCACCGAGGTGGGGCAACCTGCGGGGAGGCCTGTTCCACCGACGGTGACGTCGAGGCCACCGGCCAGGTCGACCTTGCCCGCAGTCCAGCCGGTGGGGCTGATCGTCCCGCCCGCGACCGGGATCAGGAAGCTGCCGGGGGCGGGGTTGGTTGCCGCTCCATTAGCGGTCACCCCGCCGACCGGGTCGATGCAGTGGGCACGAAGCTTGGGAACTATGCCGCCCGGCGAGAGATCCTGCGTCACGGTGGCCAAGCCGCTGACCGCCGCCACTGTCTCAGGTTGCGTATAGACCGCCAGCGAGCCGGCGTTGCCACCTGGCATGCGGACCCCAAGTCTCAGGCCGAGCCTCCCGGCTCCGCTCGGGGCCAAGCTTGCCTGCACATCGCTGACCTTCGCTCCGAAGCCCACGCGAGCGAGGCTTCCTCCGCTGAGCTGGAAGAGGGTCGTCGCGGCACGCTTCCAAACCCCATGGCGGCTCAGCGCGCCTGCTTCGAGAGCTCCACCAGGGCCGAGGCTCGCGCTGAGATTCTTGAAGACGACCGTCTTTTGCCTGTGCTGGAAGCTCAGGCTTCCATTGAGCTTCAGCGAGGCGACGCCGCTTATCGGGTCGACTGAGCCCGCTTCGATCGAGACTCCCCGCGCCCTGACCCAGGTCCGCTTCGCCTTCAGTTGCTTTTTGAAGGCAGGCGAGAATGCCAAGTCGAAATGGCCGCTTGCGACCGGATCGCCGGCCGCGTTCGCCGCCGGTGCAAGCGTCAAGGCGACGATTGCGGAGGCAGCGAAAAGCGTTATCAGCGAGCGGAGGTTGGGGTGGGACATCCTGGCCCCATCGGGCCATGGCCGGCAAGGCTTGAGTCGCGGCCTGTCGGCTTGGGCCGTTGGTCCGCCGGCGACGGTCAAAACTCGGTAAGCGGCTCGGGGGCATCCGAGCGCTCGGTGGTGGTGGATCAACTACTGCCAGCGCCCCCCGGCCTTCGCCCACTCTGCCATGTGCTCGCTGGAGCAGAACCCATCCCCGACACGGTGCTCGCCACGGTGGCGGACAAGCAGCACATGAATTTCACCGAGCTCCTTGCCGCATTGAGAGCAAAGCTGCTGTGACTCGTCGATCGCAGCAGGCTCGCTAACCGGACCTGCCTCCCAGTGCGGTCCCTGCATCGCCCAGGGGACAATGTGCTCGAGGCGGCAGAAGACGGCGCGGCGCTCGCCCGCCGGCTCATAGACCCGAATGCCGTCGGAATCCTCGACCCCGGCGCCACACCAGGAACAGGTTTCGGTTCTCGGCCGCGCCATCACAAAAGGAGTTCGCGCTCAGCCCAACACCAAGCTCCCTTGGTGAGCCTCGCGCTCATCAAACACTAAGTTCGCGCTCGGCCCAACACCAAGCTCTTTTGTTGAGCCTCGCGCTCACAGGCCGAGCATAGTCGTCGCCTAGCGCGTGGTGACGGTCAGATCGACGGTCCCGTAGAGGTCGCCCGACACGAACTCCATGCTGGCGTTGTACGACGGCTGGGGAAACGTCCGATTGAGGACCAGCGCACTGCCCTTGTTGATCCGGATCACGGTCCCTTTGACGGTCACCGAGTGGTCATCGGGATTGGCGCTCACCGTGTCGTTGCTGGCATCCAAGTTCGATCCGATCACCACGCCCTGGTCGCCGACCGTCGGGACCGATCCTACGACGACCACATGCGAGGAGATGTAGTTGCTCAGCAGGTTGTTCGCGAAGTTGGTCTGCTGGATGTTGACTCCGGTTGACGACGCGCAGCTGCCCCCGACACCACCATTGGCAATCTGGATACCACCGGCCTGATCGACGACGCCGTCGGCCCCATCGGGGCTGATCGTTCCGCCGGTGACGGGGAGGTCAAATGAAGGGGCGGAGAGAGGTGGGTTCTTGATGCCCGGTCCGATCGCCGTCGCGCCGGTGAGGCCGTTGATGCAATGTGCGAACAGCTTCGAGGCGACCGTGCCGGATCCCGCCGTCAGGGTCGGGTCGGGGACCACGTGCGCCGTTCCGCCGGTCACCTCCACCGTCTGCGGTTGCTCTGAGACCGATAGCGAGCCGGCGCGGGCCCGATGCAGCGAATGAAGGCCCAACCTCTTGTTGATCTTCTTCGCTGCGCCCTTGCGGAAACTCGCCTTGATTCCACTGACGTCGGCGCCGAAGCCGTTGCGAACCACGGTGCCCCCCCGGAGATTGAACAGCTTGACGCCGCCGCCCTTCAAAAAACCATTGGGCCCGAGAGTGGCCGTCACCTTCTTGTAGACGACCTTCTTGTGGCCGTGCTTGAAGCGGAGCTTGCCCTTCAGGGTCAGAGAACCGGTTCCTGTGGTCGGGTCGATCGACCCCTGCTCGACCGAGAACACCTTTGGCTTCATCGCCACACCGTTGCTGCGCAGTTGCTTGTGGAACGAGCGCGAGAGCTTGAGGTGGAACGACCCGCTCGCAACCGGGTCGGCGGCGGCGAGCACGGCCGGTGCAAACACCAGCGCAGCTACGAGCAGGAGCGCGACGAGTAGCCCGCGTGGACGCATGGGAGTCGTTCTAGCGGACCTGAACCGTGACGCCCGCGGTGCCGAACGCGTCGCCGTCCGCGAACTGCATGCTCGGATCGCCGGGCGAGGGCTGCGGAAGCACGATGTTGAAGAGGTACGCCGCGGGTGAGTTCAGCCTGATCACGGTCCCGTTGGCCGTTACGACGAACGCCTGCGGGTCGGGGTTGACCCAGGCGTCATCGATGTCGATCGGGAAGCTGACCTGCTCGTCGAGGTTGCCGAAAGGAGAACCGGAGCCGCTGAGGGCGACATGCGCAGACACAGTCTTGTTCAGAAGGTCCACGCTGAGATCACTCAGCCGGATGGTGAAGTTGTTCGACGCCGGACAGCCGGCCGGGAGTCCGGCGCCGCCATTCGCGAGCTGGATGCCCCCGGCCTGCTGGATCACGCCGTTCAACCCGGTCGGGCTGATCGTCCCGAAGGTGACCGGGAAGAAGATCGTGGTGTTGGGGCCTCCGGGCTGGGTGCCTGGGGCGATCACCGACACACCGGTATTCGGATTGACGCAGTGGGCGGCGAGCTTCGAGGAGACGCTCCCAGGGCCAAGGGCCGGATCGACGGAAGCAGTGCCGGAGAGGACCTCCACGGTCTGCGGCTGCACGGATACCGCAAGCGATCCGGCATCGCCGGAGCGCAGCAGGTTGAGATCGAGTGCCTTGCGCAGCTTCCTTGCGGCTCCCTTGACGAAGTTGAGGTCGACGCCGCCGATATCGGCTCCGAAGCCGTCGCGGGTCACGGTGCCGCCATTGAGACCGAACAGCTTTGTCTTGCCGCCTCTCAGCGCGCCGCCGGGCCCGAGTGTCGCGTTGAGGTGCCCGTAGACGACCCTCTTGTGACCGTGCTTGAAGCGGAGCTTGCCCTTCAGGGTCAGAGAACCGGTTCCTGTGGTCGGGTCGATCGAGCCGCTCTTGATCGCGAACGACTTCGGCGTTATCGCGACCCTGTGATTGCTGAGCTGCTTCTTGAACGCCTGCGAGAGCTTCAACTGGAAGCTGCCTGTCCGCACCGGGTCGCCGGCGCCAAATGCCGTAGGCGCAAAGGCGAGCAAGGACACCAGCGAGATCCCGACGGTCGCAAGTGACAGGCTCCATCGCATGTTTGAGCGTGCCTGGCCCCGAAATCGTGCGTGTTCGGCGTCCATGCCCTCCTATCGGCACTCGTGCACGCGGACTGAACCGTGCACCCTACAAACGACGACGGGGCGGCCGAAGCCGCCCCGTCGAAACGGAAACTCCCTGATCTAACGAACGGTAACCGTGAAACCCCCGGTACCGAACACGTCGCCATTGGCGAAATCCCGTGACGCCGGCTGGTCCACGCTCCTTGGGAACAGCGAATTCAACGTCAGCGTCGCGGCGTCGTTGTTCTTGATCACGCCTCCGTTGAGGGTGACCTTGTGAGTAGCCGGATCGGCGCTGGCCACGGCTTTGCTCGCGTCAATCACCTGTCCAATCGCGAGCCCCTTGTCTCCAGGTCCCCCGAGGAAACTGGGCGGGTTAGCGCCGCCAATTACCACATGAGCCTGGATGTTGTTCAGTCCCAGGTTGACCGCGAAATCGCTCTGTTTCAGGATCGTCTTGACCGGGCTGGCCGCGGGGCAGTCCGTGTGACCGGCACCGGGTCCCTCATCACTGGCGATCTGGACTCCACCGGACTGTTGGATAACCCCGTCGGTACCAGCCGGGCTGATCGTCCCACCCGTTATTGGGAACGTGAAGCGGGCAAGCAGACCAGGGGCCGGAACCAGTGTCAGCGTCGCCGGGGTGATCGGAGTCACACCGGTAAATGGACTGATGCAATGCGCATCCAACTTGCCCGTCACGCTGGTGGTTGCGGTCGATCCACCGAGATCAGTCAAGGGGACATCGACCGTAGCCGTCCCGCTGACGATCTGAACCGTCTGCGGCTGCTCCGAGACCTTCAGATTCGCGACCTTGCGACTGGTCGTCAGAGAATGCAGGCCAAGTGTCTTGTTGACGGCCTTGGCAAGTTGCTTGCCGAGCCGGGCCGAGATCCCGGTCACCTGGGCGCCAAATCCGACCCGGGTCACGCCGGCACCGCTCGGCTTCGAGCGCAGTCGCATCAGGGTCATATTTCGGCCCCGGACGACACCCTTGATGTTCCCGACGTTGGTCGTGAACTTGGCCTTCAGCTTGCGAGCCACGACACTCTTGCCGTGTCCACGGAACTTGAGCTTGCCCTTCAGCTGCACGGTCCCAGTCCCCGCGACGGGGTCGAGGCTGCTGGGACCAGGCTTGATATTGAACTTCGTCGGCCCCATGTGGACGTGGTTGCGCTTCAACGTCTTCTTGAAGCCCTTGCTGACCTTGAATGCGACCGCGCCAGTGGCGATCGGGTCGCCGGCCGCCGAAGCGATCGAGCTGAAGACCATCGCCATCGCCAGCGTTGCGGCGACGCTGACGCCGACCAGCCGCGCGCGCGACCTCACCATTGAGAATCCTTCCCTCACAACCTCACCTCCGTCGGACAGTTGGAATTGGCCAATTCATATCAGTACTTGCAATCGCGTCTGGGGCCGGCATGACATAAACCGCAAAGCGGGCTGAATGTTGCGTACCCGCTATTAGGGATTCCCGTGCGCAGCCCAGTCGGGTCGCCGCCGCCTTGGCGATCCAAACATGACCTTCAACCTGCTCAGACGATCGGACCACCGCCACCGCTGCGCGGCGCGCTCGGCAGCCGCCGCCACTGCACGATCTTGCCGCCCCGGATCACAAACGCGGTGCGGGCCAGTTGGCCGACGCCCGAGCCACAGCCGCCGCCGGGACGGTCGGTGAGGCGGAAGGTCGCGGCGATGAAGCGGCCGGCCGGGCTCGCCCTCACCAGCCTCGCTCCACAGGGCAGCGAGCGGTTGAAGGCGACGACGTCGGCGTGCGACTGCAGGGTGACCGCCGGGGTGCCGTTCTCGACCACGCTCGGAAGCGCGAAGTAACCGGCGGCGCCCTCGGCATCGCCTTTCGAGAGCGTCTCCACCCAACCCTCGATCACCGCGACCGATCCGTGTCCGGTGGGCAATGACGACTCGTTTGCGCCATCGCCATTACCGCCTCCACAAGAGGCGAGCAAGCCGGCGCTGAGGACGGCGAGAGCGGCCAGGCGAGCAAGGCCCACGCCCGGATCATCGCAGGGCGAAGACGCGGGCCGGCTGGAGTCGGG
>JBBQBH010000002.1:0-109728 GCA_038317345.1 Solirubrobacterales bacterium
CTATGACCAACCGGCCGACGTCGTGAAGCAGCGCCAGGACCGCGAGCTCGTCGCGGTCGGTGAAGCCGACCGCGCGGGCGAGGCGGTCGGCGGCGCGCTGGCTGGCGAGAGCGTGGAGGCGGAAGTACTCGGGGCGCAGCTCCCAGCCGCCGTTTGACTCAAAGAAGTCGTAGGTGGGCGCGGTTCCGGCGATCGCGAGGACGCCGGAGGGCTTCAGCACGTCGACCGCGGCGGGGATGCTGGCGACGCTGCCGCTGTTGCGGCCGCCGCTGCGATTGGCGAACTGCAGCACCGTCATCGTCAGGGCGATGTCGGACTCGACCGCCTCGATGATCTCGGCGACCCGTGCCGTCTCGGCGGTCGCGGCGCGCATCACTCGCTCGCGCGACTCGAGCAGGACCGGGAAACGCTCGACGGCCTCGAATGCCTCGGCAAGGCGGCTGCCGGGCGCCGGGGTGGTTCCCTTGCGGCGGGCCTCGTCGCGCGCCGCGACGTTGGTCGCGGAGCCGTGCCCGTTCGTTTTGCTCTTTGTTGCCATAGCTGGACGGATCGGCCGGGCACTGCCTCCCCAGCCACCGATTCGTCCGTTACATCGGCATATGTACGGGCTTCCCTTAGCCGTCAGCGACGCGTGCAAGCAAGCAAACGGCCCGCGCTTTGCGGGCCGTTTGCAGGACTTCCGTACGAGCGCCCGAACGGGCGCGCGGTTACTTGACCGTGACGACCTTCAGCAGGCCCTCCTGGTCGTGGGTCTTGCCACCGTCTCGATCGGTCAGCGGGCAGAAGAAGACGTACTGCCCGGGCTTCTTCAGCTCCAGCGACGTCGTCTGCGAGCTGTCGCCATCCAGAATCGCAGTGCCCTGCGTGTTCTGGAAATCCAGGTAGGCGGGCGGGGGGCCGCTGCCAGCCTTGGCGAAATCGCTCTTCAGCTTGCTCAAGGGCGGCGCCTTGCCCTTGACCGGCACCGCGAGAATGAAGTGAAGCGCGTCGGAGCCTTCGCTGTCGAAGGTGATCGTGTTCTTTCCGGCCTTCAGGCCGGAGATGTCCCAGGCGTACTTGTCCTTCCCTGCCTTGGCCGCCTTCACCGTGGCGGGCGTGCTCGGCAGGTCGCCGGTGTCGCCGGAGGTGAACTTGACTTCAGCGGTCGCCGGAGGACCCCCCGGCCCGCCGCCAAGAACCGCCGAATCGACCGCGACGTAGTTGCCTTCCGGCAGGTTCAGGGTCGCGGTGTCGGTCTGCCCACCGGGGATCGCCGGGGTTCCGCCCTGCGCCCGGACCCATTCCGGAGTCTTGTCCGAGTTGGAGCCAACCACCTTCAGCGCATCGTCGGCGGTGTGATTTCCCGTGTACTGGACAAGCTGCACGCCGTGCGGGGCCTTGCCCTTGTTGCTGAAGCTTAGGTCGACGAGCCCGCCCTTCGCCGACTTGGGGGCCTTGAAGCTCGCCGCCTGGCCCTGCTCGGAGATGGAAAGTGAAAGCTTGCTCGCCTCGGTGCTGCTACTGCCGCCGCAGCCGGCGATCGCGACGACACCGGTGACGGCGGCCGCGGCCAGCATCGAGCGGGCAAAAATGGTTGGACGCAAAATGACTCCTCTCAATCGGGTCGACTACCCTCAGCCGACGTTCCAGATGCCGCAGCGGCGCAGGCTAGCGGCCGCGGCGGCTAGCCGCCGCCGAGGCGGCCGATCGCATCGTCGATTCTGCGTAGTGCCTCGCCCCGCTCGAGGATCGAGATCGTCTCGAAGATGCCCGGCGAGACATTGGTGCCGGTGACCGCCACGCGCAGCGGCTGATAGAGCTTTCCGGCCTTGACGCCGAGCCGCTCCGGCAGTGGCTCCAGCGCCGCCTCGACGTCGGCGGTCTCGAACCCGTTGGCCCCGGCAAGCGCCTCGCGGGCCGCCCCCAGCAGGTCCGCGACCCCCTCCCCCATCACCTTGCGCCAGGCCTTCTCGTCGTCGGCCTTCTCGTAGATGAAGCCGATCAGCGGCCAGACCTCGGCCAGCGTCTGCGCCTTTTCCTGGGCGATCTCGCAGCCTGCGCGCAGGCGCTCGTCGGGCTCGCGGCCGTTAAAGCCGGCGACCGCCGCCGTGTACTCGTCGAGCGGCAGCTCGCGCATGTAGCGGCCGTTGACCCAGCGCAGCTTCTGCTCGTCGAAGACCGCCGCCGCCTTGCCGACGTCCGCAACCCGGAAACGCTTGATCAGCTCATCGGTCGCCATCAGGGTCGTGTCGTCGGTCGTTCCCCAGCCGAGCAGGGCGAGGTAGTTGCGCACCGCGGCCGGCAGGTAGCCCACGTCGCGCAGCTCCTCGACCGATGCGGCGCCGTGGCGCTTGGAGAGCTTGCGACCGTCCGGGCCGTGCAGCAGCGGCAGGTGGGCGTAGCGGGGCTCAGAGGCGCCAAGCGCCCGCAGCACGAGCAGCTGCTTCGGTGTATTGGAGAGGTGGTCGTCGCCGCGCACGACGTCGGTGATCCCCATCTCGGCGTCGTCGACGGCGACCGCGAAGTTGTAGAGCACCGACCCGTCTCCGCGGGCGATCACGAAATCGTCCTGGCTGCGGTTCGGGAACGCGACCGGGCCCCGGATCAGGTCCTCGACCACGGTGTCGCCATCGTCGGGGACGTGCAGGCGCACCGCCGCGCCGGGATCGTCGCTGGGGGTCCCCCGGTAGCCGCGGTCGGCGCCGTGCTCGCGCTTGTAGGCCTTCACGTCCTCCGCCGCCGCGGTGTCGCGGTAGGCGGCCCCCGAGTCGAGCAGCTCCTTAAGGCGGGCGGCATGCTGTTCGGCGCGCGAGGCCTGCGAGATCGGGCCCTCGTCCCAGTCCAGCTCCAGCCAGCGAAGGACCTCGAGGATCTGCTCGACGTTCTCCGGGGTGGAGCGCTCGCGGTCGGTGTCCTCGATCCGCAACACGAGGCTGCCGCCCGATCCGCGCGCCGCCAGCCAGTTGTACAGTGCCGTCCTCGCGCCCCCGATGTGCAGCGCACCGGTCGGCGAGGGGGCAAAGCGGAATCGGAGGTCCTGGTTCACGGTGCTGATCGGCGCGCATGTTTCCACAGCATGCGCGGCCTACCTCGTAACCCGCTCTGGCAAGCCGATTGCGGCCTCCCACTCCAAGCCCGAATCGGCGCTAGTGCCCATTCGTGCCCATTCAATCGCCTTGTCGAACTCCCGAAGGTGGTCTCCGGCGAGCCGGCTACGGCGCTTCACTGCCTTCGCGTAGACCCTCATCGAGAAGGCGCCCTCGGTGTGGCCGAGCTGCGATGCGACGTAGACCGGGTCGTCGCCGAGCGCGAATCGCAGCGATGCATACGTTCGCCTCAGCGAGTGGGGGGTCACCTCCTCGCTGATCGGGTCGAAGCCCTTGGGGATCTTGCGGTTGGCCTTCCGTATCGCCGGCTCTAGTCGGGCCTGCGCGTTGCGGACGGTCTGCGGTCGACCGGCCTGGTTGCGGAACACCGGATCGCCCGGCGCCGTCTTTGAGCTACGTGCCTTGTGGACGCGCAACTCTGCGGCGAGCCCGTCCGGTAGGTCGACTGTGCGGACACCGGCCTGCGTCTTGGAGTCGGCCACGGTGAGGGTGCCGGTCGGCAGGTTGACGTCGCTCCACGTCAATGCGATCGCCTCCCCGACCCGTAAGCCGGCGCCGGCCAGCGTTGCGACCAGGGGCCGAAGTTCGCCGCCGCAAGCGTCGAGCAGTGTCGGCAGTTGCTCGGGTTCCACCCAGGACCGTGCACGCCGCTCTCCGGGCAGACGCCGGTTAGTCGACCGTGCCGGGTTGCGGCCGATCAGCTCGTAGTCGAGTGCCAGCTCGAGAACCTGCGAGAGCCGGGTCAGGGTTTTGTTGATCGAGTTGTTCGAGAGCCGACCCTCTCGCCGCTTCGCGTGGGCGTAGCGGTCAATTTCCTCGGCCGTGATTTCCGAGAGCCGGTGATCCTTAAACCAGGGGAGTAGATGCAGTTCCAGCGTCCAGCGGTAGTCGGCGAGAGTGTTCGGGCGCCAGTCTGCTTCGCGATCCGCGAACCATCGGGACGCGAACTCGTGGAAGGTCAGCTCAGGCTTCGCGTCTGTCCCGTCCCAGTGCTCGCGTGACTGCCAAATCCCCCTCTCCACGTCTGCGAGGACGTGACGCAGCTCGGCCTCGGCTCTCGGGCGGTCCCAGCCCTCCTCGGCGCTGCCGAGGGTGAGGTATCGCCGTTGGCCGTATGCACGGAAGCGGAGCGCGAAGGTGCGCCCCGCTTTCCCCGTCCGCTCGATAACACTGCCGGTTGCCTTGCGGGCCATCAGCGCCTCCCTCCGGTGGAGAGAGGACCACCTAACCGGCGCCGGACGATGCGACGCTCCAAGATCCCCGCGCAGCGCTGCATCGGGCGACGAAGCGGATCGTTGTCGGACATCAGGTTCGCCGCCCTTCTCAACGCCAGCATGGCCTCGGAAAGCTCCTCATCGAGGTCTCCCTGTAGGTCGTGTCCGGGTACCTGGACGGCCGTTCGCAGCGGGAACAACTCTCGTACCTCGCCCATCAGGCCGCCACCGCCCCGACCTCAGCACAACGGTCGGCGAGCCAAGCTCCCCGGGCGGCGGCCGCATTGAAGGCCTCGCGCTCGAACGGCTCTGACTCCGTGATCTCCTGGACGGTGCAGCCGGCATCGGTCAGAGCGCCCCTGATCAGCGAGCCCAGCACCTTCGCGTCGGCCGTTACCTCGAGGTCTCCCTCGATCGGGTTCGTCCACCCGAGTTGTTCCATGACCTCGACCAGCGCCGCGATGTTGCGGGTGGCCTTGAGCACGTCCACGGCGTGCCGCTCGATGTTGTCCGCGACGTTCTGCGAATCGTCGTCGTCGACAAACTTCGACCATGACTCGCCATCGGGGAATGCGAGCGTGCCCGCGCGTTTGTCCAGGGTGTCGCCTTGGCTGGCAAGCTCTCCATAGACGTTCGCTCGGAAAATCTCGACTTGCTCGACCGGGACCTTCAACGTGTATTCACTCATTGCTGCTCCTTCCGGTTGCGACACCGAAAGGGTGGACTTTGGCGAGAGGCGCGGCTTGTAGCCTGCGCGACGCGTCGAAGTTCATCCTTCGGCGTCAGGCGGCCGGGCGCTAACACGTCGCGGCCGCCATTCATTGGTCGACGCGACTCTACGCCTCGTGGTGGTCGCTGGCAAGCATCGGCGTCGTCGGCGTAAGGCAGAATTTCGGCCTGTGGCGGTTGCCGTCTCACAGCGAGTGCGAGTCGACGTCGCGCAGCAGCGCCAGCGCGACTCGAACCACACCGGCTATCAAGGCGACCTGGTCGCGCGCATGGGGGCCGTGATCGGGGCCCAAGAGGCTCTAGCGCGGCGAGAGGAAGGGGCGCCCTACGCGTTGCGGCAATCCCTAGTGGACCTCGCGGCCGTAGCCGAGCTCCTGGCCGATGATCTGCCGCCGCCCACGGTGTGAGCGACGTTGGCAAGAAGTAGAGGAATCCTCTCCTTCTGAGCGCCTCGCTCACGCCGCCCATCCTCCCGGCTGCATCTGCGCGGTGATGAGCTTGTGGTGGCGAGAGCAGAGCGCTTGCAGGTTCGACTCGTCGTAGCCCCGGGGGCCGTTGGGGCCGAACCCGTCCAGATGGTGGGGCTCCGTTGCCGGCTCCCCACAGCCGGGGTACTCGCAGCGCGGGTGCTCGCGAAGGAAACGGCGCGCAAAGCGCCGCCAGCGCGCGTCGTAGCCGCGCTTGGCGGCTGACGGCCGCTTGTCTCGGTAGCGGTGCTGGGCGCAGCGTGGCTTGTCGCTGAGAGCGCCGCAGACAGTGCAGGCTCGGAGGATCATTGGTCCCGCGCAGCATGGCGATCGCAGTAGTGAACGGGCGCCTCGCAGTAGTGCGCGCCGTGTGGGCAATCGGGCTCACGGCAGGTGTTGATGTGCTCCCAACACCAGCAGGGACCGATCGGGATCGTCTCGGGGCAGTCGGGCTCAAGGCAAACGGTGAGGCGGATGCCGAAGGTCTCAGGGTCGCCGTGCTCCCCCTCCCATTCACCGCTCTCGAGGAACGACTGCATGATCTCGCGGCAGTCCGGGCAGAGCGGTTCCCCGTGCTCGGGGCAGACCCGCATGCGGTCCTCATAGCTCGCATCACCGCAGAAGTTCCCGCAGGCAGTCCCGCAGGCAGCGATCATCGTTGCCAGCGCTGGCTGCACCGCGAGCACGTGGCAGCGGCTCGCTCCCCGGGCAAGCGGTCTGCTGATCGTCGGAAAGTCCTCAGCGCTCACCACACGAACCTCTCATGGACCGGCTCCTGCTCCCCACCGATCAGCGCCGAGACCGCCATCGCGAGCGCGATCACGCCGTCGATCGGCTGATCCTTGCCGCGCTGCTTCCCGAAGCGCCACTGCTCACCGACAGAGCGCGCGGACGCCGAAAGGACATGGCTATTGAGCTCGGGGTCGTCAGGGTGGGCGATACGGCCAGCGGCGATCGCCTCAGAGAGGCGCGATGCCGCCAAGCACATGGGGCCATGCTTTTGCGAGTGCGTCGCCACGGTGACATTGGGAAGCTCAGCATCAAGCCGTTGCGCCAGGTGCTCGCCGTCGGCGGCGGGGTCGAGCACAAACGTCAGCCCCGGCCAGCGGTCGGCCCATTCCTCGAGCGGGTCGAACACTTCCTCGACCGCAAGCGAGGTTCCATCGCCGGGCGGGGTGAGGATCACGGGCGGGTGTACCTGCACGATCTCCTCACCCTCGGGACGCCAGACCGGGACCAGCGCTGTGCGGTCGTGCTTCCAGCCGAGGTCGATGCCGACGTAGACACCGCGGGTGCCAGCCGGGATCTCAAGGAAGGGCCGGGCGCAGGCCCGCCATTCCTTGTCGGAGATCGCCGCATTCTCGCCCGCCACCCAGATCCCGCAGGTAAAGCGCTTCCACTGCCAGGGCCGCATTGAGGCTGTGCGGCGGCGGCGCAGCTCATCTGTGTCGATCCAACTCGCCGGGTTGGCTGTCAGCACCAGATCGAGGTCGTCGGTGTCGGCGTCGGGGTCCAGCGACCACTCGTGATAGGCGAGGTGATCGTCGCGGACGTAGCGGTGGGCGCTGTCGCGCTCAAGGCCCGGCATAGCCAGGGCTTTGGCGCGAAGCTGGCCGAGCGGAGAGGACTCGTCATCCCCCGCGGTGGCGATCGCGAGCATCTGCCCCTTGCGAGGACCGATCCCCTCCCGGATCAGCCCGTAGAGCTCGGGGGATCGGTGGCGGCCCAGCTCGTCCACCAGGCCGAGGGTGCCGAGCCAACCGTCAAAGGTGTCCACATCTGAGGCGAGGATGCGGATGCGTCCGCCGAGCACATCGTTGGTGATCTCTCGCTGCTTCACTCGCAGCCGCCTTCCCAGTGCCGGCGAGCGGCGGATGAACCCCTGTGCCAGCCGGAGCAGGTTCCCGGCCTGATCGCGTGAGGCGGCGACGACCGCGACCTCGGCGAACGGGACCGAGAGCACATGAAACAGCGAGAGGGCAGCGAGGGATGTGAATTTGCCGTTCTTCTTTCCAATCAGCACCACCGTCTCGGAGATCCCCCCGAAGTGGTCTGCCAGCATCGTGCGCTGGAACGGCTCAAGCACAAAGTGCCTTCCGTCTTCGGCGGTCAGGTTGCGGCGGCAGAAGCGAGCGAAGGCGTCAAGCTCGCTCGGCGCGGCGTCGCGCGAGCTCGTCGACCTCGGCGAGCGGGTCGTCGTCGGCATCCTGCACCCCCTCTCCCTCTCCATCCTGCGGGGCCCTCAACATCTCCCAGCGCAGCTTGGCGGCCTGCACGCTGCCGCGCCGGACCATCTCTGAGACCCGCAAGGCCAGCTCGTCGGCGTCCATCGGCTCGGGCCGGTTCTGTGCCGTATCGCGAGCCTGCTCGATGGCCGTGGCGAACTCGCGATAGGTGCCCGCCTTGTCGCTGCGACCCCGCCGCAGCCAACCGCGAACCGTTTCAGGGCGGCCACCCTCGGCGACCGTGGCATCCGCCAGCGATAGGCCGAGCTCGACCCGAGCGGCGATCGAGGCCATGAGCGCTGCTCGGGTCTCCGGCGTGTAGCGGGTCGTCTTACGGCTCACCCGTCACCCCCGGATGCAGAGGCCGGCGCGCGCGATCCAAGTCCTCGCCGGTCAGGCGTGCTTGGCGAGGGAGGCACCCCCCAGGGGTCACGCCGCCGCCTTTCGATGCTCCGCCAGAGCCTGCTCTGTTGCGCTGGGCGGTGGAGTCGCCGGCCAGAGGTAGCGGGTTCGGACGGGGATCGACCCGAAGCCAGGCGCCGGGATCGTGTCGCCGTCCTCATCTGCCCAGCGCAAGTGTCCTTCTTGGACCAGCAGAGCGCGGATGGCGCAGACCTCGCCGTCTAGCTCGCCGACTTCCAGCTGTGCAGCCACATCCGCCCACGCCGCCTTGCCTTCACCAACCACAGCGAGAATCCGATCTCGAATCGGCACGCTCTGCTTTGTCATCTCTGCGATCGCTCGCTCTAGCGCCGCTAGCTCGGGCGGAACGGTGAGCGCCTTCTTAAAGCTCGGCAGCACGGCGCTTGCCGGTCGACCTGCGGTTCCCATCCGGTCGGCCGCCGCGCTTGCGCCGGGCCGGGGCTTTGCGTGCAGGGCTTGCTGGGTCCCGGCTTCGAGTGCGAGGCATTCGAGACGCCGGCGCAGCTCGGCGAACGCCTCGTCGACGGCTTGCGCCTCTTGCTCGACGCGTTCTCGCTGTTGGCTAGCTAGCTCTGTGCGGTGCTCGCCAAGCAGTCGGCCAACCTCACGCGCTGCGGTGCGGGCAAGGTCGCCGGCTGTCCTCACTCGGGCTTGGGCCACCTCGAGCTCTGCCCGGCGCTGATCGACGCTCGGGGTCGGGTTGGGTTTGCCGGCACCTACGGCCTGCTCCAGTGCTGCACTATCTTCGGCCGGTGCCGCCTCCAGCGCCGCTCGGGCTTTGGCTGCCGCCTGCTCTGCCTTTGCCTTGCGCTCCAGCGCCGTCGCAAACTGGCGGTCTGCCTCGGCCAGATCATCTGGCAGGGCAAGGCCCTCGGGTAGAACCGCGCGGGGCATCTTGGTCTTTGGGGTCGGCATATCTAGTCCTCCTGTTCGTCGTTGGCGCGCTGCCCAAACAACCGCTCATGGACCCACGCCGCTTGTCCGTCTCTCTGCGCTCGGTACTCCTCAGCCAGCGGATTGATTGGCTCGCTGCTTTCGCCTACTTCGCCGCGCAGGGCGGCGAGCGCCTCGTCAACGCTGAGTCGGCCGTCGGGGGCAGCAGCGCGGCGCAGGCGCTCGGCCCCCTTCTCACCGCCTGCCTGTTCGGCGGCGGCGCGCTCTGCCGCTTCGATCGCTCGCCTAGCCAGCTCGTTTGCCATCTCTTGGCCGCGGCGTCTTGCTTCGCTCATCGGGCACCGGCACCTTTCGGGTCGAGGGGAAGTTGCGCGCCGGGCGAGACCGGAGGCCCCGCGGGGAATCCCGCCCGGCGCTGCGACCTGCAGGGCGGCCGCGCCTCCGGCGGGGCCTGAAAGGTTGGACCCCAGCCGAAGTTTTGATGCAAGAGGGTCACGCGCCGCGCTCCCCGCGGATCGGGAGCAGGTCGGCCGGTGGCCGAGCCCGAAGGCGAGCAGCACGAGTGGTCGTCGGCGGCGCCGCCGCCTTTCTGGTTCGAGCCAAAGCTTCGACTGCCTCGCGCGGGAATAGCAGCCGCGGGCGCTCACCCGTCCCGATCACCCGGACGCTCAGCTCCTCGCGGTGCTCGCGAACCCAATCGGCCGAACGTCCCAGCCGACTGGAGACCTCGGCGACGGTCATCAGGGCGGGCCCGAGAGGCTTCGGGTCATCCTCGCGCAGCAGCTCGGTCGTGCGGCGGGCGACGGCCTCAATGCTTTCGGCGTCTAGGCGAACCACGGGGGCGCTCACAAGCCTGCCTCCACGAGAGGAGCAAGCACGCGCTCGGCGTGCTGCTCCCATTCGCTGATCGCGCGCAGCGCTCCATCGCGATCACCAGCGCCACAGCGAGCGTCGACCTCAGCTTCAAGGGCCTGCCAGCGCTCGCCGGTCACGTCCGGTCGACGGGACTCGGGAACCCGGGCATAGAGGCTGTTCACCCGTCGAACACTCGCCGCGAGCTCGTAGTTGACTCCGGGTAGCGAGCGCCTCATCTCGGCTCTCCGAACTTCTCGGCGATGCGCTCGACCTCGGCCTCCTGTTCGGCCGTCGCGGTCGCCGCCTCCAACTCGTGTGCACTGTCGAAACCCGGAGGAAAGTGCCTAGGGGGTCGGAGGAAAGGGGGCCTTTGCTCCGAAGCCTCACGCACTTCGCTCCGGGCTCCGGGTATCCAGCAGTGTGCGGGGCGGCCCGGCGTCTCAACGACCTGCTCGTGAGCAAGTCCACGCACAGCGAGGAACCGCAGAGCGCTATCGATCTCCTCAGCCGGGACATGGCCGCCGACCAGCGAACGGATCTCCGTGCGACTCGAGCCGTCCTCGTCAGCCTCACGGATGGCGGTCAGGATCCTGTCGGCGAACGGATCGCCGACCCTACCGCCGAAGATGTGTGCGGCGCTGGCCTCGCAGTAGTCCCACACCGCTATCGCGGCTCGAAGGTGCTCGACACCCACGCGGTCCTGCTGATCAAGCAGCGCATAGAGCACAGCGAGCCGGCGCACGTGTGCCTCGGCTCGCGCGGTGACCGCCCCCAGCAGGTCGTCGGTGCCCTCACTCAGCTCCTCATAGAGCAACTCCCAGACCTGCCAGGCATCCGCGGTCATGTCGAGCATCCCCCGGGTTCGGGAAAGCCGGAGAGCGTCCGCGATCCCGGCCGCCAACGGCACTAGCGTGACGTCGTCCAGTTGACCGCCGCGCGGAAGTCGCTTCGAGCGCTTCGCGAAGACCCACAACCAGCGGTTGGCGAACCCGTTGGCGGATTCGATCTCGGTCAGCTCCCGGCGCACCTCGCGGACGGTGATGTGGCCGACCAGGGAGACCAGGGAGCCCGTGGTCTTCTCCGGCTGATGCTTCGACATTCCACGGGCGTTGCCGTGATCCCAGAGGTCGCGCAGGACCGGCGAGACGGTGTTGCCCTCGCGCTGCATAACGCGGAGCATCTGGGCGAGCTCGCCCTGCAGGACGAGCAATCGTTTCTCCTCAACCCCAGGGTCGACCTCGTCCTCAATCCGCCCGTCCCCGTCTGCGCGCTCCCGCTCCTCTTTGGTGCGGGCCTTACGCCAAATGACCTGCGGATCGCGAACCGCATGAATCAGCCCCTCGCCGCTGGCGATCCCCGAGCCGATGCACTGCATCTCCCAATCGAGGTCGGCTAAGCGCATCAGCCGGCGCACGTGTCCCCACGACGAGCCCTTGCGGGCCTTCGAGGTCGAGCCCACTATGACCGCGAACTCGTTGGTCCCGTGCCGGTCGCTCTCGACCAGGAAGCCAGGACCGCGGCCGCAGGCGTTGCCGAACGCCAGCAAGAGCTGGATCAGCGTCGCCGCGGGGTCGGCCTCCGTGTGAGGGTCGATCGTGCGCACGAACTCGCCGGCCGGGCCGTGGAAGGCTTCCGTGCGCAGACGCTCCGGAGCCGGAGGAAAGCCGGTTTCGACGGAGGAAAGCCCCCGGCCGTTCTGGCTTGGCGTATGCCCGCCGGTGTAATCCCCGATTCGCCCGAGCAGCCGCGAGAACTCAGGCGGGTGCGTCACGCCTGCACCCTGCTGAGGATCGACTCGACTTCTGAGAGCACCCGCTCAGCCGGCGCGTCGGGCCCTGGAATCTGCAGAAGCAGGGCGCGATCCCGAAGCGGCCAATACGCCGGATGTACCTCGCCAAGCCGGCTTGCAGCGCTCCGGATTTCGCCCGCCAGCCCATGGCGCCTGTCGTCAGTCAGGCCGCCATCCACCGCGCCCTCCCGTCGACTCTCGCCGCTACTCTGCATCGCGTCGCCCCTGCTCGGGCGATGATGGGGCGGCGCCGCTGACGGGGAACAGTTCCTCGACCTCGACGCCGAGAACAGCGGCAAGCGCCGCAGCCGTGCTCCCTTCGGGACGGTGGTGTCCGCGTTCGAGCCGGGACACGGTCTGCCGACACACACCGGCTGACCTCGCAAGGTCGATCTGTTTCAGCCCGGCAGCAACTCGAAAGACGGTCAAGGGCGACCGGGGCTCGGCGTAAGTTGTTTCCTCGTGTCGCACGGCAACACAAGTTTGGGTGAGGCGAGGGCTTTTCATAAGGACCGCCTGGGGCTAATTCGGTCCCCTCCCCCAGGGCCCGAGCTCGCCGATCTGATCGCCCGCGCTATGTGCGACGGCCGACCCGGAACTTGGATCGGCCCGGTGCCGGGCACGCGGAACCTCCTAGGTGTTCCCCACGCCCATGCTGTTCGTCTCCGCGAGGGAGGCGCAGAACTCTGGCCCCCAACAGAGCCGATCGAGACGGTGCTGCCCCCTCGGCTTGCTCTGGCCCTACAGACCCAGCATCCATGGACGGCCACTCTGCTCACGCCCGATGATCTCGCCAAGGGGAAGCAGCTCTTCGCTGCGGCACTGCGGGACATACTCGGGCTCGAAGAGGACGGGGTCGCCGAACACTGCGGTTACGACGGCGAGGACTCCGGAGTACGCGCAGCGCGCGGTGCGGTGTCCAAGGGGCGAAAGCTATGGCACCAAATGGCAGCCTGGCCCTGGTGGTACTTCGCTCCCAGCGGGCGCCCGCCCGACGGCTGGCGCCAGCACGGCGCGGAGGCCGTGTCCGACACGGCGTTCGAGATATGGAGGACCGGCCGAGTCAGCGTGCGAGAACTCGCATCCCGGCCGCGGACCTGAGCCGTTAGATCGGCAGGTCGAGTGCCGTCCCGAGGGCCTTGTCGACAGCTTCCTGTTGTGCAGCCTCGAGATCTCCGCGGTAGCCATCCAGGCGCTCCTTACTGACTGTCCTGATCTGCCCGCAGAGGATCACGCCAGCGTCGGGCAATGGCCTGCCCGCGGGAAGAGAGACGTTTTGCGGGAAACGAGCGGCTGTTTGGCTGCTGGTCAGAGGAACGACGACAACAACTGGACTGTGCTGATTCGCGGTGTCGTTCGAGACGATGAGCGCCGGCCGTCTGCCGCTCTGTTCAGAGCCCTTAGTAGGGCTGAAATCAACCCAGTGAATTTGACCGCGGCGCGGGAAATCGGTCACCCGACGAGGTCGCCCTACTCATCGGGCAACGTCTCGAAGCCGGCGGCCATATCCGACTCGGCGAGGCTCTGATCTTCCTCGGCCATGACTCGATAACCCTCAACTAGACGGACTTGTTCCGCACGGTCCGCAGTTCGGCGAAAGTAATTTGCAAAGACAGCCGCGACCAGGTCCTCTACCTCGGGGCGAACGGGCCTCGCTGTGCTGTCGGCGAAGGGGGTGTCCGGAGAGATCGTCTCCGGCTTCAACGGCTGAAACTCAATCTTCGGAATCATCTTCTCTGCCACGTTCCTGAATCTCCTTGGGCAACGCCTTCTCAGCGTATTTGTCCCAGTTAGCACTCAGCGCGTCGATCAACTGCGTAATGAACAAAGGGGATACAGAAACCCTAGCGACCACGATCCCTTTGGACCTATCGGCTTCGAGCCGGACGAAGTCAAGAGTGAACTCGTGTTCACTGTGCGAGACGCTCGCGAAATTAGCCCAGACGCCCGCCATTTTGTCGGGCTGCAGGACGATCTCAATTGGCTGCTCCTCATCGTCCGCCATCGCAGGGGCAAGATTAAGCGAACCTGGCCGGCGCCAATGGGCACAAATGCCCGAATCGACCCCACTCATGCCTGAACCAACCCAATCTGGGACTCCGAAACCACTGTCCTCCAGACACCGGAAACCGCTCTAGGATGCCGAATCCATGCTGATCGGGGCTCATGTTTCCACAGCGGGTGGCCTATCCAATGCGATCGAGCGGGCCGAGGAGCTTCGCGCCGACTCGATCCAGATTTTCAACCAAAGCCCGCGCATGTGGCGGCCGACCCGCTACACCGACGAGGATTTCGCCGAATTCCGCCAGGCGATGGACGGCTCACGCGTCAAGGCCGTGGTGATCCACGCCGTCTACCTGATCAATTGCGCCACCGACGACAAAGAGCTGCGGGCCAAGTCGCTGAACTCGCTGACCCATGCGCTGTGGATCGGCGAGGGCATCGGCGCCGCCGGGGTCGTCCTGCATCCGGGAGCGCAGAAGGGAAAGCCGCTGGCGGGCTCGATGCGCCGCGCGTCGCGGGTGATCAAGGAGGCGCTGAAGCAAACCGAGAGCTGTCCGCTGTTTCTCGAGCAGACCGCCGGCCACAAGGGGCTTCTGGGCCGCGACTTCGACCAGACCGCGCGCCTGATCGAGCTTGCCGGCGGCGACGACCGGCTCGGGCTCTGTCTCGACTCATGCCACCTGTTCGTACAAGGCTTCGACGTCACCAACCCCGAGAAGCTCGCGGGTGTGCTCGACGAGGCGGACGCGAAGGTGGGGCTGGAGAGGCTGGGCTGCGTGCACGTCAACGACGCCGCAGCGCCTTTCGACTCCCACCGCGACCGCCACGCGAACATCGGCGACGGCGAGATGGGCCGCCACGGGCTCGCCGCTTTCCTCTCCGAACCGCGCTTCGAGGGGCTGCCGGCGCCGCTCGAGGTCCCAGGCCCCGACAAGCACGGGCCGGACCGAAAGCAGGTCGAGAAGGCGAAGCGGCTGCGCGAGCGGGGGCTGAAGGACAGAGGTGGCTAGTGGCTAGTGGCTAGTCGCTAGTCGCTCGAGAGTGCCGCGGTCGCTGATTCCAACCCCGAGCGACTAGAGACGAGAGACGAGCGACTAAGTACTACGCAGCGCGTCGCGGAGATCGAAAGCCCGAATTGCCTCGGGGCCTTCATCGGTGCAGTCGAAGAAGCGCGGGTTGACGCAGTCGTAGGCGCGTCCCTGGCCCTCGAAGGCGCGCTCGACCGTGAACTGGCATTGGGGCATCGCTTGGCCGGTCATCTTGATGCCGCCGAACCCGCCCGGGGCAAGCACCGACTCGAGGTCGACCTCGCCGCCGAACACCTTCTGCATGCAGCCCACGAACTGGGTGCCGGTGAGCATGTCGACGTAGCTGTAGAGATAGCGGCACCCCATCTCGACGCAACCTCGCGGCTCGATCAGCTTGTCGCAGAAGGCGCTGCAGCGACGACACTCACCCGCGCGGGCTGCCTTCTGCTCTGTTTGCTTGGCCGGCATTGGGAGGAAGTCTAGGCTCGAGGGGCCCGAAAGCCAAGCGGTTTCAAGCCGCCATTACGCCGGGGCCGAGGACCCCGTCCAGCTCCGCCCTCAGAGCACTCGAATCGCGCACCTTGAAGTCGGACCCGAAGCGCAGCGTGCGTGGACCCTCTCGCGTCTGCATCTCGAGCAGAACCTCCGTGTCGCCCGGAAAGTGCTCGAACACCGACTTCAGCTCCTCGAGCAGGGTCGGTGGAAAGTCGGCCGCGCTGACCTGAAGTACGAGAGGCTCGTCCCGGCGCGGGGCGATCGCGGCTGCCTTCAGCTCCTCGGGGCTGGGCTCGAACGTCTCGGCCTCCTGCACCACGAGCTTCGTCTCCCCGCGCTCCTTGTGATCGACGCGGCCCCGCACGACGACCACGGCGTCGGCATCGATCGTCTCCGCATTGGACGCGTAGGCGGAGTTGAAGACCAGCATCTCGACCTGGCCCTCGACGTCGTCGAGGGTGGCGAACATCATCTGGTCGCCTTTCTTGGTCCGGATCCGCTTCAGCTCGGTGACGATGCCGCCGACCGTCACCCAAGAGCCATCCGGCTTGTTCTGGAGCTCGGCCAGCGTGCAATCGACGCGCGCCCGCAATGCGTCGCGCACGTCGGCGAGCGGGTGCGAGGACAGGTAGGTCCCGAGCGTCTCCTTCTCCATCCGCAGCAGCTCGCGCTGGTCGAACTCGGCGGCCGGGATCGGCGGCCGCTGGACCCCGGCCGGGGGCCCGCCCGCCGTGTCGTCGATGTCGAAGATCGAGCCCTGGCCGAGCTGCGCATCCTCCTGCGCCTTCTGGCCGCCCGACTGGGCGGCCGGCAGCATTTCCAGCATCCCCTGACGGCTGGCGCCGGTCGAGTCCAATGCCCCGCATTTGATCAGGCACTCGGTCGCCCGCTTGTTGACGGCGCGGGCGTCAACCCGCTCGCAGAAGTCCCAGAGCGAGCCGAATTGCCCGTCCTCGCGGGCCCGCAGGATCGCCTCGACGGCGGCATGGCCGACGTTCTTGACCGCGTCGAGCCCGAAGCGGATCCGCTTCTCGGAGACCACGAAGCCGTGATCGGATGCGTTGACGTCGGGCGGCAGCACCTCGATCTCCATCTCGTCGCAGCGATTGACGAAGAACGGGACCTTGTCCTTGGTGGTCATCACGGTCGAGATCAGCGCCGCCATGTACTCGGCCGGATAGTTGGCGCGCAGGTAGGCGGT
Organism: Solirubrobacterales bacterium; assembly: GCA_038317345.1. Classification (GTDB taxonomy): domain Bacteria; phylum Actinomycetota; class Thermoleophilia; order Solirubrobacterales; family 70-9; genus Mayfieldus. The sequence goes on from JBBQBH010000002.1 coordinate 16,411, forward strand.
GCGGTAGGAGATCAGCGCGTAGCAGGCGGCGTGGGAGCGGTTGAACGAGTAGTCGGCGGCCGCGGTCATCAGCGACCAGAGGTCGTTGGCGACCTTGGTGGCGGTGTTCGACTCCTTCAGGCCGGCGAGGAACTTGTCCTTCATCCCCGCCATCAGGCTGCGCTTCTTCTTGCCCACCGCCTTGCGCAGGTCGTCGGCTTCGGCGGGGTCGAAGCCGGCCATCTGCTTGGCGATCTCCATCAGCTGCTCCTGGTAGATCACGCAGCCATAGGTCTGCTCGGTGATCGGGCGCAGGCGGTCGTCGGGCAGCTTTACCGTCGACGGGTCGCGCTTTCCCTTCGCGTAGGTGGGGATGTAGCGAATCGCCCCCGGCCGGTAGAGGGCGACGAGCGCGACGATGTCCTCGAACTCGGTCGGGCCGACCTGCTGCAGCGCGTCGCGCATCCCGTCGGACTCGAACTGAAAGACGCCGACCGAGTCGCCGCGGGCGAGCATCTCGTAGGTGCGCTTGTCGTCCATCGGGATCGCTTCGATGTCGATTCGCTCGCCGCGCGACCGCTCGATGATCTCGACCGCGTCCTCGATCACATCGAGGTTGCGCAGCCCGAGGAAGTCCATCTTCAGCAGGCCGATCTCCTCGATCGGGCCCATCGAGTACTGGGTGACGATCTTGTAGGAGCGCTCCGCCTTGCCGTTGCCGTTCCCGGCCGCCTCGCGGGCCGGACGGTCCTCAGCGAGCTGAAGGGGAACGATCTCCTGCAGGGGCCGGTCGGCGATCACCACCGCGGCGGCGTGGATCGAGGCGTTGCGGATGATCCCCTCCAACCCCTGGGCGACGTCGAGGACCCGCTTCGCATCGGGGTCTGAGTCATAGGTCTGGCGCAGCTCCTGTCCCGGTTTCAGGCACTCCTCGAAGCTCAGATTGCGCCCCATCACCGGCTCGGGGATCTGCTTGGCGAGCCGGTCGCCGGTCGCGTAGTCGAAGCCCAGCACCCGGGCGGCGTCGCGGGTCGCCGCCCGCGGCGCCATCTTGCCGAAGGTGATGATCTGGGCCACCGACTCGCGGCCGTACTTCTCGGCCACGTAGCGGATCACCCGCTCGCGGCCGCGCACCGAGAAGTCGATGTCGATGTCCGGCATCGACTTGCGCCCGGGGTTGAGGAAGCGCTCGAACAGCAGCCGGTTGGCGAGCGGATCGACATCGGTGATGTTGAGGCAATAGCTGACGATCGAGCCGGCCGCCGAGCCGCGTCCGGGACCGACCGCGACCCCGTTCTCCTTCGCGTAGCGGACGAAGTCCCAGACGATCAGGAAGTAGGACTCAAAACCCATCTCCTCGATCACGCCGAGCTCGAACTCGAGCCGCTCCTGGGCCTCCGCCGATGCGGGGTCGCCGTAGCGCCGCCGCAGTCCCTCGTCGGCGATCCGGCGCAGCATCTTCTCCGGCTCTTCGCCATCGGGAGTCGGGTAGCGGGGCAGCAGCAGCTTGCCGAGCTCGATCTCGACCTCGCAGCGCTCGGCGATCTCCAGCGTCGTCGGCATCGCCTCGGGCCAGGCGGAGAACGACTCGCCCATCTGGTCGGAGTCCTTGAGGAAGAACTCGTTGGTATCGAAGGTGAGCTTCGGCGCCTCCAACGTCGATTTGGTCTGCACGCAGAGCAGCGCGGCGTGATTGTCGTAGTCCTCGCGGCGCAGGTAATGGACGTCGGCGGTGCCGACCAGCGGCCGGCCGACCTCGCGGGCGATGCGGGCGATGCCCTGGTTCGCCTTGTCCTGCTCCGGAATGCCGTTGTTCTGAACTTCGAAGTAGACCTGCTCGGCTCCGAACACTCCCAGCAGCTCGTCGGCGTGGGCGCGGGCGTCGTCGGGGCGGTCCTGAATCAGCCGCTGACAGAAGCGCGACTGCAGGCAGCCGGTGAGCGCGATCACTCCTTCGGAGTGGCGATCCAGCAGCTCCATGTCGACGTTCGCCTTGCCGCGCGCGAAACCCTCCAGGAAGCTGGCCGAGCTGAGCTGCACGAGGTTGCGAAAACCGCTGTCGTTGGCGGCCAGCAGGGTCAGGTGGTTGCGCTCGTAACGAACGCTTTCCCGGACCGCTGTACGGTCGTCGACCAGGTAGGCCTCGAGGCCGATGATCGGCTTTATGTCGTTCTTGCGGCAGGCCTTGTAGAGGTCGACCGCGCCGTTCATCACCCCGTGGTCGGTGAGGCCCAGGGCAGGCATGCCGAGCTCTGCCGCCCGCTTCACCATCGGGTCGATCTTGCAGGCGCCGTCGAGTAGCGAGTACTCGCTGTGGACGTGCAGATGGACGGCCGAATTGCTCACGCCGCCAGTTTTTCAGCCGGCGAGGACGACGCTCGAAGCATTTCCGCAACTTGCGTCCTCGACTGACTAGCATCGGAGCGGTGATCTATTTCCTCCGCCACGGCGACGCCGAACACGAGACCAGCAATGACGCGGACCGCCGCCTGACCGAAAAGGGGGAGCGCCAGGCCGAGGCAGCCGGCCGCGCCCTGGCGGCGCTAGGGGCCCGGATCGACGTCTGCCTCGCGAGCCCCAAGGTTCGAGCCGAACAGACCGCGAGGCTCGCCTGTCAGCACCTCGACGTCGAAGTGGAGATCGCCGAGGAGTTGCGCGGGGGCCGGTTCGACGCGGTCGCGCTAGCCGCAGGCCCCGGAGACGTCCTGCTCGTCGGTCATGAGCCGGACTTCTCGAACTCATTGGCGGATCTGACCGGGGCTCGACTGAAGCTGCGAAAGGGCGGCCTGGCCTGCGTGGAAGACAACCTCTTGCAGGGGCTGCTGCGGCCCAAGGAGCTGCGGAAGATCGCCGAGCTCTAGGCAGCTACCCGGCGCAGACCCAGGCACCAGGGCCCGAGTCTGCCCAGATCTGGTCGGCGATCTGGTCCTGCTGCTGCTTGGAGCCGTTTTGGGGCGAGCCCTTGCCGCCATAGCCGGCCCAGGTCGAGGGCAGGATCTGGTAGGCGCCGCCGGCGCCGCTGGACTGGTTGACGGCGCCATAGTTGGCGCCCGACTCGCACATCACGATCGAGGAGGGGATCGAGAACGGACCCCCGAGCCAGCGGCCGACCGTCGCCTGCGCCTGCGCGGCGCTGACCTGCTGGGCCTGTTCGATCTGGCCCATCCAGCCCTTGATGTTGGACTGAAGCTCGTTCAGCGTCGCCTCGCGCGAAGCGCGGATCGCGGCCAACTGCGAGGCCTGCGATTCGGCCTGCTGCCGCACCGACGCGATCTGGTCACGTGCGGTCGCCAGGCGCGCGTTGTAGGCGTCCTGGCGGGCCTTGAGCCGCTCGACGACGCCGAGCTCGAACTTGACCGAGTCGCGCACCTGCTTCACCCGCCCCGCCAGGCTGCTGTCGGAGTTCTCGATCAAGCGCAGGTAAGCCGCCCGGGTGACCAGATCGTCGAATCCATTGGCGCTGAGCACCAGATCGGTCATGTCCGGCATTCCGTTCTTGTAGATCGCAACCAGCCGACCCCTCAGCGCTGCCAGAGCCCGGCGCAGGCGAGCCCTCTCGACCGCCAGGTGCCGCTGGGCCTCGTCGACCTTGCGGCCGAACACGGCCGCGCGCTGCTCGCCGACCGCGAGCAGGCTGCTGAGCTGGTGCTCGCGCGCCGCCGCGGCGGCCGCCTGCTGCTGGGCGGCGACCATCTGGCGCTGCTTGGCCTCGAGGTCGGAGGCCAGCGCACTGGCCTGCTGGCGGGCACCATCGACCTTCGACTGCAGCGAGCCGATGTCGGTCGCCCACGCGGGGGCCGCGATCACAGCACAGACGCCCAGCAACGACGCCAGCGCCGCGATCCGGCTGCGCGGCGTGGCAAAGGGTGTTTTCGAACGCCAATTCATCCTTCTGACGCCTGCGGGGAGCTGTCGGGCTCGCGCCGAAGGTTGGCGCTACGCATCTGCGATTCGCCCCTGTGGTCGGCATTGGCCGTACCACCGTGGGTTCCCCGCTCCCGAGCCGGGATTAGGCGGCGCGCACACTAACGAGGGCCAGCGCACGCACTACTGCGTTAACGATAAGACGCAAGAAAAGTTGCGGCTCAGCCTTCGGCCACGTCGCGACTGGCGAGATAGGCGCCGATCGCCAGGGCGGCGACGCCGAAGCCGAACGCGAAGCGGAGCTGGGTTGCGTAACGGCGGCGCACGGACACCAGCACGAACTTGACCACCGCTTTGCCGATCAGTTTGTAGATCACTCTCTCTCCTTCTTCCCGTCCTTGCGGACCCTATGCGCCATGCGGCTCTGAAGCGAGAACAGCTCGATGAACCCGGGGCTGGCGCTCTGGGAGAACTCGCCCCCGGACTCGCCGAAGCTGGCCAGCGAGCGGTCGTAGAGAGCGTAGGGCGACGAGCGCGCGACCGCTGTCGCCGAACCTTTGTAGAGCTTCATAGTCACCTCGCCGGTCACGAAACGGTTCGCCGACTGCATGAAGGCGTCGAGATCCTCGCGCAGCGGCTCGTGCCAGAGCCCTGCATAGCAGAGGTAGGCCCAGTGGCTTTCCAGCGACCCCTTGAAGTTGTTCTGGTGGATGGTCGAAACGAGCTTCTCCAGCTCGCGATGAGCCGTGAGCACGATCGCCGCCGCGGGTGCTTCATAGAGGTCGCGGACCTTGAGCCCGACGATGCGGTCCTCGATGTGGTCGACGATGCCGACCCCGTGTTGGCCGCCGACGTCGGCGCAACGCTCCAGCAGCTCGACCAGCTCCAGCCGCCCCCCGTCAAGCGACACCGGACGTCCCGCCTCGAAGCCGACCCGCAGCGATTGCGGCTCGTCGGGCGCCTCCTCGGGGCGGGTGACGAGCTGGAAGACGTCATCGGCAGGGGGCTGGTCGAGGTCCTCGATCGCGCCCCCCTCCGAGGAGCGTCCCCAGAGGTTGTCGTCGATCGAGTAGGGGGCCTGCTCGGTGCCACCCTTGACCGGGATCCCGTGCGCGCGCGCATAGGCAATCTCCTGTTCGCGGCCCATCTTCCACTCGCGCACCGGTGCGATCACCTTCAGCTCCGGGTCCAGGGTCGCCACCGTCGCCTCGAGGCGCACCTGGTCGTTGCCCTTGCCGGTGCAGCCGTGGGCGATCGTGTCGCAGCCGGTGCTCCGCGCGTGCTCTACCCCGAGCTTGGCGATCAGCGGCCGCCCCAGCGCCGTGAACAGCGGATAGCCGCCTCCGTAGAGCGCGTTGGCCCGGATCGCGGGCAACACGTAGTCCTCGGCGAACTCCTCGCGCGCATCGACGACGATCGCCTCAAGCGCGCCCAGCTCCTTTGCCTTTCCGGTGACCACCTCGTAGTCCTCACCGGGCTGGCCCAGGTTGACGGTCAGCGTCACGATCTCAGCCTCGTAGGTCTCCTGGATCCAGTGCAGCATCACGCTGGTGTCGAGGCCGCCCGAATACAGCAGCAGCACCCGACCGACCTTGGCGGGATCGGCTTGGTAGCTGGCGATGCGGGGCTCGCGGGAGTCCATGGTGGCCGCGAAGTCTCGCACGCCTGCGACCGTTACTTGCGGCGCCTTCGGCACCGGCATACTTCACCTCGATGTCGCGGATGGCGCGGATTTTCTCCACGGTGTTGATCACCGCCGGATTGGTGGTGATGGCCGATGTCGGCCTGACGCTCGCCTACAAGGAGCCGATCTCCTCGATCTACGGGGAGATCAAGCAGCATGCGGCGGCCAACCAACTCGCCGACCTCGAATCGCACTATCCAACCCCCGCCGACCTGAGGTCGATCGCGGGTGTGCGCGGAGTCGACCGCAAGGCGGGCATCCTGGCGCGGCGTTTCGGAGATCAGACCCACGAAGGCGAGGCGATCGGGCGGATCATCGTCCCGGCGATGGGCCTCAATGCGGTGTTCGTCCAGGGGACCGACACCGGGAGCCTTCAGAAGGGTCCCGGCCACTATCCCGACACGCCGTTTCCGGGCGAGGGCGGCACGATCGGTATCGCCGGCCACCGCACGACCTACCTTGCGCCCTTCCGCCATATCGACTCGATGCAGAGGGGCGACCGGATAACGCTCGAGATGCCCTACGGCACCTTCACCTACCGGATGCAGAGGTCCGAGATCGTCGACCCCAGCGACGTGCAGATCGTCCACAAGGTCGGCTACGAGCGCTTGGTCCTGACCGCCTGCCACCCCCTTTACAGCGCCTCCCAGCGCTACGCGATATTCGCCCGCCTCGCCGGCACGGCGATTTTCGACGCCGCGCGCGGGCGGCCGTTTCAGGCGAACTAAGAACTAAGGGACTGTCACGCCGCCACTGCCGCCACTGGTCGTGGTGGTCGTCGTCGAGGTCGTGGTCGTCGTCGGCTCGGTCGTAGTGGTCGACTTGGTGCTGGTTTCGGTGCTCTCGGTGCTGGTGTGCTGGTCGGCTCGGAAGTCGTGGAAATCGTGGTCGGCTGGCTCGTGCTCGAGGTGCCGTTGCTGCCGTTGTCGCTGGCGATCACGACCACCGCGACGATCAGGCCGATGATGATCGCCAGCAGCGCCGCGACCAGATAGCGGGTGTTCGAGCCAGAGCCATCGCCCGAAGGGCGACCGGGCTCGTCATCGCGCATCAGCCGAGTCGGGTCCTCGTGCACGGGCTCGGGTCGGCCGGGGTCAGCTCGGTCCGAGGATGCCGTCGAGAATCGGACCGGCGTCCTGGATGCCGAACTCATCGCGAAGGCGAGTCTCGATCTCCTCGCGACTGCTCCCCGCTACCGCCATCTGCGCAGCGAGCAACCGTGCCCCGTCCGATGGGATGGCGGCGGGGGACTGCGCACCCGACGGCGGCGGCGGGGCCGCGGGGGCTGCATTCTGTGGCGACGGGGGCGGCCACTGCTGAGGCGCCGGCGTCGGCGACTCGGCGGGTTGCGCCTGGGGGGTCGGCTGCGGCGCAGCGGGGGGCTCAACGGCCTGAAGGCCGGGGCGCTCGGATTCGACCGGCTGAAGGTGGGGAACGCGCGGTGCCTGCGCCGGAGGTTGATCCTGCGTCGGCGCCGGCGGGACGCCGGCGGGAGCGGCCGTGGCGGAGGAAAGCTCCTGTCCGATGCGGCTGGCGAGCTCACCGCGCGCCGAGTCGAGGGCGGCGAGCAGTTCGTCGGACTGGCGCCTCACCATCTCCGCCTGGCGGATCAGGGTGTCGGTCAGATCCGACATCACGCGCACCCGTTCGTCGGCCAGGACGTCGGCCCGCTGGCGGGAGGTGTCGATGTAACGCCGCGCCTGCGCGTCGGCGTCCTCGATGATCCCCGCCGCGGCCTTCTCGGCCGCTTCGATGATCACCTGGATTCGCTCACCGGCTGAGCTGACCGACTCGCGCAACGGCGGCGGCCCTCCGGCCGGCGTCTGGCCTTCGCTTCCCTGGGGTGTTGGCTGGTCGTTCATGAATGAACTCGCGATCGGCGCGCGGATTCTAAGCCGATGAGCCCTTGGAGCGCCGGAACCAACGGCGCTTTCCCTTTTTCTTCTTCTTGTCCTTCGGAGACGCCACCGGCGAGTCGGCCGGTGGGGCGACGGAGGTCGGCGCTGCGGCCGGTTCCGGCTCGTCCGCCGCTGGCTCCTCGTGAGCGATCTCGACTCGATGGCGCTCGGTGACGGTCACCCGCATGTCGCTACCCCGATCGGCGCCCTCCGACCAGCCGCCCTGAATCGCGAGGGTGCGGTCGACCTCGTCGAGGACGGTGAGCATCGCGTCGAAGCGCGTCGCAAGCTCGGACACCCGATCGGTCAACTCGGCTCGCAGCTCGGCGATGCGACGGCGTTGCTCGTCGCTCGCCTCGCGGATCCGCTGCTCGGCCTGCGCTGTCATCTCCCCGGCCTCGCTCGAAACGCGCTGCTGTATCGAGCCGAGCTGCTGGTCGGCCGCTAGGACGACCTGCTCGAGGGGGCCGAGAACGTCGGCCACGCGGTCGAACTGGGGCGGACTATCGACACCACCCTCGAGTGCCTTGGGCTGATCTTCCACCTTGGGCTGACCTTCCATCATCGTGCTCGTCAAACCACTCCCGTCATGCCAGGGGTCGACGGCTTCAAGGCTATCGGGTACTTGCGACATCAGTCCTCCGAATCTTTGGTTCCTCGGCCAAGCGTCCGCATTGTCCATTGTCTGACGGTCGTAATGTCGCCCGCCGTCCGGCGTTAACGACGGCGAGGTTCTCTACCGTTAGCGAAATGGAGGCGAGCCGTCGTCAGCCGGGCATGCTCCAGGGGCTCAGCCGCTTCCTGGTCCAGCACGAACGCTGTGGGGCCGGGTTCGATGTCGCGCATCCGGCCGGGCTCGGTAGCGGGCGGGTATCAATCACCTGCCGCGGCTGCGGGGCGCGACACGAGTACGCGACGGCGACGATCGAGGTCGAGCGCGAGCTGAAGATCGAGCCTGCCGAGCACCTAGCGCAGCCTCAACCCCCGGCGCCGCCACCCAGGTCCGAGCCCCCCGCCCCGATCCCTCCGCGCCCGGCGCCCTACCCGGATACGACCCGGCGACAGGCTCCGGCGACACCACCTGCAGGTGCGCGACCCGGCGCGGCCATTCCGTCAGCCGCTGATGCGGGAGCCCCGGCCGGCACGGTGGGCGCGGCCGGGCCGCTTGCTCCGCCCGCCGGGGGGCGGGCCGGGGGAAGACCTGCGATCGCGCCGCGGCAGGAGCCGGCCCCTGCGATCAGAGCCATGCGGCGCTTCTGGCGCTCGCCGCGGGCCACCCTGGCCCTTGTCGTCGTGGCCGCGGTCGCGCTTGGGTTTGCAGTCGTGCGGCTGGTGAACTCAGGCGGCGGATCGACGCCTCGAACCACCCAACCGGCACCGCTCACGTCTCCGACCGCGACGCCAACGCCGACGCCGGCACCCTCAGGTTCGGCTGGGGGACCGGTTCCTGCGCCCTCTCAACCCGCGACGACGACGCTGCGCACCCGAAACTTCACGCTCCAGGCACCCGTGGGCTGGACCGACAGGACCTCCACCGGCGGTCTGCTGCTGGAGCCAAGCGGTGGCGGGCGCGTCAACGTCCAGGTGTACTTCCAGCGCTCCCCCGGCCTCGGCCGTGATCAAATGGCCCGCCAGACGGCTCGCTTCCTGCGCAACGAGGTGCCGGGCGCCAGCCTCTTCCCGAACCAGATCAGGATCGGCGGCAGGTCGGCCCACGAGATCACAGCCCGAGGCCCCGGCGAGACCGCTATCGCGGTCGACATCCTTCGCGGTCCCTACCGCTACTTACTGCTGCGAAGGATTTTCGCCGGGGCCACGCCGCAAGTAAGTCTTGCGGCAAGCCGAGTTGTGCTGAGCTTCAGGCCGCGCTAGGAGAGGTGCCGCTCGGCCGTCAGTCGCCGGAGCACGAGCCCCATCGACGTAAGCGCGACTGCAACCGCCAGAAGGGCGACCACATCGAGCCCCGTGAAGGGAAGCCCGCCGACGACCTTGTGCTGAAGGCCGCTCGGAGCCGAAGGCCCGTCGTTTCCACCGCCGACATCCGCGGCAACCTGAGTAACGGGGTTGGCGTATTGATCCTTGGTCGCGTCACCCGCATGGGCAAGCGAGACCGGGCCAACGAGCCAGAGAGCGGAGACGGTCGCCAGCAAGGCGATGTTCCTGCCCGAAGAGCGAATGCGTGAGTGCTTTTTCATGGCTACGTCCATTTATTAGGAGGGAGTGACTGCCGGTTTCGCGCCGCCCGAGAGTCAGATTCCGTACTTGCAGCGCTGGGCGAGAGTAGCGGCCTAAATGGGGATTCCAATCGGACAATTGGCCACGCGAGCCGCATGCTCTTCCGTCTGAATGATCGGTCCTGGGCGTGCCGTACTTAAGCCCCGCAGCGCGGCGTACCTAAGGTCGGTCGAGGCCCGTACTCAAAATCTGTTTTCGGCTCGTAACTCCAGTTTTAGAGCCGCCGCGCCCTCTGTAACCGGCGGTTCAGCGCCTGCGTCTGCAGGTCGAGCGGGTTGAGGCGAAGAGCCTCCTGCGCCTCAACACGAGCGGCGGCGGGGTCCGTGGGTGCGAGCGCCTTGGCGAGGAAGAAGTGCGCTGCAAAGTTGTCGGACTGGCGCTCGATCGCATCGCGGAACGCCGAGACAACCTGCTGCGGCTGGCCCAGACGGGACTCGAGCACCCCCTTGGCCAGCAGCGGCTCGGGATCGTATGGATCGAGATCGGCCGCGTCGCCGAGATCGCTGAGGGCCGCTGCCGGGTCCCCCTGGTACTCGTCGTAGGCGCGATTCGCATAGCGCTGCGAGAGGAAGAGCGGCACGGCCACGACCAGGGCCAGGGCAAAGATCGGCAGCGCGGACAGGCGGACACGACGGCTGAGATGCGCAGCGCGGTCGAGCAGCGGCGGGGCCACCGCCGCGCCGAGCAGGAACATGACCGGCGCAGTCACGGCCGGGTAATGCCAGAACCAATCGTAGGAGGCGTCAACCAGCCAGTAAGCCCCGGAGCCGAACGCCGCGGCGACGAGCGCCGCTGCCGACGGGCCAAGTCGCCGCGAGCGAATGCCGGCGACGGCGCTGGCGCCCAAAAAGGCCGCGAGCAGCAGCAGGCCGACGGCGCCTAGCTCGGAGAACATCAGCATCTCGACGCTGTGCGGGTCCTTCGGGCTCTCGGTGCTCTTCCGGTGTTGGAGGTAGGCGGCGGCGAAGGAGCCCGCCCCCTCTCCGATCAGCAGCTGACCACGGCCCTGGTCCAACGCCACGCGCCAGAAGTCATGGCGATTGGAGCCGACGTTGGCGCCGAAGCGAGTCCCCTGGCCCTGGAGGTTGGGATAGCCGACCTTTCCGAACTCGGTCGCTCGCTGGTCGATGAACTTGATCGGCCCGCCGCGCTTGGCGACGAACACCGTGCCGCCGACCAGCACCGCGCCGATCGCGAGAACGGCCGCCACACGGGAGATCAGCTGGACCCGTTGACGACCAAGGTTCAGTCGCGACTCGACGCCGCGGATGCAGATCGCCGCGAGCGCGACCGACCCCAACGAAGTCAGCGCGATCGCCCTCGCCGCGTCGCGCAGGAAGGGGAGCAGCCCGGGGCCTCCGTGTCCATGCTGGAAGACGTCGAGCAGGGTTGGGAGCGCGAACAGCACCGGGAACCCGGCCAGGGTCAAGAAGGTCGCCGCCCGCAGGCGGCGCGGCGAGAGCACGAGAAAAACCGTCAGGGCGACGACAGCCGCCGGCAGCGACCCCCGGCTCTCGGCCAGCACGACCAGCTCGAGCAGCATCGTCGCGCTGCCGACCAGCAGCGCCCGCAGCTGCCAGGCAAGCTCGCTCTCCACGGCGAGGACGATCGTCGGCCAGAGACAGATCATCAGGAATGCCGCCTCCGCGTTTCGGTATCCGATCGGAAAGCGCAGCGTGGCGTCGCTGTGGACGTAGGACGTGACGTCGTTGCCGCTCGCGAGGGTCACGGTGATCACGATCCCGATCGCCGCACCGGTTGCGGCGACGACGGCGAGGGGCAGCAGCATCCGGCGGCCGGCAAGATTGCAGCACCAAAGTCCGAGCACGAACGCGGCCGCGTACAACATCGCCCGCTCGGCGTCCTGCACCGCCGCGTCCCGGGAGTCGGTCCAGACGATCGAGAGCAGCGTCCAGACCGCCAGGGCGACGATCGCCCCGACCGCCACCCAGACCGGGGTGCTGAGCCGTCCGTTGAACGGCGCGCCCAGCAGCAGCACGATCACGAGGCCGTAGATGAGGATCGCGCCGGGAAGGAAGACGCTGCCGAAGTAGGCGCCTTCCTTCCAGGCCCACCAAATGAAGACCGCTGCGAGGACACCGACGATGCCGATCGCTACGGCAGTCTCGATCGTCCGGGCCTTGCCCGCGGGATCGGCCCCCGCCCCACGCTGGCTCCCCTGAGATGCCGATCCGTCCGGCGTAGACTCGGTCCCCGGCGCGGCCATAGGCAAAATCAAGCTACCGGACAGGGGCGACGACAGCGGCTGCTGTAACAATTCGTCCAATCATCGCCCCGCACTCCCTCTCGCGGAGGACCATGTCCCCACCCAAGGAACAAGCCCCCTGATGGAGGTCGCGAACATCCCCGCCAACCCGGACTGGCGCCAGCCCCCCGAAGAGCAGGAGGGCCTGCAGCGCTATGTCCAGACGATCCGCGAACGGCTGATGCTGATCGTCACCGCGGTGGCGATCACGACCGGGATTGCGATCCTCTACGTCGCCACGGCGACGAAGAGCTACGACGCCGAGGCCGACATCCTGGTCACCCCGGTGAGCAGCAGCGATCCGACCTTGAGCACGCTGCCGCTGATCCGCGCCTCTGCAGACCCGACGCGAGACGTTGCGACGGCCGCGAGGTTGGTCACCAACATCGACGTGGCGACGCGGGTCAAGAAGGCGTTGAACTCCGATCGCGGAGCGCAATCGCTGCTCAATGCGGTGGTCGCGGAACCGGTCGCATCGAGCAACGTGATCGCGGTCACCGCTCATGACACCTCTGCGATTGGAGCACAGAAGCTTGCCGACGCGTTCGCGAACCAGTCCGTGGCGGCGCGAACGGATCAGCTGCACAGCCAGATCGATCAGCTGATTCCGCGCCTGCAGGCCGAATTGCAGCAGACGGGCACCGGCGTGCCGGGACAGACGCCGCTGGCGGACCAGATCGCCGGGCTGGAGGCACTGCGAGCCAGCCCGGACCCGACGATGCGCGTGCAGACCAACGCCGCCCTGCCCTCCGGCCCATCGTCGCCGCGGCCGGTGCTGAGCGTTGTCGGGGGCATCATCGCCGGGCTGATCCTCGGCGTCGCCGCCGCCTTCGCTGCCCAGATCCTCGATCCTCGCCTGCGCCGTGAGGCGCAGCTGCGGCGCAACTACAGGCTTCCGATACTCGGCCGCATCCCGAAGGAGGGCGGCGCCCATGAGAGCCCGCTGGCGCCCCGGCAGATCTCGTCCGCCACCGGCGAGGCGTACCGGGCCCTGCGCGCGACGCTGGTCGGCGCTCGCCGCCGCCGGGCCGACGAGGGCAAGGTGATCCTGATCACCGGCTCCTCTCCCTCGGAGGGCAAGACGACCACCGCGGTCAACCTCGCCACCTCACTGGCACTGGCGGGACACCGGGTGATCCTGATCGAGTCCGACCTGCGCCGGCCAGTGCTGGCACGAGTGCTGGGTGTCCGTCCCGAGAATGGCGGAGTGGTCAGCGTCCTGATCGAGAACACGACGCTGGCGGAGTCGTTGATCCCGTCGACGACATACGGCCCGAACCTGCGCCTGCTGCTGTCCGACTACGAGGGCGGGTGGATAGCGGAGCTCTTCTCGATTCCCACCGCCGAGCGGATGATCCAGGACGCGCGCCGCATGGCCGACTACGTGATCGTCGACTCGGCCCCGCTCAACGAGGTGGTCGATGCACTCCCCCTCGCCCTGCAGGCCGACGAGGTTCTGATCGTCGTCCGCCTCAACATCACCCGTCTGGACAAACTCTCGCAGCTCGCCGAGCTGCTGGCCGAGAACGGCGTGCGTCCGGTTGGCTTTGCCGTCATCGGCACCCCGCGGCCGAAGCGCAGCGAGTACCACTACTACGCCGAGCCCGACTCCGAATCACAGGACGGGCAAAAGCAGCGGCAACTGATCGCCGACGTGCGCCACCGCATCAAGTCGTAGCGGCGAGCGAGACCACCAAGTCGCGGTAGGCGCCGGTGGATCGGCCGCGGTTGCAGAAGCGCTCGCAGTAGTCCCGCCCCCTCCGTCCCATCTCCTCACGCTGCGCCGGCGACAGCGCGATCAGCCGTTGCGCCGCGGCCGCCAGCGACTCGGGCTCGCCGGGCGCCGACACGACGCCGCAATCGGCCTTGCCGACCACCTCGGCCGCCTCGCTGCCTGGCTCCATCCCGGCCAGCACCGGGCGCGCGGCGGCGAGGATCCCGTAGAGCTTCGAGGGTTCCATCAGTCCGGCAAGACCGGGCATCAGAGAGACGACATGGGCGTCTGCCGAGGCGAGCAGCAGGCTGAGCGCATCGCGCGGCTGGCGGGGCAGGAAGACGACGTTGTCCAGCCCCTTGCTCCTCGCCCGCTCGATCAGCGCATCCTTGTTTGCTCCTTCGCCGACGATCACGAAACGGGCCTCGGGCACGAGCTCTGCCGCATCGACGAACGTCTCGACGTCCTGAAGCAGGCCGACGTTCCCCGCGTGCATGAGGGTGAAGCGTTGAGCCAGATCGTGCTCACGCGACCACTCGTTGTCGCGCGGGTGGGGCGTGATCTCATCTGCGTCGATCCAGTTGCCGATCACGACGACGCGGTCCGCCTGAGCCCCGCGCTCGATCAACCGCTCCCGCATCGGATCCGAGATCGCGACGATTCGGTCGGCGTGGCGGAAGAAGAATCGCCGAATCCAGCGCAGCGCCCAAACCACCGGCTTGCTGGTCAGCCTGCCGCTGATCACCCCGACCTCGGGATGGACGTCCTGGACGGTGACGACGAGCTTCGCGCGGCGCGCCCTGGCGAGAAGCACGCCGAGCATGCCGACGAACGGCGGATTGGTCATGCAGAGCACGACATTCGGCCGCGGGGCGCGCAGACCGACCGGAATCGCCGCGACCATGAAGGTGAGGTAGTTGAGCAGCCGCAGCGCGATCGATCCCTTCCCAAATGAGGTGGCGGGTACCCCGCGGACGTCGACCCCGCGGTGCGGCATCTCCTTGGTCTCCTCGTCAGCGGGCTTCGCGGCGAGGACGGTGACGTCGAGCTCGTCGCTCATGTCCTCGCACATCTCGCGCAGCAGCTGCCCCGTGCTCTCGGCGGGGCCGTAGTACTGGTTGAGCACGAGCAACCGCGGTCGCTCTGTCGCCTGGGTGGAGACCGACATCTTCAGCGCGTCCTGCGGGCGGATCGTAGCGGCGGCGATGGCGGTTGCCGTGGCCTGCGCCGAGATCTCAGAGCGAACGCGCGATGCGGCGGCAGTGGTGCGACCAGCGCACCCGCCTGTGATGGGTACGCGAGTTGGAATGGTGTCGATGCCGGTTCCAGCGGGCGAGCTGGCGGTGGCATTTCCCGGCCAGGGCTCTGCGCCGCCAGTCGATCCGGCTGCCGAGTGGGCAGTTGCCCTGGGCGGCGCAGGCGCTGACCACGCGCATGCGGTTCCAGGGAACGCCGCTGGCCAGGTTCATCCAGTACTCCTGGTAGCCGTTGTGGTTGAAGTCCTCCGGCTTGTAGCCGAGGCTGCGGGCTAGCTGCACCCAGGGGTCTGGTTGGCCGAAACCCGTAAACGAGGCGCTGCTCTCCTTCTCGAAGCCCCACTGGTCGGCGACGCCGCTCGTGTCCGAGACATAGGCGCCGTAGGTCGCAAGCGCGGAGAGGACCGCCTTCTTCCACGGGGCGACCTTCAGCCTGCGGATCGCCGACTGCCTCATGCCGAGCTGAAAGTGGGAGCCCATCGGGATCGAGTTGGCGTCAGGGAGCCCGGCGTCCGAGCAGCTGAGCCCGGTGCCGTTGGCGGGATAGACCGAGCTGTTGGTGCAGGGAACGACCATCGAGAGGGCGTGGTTGATCTCCCCGGCCGCCAGCTCTTCGGGCCGGATCGGGCCGGCGATGCTTCCGTAGCCTGCCGCGACCGCGGCCGACCCCAGGCCGTCGCCGTCGATGCGCGTGCGACCGCCCCAACCGAAGTTGAAGGTCGAGCCGGTCTTCGACTGGACGTTCCAGAGGTCGTACTCCCAGCCGCTCTGCTGGTCGACGATCGTCAGGTGGGCGTCGTGCTCATTGTCCGGCGTCGCGTAACCGCCGGTCGGCTCGGCCTGGGCTGGGACGTGGATCTGCATTCCCTCGATGTCGCAGTGACCCCACGGCTTCACGCAGTGCAGGCTGTAGACGGGATCGCTCGGCTGCGACCAGTAGATCGGCACCCCACCGTCGCGCTGCGGGTCGCCGGCGACGATGTAGCCGACCCCTCCCCCGGCGAGCAGATGGCTGACCATGCTCGAGGAGTCGGGCACGGCCGGTGTGCCGGGCGCGAGCTGGCGATTGAAGGGGCTGGAGTCGTCGTAGGGGCGCCAGCAGGCGCCGGGCTGGTTGGTGGAGGAGTAGGTGCCGAGGCCGGCCTCGAAGTCGCAGTTCGCGGCCGACGCGGCTCGCGGGAGCAGGGCGGCCAAAGCGATCAGGCCGAGGACGCCGAACAGCAACGCCGCAGCAGTCGATCGCAGCGATGCCCTGCCGCACCAACCCACATGTCTGAAGCCAAACGCCATGACCGCATGGCTGGCTTCGGGTGCTCAGGCGTGGATGTGAAAAGCGACCCCCGGTCGCTGGACAGATGAACGAGTGAAAATTGGGCGGACGCGCCCGCGCAGGGATCTAGGCGGCCATGGCCGAGCACCTGCGGGCCCAGCGCTTGAGCACGCGCCGGGAGCCGAGGCCGACGGCATCATGGGTTCGGCGGTACTCACGAGCCCAAGCCGCGCGCCGACGCCAGCATTTCCTCGCGGCGATCCGGCCGCCCGGGCGCCCCTGCGTGAGCTTGCTTGGCAGGTTCAGGGGACGCCCGGCAGCGGGTGCAGGAAAGCAGGTCCCGGTGGCGGCGCAGGTGCCGACAACCCGCAGGCGGGCCCAGGGCATCCCGCTCGCGAGGTCGAACCAGTACTCCTGATAGCCGTTGCCGTTGAAGTCGTAGGGGCGGAGGCCGAGGCTGCGCGCGAACTGGACCCAGGGATCCGCCTGGCCGAAGCTCGTATAGCCCTCGCTGCTCTCGCGCTCGAAGCCCCAGCTGCTCGAGACACCGGTCGTGTCCGACACATAGGCGCCGTAGGTCGCGAGCGCGGTGAGGATCGTCTTCTTCCAACTCGGCAGGTTGAGCGCCGCGATCTCCGGGGGGCTCATCCCGAGGACGAAATGGGCGCCCATCGGGATCGAGCGCGAGGCGGGAAGGCCGGCCCCGGAGCAGGACAGCCCGGCGCCGTCGGCGGGGTAGACGTATGAGTTGGTGCAGGGCACGGCCATCGTCAGCGCATGGCCGATCTGCCCGCCCTGGAGCTCGTTGATCCTGATCGGGCCCGCCAGGCCGCCGTAGCCGGCGGCGACGCCGGCTGAGCCGAGGCCGTTGCCGTCGATTCGGGTGCGCCCGCCCCAGCCGAAGTTGATCGCCGCACCGCTGCGCGACTGGACGTTCCAGAGGTCGTATTCCCAACCGCTCTGCTGGTCGACGATCGTCAGGTGGGCGTCGTGGTCGTTGCCGGGGGTCGCGAACCCGCCCGCCGGTCGCGCCGCGGCCGGTGCCCGCACCCGCAGCCCCTCGACCGCGCAGCGGCCCCAGGGCTTGGTGCAATGGAGCGTGTAAAGCGGGTCGCTGGGCTGAGACCAGTAGATCGGAACGCCGCCGTCGCGCGCCGGGTCGCCGACGACGATCGACTCAACCGGCCCGGCGGCGAGGAGCCGGGACGTCAAGCTCGTGGAATCGGGGGTCGAAGGCGTCGCCGGCACGACCTGCTGGTTGAAGGGGCTGGAGTCGTTGTAGGGGCGCCAGCAGGCGCCGGGCTGGCGCAGCGCCGAATAGCCGCCGTAGCCGTTCTGCCATCCGCAGGCCGCCGGCACCGCGGCCCCCGAGGGCGGCACAAGCTCCCCGGACGCCAAGACGGCGACCAGGGACGCAGACAACAACGCCAAAGCAACTGAGATTCGTTGACCCACCCGAGCGCTGCATGCTATTCCGCAATTTGCGTGCAAGCGCCGCTTCTGCGCCGTGCGAGAGGCCGGAATTTGCGCAGAAGCTAGGCGGTGGCGCCGAGCGCGCAGGTGCGCGCCATCTGGGCCAGCAGGCGACGGTAGCGGGGACCGAGCCTGGCGTGGCTGCGCCGGTACTCCCGACCCCAGTTCGCGCGGTCGCGCCAGCACTTGCCGGGGTCGCCAGTCCCAGGTGCCGCGGGGTCGGTTTGGGCTGAGCCGCCCTGGGCGGCGTCGCCGGAGCCCGGAGCCGGGACGGATTGGGCGGGCAGCGGATCGTTCCCGGCATCCGGCGGCGTCTGAGTCGACGCCGGGCAGGTACCGCGTGCGGCACAAACGTCAACGACCTGGAGGCGATTCCATGGAACGTCGCTGCGCAGGTCGAACCAGTACTCCTGGTAGCCGTTGTTGTTGAAGTCATAGGGACGCAGGCCGATGCTGCGGGCGAACTGGACCCAGGGATCCGCCTGGCCGAAGCTCGTGTAGGACTGGCTGCTCTCCGTCTCGAAGCCCCACTGGTCCGCGTTGCCGGTCGTGTCCGAGACATAGGCGCCGTATTTCGCCAGCGCCGTGAGGATCGTCTTCTTCCAGGTCGGGACATTGAGAGCGGCGATCTGGGAATCGCTCATGTTGAGCTCGAAGTGAGAGCCCATCGCGATTGACGAGGAGGCTGGCAAGCCGGCGTCCGAGCAGCGCATCCCCGTTCCCTGCGCCGGATAGACCTGGCTGTCGGTGCAGGGCACCGCCATCGTCAGAGCATGGTTGATGAGGCCGTCACGGAGCTCCTGGACCCGGATTGGGCCCGCGATGCTGCCGTAGTCGGCCGCGACAGCCGCCGACCCGAGCCCATCGCCGTCGATCCTCGTCTTGCCGCCCCAGCCGAAGTTGATCGTCGAGCCGGTCTTCGACTGCACGTTCCAGAGGTCGTATTCCCATCCGCTCTGCTGGTCGACGATCGTCATATGCGCGTCGTGGTCGTTGCCGGGAGTGGCGAATCCACCGGTCGGCTCGGCCGACGCGGGAACATGGATCTGCATCCCCTCGATCGCGCAGCGGCCCCAGGGCTTGGTGCAGTGCAGCGTGTAGACGGGATCGCTGGGCTGCGACCAGTAGATCGGCACCCCACCGTCGCGCTGCGGATCGCCGGCGACCAGATAGCCGACCTGTCCACCCGCGAGCAGGTGGTTGACCATGCTCGAGGAGCCCGACGCAAGCGGGGCACCCTGAGGAAGCTGGCGGTTGAAGGGACTGGAGTCGTTGTAGGGGCGCCAGCAGTCCCCGGGCTGGTTGGTGGAGCTGAAGCTGCCGAGGCCGTTTTGGAAGTTGCAGGCCGAGGTGTCGACGGCGGCGGCGCGCTGGGCGAACGCCATGCTCGCGACCAGCGCCAGCCCGATCCACAGGATCGCCCTCCGCCCCAGGAAAAGCCGCTTTGCGAGTCCGTTCGCCATATCGCCTCTTTGGCGTGTCGGGACCCCCGGGGCCGCGCCTGAGTCGGGCCACGGCCCGCGGACAGATCTTTCGGGTTCGCCTACCAAAAACCGATGGCTACTCGCCGGGGCTCAAGAAGACGGCCCCTGACGACGATCTATCCGTGTGTCAGCATTGGCGAGCGAGATGGCAGGCGACGCGACAAGCGGCCGCAGCACCCTGGTGACCGGCGCAGGCGGGTTCATCGGCGGACACCTGGTCGCTGAGCTGCTCGAGCAGGGCGCAACGGTCCGTGCCGTCGACTGCAAGCCGATCGAGGATTGGTTCCAGGTTCACGACGCGGCCGACAACCGGGTCGCCGACCTGGCGCTCAAGGAGCCCTGCATCGACGTTGTCGAGGGCATAGCCGACGTCTACAACCTCGCCGCCGACATGGGCGGCATGGGCTTCATCGAGGGCAACAAAGCCCTCTGCATGCTTTCGGTGTTGATCAACACCCACATGCTCATGGCGGCCGAGTCGGCCTCCGTGGAGCGCTTCTTCTATTCCTCATCGGCCTGCGTCTACACCGCCGCCAAGCAGACCTCGCCCGACGTCACCGCGCTGCGCGAGGAGGACGCCTACCCGGCAGAGCCCGAGGACGGCTACGGCTGGGAGAAGCTGTTTAGCGAGCGCCTGTGCCGCCACTACCTCGAGGACTTCGGGCTCGAGACCCGTGTTGCCCGCTACCACAACGTCTACGGCCCGATCGGCAGCTGGACTGGTGGACGAGAGAAGGCGCCGGCGGCGATCTGCCGCAAGGTCGCCGAGGCCGCCCTGACCGGCAACCACGAGATCGAGATCTGGGGAGACGGCAAGCAGACGCGCAGCTTCATGTACATCGACGACTGCGTCCGGGGGACGATGGAGATCCTCAACGGGCCCCGCATCGAGCCGATCAATCTTGGAAGTGCCGAGCTCGTAACGGTCGATCAGCTCGTCGACATCGCCGAGGACATCGCCGGTATCGAGCTGAAGCGCAGCTACAACCTCGATGCGCCACAGGGCGTCCGCGGCCGCAACAGCGACAACACCCGTTTTCACGAGACCTACGGCTGGGAGCCGAGCATCAGCCTCCGCGACGGGGTCGAAAAGACCTACGCCTGGATCGCCGAGCAGGTGGCCGCGAGCGCCAACGTCGGTGCATCGCGCGGCTGAACCCGCCCGCCCCACTTAGCCGGGGGGTAAATTGATCGGCTGATGGCGGCGCGGCTAACACCGGTCAGCTGGGAGTTCCTTGCGGGCTTCATGGGTATCTCGGTCGTGGTCGGCGTGCTCGCCGGCTTCGATCCCAAGTTCGCGATCGCAGCGTCGATCGGCATCGGCTTCGTGCTGATCGTCTTCGCCGATCTGACGGCCGGCCTGGCGCTGTTCGGTTTCTTCAGCTTCCTCGAGCTGCTCAACCTGGGCTCGGTTATCAGTGTCGGCAAGCTCGGTGGCGCTCTTCTGGCACTGGGTTGGATCGCCTTTGTGCTCACCCGCCAGAACGCGAAGAGCGACTTCACCGCCGTCTATCCAGGGGCGTCGTTGATCCTCGGACTCTTCCTCGGCTGGGTCGCGCTGAGCGCGCTCTGGGCGGAGAGCACCGGGCAGGTCATGGGCTCATTCACCCGATACCTGCTCAACGTGATCCTGTTCATGATCGTCTTCACCGCCGTGAGGACGAAACGCCAGGCGATAATCGTGATCAGCGGCTTTCTTGCCGGCGCCGCCGCCGCCGCTTTCTACGGGCAGTTCATCAGCACCGCCACCACGTCGGTCTACGGCGGGCGCCTCACCGGCGCCGGCCTCGACCCGAACGAGCTGGCCTCGGTGTTGGTCGCCGGTATCGCACTCTCGGCCGGGCTGGCGATAAGCATGAAGGGCAAACCCGCTGCGCGACTCGCGGCCATAGGGGCCGGCGGCCTCTGCTTCTTCACAGCCATGTTCACCGGCTCTCGCGGCGGGCTGCTCGCCCTCGCAGCAATGGTCGTCGCCGCGATCCTGTTCGGCGGCCGCTGGCGCGGACGAGCAGCGGTCGCGGGGCTCGCGGTCGGAGTGGTCGCCGCCTTCTACATTTTCGCCCTCGCGCCCCCGGCGGTCCGCGACCATGTCCTGCAGTCGTCACAGGGGGAGACCCGCAACCCGGAGCTCCGCACGACCCTGTGGCAAATCGGCGAGCGCATGTTCCGCGCCCACCCTGTGATCGGGGTCGGGGCCGACAACTTCCAGGTCTCGTCGCGCCACTACCTCAATCAGCCAGGCACCGTGTACAACCCCGAGGTGGTGGTCTCGCAGAAGCCTGACGTCACCCACAACACCTATCTGCAGACCGCCATCGAGCTCGGCATCGTCGGGATCACGCTGTTCGCCTCGATCATCGTCTTCTCTCTGGCCACCTCCTTGCGCGGTGCGCGGAACTTCCGCGATCGCGGTGATATCGGGGGCGAGGCGCTCGCACGCAGCGTCATGATCGCCCTGATCGGCGTGCTGGTGGCGGACATCTTCATCTCCCAGCAGTACAACAAGCAGCTTTGGCTGCTGCTCGGGATCGGGCCGGCGATCCTCGCGATCTCGAAACGGTCAGACGCCGAAGACGATCCTCAACGGCCGCGGGCCGCCCAGAGCTCCTCGTAGAGGCTCTCGAAGCGCCGCGTCGTCGCCTCGAGCGAGAACTCACGGCGACGGCGCTCCCTCCCCGCCTCACCCATCGCCGCGGCCCGTTTCGGATCGTTCAGAAGCTCGGCTATCGCCATCGCGAGGGCATTCGAGTCACCCGGCTTGACGAGCAGACCGGCGATGCCGTCATCGACCAGGTCGGGCACACCGCCGACCGCGGTGGCGACGACCGGCTTCGCCGCCTCCATGTATTCCATCACCGACAGTGGGCTTGCCTCATGGCTGGAGCAGAGCACGGCGACGTCAAGCGCGGCGAGGAACTCCGGGATGTCGGATCGGGCCCCGACCATGGTCACCGTCTCGGCGACGTCGAGCTCGAGGATCAGCCGCTCGAGCTTCTGCGGCTCCTCGGGGCTCTGGCGCGTCTCTCCTCCGGCTATCAGAACCCTGAGGTCGGGAAATTCGTCGCGAAGCCGCTCGGCAGCGTGAATCAGGACGTCGAGCGCCTTCTCGGGGCGCAGCGTGGCGACGATGCCGATCACCGGCTGCTTCTTGCCCAATCCGAACTCTTTGCGCACGTCATCGTTGGGGTCCGGAGGCCTCGGTGTCTCGATCCCGTTGTGGATCACCCGCACCTTGTCCGCAGGCAGCCCATCGACCTCGACCATTCGCCTGCGATCGGACTCGCAGACGGCGATCAGCGCATCGGCCCGCTTGGCGATCACGCGACGATCGATCAGGCGGCGCAGCCGGTGGTCCTCGAACGACCAGCCGTGCTCGTGGGCGACGAAGACCGGATCGCCCGCCCGGGGGGCGAGGATCGCGGCCCAGAAGTTCGAGCCGCCCTTGTGCGAATGGACGACGTCCACCCCCCACTCGCGCATGTAGTTGATCAGCCGGCGCCACGCCCGCAGGTCCAGCGGCCCGCTCCGCTGAAGTTGGATCAGCTCGACGCCGGCGCTGCGGATCTCGTCCAGCACCACGCGCTCGGACTCGTCGGCCTGCACACGGGTGACGCAGATCGCCGATTCGAATCGGCTCCGATCGAGCCCGATCGCGATCTGCGGTGCAAGTTTCTCGGCGCCCCCGAGCGGAATCACCGTGTCGGTGATCGTGAGGACACGCAAGGGGCGATTCGAGTCAGACGAGGTCATTAGCCTTCTTCCCTGCGCAACGGCTTCACCATAAGTCCCGTCCTCCCTACCGAGGTCGCAACCATAGCCAGGCGCCAACATGCTCGTCCTCTGCTACCACGCCATTAGTCTCTCCTGGCCCGCCGAACTCTCGGTCACGCCCGTGAACTTCGCGAACCAGCTCGAATATCTGTCCCGGCGAGGATTCCGCGGCATCACCTTCACCGAGGGGGTTCGCGATAGACCGTCTGGGAAGACGGTCGCGATCACCTTCGACGACGGCTATGCGTCCACCCTGGAGCTCGCCCGTCCTCTTCTCAACCGATTCGGGTGGCCGGCGACGGTCTTCGTCCCCACCGACTACATGGGCGGAGGGCCGATGTCGTGGTCGGGGATCGACCAGTGGACCGGCGGTGAGCACGAGCGCGAGCTGCTGCCGATGTCGTGGGAACAGATCCGCGAGCTGGCCGACGCCGGATGGGAGATCGGTTCGCACACGAAGTCGCATCCCCACCTGACCGAGATCGGTGACGAGCAGCTCGCCGAGGAGCTCGTCGAGTCGCGCCTTGCCTGCGAGCGAAAGCTGGATCGGCCCTGCAGCTCGCTCGCCTACCCCTATGGCGACCATGACGAGAGGGTCGTCGCGGCGACAGCGGAGACCGGCTACGCGGCCGCCGCGACTCTGCCGGCGCATACGCCAGCGCCGACGCCGCTGGCCTGGCCCCGGGTCGGCGTCTATTACCCGGACAGCATGCGCATCTTCCGCGTCAAGGTATCCCCGACCATTCGTCGCCTGCGCAGCTCTCGTGCGTGGAGGCCGCTGATCGAGCCGGTGCGCAAGTTGACCGGCAGGTCGCGAGCCTAGGATCGCGCTCACCGATACCAGTAGCCAACCCTTGACGATGCGGCCCCGACCGTTTGAACGAGCAAGAGCAAGAGCCCACCAACCTCACCGACACTGTCGTGCGCGGCGTTGGCCTCGCCGGGGCCGGCTACGTGCTCGCCCAGGTGCTGACACTTGGGTTCTTCGTCGTCCTTGCCCGGCTTGCCACACCTGCCGACTTCGGCGATTACGCGGCGGGATCGCTGATCGTAAGCATCGGGTTGCTGTTCACCGAGTCGGGCATGATGGCCGCCCTCACCCACCGCCCCGACCGCATCGACGAGGCGGCCAGCACGGCGACGATCTCCACCGCCCTGTCCGGCGTCCTCTTCTCCCTGCTCGCGTTCGCCGCGTCCCCCCTGATCGGGCTGATCTTCGACAGCTCCAGGGTCACCAGCGTCGCAGCGGCGGTGTCCGGACTGCTCCTCCTCCGTTCCCTGATGGTCGTCCCCGAGTCCCTCCTGCAGAGGCGCTTCTCGTTCCTGCGGCGAGTCGTCATCGATCCGGTCGGGGTGCTGGCGTTCGGCATCACCGCGGTGATCCTCTGTGCGAACGGGCTCGGCGTCTGGGGACTGGTGGTCGGCTATTACGTCGCCGCCGCGATCGAGGTGGTGCTCTCCTGGGGCCTGGTGGGATGGCGGCCGCAGCTGCGCCAGGCGTCGTTCGGAATGTGGCGCGAGCTGATCCGCTATGGACGCTTCGGAGCCGGCGCAACGCTGTTGGAGCGCGCTGGCGAGCAGGTGCCGGTGGTCCTGATCGGGCACTTCTCCGGAGCCGGGGCGCTGGGCCAGTTCCGCTACGCGCAGCGAATCGCGGCTACCCCGCTGGCGGTGATCGTCCAGGCGGGTTCCTACGTGATCTTTCCCGCTCTGGCGCGGATCACGGGAAGCCGCGAGCGGCTCCGCGGCGCCTCGGTGCGATCGCTGCGGATGATGTGCACGATCTCCTTCCCGCTCGGGATGATCCTGATTCCACTCGGAGTGCCGATTGCGGTGCTCGTCTTCGGCGAGGTCTGGCGCGACGCCGGCTACGCCGCGATGGCGTTGAGCCTCTACCCAATCGCCGGGACGTTGCTCTCGCTCTCCGCCGAGGTGGCGAAGGCCGATGGCCGTCCCGACATCGTTGCCAGGACCCAGGGCGTGGTGCTGGTCACCGGCACGCTGATCATGCTCGCCCTGCTTCCCTTCGGGCTGGTCGGCGTCGTCGCGGGCCTCGGGCTCGGCTGGCTGGCGGGCGGCATGTACGGGCTATGGAAAATCGAGCGACTGCTCGAGATTCCGATCAAGGATCTGCTGGCCGAGGCGTTTCCCCCAGTAGCCGCGGCGCTGACGATGGCGGCGATTCTCACCCCGCTCGAGTTCCTGGTCGTACAGGCGGACTCTCGCGGAACGGCGGTCGGACTTGTGCTCCTCGTCGCCGAGGGAATCCTCGGGCTCGCGATCTATCTCGGCGCGCTTCGCCTACTCGCCCCCGAAACCCTGCGTGAGATAACCGGGCTGGTGACCGGGCTGCTGAGGCGGGGAGACAAGGCCGATGAGCCCCCGGTCCCCCCCGCGGCCCCGGAGCTGGAAATCCTCGACGAGCCCCCCTTCTGAGAGCGATGGGCGATCCGACCTTCACCGTCGTCACCAAGGCCTACAACGAGGAGGCCCTGATAGCGCATGCGATTCGGTCCGCACTGGCCCAGACCAGGGACGACTTCGAGCTGATCGTCGTCGACGACGGCTCGACCGACGGAACCGCCGACGTCGTTCGCAGCTTTGAGTCGGACCGACGCGTGCGGTTGATCAGCCAGCCGAATCGTGGGGTCGCGGCCGCCATGAACACGGGCATCGCCGCCGGCAGCGGCCGCTACGTTGCGCTGCTCGACGCGGACGATCTCTGGATGCCCACCTACCTCGTGCGGATGGGCGAGGCGTTGGACTCCGACCCGGAGGCCGGGTTTGCCTATACCGACGCCTGGTGGCTGGACGATGCGAGCGGGCGCTTTTTCAAGGGCACGATGAGCGAACGCCTCGGAGCCTTGTCCGACCCCCCGCGAGACCCGCATCAGCTGCTGAAGCTGTTGATCCCTTCCAACTGGCTATTCGGGCTGACGACCATGCGCCGGTCCGCTCTCGAGGAGGTCGGCGGGGTCAACGAATCGCTGCGCGGATCGGAGGACTACGAGCTCTGGATCCGGCTGCTCGCTGCCGGATACGGGGCCGCGCGAGCGTCCGGTCGCCTCGTCGTCTGGCGCGACCGGGGCGCGTCGCTTTCAAGCGACGAGCGCGGCATGGTGACCACGATGCAGCAGGTCTACCGAATGGTGGACTCCGAGCTGGACGTGCCCGACGACGTCAAAGCCTTGGCGCGAGAGCGGCTGTCGCAGCTCGATCGCGAGCTGCGCGCCCTCGACGGCAGGGCCCCCGGCCGTGCCGCCAAGCGGGCCCTCCGGCACCGGCTTGGCCGGATCCGGAAAGCGGTTCTGCCCGGCCTGATTTGGTATTCGGAGACTCCGCCCGAGGTCGCGGCAGCATTCCCCCACCTCGACCGGGGCCGCGGCGAACCCGCGGCAGCCCGCTGACAGATGGCGCAGCTTCGCGTAGCGGTCTACGGCGAGTTCAACTACCGCCGCGACGACCAAGGACTCTCGACCGATCAGTCGTTCGCGCTCTTCGTAGCCCGGCTTGCCGCCCACGTCGACCGCCTGGTCGTCGTCGGCCGGCTCGACCCGGAGCCGAGCGCGACCCACCACCGCCTGCCCGACGACTTCGAGTTCGTCGCCCTACCCGACTACGCCAGCCTGGCCAACCTGCCGACGGTGCTGTGGGCGACGTTCGCCTCCATCCCCCGCCTCTGGAGAAGCCTCGACGAGGTCGACGCGGCATGGCTGCTGGGACCGAACCCGCTCGGCATCGTCTTCGCGCTGCTCGCGAAGCTGCGCCGGCGCCGAGTCGTGCTCGGTGTCCGGCAGGACATCGTCGCCCTGACCCGCAGCCGCTACGGAAGGGGCATCCACCGGGCGGCGGCGGCGATGCTGGAACGGATCTGGCGGCTGCTTGCCAGGCGGGCAACCGTTGTCACTGTCGGAACCGACCTCGAGCGCCAGTACGCAGGCGCGCGCGAGGTCGTCCCGATCTCCGTTTCATTGGTCGACGCCGAGGACATTGTCAGTCTCGAGGTGGCAGAGGCTCGCGACTACGACGGCCGCCTGACCGCGCTCAGCGTCGGCCGCCTCGAACCGCAGAAGAACCCGCTGCTGCTCGCGGACGTGCTCGCCGAGCTGCGGCGCCGGGACGAGCGCTGGCGCCTCGTCGTCTGCGGATCGGGGTCGATGGAGGACGAGCTGGCGGGCAGGCTGCATGGGCTCGGGGTCGCGGAGTACGCCGACCTGCGCGGCTATGTGCCCGTGGAGGGCGGTCTGCAGGGCCTCTACCGCGACAGCCACGCCTTTCTGCACGTGTCCTGGACCGAAGGCTTTCCCCAGGTTCTCGTCGAGGCGTTCGCCGCCGGCCTGCCCACGGTCGCCACCGCTGTCGGTGGGATCGAGGACTGGGCTGCGGATGGCGCCCTGCTCGTCCCCCCCGGGGACGCGAGCGCGGCCGCCGACGCCCTGCAGCGGATTGCTGACGACGCGGAAGTGCGCAGCCGCCTGATCTCCGCTGAGCTGCGACTTGCTCGCGAGCACACGGCCGACGCCGAATGCGCCCGCGTAGTCGAGGCGTTGCGGGAAGGCAATTAGGACTACGTTTCTCAAATGACGGCCCCGCTTCGAGTCCTCACAACCCTCTTCTTCAGTGATCTCCCCAAGGACTGCGCCTGGAGGGCCCAGTCGGACCTGATCCACCCCACCGAGCGCTCGCTGCCGTGGCGGCTGTGGACGCTGCTGCGGCGCGCGGCGCGCTACGACATCGTGATCCTCAACGGAGCCAGCCGCGAGGATCAGCTGGCGGCGATGCTGCTCCGCCGTCTGCGGCCTTCAGTTCCTCTTCTGATCGCGGATTGCCAGTGGAAGCTGGATGAAAGCCTGTCGGCTCGAACGCTCAACCGGCTGGGGGTCCGCACGCTGGAGGGCCCGAGAACGTACTACCAGGTCGCGTCGTCAGACGACAAGGCCGCCTTTCCGATCACCTGGGGCGTAGACCCCGACCGCGTATTCGTGGCGATCTACTTTCCGGCCGTTGACGATGAGGAGATGCGCGCTCCGGTCTCCGAAGGGGGGTATGTGTTCGCCGGAGGAGACTCGCTGCGCGACTACCGGACGCTGATCGAGTCGGCGAGGCGGGTTCCTTTCGAGGTCCGGGTCGCCACCAACCTCCCGCCGCCGGATGGGGGCCTGCCCGAGAACGTGACCTATGGCCCTCTGCCGCGAGACGCCTACCTAGCGGGGATGAGCAACGCATCCGTTGTCGTGGTCGCCCTCACGGAGGGGACCTCTAGAAGCGCCGGGCAGACGACCTACCAGGCGGCGCGGGCCTTGGGGAAGCTGGTGCTGGCCAACGACGAGGCCGGAGTTGGGGATTACCTGAAGGACCGCGAGACCGGGCTGGTCGTCCCATCCGGAGACGCCGAAGCGCTCGCAGAGACCCTGCGGTGGGCGCTCGACCCGGCGAATGCGGCCGAGGTACGGGAGATCACCGCCAACGGCAAGCGAGAGGTCCTGGAACGGGGCACCAAGGTGCACCACACCGATCGCCTGCTCGAGATCGCCGCTCAGGCGACCGCCCGCGACGACTAGGCGCTGCAAACGGACTGCTGGCCGAGGCGAGCGGCTTGGGGGCCTGGTGTTGCAGCCGGACGGCAGGATTCTTGTCGCGGCCAGCGTCGTCGACCCTGCTGCCCAGGCCACCGCGGCCGGAATTGCCCGGTTCATGCCCAACGGCACGCCGGACCCGAGCTTTGACTCGGATGGCTTTAAGTACATTCGTTCGGGTTCCTATTCCAGCGCCTACGACGTGAAGCTGGACAGGGGGCGGATCTATCTCGCAGGGACCACCGGCGACCAGGGCGTCGGCGATGACTCCTTCCTGGTCTCCCGCCTGCTGCCCTCCGGCTCGCTGGACACTTCTTTCGGAGGCTCCGGGGTCGTCCGCACTCGGACCCGAACCCCGACCGACGGCAGGTTCAACTTCATCAAGTTCGCCGAGATGATCATCGATTCTCGTGGCCGGCCCGTGATCGCCGGAGACGCCGGCGATCACATCGCTCTGGTTCGTTACCAGGCCCGTTAAGGCACTCACCTCCCAAGCGCGCTGCCGAGCAGCTCAAGCGCCCGCCCTACCTCTTCCTCGCCAATCACCAGCGGCGGCAGCAGTCGCAGCGTGCCGGGCTCGGGGACGTTGACGACCAGGCCCGCGGCGAGCAGATCGGAGCTGACTTCGGCCGCGTCGACCTCCTCCTCCAGCCCGACGCCGATCATCAGCCCGCGGCCGCGCACCTCGCGGACCCCATCGATCCCCTCCAGCCCCTCGCGGAGCCTGGCGCCGAGATCTCGCACCCGGCGCAGCAGCTGCGGGTCGTCGACGACGTCGAGCACCGCCAGCGCCGCGGTTGCGATCAGCGGCCCGCCGGCGAAAGTCGAGCCGTGGTCGCCGGGCTGGAGCGTGTCTGCGCATTCCGCTGACGCCAAGCAGGCGCCGATCGGCAACCCGCCGCCGAGCGCCTTCGCGGTGGTGATCACGTCGGGGCGCACCGGAGTCTGCTGGTAGGCCCAGAGCGAGCCGGTCCGCCCCATCCCCGACTGGATCTCGTCCAGCACGAGGAGCGCGCCCGTCTCGTCGCAGGCTTCTCGCGCCGCGGCCAGCGTCTCGTCCGGCACCGGGTAGATCCCGGCCTCGCCGAGGATCGGCTCGATCATCACAGCCGCGGTCTGCGAGCCGACCGCCGCGCGCAGCGCGTGCGCGTCGTCGATCGGCACCGACCGAAATCCCGCCAGCATCGGCGCGAATGCAGGATTGCTCGCCATGCCCGGCGTCGCCGCCAATGACCCCATCGTCCGACCGTGGAAGGCACGCTCGAGGCTGACGATCTCGGGCGCCTCGATGCCGCGGCCGTGAGCATGCTTTCGGGCCAGCTTGATCGCGCACTCGTTGGCCTCGGTGCCAGAGTTGGTGAAGAAGGCCTTGCCGCCGAGGCTCGACTCGCAGAGCCGCCCGGCGAGTCGCACCATCGGCTCGGAGTAGAAGAGGTTGGAAACGTGGATCAGGCGTTCCGCCTGCTCGCGCACCGCCTCGACGACGGCCGGGTGGCGGTGGCCGACCGAGTTGACCGAGATCCCGGTGAGGAAGTCGAGGTACGCCTTTCCCTCGGCGTCCCAGAGCGTCGCCCCCTCTCCGCGCACGAACTCGACCGGCCCGCGCTGGTAGGTCGGCATCACATAGCGCGCCTCGAGCTCCTGGAGGTCGGCCAGGTTCATGGTGTGAGGAGAACGGCGGTGAAAACCGCGTCTGGCCAGGACGCAGGGAGGCCGACGCAGCGAGCGCACTGACACCGTGCGTGAGTAAGTCGGCCGACCGAGGACACCGCCAGACGAAGGTTTGCAACCGCCGCCCTCAAGGGGTGACCTTCGTCCCGATGCCCGCGTCGGTGAACAGCTCGAGCAGCAACGAATGCGGCTTGCGCCCGTCGATGATGTGCGCGTATTGGGTGCCGCCGCGGATGGCGTCGATGCAGGCCTGAAGCTTCGGTCGCATCCCGCCGTCCACCGAGGCGAGGTTGGCCTCGACCTCGTCGACGGTGGCGAGGGAGACCAGCGACGAAGGCAGCTCCGGATCGGCGAGCCAGCCCGCGACGTCGGTGAGGAAGATCGCCTTGTGGGCGCCCAGCGCGGCGGCGATCTTGCCGGCCGCCTCGTCGGCGTTGATGTTGTAGGAGTTGCCCGCCCGATCGGCGCCGGCCGAGGCGACCACTGGGATGTAGTCCTCGGCGATGTGGTTGAGCACGTCGACGTCGACCCGCTGGATCGAGCCCACCAACCCGACCTCGGCGGCATTGGGCGCCGGCTCGATCTCGAACAACCAGCCGTCCTCGCCGGAGAGGCCGACCGACGGCTGACCGTGGCGGTTGAGCCGCAGCACGATGTCGGAGTTCAGCTTGCCGAGCAGCACCATCTTCGCCACCTCGACGGTCTCGGGGTCGGATACGCGCAGGCCCTCGTGGAAGCGGACCTCCATCCCCAGCCGTTCCATGTAGTCGGTGATCTCGGGCCCCCCGCCGTGCACGATCACCGGGTTCAACCCCACGTACTTGAGCAGCACCACATCGGTGGCGAAGGCCTCGCGCAGCTCCTCGTCGCGCATCGCGGAGCCGCCGTACTTGATCACCACCGTGCGCCCATGAAACTCACGGATGTAGGGGAGCGCCTCGAGGAGCAGCTCTACGTTTGGGTTCGGTGAGTCGTTCATGTCGTGTACTCCGCGTTCAGCTTTACGTAGTCGTAGGTCAGGTCGCTGAAGTAGATGTGGGCAGCGGCGTCTCCGCGCCCGAGCCGCACCGTGAGCTGGGCCTCCAATTCCTCGCCGGCCAGCTCGGCGGCGTCGATCTCGGCCGGGCCCAGCTCGCGCAGCTCCTCTCCCGCAAGCGCCATCCCCGCCGCCTGCGCGATCCGGCCCCAGTTGGGGTCGCGGCCAAACAGCGCGGTCTTCACCAGCGGCGAGTTGGCGATTGCGCGGGCGACGTGCTGCGCCTCTGACTCCGAAGCGGCCTCCTCGACCTGGACCCTGCCGACCCGGCTCGCCCCCTCGCCGTCGGCGACGATCTCGAGCGCCAGTTGCAGCAGCACGGCATCGAGCAGGCCCTCGGGCAGCGGGCGACCGGCCGACCCCGTCGCCTGCAGCAGCACGGTGTCGTTGGTGCTCATCTGACCGTCGACGGTGATCCGCTCGAACGAGGCGGCGCTCGCCTCCCGCAGAGAGGCCTCAGGATCAGAAACCTCGGCGTCGGTCTGCACGAAGCAGAGTAGGGTGGCAAAGCCGGGCTCCATCATCCCGGCGCCCTTCGCCTGCGCGGAGACCGTGACTCCATCGAGCTTCACGGTGCAGCGCTTCGGCCAGCGGTCGGTGGTGCAGATCGCATTGGCGAAGTCCTCGCCGCCGTACGGGGCAAGGGCCGCCGCCGCCGACTCGATCCCGTTGCGGACCGCCGCGAGGTCGAGGGGCACCCCGATCACCCCGGTCTCGGCGACGGCGACCGCGGAGCGATCCACTTCCAGCAAGGTGGCAGCCGCGTCGCGCATTGCCAGCGCGTCGCGGTAGCCCTGCTCGCCGGTCGCCGCATTGGCGTTGCCGGAATTGACCACGGCGGCGCGAAGCGAGTCGAGATCGGACTGATCGCGGCAGACGCGCACTGGTGCCGCGGCGGCCGCGTTTCGGGTCAGCAGCACCGCCGAGGACACCTGCTCCACGTCGCAGGTCAGCAGGGCGAGATCGGTCTCCCCACCCCCCTTCAGCCCGCAGGCGACGCCGGCGGCCCGGAAGCCGGACGCCAGCTGCGCCGGATCGAGCTCCTCGACCCCGTCCGGCGGCTCGACCCAGCGGGAGCGAAAGAAGCTCACAGCACCCTCCGTTCGCGCTCGGCCCCGAGCAATGCTCTCTTGCAGAGCCTCGCGCTCACAGCAACCCCTCCGTCTCATCCAGCCCCAGCATCAAATTCAGGTTCTGCACCGCCTGCCCCGATGCCCCCTTCCAGAGGTTGTCGATCGCCGCCAGCGCCACCACTTTGGCCCCGTTACGGACCACATGGATCCGGCATTCGTTGGTGTCTCGCACGTCGCGCACACCCGGCGGAAGGTCGGTGACGTGGACGAAGGGCTCGTCGGCGTAGCGCTCCTCGTACATCGAGCGCAGCTCGCCCGGATCAACCTCCCTGGTCGTGGTCACAAAGCAGGTCGCCAACTCGCCCTGATCGAGCGGCAGCAGGTGGGGGACGAAGGTCACCGGCCCTGAGAAGCCCAGCTCGCTCAACGACTGCTCGATCTCCGGCGTATGCCGGTGGGCGTCGACCTTGTAGGCGAACGCGTTCTCGGCCAGGGTGACGAAGTGCATCTCGTCCCCCCCGCCCCGACCGGCGCCGGAGATTCCCTGCTTGGCGTCGATCACGACGTCGGCGATCAGCCCGCGCTCGGCGAGCGGCGCGAGCGCCAACACGGCGGCGGTCGGGTAGCAGCCCGGATTGGCGACCAGCTCCGCTTTCCGGATGCGCTCGCGATTCAGCTCGGTGAGCCCGTAGACGGCGTCGGCGAGCAGCTGCGGCTCTCCGTGCGGTCCGTACCACTTCTCATACAGCTCGGGATCGCGGAGGCGGAAGTCGGCGGAGAGGTCGACGACCTGGATTCCGAGGCCGCGCATCTGCGCGACCACCGCCGCCGAGGCGGCGTGCGGGTAGGCGACGATCGCCGCGTCGACCTCCTCCAGCAGCTCCAGGTTCAACACGCCCAACTCCAGCGAGACCCGGTATCGTGGATAGAGGTGGTCGAGCCGGGTGCCGGCATCGCTGCGCGAGGTCACCTGGACCAGCTCCAGACGCGGGTGGTCCCAGACCAGCTGCGCCGCCAACGCGCCGGCAAAGCCGGAGGCGCCGGCGACGATCACGCGGGCGGCGGGATCGCCGTCGAGACGTTGCTCACTCACGGATCGACCCTCCAAGCTCGGCGAGCTGCGAGCGGATCTGCTCGCGCAGCCCGGCGACCTCGTCGTCGGTCAGGGTGCGGTCGGGGGCACGGAAGGTGAGACGCAGGGCCAGGCTCTTGCTCCCCTCGCCGACCTGCTCGCCGCGGTAGAGGTCGAAGACCTCGGCCGAGCGCAGCAGCTCGCCGCCCCCGGCGAGCACCGCGTCGCGCACCTTGGCAGCCGGCACGTCCTCGTCGACGACCGCCGCCAGGTCCTGGCGCACCGCCGGAAAGCTGGTCACGTCCTCGTACTGCTCGCGGCCCAGCGACGCCGCCTCGGCGAGCTCGCCCAAACCGACCTCGAAGGCCGCAGCCGCCTCGAGGTCCCATTGCCGGCAGACGAGCGGGTGCAGCTCGCCGATCCAACCCGCCTTGACGCCGCCGAGCAGCACGGTGGCAGAGCGGCCAGGATGCAGAAATGGCTCGGAGCCCGGTTCGACCTCCAGCTCGGCTCCGAGCTGGGCGGCAAGCGCCTCCAGCGCCCCCTTGAGGACGAAGAAGTCGGCGGCCGCGTCACCTCCGCGCCAGCTCTGCGGCGTCATCGGCCCGACCGCCAGGCAGCCGATCCGGTGCGGCTCGTGGGCCGGCGGCGGGCGTTGGCCGGCAAATTTGCCGGCCAACACACCAATGCCCGTGGCGTCCTCAGCTCCGCTTCCGGGCGCCACGGGGTTGCTGGCGGGACGCTCACGCAGATATGCGCGCCCGGACTCACAGAGCGCCACGCGCTCGGCCCCGTGCGCGAGGTTGTAGCGAGCGGCATCGAGCAGCGAGCCGAGCAGCGTCGTGCGCAGCTGCGAGTGGTCCAGCGAAAGCGGGTTGGAGACCCTGATCGGCTCGCGGCGCAGGTCGCCCGCGGGCAGCCGCAGGCGGGCGGGCGTGCCCGGGTCGGTGAGGCTGAGATTGACGACGAGGTCGAACCCGAGGTCGCGCATCACGTCCTCGGCCCGGCGGCGCAGCGACTGCTCGCGACTCAACCGTCCGCCCTGACCGACCGCCTCGGGGAGCGTCGACGGCAGGTGCTCGTCGTAGCCGTGGATCCGCCCCACCTCCTCGATCAGGTCGACTTCGCGGCTGACGTCGTAATGGCGATGGAAGGGCACCTCGGCGGTCAGTCCATCGCCCTCGGTCTGCACGCCGAAGCCGAGACGCTCGAGATATGTGGCGCAGAGCTCGGGCTCGATCGGCATCCCGAGCAGTCGCTCGGCCTTGCCGGGGCCCAGCCAGACGCTGTGCGGAGGTGGGATCTCGGCGGCGACGTCAATCGTCCCCGGCACCAGCCGCGCCCCGCAGAGCTCGACCAGCAACCGCGAGGCGATCCGCTGGGCGCGAATCGCGAGCTCGGGATGAAGCTGCTTCTCGAAGCGGTTGGAGGCTTCGGAGCGCAGCCCCAGCTTGCGCGAGGTGCGCAGGATGTTGACCCCGTTCCAGGTCGCCACCTCGAGCAGTACCCGCGTGGTCGAGTCGGAGACCTCGGAAACCTGGCCGCCCATGATCCCGGCGATCCCCGAAGGCCCGTCCCGGTCGCAGACCAGGACCGTGTCGGAGTCGAAGCTGCGCTCGACCCCGTCCAGCGTCGTCATCTTCTCCCCCTCTTCGCCGCGGCGGACGATCAGCGCGCCGTCCGGGACCTTGTCGAGGTCGAAGGCGTGTAGCGGCTGGGCGGTGAGCAGCATCACGTAGTTGGTGATGTCGACGACGTTGTTGATCGGCCGCTGCCCGGCCGCCAGCAGCTTGGCCTTCAGCCACAGCGGCGAGGGCCCGATCGTCACGTCGGTGAAGACGCGGGCGGTGAAGCGCGGGCAAAGCTCGGGCACCTCGACGGTCACCGACGCGTAGTCGGAGGCATCGCCCTCGCCGCTGGCCTCGGCGTCGCCCTCCCAGGGCGGATCGCCCAACGGCGCCGCGGTGATCGCGTGCACCTCGCGCGCCACCCCGTAGACGCCGAAGCAGTCGACCCGGTTTGAGTGCACTTCCAGCTCCAGCACCGGCTCGGCGAGCGGCAGCACCTGCGCGAGATCGCTTCCGGGTGGGGCGCCGTCATCGAGCACCGCGATGCCTTCCGCGTCGTCGCCAATCCGAAGCTCGGCCTCGGAGAGGATCATCCCGTCGGAGAGCACCCCGCGCAGCTTGGCCTTCCCCAGCTCCTCACCACCGGGCATCGTCGCTCCCGGAAGCGCAACCGGCACCGTCTGCCCGGCGGCGACGTTGGGTGCCCCGCAGACGATCGTGCGGGTCCCGTCGCCGGTGTCGACTTCGCAGACGCTGAGCCTGTCGGCGTCGGGATGCGGCTCGACCGAGACCACCTTGCCGATCACGAACCCGTCCGCCGACGGCGGCCCGACGTAGGAGATCCCCTCGACGTCGGTGGTCCGCAGCGCGATCAGGTCGAGCAGCTCGTCCGCCGGCATCCCCGGGTCGCAGTACTCGCGCAGCCAGAAGTAGGGCACCTTCATCGGAACTGCTCCAGCACTCGCACGTCGTTCTCGAAGAACTTGCGCAGGTCGGGGACGGCGTGCTTGAGCATCGCGATCCGCTCGATCCCCATCCCGAAGGCAAACCCCTGCACCCGCTCGGGGTCGTAGCCGTTGTGGGCGACAAAGCCGAACACGTTCGGATCGACCATCCCCGAGCCGAGGATCTCGATCCAGCCGGTGCCCTTGCAGATCGAGCAGCGGGTGCCGTCGGCGAGTGCGCCGGAGCCGCCGCAGCGAAAGCAGGAGACGTCGACCTCGACGCTGGGCTCGGTGAAGGGGAAGAAGCCGGGCCGGAAGCGGGTTTCGCGCTCCGGCCCGAAGATCGCGCGGGCGAACTCGTCGAGTGTCCCCTTGAGGTCGGCAAGGGTGATCCCGTCGCCCACCGCGAGCCCCTCGACCTGGTGAAAGACCGGGCTGTGGGTGGCGTCGAAGGGATCGCTGCGATAGCAGCGGCCGGGCACGACGATGAAGATCGGAGGCCCCTGCGTCTCCATCGCCCGCACCTGCATCGGCGAGGTGTGGGTGCGAAGGACCACGTCCTCCGGCCCCGGCGGCAACGCCGGGCCCGAGACATGTTCGCCCGGCACCGTCGGCGCGGGCTTGATCCGAAGCTCGGGCGAGAGGCTGGCCGGGTCGACGTAGAAGGTGTCCTGCGCCATCCGCGCCGCGTGGCCGGGAGGGTGGTTGAGCGCCGTGAAGTTGTAGTAGTCGAGCTCGACCTCGGGCCCCTCCATCACCCGGTAGCCGAGGCCGACGAAGACGTCCTCGATCTCGCGCATCGTGCGCTGGAGCAGGCTGCGCGACGCGGCGGGGACGGCCGGCGCCCCGGGCAGGGTGACGTCGATGCGGTCCTCGGCGAGGCGGGCGTCGATCTCGGTCGAGTCGAGCTCGGCGGCGCGACCTTCGAGCAGCGACTCCAGCGCCGCCCGGGCCTCGTTTCCGGCCTTGCCGACCGGCCCGCGCTGATCGTCGGGCAGATCGGCGATCCCGCGCAGGATCCCGGTCAACTCCGCCTTGCGGCCCAGATAGCGGACCCGAAGCTGCTCGAGCTCCTCGGTCGACGAGGCGGCGGCGATCGCCTCCTGCGCCTCCCGGCTTATCTCCTCGATCCGCTCAACCATTCCGATCACCTTCCGACGTCGATGCCGGCCGCCCGCCGGGCGCGCGCGACGATATCCCTTGCAGGACGATCGCAGCCGCCGCGGCCAGGTTCAGCGACTCGGCGCCGGCGTCGCGGAGGGGGATCGTCGCGGCCCCCTGGCAGGCATCGACCACCTCTTGAGGCAGGCCCTCGCGCTCGGCGCCGAGGCAGATCGTCAGCGGCGGATCCAGCTCGCCCAACTGCCCGCCTCCATGGGCGAGCAGCGCGAGGCGCGGAGTCGGGGTGTCGCCGACCGCTCCCCGCGCCAGCGGCTGACCGAAGACCGAGCCCATGCTCGCCCGCACCGCCTTGGGTGAGAACGGGTCGGCGCAGTCCGGCCCCAATACCACGGTGCCTTCGACCAGCGCGTGGGCGGAGCGGACCACCGCGCCCACGTTGGCGGGGTCGCCGACCCCGTGCAGGTAGACGCAAACCGGGCCCTCGATCGACTCCCAGCGCTGCTCCCAAGCGGCGATTGTTCGCGTCCCCGAGCCGAGAGTCGAGAAGCGCGCCAGCAGCTCCGGCTCGACCTCGAGGCCACCGATCCCCGAGCCGGCGGCGCTGAGCAGCAGCGCCGGCTCGGCGCCACTCGCCAGTCCGGCCTCGAGCAGGTCCTCGCCCTCGGTGACGAACAGGCCCTCCCGCTCGCGGCCGCGGCGCTCCTGGAGGCGGCGGATGAGCTTCAGTTTTTCGTTTTGGGGGCTGGAGATCATTTGGTCATTAGTCGCTAGTCGCTAGTCGCTAGTCGCTCGGGGTTTGGGATCAAGGTCGCGATTCTTCCGGGAACGAAAAAGCGGGCCGATCTTCGGCCCGCCCGGGAGACTCGAAGTTGGGTGTGGCTAGGCCGCCGCACCCTCCCGGGCAAGTTCGACGAATCGGCGAAACGCATCGCGGTCGTGGACCGCGATCTCGGCGAGCATTTTGCGGTTCACCTCGACGCCGGCCTCCTTGAGACCGTGCATGAGCTGCGAGTAGCTCATCCCCTCGCGCCTGGCGGCGGCGTTGATGCGGATGATCCAGAGGCGCCGGAAGTCACGTTTGCGGTTGCGCCGGTCGCGGTACGCGTAGGCGCCGGAGCGCTGCACCTGCTCCTTGGCGAAGCGGTATGAGGAGCTCTTGCGGCCCCAATAACCCTTCGCGGCCTTCAGGGTGGCGCGCCGCTTCTTGCGGGCGGGGACCGAGCGCTTGACCCTGGTCACTTGCCGCCCCCCAGAAGTGTGCGCACACGCTTCTGATCCGGTTTTGAGATCACAACCGGGCGCGCGAAGCGGCGCTTGCGCTTCGGCGATTTCTTCTCGAGGATGTGACTCGAGTAGGCGCGCCTGCCGCGCAGCTTGCCTTTGGCGGTCTTGCGAAACCGCTTCTTGGCACCGGAGTGGGTCTTCATCTTCGGCATCGGGCCGACAATTGAAGCAGACGCCCGGACCAATCTCGTAAAGGTTGGCGTGCCTGGTGTCGAAGAACACCAGAGATGAGCGGTCTGCGCTCAGGCATGAAGTCGGTGTTGATCACCGACCCTTCGGGCATCGCCGAGATCGAGGATGCCTGGCGACGCCTGGCCGAGCTCAGATCGAACGCCTTCGTGTCTCCGGAATGGTTTCGGAGCTGGTGGCCCCATCAAGACGGATCCTGCACACCGCTGATCGTCGCCGTGCACCGCCCCGACGGCACGCTGGCCGGAGTCATGCCGCTGGTCCTCGACACTTCCAGCCGCCCTCGCGCGATTCGCTTCGCCGGCGCGTCGATCGGCGACTGTTTCCATCCTGCGGCCAGCGAGGAGGACGAGGACGCGGTGGCGGCGGCCGCGATGGCGGCGCTCGAGGAGCACGGCATCGACCGCACCATGCTGCTGCTGGAGAACGTCGCCCCGGGAGGGAGCTGGTGGCGCGAGATGCAGGACGCGTCCTCGCTGCGCCGTGCCGCCGTCGAGCAGCAAAAGAACGAACTCGTCTATATCCCGCTTCACAGCCTGGGCTGGGACTGGGACACCTACCTCGCCGGGCGAAGCAAGAACTTCCGCCGTCGCGTTCGCCGCCGCGAGAAGTCTCTGCGGCGTGACCACCAGGTGGAGTTGCGAATGAGCACCGACTCGACCCTGGAGGGAGACCTGGAACGCTTCTTCGACCTGCACCTGCTTCGCTGGAGCAAGCGTGGGCGGTCTTCTTTGGAGGCCGTCGGAGTCAAGCCCGTCCTCACCAGCTTCGCCGCCGAGGCGCAGCGAAATGGATGGCTGCGGCTCAGCCTGCTGGAGGCCGACGGCGCCGCGGTGGCGGCCTTCCTCGGCTGGCGCGTCGGCCGCGTCTACGCGTTCTATCAGCAGGGCTTTGATCCTACCTGGTCCGACCACAGCGTCGGATTCGTGCTCGCCACGCTGATGATCAGAGAGGCGATGGCAGAGGGCGCCGACGAGTTCGACTTTCTGCTCGGCACCGAGGACTACAAGCGCGCCTTCTCTGACTCAGCTCGGCTGGCCGAGACCGTCGTGCTGCCGAAGGCGGCAAGCATGACCAGGTTGGTGGTGTCCGCCAAGGCCGGGGCGCGCCGCGCCGGCCGGCGAATCGCCGACTCCCACGCCTTTGGGGACACGGCCCGATCGCTCGGCGGGATGCTGCCGACGTCGCGGGCGTCCTGAAGAAGTACGCGACCGGTTAGCCGGTCAACCGCGGCGGCACAGCGGCGGGGCTGGCTGCGGCTGCGCTTCCTCAAGATCGACGGCGCCCCCGTCGCCGCCCTGCTGGGTTGGCGCATCGGCGGCGTCTACACCTTCTACCAGAGCGGTTTCGATCCAAACTGGGGCGAGCTCAGCGTCGGAATCGCGCTGCTGACCCGGACGATCGAGAGCGCGCTCCAGGAGGGAGCAGACGAGTTCGACATGCTGCTCGGCACCGAGGACTACAAGCGGCGGTTTCAGAACGCGAGCCGCGACGTTCTGACGTTGGTCCTCCCGAGGACGATGGCGCCGGCCCGGTTGCTGATCCTCGCCGAGGCAGGGGCCCGTCGCTGGGGACGGCGCATTTCGAGCCTTCCGGCCGGCGCCGCGACGACCCAGGCGTTGCGGCGCTTGCTTCCCACCGCGCGCGACTTCTAGGCGCTTCAGCATGAGGAGAAAACCAAGCTCTCGGCTAGAGGCGTCGCTGCCTGGAAGCGAAGCAAGACCGGCAGCGCGCGGCTCTGCCACTACTCAGGCGCGTTTCGAAACCTTGTGCAGAGAACCCTGTCGGCGCAGATGCCCGCCGAGCCTTGCTGGGATCATTCGCGCAACGCGCGCGGCTTCTAGCAGCGCAGGACGTATGTCCCTGCGGTCCCAATAGTCGTAGCCGGCGGGTCGCGCGAAATCGCCAAAAAATGTACCGACGGCCGCCATCCGTCGCGGCGCGTCGGGATGCCCCGGGTCCGAAAGCGCTCCCGCGAGCCACTGCAGGTCCCCGAGCAGCCAGCGCATTCGCTGACCGGAGCGATATTCCAAGGCGGACCGTAATGGCTCGCCCGCTGCCCAGTGGTAAAGCAGGAGCGGCACATTCACGCCTGCACGCACGGCAACCTCGACTCCGGCGTTGAGTCGGGGGTTGATCTCCATCAGGAATGGCCGCCCGTCGCCGTCGCGCCGGAATTCGACTTCCGCGTAGCCTTCCAGCGAGAGTTCGCGGACGAGAGCCTCGGCCATCGGCCCGATGTCCGCGGGCAGGGGAATGGTCTCGCGGACGATCGAGGAGCCGCCGATCATCGGGGACATTCGATGAGATCGCACGCCGAAAGCGGCCCACACCACATCGTCCGCCAGGAAGATGCCGATCGCGTCTCGACTGCCCGGCAGCCATGGCTGCACCAATGC
Source organism: Solirubrobacterales bacterium (assembly GCA_038317345.1). Taxonomy (GTDB): domain Bacteria; phylum Actinomycetota; class Thermoleophilia; order Solirubrobacterales; family 70-9; genus Mayfieldus. The sequence goes on from JBBQBH010000002.1 coordinate 57,239, forward strand.
TGCTCCCCCGCCGGCGATCAGCCGCCTGATCTGGGCGAGCCCAGCGTCAGCAGACCGGGCCACGGTTGGTCCGCTCCGCCAGCCGCCGAGTCCGTGCTTCATCCACGAGATAACCGGCTTGACCACGACCGGCAGCCCCATGTCATCGATCGCATCCGGGCCCATGGACATGTCCGTAACCGCTCTGGTGCGAGGAACATTGATCCCAAGTCGCTGGGCGACCGCGAGTGTCACTTGCTTGTCGACCGCCACCGCGAGAGCATCCTCCGATGCCAGCGCGAGAGATCCAACCCGCTCGACCTGGGAGCGGCGTGAGCGCAGCGCTTCGATAGTGCCGTCGTGGCTGCTGATGATGATCGGCGAGCCGACCGACTCGCAAAGTTCGATAACGCGATCGACCAAGGCACCGGCACCGTCGCCGACCTCGGGAAGAACGGCTCGTCCTGAGCACCATCGTGAGACGAAGGCCGGGGTAAGACCGGCCGTCTCCGCGACGAAAACCTCGTTTCCGGCTCTCCCAAGAGCACGCAGCGCCACCAGCGACTGCCGCTGCCTGGCGTCCAAAATCAGCGCCGGCCGAGACCGGCTGCCGACCGGCGTCACAGTTACGCGTATCACGTGAAGGTTGCCCCCAAAATCACTCGCCTCCGGCGGCCAGGGCCAGGCGGTCGACTTTGTTGTTCTGGTTTCGCGGCAGCTCGTCGTGGACGACGATCTTCTGCGGGACCATGTAGTCCTCGAGGTGCTCCGCGCAGAGGCGCTTCAGCGCCGCCGGTTCGAGTTCCTGGCCCTCGCGGGCCGAGACATGGGCGTGCACTGCCTCGCCGAGAAGGCGGTCGGGCACCCCGACCACCGCCGCCTCGTGGACGGCGGGGTCGAGGTGGAGCACCTCCTCGACCTCGCGCGGGGGGACCTTCTCACCGCGCGACTTGATGATGTCGTCGCGGCGCCCGATGAAGTACAGATAGCCCTCCTCGTCGGTGCGGAAGAGGTCGTTGCTGGCCAGCACCCGCTCCCCGGGGTGGCGCCCCTCGCGCACCCGCTGCGCCGTCGCCCCGGGATTGCGCCAGTAACCCTGCATCACGTGGGGCCCGCGGACGATCAGCTCGCCGACCATCCCGGGGCCCACCTCGTTGCCCTCGTCGTCCTCGATCCAGGTGTCGGATCCCGGGATCGGCACCCCCACCGAGTCCGGCCGCGTATCGAGCTGATCCGGCGGCAGGTAGCAGGTCCGTATGCACTCCGTCTGCCCGTACATCGAGTAGAGGGTCGCGTTGGGAAACGTGCGCCGCACCTCTTCGATCGCAGGGGTCGGCAGGGCGGCGCCGGCGTTGGTGAGGAAGCGCAGATGGGGAAGCGGGCGCTCGGCCAGCCCGCGCAGCGTCAGCAGCACCTGAAAGACGGTGGGCACCCCTGGAAGGCCGGTGATCTCCTGACCCTCGAGCAGCTTGACGATCTTGCCCGGGAGCCCGACGCCGGGTTCCAGCACCAGCGTCGCTCCGGAGCGCAGGCAGAACAGCAGGTGCGTGAGCCCGTAGCCGAACGAAAGCGGCAGCAGATTGAGGACCCTGTCGTCGGGGCTGATCTCGAGGTACTCGATGATCGAGTCGGTGACGAAGCTGAGCCCGCCGTGACAGTGCATGACGCCCTTCGGCCCGCCGGTCGACCCCGACGTGTGCATCAGCGCCGCGAGGTCGGCCTCGTCCGGCGTCTCGGTCGGAGCGGGCACGTCGGAGCTCACCTGGTCGAGGTCGGAGAACCACGGCACCTCGCCGACTGCCGACATCGCCTCGGCCACCTCTCCCGCCCGCTCCTTGTCGCAGAGCAGCGCCGCTGCCTCGGAGCGCTGCATCAGGTCGGTCACCCGCTCGTGCTTGGCGGTCGGGTTGATGGGCATGATCGCCGCGCCGGCGCGCAGCGTGCCCTCGATCGCAACCACGGCATCGACCCCGTTCGGGAGCATGATCCCGACCCGGTCTCCCCGCTGCACCCCATGTTCTCGCAGCCCAGCCGCGAGGCGATCCGTCAGTCCGTCCAGCTCGCCGAAGGAGACGGCCTTCTCGCCGACGATCAGGGCAACGCGATCCGGCTCAGTCGTCGCCCAGCGCGACAGGTCGTCTGCGATCGACGGAGCGCTCAAGAGGCTTGCTTCGCGGCGACGAACTGCGCGATCGCGTCGATCGAGCCGAAGTTCTCCTCGGTGATCTCGATGTCGTCGATCGTCAATTCGAAGCGCGACTGGACCTCCTCGACCAGCTCGACGAACCCGAGGGAGTCGATGATTCCCAGGGCGAGGAAGTCGTCGCCGTCCTTCAGCTCGACCCCGGGGTGCATGTAGAGGAAGTTTTCCTCCAGGAAGGAGCGCATGTCCGTCCGAATGTCGGTGGCGGCTTCGGTCATGCGATCTCCTTGGCTTCGGTGCGGTCGAGCCTCATGCGTGGTTCATCGGTCTCTGCCGGGTAGGAACCGAGCCCTGAACGAAAGAAGGCACGATGCCACAACTGGGTGGAGAGGATGCCTATCAGGGCCATGCCCTCGCGAAATCCGGTTGCCTTGCCCGCACGGCAGCGGCGAAGCAGCCCAGCAACCCGTGCGTCGTCCCAAATCCCCGTCTCGGCCAGCGCCTCTGACGAGAGCGATTCCTCGACCCAGTCGGGCGCGCCCTCGCCAAAGAAGGGCGCCACCTCCGGCGCTCGGTAGGGCTGCTTCGAGCGGCTTACGATCTCCGCTGGAAGCAGGTCCGCGGCGAGCGCGCGCAGGGCAGCCTTCTCCTCCATGCCGGCCAGCTTGCGCTCGGCCGGCAGGCGCACGGCGTGCTCGAATACCCGATGATCGAGGAACGGGTAGCGGCCCTCGACCCCGTGCGCCATCGCGACCCGGTCGCCCTGCGCGGCCAGCAGGTAGGGCTCCAGAAGCGTGTTGATCTCCAACCACGAGGCGCGCTCGAGGCTGCTCCAGTCACCGAATGAGGCGGGTAGGCCGGCGCGCAGCCGATTCAGCGACTGCTCCTCGCCCAGCTCGGCGGCAACCTCGGGCCGGTAGAAGGCCTTCACCGCCGCAGTCGCCTCGACGCGGGTCATGTGCGACGTGAGCGGGTCGTCAGGGTCGCCGGTCTCGAGCAGGAAGCGGTCCCAGGCGGGGCCGCGGCGGGCGCTCGCGGGCAGATACCCGTACAGCTCCTCGAGCAGCTCCCGCGCCGCCTCGGGATCGCGTTGATGCAGCTCGCGGACGACGACCTCCTTGAAAAGGTCATAGCCCCAGAACAGCTCGTCCGCCCCCTCCCCCGTGGCCACGACGACGATGTCGTTGGCACGCACCTCGGTGGAGAGCAGGAACAGCGGCACGGGCGCGGTTCTGATCAGCGGCTGCTCGGCATGGCGGACGACGTCGGGGAACGCGTTGGCGATCTCAGAAGGGCCCGCCTCGACCACGTGGTGATCGGTGCCGAGCGCTCGGGCCACCTCCTCCTGATGGCTTCGCTCGTCGTAGTTCGGGTCCTGGAAGGCGACCGAGAAGGTGCGCAGCTGATGGTCTGTCTCCTGTTGGGCCAGGGCCACGATGAGGCTCGAGTCCAGCCCGCCGGAGAGGTAGGCGCCCACGGGAACGTCAGCCCGCAATCGCAGCCGCACGCTGTCGCGCATCAGCTCCTCGAGGTCGCCCTCTGGGCCTCCATCGGCGTCGAAGGACGGGGTCCACCAGGTCCGTTCCTCGACGATGCGGCCCGCCTCCCAGACCAGAAACCCTCCCTGTGGGACCTGGCTGACGCCGCGAAAGACGGTGCGCGGCGGGCGCGGACCCCAAAGCGTGAAGACGTCGTCGACGCCGCGCAGATCCGGCGCTGCGTCCAGCTCCCCGGAGGCGAATATCGCTTTTGCCTCCGAGCCGAAGACCAGCGTGCCGTTGTCAAGCAATGCGTAATGCAGCGGCCGCACACCGAAGCGGTCGCGGACCAGGGTCAGTCGCCGCGGTCCCGGTTGCCACCATGCGAGCGCGAACTGCCCATTGAGCCGATCAAGCGCCGCCGTCCCCTCGCGCTCCAGCAGCCGCAGCACGACCTCGGTGTCGGTGGTGGTGCGGAAGGACTCGCCGCGCGACTCGAGGTCGCGGCGCAGCTCGTAGTGGTTATAGACCTCGCCGTTGTAGACGATGATCGAGCCGCCGGGTCCATCCTCGATCGGCTGCCAGCCTCCAGGAAGGTCGAATATCGACAACCTGGTGTTGACCAGCCCTGCCCCATCCTCCAGCGAGTAGCCGAAGCCATCGGGACCACGGTGGCGGATCGCAGCGGCCATCCGCAGCAGTGCCTGCTCGTCGGGTGGGGGCCCGGCCCGCGGGCGAACGATGCCGGCGATTCCGCACATCAGCTCTCGGCTTCCACCAGGACGGCGGGGGCCGCCAGGTACTCGGTTGCCACACGGCGGCGCTCGATCTCGCTATATGCAATCTCGACTTCCGAAGGCTCGAGGCCGACACGGGGCGCGATCTCGGCCGCATCGAGGCCATGCTCGTGGCCCCACAGCAACAGGTCCATCTGCTCGTAGGGGTAGCCGAAGTAAAACTCCTCCTGCGTCTGCGCAAGGCTGAAGGTGTCGGTGGTGGGCCTCTGCGAGGTAATCGACTCGGGGAGCCCCAACTCCAGCGCCATCGCGTAGACCTGAGATTTGTAGACGCTCGCGATGGGCTTTACATCGGCAAGCCCGTCGCCGCCCTTAACGAAGAACCCCTGGTCGTACTCGAGCAGGTTCGGGGTCCCGACGACGGCGTAGCCGAGACGGTCGGCCCAGGTGTACTCATGCAGTTTGCGAACCCGCTGCTTCATGTTGGTCGCGGCCAGCAGCTCGCGGTAGGCGTCCGGGGGCATGCGGCGCTGCTCCTGGGTGCCGTCAGGGCGCTCGACGACCAGTGAGAAGAAAATGATCCCGCCGGTCGGCGCCGAGCGAATCAACTTGTGCTTCCAGTCCGGTTCGTAGTCTGGAAACACCTTGCGGATCGCATCGTCGCGCCTGGCGTAGCAACCAAGGGCCTCCAGCGCATCGCTGATCGACTCCTCGACGGTAGGGGCGCCGAGCGCCTCGGCGAGCACCAGGCCGAGGTCGGAGGAGCCGCTGCCCACGTCGCGCTCCGGGAGCCTCAGCAGGAGCACGTTCTTGGCTCCAAGACCGCGAACCGACAGTGCGGCGGTGACACTGGAGTCGATCCCCCCTGACACGGCCACGACGACGCCGCGCCGACCCAGGCCACCCACGGCGGTCGCGGTGCCCTTTGCCAGGCGCTCGATTGTGGCGGCGGCGTCAAACGGGACCCCCGCGGGCGCTTCCTGATTGTTTGATGTCGCAGTCATTTCAAGCTCCTCGGTCGCTAACGGTCAAGACGCATCCTCTCGATAGTGTCGAAGATCGTATGGCCGAGATTCGCCCATTGGAGCCTGAGGACCTCCCCGCCGTCGCGGCGCTGCTGCACGCCAACCTCACCCCCGACACGCCGGAGGAGCAGATCTCGGAAGACGTGAAGGCCCGGCTGCTCGACGATCCGTGGAGAGAAGATGAGCTGCCTTCGCTGGTCTCGACCGGCGATGACGGGGCGGTGATCGGCTTCATTGCCGGCCAGGTGAGACGATTTCGCCTCGACGACCGCGAGCTGCGGGGCGTCTGCTGCTCGGACCTCACCGTGGCAGCCGGCCAGCGCGGAGGAGCCGCGGGGGCGCTGCTGCTGCGCCGTCTGCTCACCGCGGGGCAGGACATCACCTTCTCCGACACGGCAAATCCTGGGGTCGCGCGCATGTGGCAAACCTTCGGCGGCTACCTTGACCACGCTCGCGCCTGCGACTGGATGGTCGTCCTGAGGCCGGCCCGCTGGTTTGGCGGTCTCGCCAGCGATGCGATCCGGCGCAAGGACCTGGGACGAGGGCAGATCCCGGTGCCCGCACTGCCGTTCCAGGCGATTAGGCGGCGCAGCGGCCGCTGGGCACTCCCGGAAAGGGATCCCGAGGCGATCGGTGAGGACGTCGACGCGGCGACCATCGTCGAGCAGCTACCGGAGATGAGCCGGGGCTTCCGCCTCCGGGTCGACTATGAGCTGGATTTTCTCGATCACCTGTTCGGGCAAGTGGAATCCCGCTTTGGGCGGCTGGAACGGCGAATCGTGCGACGGGACGGAAGGGCGATCGGATGGTACGCATACCTCCCCGACCCGCGGGGGGTAAGCCGCGTCATGCACCTGCTCGCGGGCGGTCCGGATCGCGACGCCGACGCCGTCCTCGCCGACCTGGTGGCCCACGCAGGCGAGAAGGGGAGCGCGGTGATCGCTGGCCGGCACGAGCCGCATCTCACCCAGGTCCTGCACCGTGGGCTGAATCCCGTCTTCGGCTTTGCACAGCGACCGGTGGTCCATTGCCACGACCCGGAGCTCCTCGCGCTTCTGGCGACGAGCGACTCCGTGCTCACCCGGCTCGATGGCGAGTGGTTCGTGATCTGACCCCTCGTTAATCGCAGGTCCCTCTCGAGACGCACGGAGCGATAACCCGCATCCGCCCCCAATCGATCGCGGCCGAGAAAGGCAGCCAATACTCGAGCTGCCCGTTTCCGTTGAAGTCCTTGGGCTGGACCCCGAGCCGCTTCGCGAGGGCAATCCGCGGGTCGGTGTCCCCGAATGAGGCGTAGTCGGCAGGGCTCTCGTACTCGAAGCCTGCGTGGCTCTGGCCGTTGGTGTCGGAGACGAAAGCTCCGTAGCGCGACAGCGCCCGCAGGATCCCCCGCTGCCAGCGCGGCAGTTGCAGGGCCGCGATCTCCGCGTCGCTCATCGCAAGCTGCAGGCGGGCACCCATCGCCGGGGCCTCCTTGGCGGGGAGACCCAGGGACGCGCACGACAAGCCACGCCCATCTGCGGGGTACACCCGGCCCGCGGTACAGGGCACGACCATCGAGAGCGCGTGATCGATGCGCCCGCTGACCAGTTCGCGCGCCCGGATCACGCCCGCCAGGCCGGCGCGTCCGGAGGCGACAGCCGCGGACCCGAGGCCGCGGCCGTCGATTCGCGTGCGCCCGCCCCAGGCGAAGTCCAGCCTGCCGCCACGAAACGGCTTCGACTTGACGTTCCAGAGGTCGTATTCCTGCATCGACCTGGGATCGACCACGGTCATGTGGCCGTCGGAAACGTCGCCCGGGTCGGGCCAGACGCCGGCGGGCCTTGCCGCTGCGGGGATCCGGACCCTGGCTCCCTCGATCTCGCAGCGGCCCCAGTGCTTCGTGCAGTGCAACGTGTAGAGGGGGTCGCGCGGCCGGGAGCGGTAGATGGCAACGCCGCCATCGCGGGCCAGGTCGCCGACCACGACGGGCGTGACCGACCCCGACCCGAAGACTCCGGCGACGGTGGGCGACGAGTACGCCGCCAGGCGCGGCGAACCGCCCAGTCGCTGGTTGAAGGGGCTGTCAGCGCTGTAGGGGCGACGGCACGCCGGCCATCGGGCGCCCGCCGAGCCGGCTGGAATCGCACGCCAAGAGCAGCCATGAGCGGCCCGGTGCCCATTGCTCGGTGCCTGGCTCGCCAACAGCAGGACGCAGGCGCCGATCGCGGCTAGGCCGATCCCTGCCAGGACGGCGATGCGCCCCCCTCCGCCGCGCTTCACCGTCATGAGCCGTTGCTGTCGTTGTCCTTCCCCGACTCCTGGTCGCCATCGTCGCTTGGGCCGGCGCCTCGAACCGGCGCCAGCAGCATGCTCATGTTGCGCCCTTCCTGGAGTGGCTCGGACTCGACCGTCGCCAACCCCTCGAGGTCGCCGAAGAGGCGCTGCAGCAATGCCCTTCCACGTTCCGGGTGCGCCTGCTCGCGGCCGCGGAACATGATCGTCACCTTGACCTTGTCGCGGTTGCGCAGGAAGCGCTCGACATGGCCCTTCTTGGTCTCGTAATCGTGGTCGGCGATCTTCGGGCGCAGCTTGATCTCGCGGATGTTGACCTGCTGCTGGTGCTTGCGGGCAGCCTTTGCCTTCTGCTCCTGCTCGTACTTGTACTTGGAGTAGTCGAGCAGGCGTGCCACCGGAGGCTTCGCCTCGGGAGCCACCTCGACCAGGTCGAGGTCCTCGGCCTGGGCGCGCTTAAGCGCCTCCTCGATCTGCACCACGCCAACCTGCTCGCCGTCGGCGCCGACCAAGCGCACCTCGGGAACCCGGATCCTCTCGTTGATCCGGGTGGGGTCGCGCTCGGGGGGGCGCCGATCGAACCTTCGCGGGACCGGCACTAGCGAGAGGAGCGGTCGAGCGTCAAGCGTCTGGGAGGAGGGTTGCGGGAGCGGGCACGGCTGGCGCTCAGCGGCGCGTGGCGTGTGTCGTACCGGCAGTCAAGTGGCCGCAGTATGACACAGGCCCCCGGTTACGCCGGATGAATTTCCCTGCCGAGCATGGCGGCGAACTTCTCCAGACTCATCGCGCCGACGTCGCCCTGCTCGTGCGAGCGGACCGAAACCTCGCCCCCCTCCTGCTCCTTTCCCCCGAGCACCAGCATGTACGGAGCGCGGGCCAGCTCCGCGTCGCGGATCTTCTTGCCGACCGACTCCGAGCGCTCGTCGATCCGGGTACGGATGCCCTCGGCGCGCAGCCCGCTCTCGATCGTTCGGGCGAAGTCGACATGGCGGTCGGCAACCGGCAATATCAAGACCTGCAGCGGTGCCAGCCAAACCGGGAATCGCCCCGCGTAGTGCTCGATCAGGATGCCCACGAAACGCTCCATCGAGCCGAGCAGCGCGCGGTGGATCATCACCGGCGTGTGCTCTGCGTTGTCGGCGCCGGTGTAGCTGAGGTCGAAGCGCTCCGGCATGAAGAAGTCGAGCTGGCAGGTACCGCACTGCCAGGAGCGGCCAAGTGCGTCGGTGATGTGAAAGTCGATCTTCGGCCCGTAGAAGGTGCCCTCGCCAGGCGCATCGTCGTATTCGCGGCCCTGGCGCTCTAGCGCCTCGCGCAGAGACGCCTCGGCGCGCTCCCACTGCTCGTCGGTGCCGATCGATTTGTCGGGCCGCGTCGACAGCTCGACCCGAACCTGGTCGAATCCGAAGCGTGTGTAGAGCTCGTCGATCGCCTCGCAGATCGAGTCGACCTCGTCGGTCACCTGCTCCATCGTGCAGTAGACGTGGGCGTCGTCCTGGGTGAAGGCGCGCACGCGCAGCAACCCGTGGAGAACGCCCTCGCGCTCGTAGCGGTAGACATCCCCGAACTCGGCCAGCCGCAGTGGCAGCTCGCGATAGGAGTGGCGCTCGGAGCCGAACACCAGGCAGGCGCCGGGGCAGTTCATCGGCTTCAGTGCGTAGCGACGCTGGTCCCCCTCGCGCTGTGAGGGTTCGACGAAGAACATGTTCTCGCGGTAGTTGTCCCAGTGACCCGAGCGGTGCCAGAGCTCCTCGTCGAGCACCCGCGGCGTCTTGATCTCGACGTAGCCGCGCTTGCGCAACTGCTCTTGCACCTCGGCCTCGATCGCGCGCAGCAGCAGGGTGCCGTTGGGAAGCCAGAAGGGCATTCCCGGCGCCTCTGGGCGCAGCAGGAAGATGCCGAGCTGGGGGCCCAGCCGGCGGTGATCGCGAGCCTTCGCCTCCTCGATCCGCTCGAGGTGCTGGTCGAGATCCTTCTTGGAGAAGAACGCGGTGCCGTAGATGCGGGTGAGCATCTGGCGCGCCTCATCGCCGCGCCAGTAGGCGCCGGCCATCGAGTTGAGCTTGAAGGCCGCGATGCGGCCGGTCGAAGGACCGTGCGGGCCGCGGCAGAGATCCTCGAAGGGACCATTGCGATACAGCGAGACGGTCTGCACCCCCTCGTCGCGGACCAGGTCCTCGATCAGCTCCACCTTGTAGTCCTGTCTCTCGGCTCGGAACTTCTCGATCGCATCCCCGGCCGCAAGCTCGCGGCGCTCGAACGGCTCGTCGGCCTTGATGTGGGCGGCCATCACCGTCTCGATCCGCTCCAGATCGTCGTCCGACAGGTGGACCCCATCGGGGAACTCGAAGTCGTAGTAGAAGCCGTCCTCGATCGGCGGGCCAATCGTCACCTTGGTGCCGGGCCACAGCTCCACCACCGCCTCCGCCATCACATGGGCGGCGTCGTGACGGATCAGCGTCAGCGCGTCGTCGTCGCGGTCGGTGACGATCTCGATCGACTCGCCCCCGGCGAGTGGCGCGGAGAGATCGCGCAGCTCGCCGTCGACACGCAGCGCGAGCGCCGCCTTCGCGAGACCGGGCCCGATCGCCGCGGCGGCGTCGGCGCCGGTCGCGCCGTCCGGCAGCTCCAGCTCTGACCCGTCGGGAAGCTTTACTGTCATGGCGCCCATGCTACGAAGCGGCTCAGCCGCCCTGCTTCTCGCCCTGGCGCGCCGAGCGGACGGCTATCAGTGGGCAGGGGGTGGGGCCGCGAACCGGGCCGCGATACCGCCACAGCAGGTAGGGCCCTGCGCGGCGGACCAGCCGGAGGCCCGGGACCAGCCGCTCGGTGCCTTCGCTGGCAAAGGTGATCACGTACTTCACCCCCGGCGGCGTCCGAACGAACTCGTCGCGGTCGGTGCCGATGCAGACCCTTCCCCCCCGCAATTCCCAGGCGATGTATGGGATTCCGTGCTGGTCGCGGATCAGGTCGGCGGGCGCCAGCACCAGGGTCGAAGCGCTGGAGACCACGGGGCGCAGCGAGGTGAGCGCCGGCGAGTAGCTGGTCGGCCCGACCGGCCCGTTGGCAAGCGCAAGCAGGCTGCATGCGCCGGCGGCGACCACGAACGCGGAGGCCGCGAGCGGCCTCACGATCTCGGCCAGAGAGCCCGGCCGCAGCCTCTCCGGATCGAACCACAGAAGCGGTCGGACGATCACCAGCATCGCCAGCGGAGCCGCCATCTGCACCGCCTTGGCAGCGGTGTAGGGGGTTCCGCCGACCCGAGCCGCCGCGTAGGCGAGCGCGGCGGCCCCGAGAGCGGCCGGCAGCGCCGTCTCGCCGCGCCGCAACCACCAGACCAGGCCCCAAGCCAGGAGCACCGCGGCGAACCCCACCCCGGCATAGAAGCCGATCGCCGGGACCGCGCCGGCGCCCGCGGTGAGCCGGAAGTCGCCCGAGGGCCAGATGCCAAGCGCCTCCGCCGGCGAGATCTGGCCGAACAGATTGCCGAGCCCGGGACCGTTTGGGGCGAACGTCTCGAAGCTGCCGAAGTCGACCATCCGGCCCAGCTCCGGAGCGACGAGGACCGCAAACACGATCAGCGCCAGCAAGCCCGGGCGCATGGCCTCCCGCAGCCCGTGGCGAACGTCCCCTCCATAACGGCGAACGACGAGGAACAACTCCGCGACCGCCCAGAGGGCCAGCGCTCCCGCGAGCCATGTCAGCCCGGGAAAGCTGTACGTGTAGGCGCTGCCGGCGGCGAGCAACGCCAGCGGCACCGCGGCCAACTGTGCGTTGGGGGGCGGCGGCGGGGTGCGCCCGGTAGCCAGCCACCCCATAGCCCTACCGGTCACACCCCGCCGCCCCCCCTCCCCACTCCCTTCGCGCAGTGAGGTCAGCTGCCACAGGCAAATGGCAAACGCCAAGACAAAGAGGGCCTGCATAGTCTCCTTGAAGGCCCCTTGCGCGAGGTAGGAGGCGACCATGTATGGGAGACCGACGAGCAGGGCTGCGATCCAACGCAGGACCGGTCGCAGGTCAGCCAGCGCGGCGAGGGCGGTGAGCGAGGCCAGCACGGAGACCGCCAGGGTCAAGCCCCCGAAGCCGTGCACGAGGCCGACACCCAATCCCTTGTTCAGGGCGACGACGATCGCGTGCGGGCCGAGCGGGTAGCTCTGGCTGAGCAGCTGCGAGTCGGAGCCGTGCGCCAGGCGGTCGGCCGCCAGCAGGTGCTGGGACATATCGGGGTTGAAACTGGTGCCGAGGATCCCGAAGCGGCCCTCGACGATGAACGGCAGCGATGCCGCCACAAGGGCTCCGATTGCGACCGGCGCGCCCTCGCGCAGCGCTGCGCCGATCTCGTCGACGCGCCCGCGCAGAAACGCCAGCGAGGCAATCGCCAGCACGAGCACGGCGATCGCGGAGATCACGCCGTCGCCGGGCAGCCGCACCGTCGCCCAGCAGAGCGCGGTCACCAACGCCAAGCCGACCGCGGGCGCGAGCCAGGACCAGTGCCGCCACCCACATACGGCCAGGGCCGCCTGCCCGATCGCCAGCGACGCCGCGCAGACCGCGATCACCGATGCATAGGTCGCCAGCACGGGCGGCCACGATACGCGGCGGCGTCGATGCCGCGCGCCTGAGAGGCTCTGCGTCATCGCCGCAGCCCTGAGAGCCGCCAATCTCGCCCTTCGTTTTCTGCTTGAGCTGGCCGCCCTGGCGGCGCTTGCCTATTGGGGCTCGCATGCGGGTGCGACGGTCCTCGAGAAGGTCATCCTCGCCGTCGCCGCGCCGCTTGCCTTCGCGACCCTCTGGGGGCTCCTCGCGGCACCGAAAGCGCCGCGCCGCCTCCGCGACCCATGGCCGGCTGTTGTTCGAGGCAATCGCCTTTACGCTCGCGGCAATAGCCCTTTCGGCAGCCGACGAGACGGGCCTCGCCGGTGTCTTCTTGGTGCTCGTGCTCGCCAACGCGCTTGCGGTTCGCGCATTTGGCGAACCCAGCGCATAGAAGCGATGGGCGTAACTGGGCTCGAACCAGTGACCTCCGCCTTGTCGAGGCGGCGCTCTCCCAACTGAGCTATACGCCCCAGCAGGTGGGCGGAATGTTAGGCGACGGGCGGCCCGCTGACGGGCGCCTCGACGCCCGCGGTTCCTTCGGCGCCCATCTGTCCCCGGGCCCGCATCGTGATCTCGAACGTCTCGCGGGTGTCGTACCGGGGCTCCCATCCGGTGACCGTCTTCAGCTTCTCGTTCGAGACCAGCCACGGGTAGCGGATGAACTGGATGTTGCCGGGCGGAGCGTAGGTGTTGGGCACGTGCAGGCGCCAGCTCCACTTCGCGATCCAGTAGGCGAGCCGAAAGGGCATCCGGAACGTCTTGGTGCCGATCGCCTCGGCGGCCTCACGCCAGTTCATCCTGCCGTCACCGGCGAAGTTGAAAGCGCCCGCCTCCTTCTTGTCGAGCAGGGCGACAAGGCCGGCGACGAGGTCGTCCTCGTGGATCAGCTGGAACTCGGTGTCGACTCCATCGAGGTGAGGGAAGAACAGCTGGGACTCGAAACTGCGCACGATGTAGTTCTTCACGTTGGGCCCGAAGACGATCGAGGGGCGAACGATCGTCATCACCCGATCGGGATGCTCGACCGCCCACAGCTGGCAGATGCGGTCCATGTCGGCCTTGTCGCGAGCGTAGGCGAAGTCGGGCTGGCCGCGCACCGGCCAGTCCTCGGCGATCGGCACCGGGTTGTCCGGAAATGCGCCGTATGCGGTCGCCGAGGAGGTGACAAGGATCTGCCCTGTGCCAGCTTCCGAGGCGGCGCTCAACACGGCGGAGGTCCCGTTGACGTCGACGTCGTACATGCGCGCCTCGTCTCGGATCGGGTCGAGGATGAAGGCGAGGTGGATCAGGCAGTCGATCTGCTCGCGCTCCAACAGGGCCCTGGTCGACTCGGAGTCGCGAACATCGCCGCTGACGAACGTGGCCTTGGGCAGGCTCGCGGCCGGGGGGCGCACGTCGACGTTGACGATCTGTTCGGTCTCCTCGCGCTCCGACAGAAGCTCGGTCAAGCGGGTGCCGATGTAGCCGGAGCCGCCGGTGATCAGGTACCTCATATGTCTCCTCCTCGATTGCCTGGCGCAATCCTATTGCTGGCTGGGCAGCCAGGCCTCGCGAAGCTGCTCCCGCCCTTTGTCCCCGAGGTCAGAAATGCGGTGCAACCTTCGTCCAAATTGCGCAGTATTGGCGACCCGGAGGCGGGAATAGTGTTGCGCACAGCGAAGAGGTGAAACATTCCGCAAGTCGCCGTGTTAAGTTCAATCAGCAGGCGCCGATAGGCACCTAAGACTTGACTTGAGGACCGACGAGCCAGGGGCAGGTCCACTGGTGGTACGTCCTTCGGAAGACAAGGGCTCCCTCGCGGGGGCCCTTTTCCGTTCTCGGATCGGGTTATTCTCCGGCGCTCAGGCATGGGCCGCCCCGCACACACGCTCAGCTCGGGGTCCTCGTGATCGGGAAATTACGGCGCCGATACCTGCGCCGGCGTGACTCGGTCGCCTACGCGAGGTCCCTTGGCGTCCAGGTTGGCGAGGACTGCCGCATCATCAACGTCAATTTCGGCTCCGAGCCTTACCTGGTCAGCCGGGGTGACCATGTCAGCGCGACGGAAACGCACTTCATCACTCACGACGGAGGCGTGTGAGTGTTTCGCGAGCGCCAGCCGGACGCCGACCTGATCGCCCCGCTCGTTGTCGGTAACAACGTCTTTCTCGGCATGGCGGTGACGATCCTCCCAGGGGTTTCGATCGGCGACAACGTCGTGGTCGGCGCGGGAGCGGTGGTCACACATGACCTGCCATCCGACTGCGTTGCGGTCGGGACGCCCGCCAAGCCAATCCGCTCAATCGACGAGTACTGGCAGACGGTCGAGCCGCTGCTTGTGCCGACCAAGCTGCTTCCGCCAGAGGAGAAGCGGCGTTTCCTGGAAGAGCACTTCGGCCCCTAGGTGGGCCGCGCCGGGGCAATCTCGAGCGTCAGACCATCGACCGCGGTCACCCGACCCACCTCCCCCACCTTCATCGGCTGCGGCGCCCGCGCGTTCCAGAGCTCTCCCCGCACGCGGACTCTGCCCGACGGGTTACACGCCTCCACCACCACGACGATCTCGCCCAGCAGCGCCTCGACACCGGTACTGACGCGATAGCGACGCAGGAAACGGCGCCAGAACACGGCCTCTCCTACCTCGAACACCGCCGCCAGCACGATGACGGCGGCGCCGATTGGAGGTGACAGCACGAAGACCGTGAGCAGGATGGCGATGACTACAAGCACGTGAATCAGACTGTAGGCGTGCGCGATGAATGCCCAAGCCGCGATTCACAGATTTGCCGACGAACCCGCGGCGAAGTAGGTCCTGACAAACCCCTGGGTTGACCGTTAGTTCCTCGAGGGGGTCTGCTCAAGGAGGAGCGAGATCGAATGAGTCAGGCCCCTTCCGAGATCGACCAGAGGGCTTCTGATGCGGATCAAACCGCCCCGAAGGCCAATCGAGCCGAATACATGGTCACGACCAAGCCCACACGGATGAGACCCAACGCGCTTCAAACCAACAAGCAGCCGCCCACGGACGAGATCTAATGCGTTCGCGACCAGCGAAGCTTCTTACTGCCGCCGCCCTAGCAGCGGTGCTGGGGCTGGTCTTGTCGGCGCTCGGTCAGCCGGCGAGTGGATCGCCGCACCGCGCCGACCCTGCCGATCTGGCGCTGACGAAGTCCGGCAGCCCGAATCCCGTGGCGGCGGGCAGCGAGCTGACCTACACGATTCGGGTCAGCGACAACGGCCCTGACCCGGCCACAAACGCCCTCGTGAGCGACGACCTGCCCGCCGAGATCCAGGCCAACTCGGCCACTGCCTCAAGCGGCAGCTGCAAGATCACGGGTAGGCACGTCGACTGCATGCTCGGCACCGTCAACACCCTGGACGTGCCCACGGTGACGATCAAGGTCACGGTCAAGCCGAAGACCAAGCCCGGCACGATCTCCAACACCGCCTCGGTGAGCAGCGACGTCGCCGATCCCCAGCCGGCGAACAACTCCGCCACCGCGACCACCACGGTAATCGCGGCTTCTGCGGCACCGAGCTGCGCGGGCAAGCCGGCGACGGCGATCGGGACGCCCGGAAACGACGTCCTTGCCGGCACCACGAAGGGCGATGTGATCGTGGCCCTCGGCGGCAACGACCTGATCTACGCCGACGACCGCAACGACCTGATCTGCGCCGGCCCCGGCAACGACAAAGTCTTCGGCGGCCCTGGCAACGACCTCATCCTGGGTGGCGGCGGGGCTGACCGGCTGCTCGGTGGCAGCGGCGATGACGTGCTTAGGGGCCAGCGCGTCGCGGACGTTCTGCGCGGCGGCAGGGGTAGCGACCTGCTGGCCGGCGGCCGCGGCATCGACTCCTGCCGAGGCGGCCCCGGACGCGACACGCTACGCAGCTGCGAACGGCACTGATCGACCGCAGGCACTCCACCAATGGAGAGTCGGGAAACCGAGACTCCCGACGAGAGGCGCCTACCGGAATCGAACCGGTGTAAACGGCTTTGCAGGCCGCTGCGTAACCACTCCGCCAAGGCGCCCGGAGTGTGGCCAAGCGTAGCGAGCGACCAGGAGACGACTCAGCGCTTTTTCGGCTTCTCCGGCGGTTCCGCGTGGATGCCCATCCAGTCGAGGATCGGCTTGGGATCCTTGATCCCGAACTCCTTCGTGAGGCGTTCCTGGATCACGTTGGCATCGACGCCTGCCGTCAGCTGTTGCAGGGCGAGCAATCTCGCGCCCTCGCTGATCCCGTCGGGCTCGGAGACTGACACCGTCTTGCGGCGCCGGCCGAGCCGGCTGCGCAGTTCTGCCGATTCCTCTTCCCCGTCGCTGGCGCCGTTCTGGGTGTCCCAGACCGAGCTCTGCTCGACGCCGAGGTCGACGCTCATCTTTTGGATCGCCTGATCGAAGGCGCGGCGCAGGGTATCCAGCTGGTCCTGTATCGCGGAGAGCTCCCCGAGCACCTGCTCGGTCATCTGCGAAACGTGATTCATCTGCTCGCCCGTGACGCTCTCGGCTCGCCGCCTGGTCTCTTCGATCAGCTGCCGAGCCTCTCCCCGCGCTTCCTCGCGGATCTTCTCCGCAGCGTCGTCGGCGGCCTCGAGGACGTTCTGGACCTCCGTGTTTGTCTTCGAGATCAATGACATTGCCTCGCTGGCCCCTCCAGACTGGTCATCGCTCGCGACCTGCGCGTCAGCCTTCGCCGCCTCGCGGATCTTCTCGGCTGCGTCGTCGGCGGCCTCCAGCAGCTGTTTGACCTCCTTGCCGCTCGTCTCGAGCAACGATGAGACCTTGCTGCCGTCGTCGACCTTCGCAGCGCCGCCCTCCTTGGCGTCGGAGGCCTGCGGATCCGGCTTTACCGGCCCCGGTTGTGAGGCCTCCTCGTCCTGCTTTCGCCGCCGCAGGAGGCCGCTGCGCCGTTCGGCGCGGCTCCTCTTGCGCTGGGCTTGTTTGCGTTTCGACTCGGTCATTGCGGCCTAAAGCGGCTGATGGGATTCGAACCCACGACCTTCTGCATGGCAAGCAGACGCTCTAGCCAACTGAGCTACAGCCGCCTGGGAATGGGTCGAGTATAGCTTCGGCTTCGGGGCCCCACGCACGACTTCGGGCGCCCGGAATCGACAAATTGGCGCCGAATCGGGCGCGATCTGGTATTCCTCAAAACTGGGTATTGGGAAGATCGCCTCGCAGGGGGGATCTCCGACGCAATCAGCCACGGACGGAGGATCCAACAACATGCACCGAAAGCACCTTCTCGCACTTCTAGTTGCGCTTGCGCTGTCCGCGCTTGCGCTCGCTCCCGCGGCAGCGTCCGCGTGGGCGCCGGCCAGCTCGGCCACCATTCACCCCGGAGTCCAGGTGTTCACCGCCGGAGCACAGTGCACGTCGAACTTCGTCTACCAGGACGGGTCGAACGTGTACCTCGGTCAGGCCGCCCACTGCTCGGGCACAGGCTCGAGCACGGATACCAATGGCTGCACCAGCGCCTCGCTGCCAATCGGCACGCCGGTCGACGTGACCGGGGCAAGCAAGCCGGGCACCCTGGTCTACAACTCCTGGCTGACCATGCAGTCAAAGGGCGAGGCGGACGCCGATACGTGTGCGTTCAACGACCTCGCGCTGATCAAGATCGATCCTGCCGACGTCGGCAAGGTCAACCCGTCGGTTCCGGGATTCGGGGGTCCGACCGGTGTCGGCAGCTGGGGCGGTGCCGGTTCGACCGTCTACACCTACGGCAACTCCGAGCTTCGCGGCGGCGTCACGGCGCTGAGCCCGAAGCAGGGCGCCGTGGTTCAGAACGCGGCCAGCGGTTGGAGCCACGACGTCTACACGGCGTCGCCAGGCATCCCCGGCGACTCCGGTAGCGGTTTCCTGAGCGCATCCGGGGGCGCGATCGGCATCCTCAGCACCGTGCAGCTCGCACCGCTCGCGGGCTCCAACGGAGTCGGCGATCTCCCCAAGGAGCTCACCTACGCACGTGCCAACGGGTTCCCTGGCGTCCAGTTGGTGCCGGGAACCGAGCCCTTCAGCGCCGATGTGGTTGGCGCCGTGATCAGGGGCCTCGGCGTCTGAGGTAGGAATCAACGAAGTCGGTCAGCGGCGGCGCCTCGGCGCCGCCGCTTTTCGTTGTTCGCGAGAATGTGGGGCAGATGCCTGAACTGAAGGCTCGATCCTTGGCGGGGAGGTTGGCGGCAAAGCTCCCGGAACGCAGGAATCGCCGCTCGAACCGCCCGGTAGGGATCGTGCTGATCTATCACGAGGTCGCCCCGACGCAGGGTGACTGGAGCCGCGAGGTGATCCCGGCGCAGGGTGAGAGCGAGTTCCGGGCCCAGCTCGAGTACCTGAAACGGCACTACGAGGTGGTGCCCCTGAGGGAGCTCACCGCACGAGCCGGGGCGCGCTCCCCGGGGCAGCGCCTGCCGGTTGCGCTCACCTTCGACGACGATCTGTCCTGCTACGACTCGATCGTGGCGCCTCTGCTCGAGGGCTTCGGCTTCCCGGCGACCTTCTTTCTGACCGGGAACTGCCTGCAGGGCCCATCGTCATTCTGGTGGCAGGACCTGCAGACGATCATCGACCGAGGCCCCGAAGCCTGGTCAAGCCTGCGGCGCGAACTCGCCAACGACTGGCCATGGGCAGGCCTCGAAGGTGGGATCCACGAGGTAGCCGAGACGATCGAAGCATTGCCGCGGGACGAGCACGACGCCGTGGCGACTCGTCTGCGCGGACTGGCTGGACCGGACTCGCTCGAAGACGGCCTGCCCGCCGAGGCGGCGAAGAGGATTGCTCAGCGCGGCTTCGAGATCGGCTTTCACACGCTTCGCCACCTCTTGCTGCCGCCCATGAACGCAGAAGACCTGGACCGGGCGATGCGCGACGGGGTCGATGAGCTGGCCGCAGCGACCGGGTACCGCCCTACGACGATCAGCTACCCATATGGCAAGGCGAACCTGCGGGTTGCCGAGGCGGCACAGCGGGCCGGATTCGAGTGTGGGGTCGTGGGTGGGCACGGCGCCACGGGGCCCGACCAGCACCCGCTGCTGTTGGTCCGGTTCAGTCCCTGGACGGACTCGCTCGGAAGCTTCACATGGAACCTGGCCCGGGTCGCCATGGCCGGGTAGCGGGACCTGGGTATCCCGGTCTAAAGCGCGGCCAGGGCCTCTTCGATCGGCGTCTCGCCGGAGAGCAGGTCGAATTCGCGACCGATCGTGTTCTCGATATCGAGGCAGGCGAGCAGGACCCCGGCGACATCGGCGCGGGGGGTCGACCCACGCTCGAGGCGCGGCGCCACCTTGACCCGTCCGCTGCCTGGGTCGTCGGTCAACATCCCCGGCCGCACGATCGTGTAATCGAGCCCGCTCGCAGCCAGTGCCCGATCTGCTTCCGCCTTCGCGCGCAGGTACTCGCCGAATGCGTCGCCGCCTTCGGCGGGCGGATCGGCTGCACCCATCGAGCTGACGATCAGATAGCGGGAGATTCCATTCGCCTTCGCCGCCTCGATCAGCTTCAGCGCTCCGCCGAGGTCCATCGTGCGCTTGCGCTCCACCCCGCTCCCCGGACCGGCGCCGGCGGCGAACACGACCGCGTCGGCCCCTGCAATGGCGGCCGCTACGTCGCAATCGCCCTCCAAATCGCAGAGCACTGGCTCGGCTCCGAGCTGTCGAAGATCTTCGGCGTGATCGGGATTACGGATCAGGCCGACCGCCGCATCGCCGCGTTTGACCAGCAGCCCCTCCAGCAGACGGGCAATCTTGCCGTGGCCGCCGGCGATCGCGACCTTCACGCGGGCTCGCCTTCGAGCTCTGCGATCAGGTCGAGGAGGTCGAGTGGGCGAGTGAAGATCTCCACCGAGCCATCGGCATGCCGCGGCCACTGGTCCTTGGGTCGATCCCAGTAGAGCTCAATCTCGATGCCGTCGGGATCGTCGAGGTAGAGCGCCTCGCTGACGCCGTGGTCGGAGGCTCCACTGAGCGGCACCCCGGCATCGCCCAGGCGATGTAGCGCGTCGGCGAGGGCGCGGCGGGTCGGGTAGCGAATCGCGAAGTGAAAGAGCCCCGTCGTACCCGGCGGAGGCGGCGCGCCGCCCGCCGAGGTCCAGGTGTTGAGCCCGATGTGGTGGTGGTAGCCGCCGGCGGATACGAACGCGGCCTCGCTCCCCATGCGCTCCATCAGCTCGAACCCCAGGACCCCGCAGTAGAAGTCGAGAGCCCGGCCCAGCTCGGCGACCTTGAGGTGGACGTGGCCGATGTCGACGCCGGCATCAATGGGCGGCTGGGCTTGCCCTTCAGCCATCGGTTTGATGCTAGTCGCTGCTTCTATCCAGCTCTTCGTTCACCAGCCGGTCCGCCTCTTCGTTTTCCTCTCTGCGCACGTGGCGAATCGACCACTCGTCGAAGCCTTCGAGGGACTTCTGCACCTGACGATGCAGCTCGCGCAGGGCCTCGTCCTTGACCTTGTACTCGCCGTTGACCTGTCGCACGATCAGCTCCGAGTCCCCGATCAGCTCCAGGCGGCGGGCGCCGAGCGCCGCCGCGCGCTCGATCCCGAGCAACAGCGCCCGGTACTCGGCGACGTTGTTGGTCGCGGTGCCGATCGCCTCGCTTCGCTCCTCGACGACCCCGCCGTTTCCGTCCTGGACCACCGCGGCAATGGCCGCCGGGCCGGGATTACCCCGCGAGCCCCCGTCGACGTTGACGCGCACCTCGCTGGGCGGCAACTAACTCTCCGTACCGGCCGGCTCGCCCTCGGGCTCGGCCGGGACGGTTCCGAGGCGCAGGCTGCCGCCTTCGCCCGCGTGCGCATTCCACTCGCGGGCGGAGGCGTCGATCTCGGAGATTTCGTGTCCCTTGTCGATCTCGTACACCGCCCGGGACGGCTCGCTGAGGTCGACTCCCCACTGATACCAGGAAAGCTCCCAGGCAACCGTCAGACGGATCTCGTTCGGCGAGCCAGCCGCAGCGCCCACAGACACCTGAGGCTGGCCGAGGGTTCGGGTCAACCCGGCGACGGTGCGCGCATGCTCGCTCTCGTTGAAGCGCAGCACCGCCCGCTCGATCCTCGTCCCGGGCTCCGGCCCAGCGCGTCCGACCCGGGCCCCGCGGGCGGCGGGATCTGGAGGCCCGGCGCGCGAGGTCGACACGGGCTGCGGCGAACCGTTGCCCTGGGGCGGCGGGGTCGAACCCCCTGCGGGCTCCGCGTCGGGCTCCGCACGCCGCTTCGCATACCCCCGCAGCCAACCAGTGAGCGAGCCGCGGCGGCGGCGCGGCGAAGCGACCGGCCGATGCTCGTTGGCGACCTCCGCCCAGACCCAATGCAGCGCCTCGGCGCGAGCGCGGCAGAGCTCGCAGACGATGCGGCGATCGCCGTCGGGAGTCAGATATGTCCGGGTGCGCTCGCCCTTGAGGATCGTGCGACCACAGACCGAGCAGCTCGTCGGGTTGCTCACGACCTGAAGGTACCAGCGCCCAATGCGGACGACGGCCGCTGGCCGGGCCTGAAATCAGCCTGCCTGGACGAGCTCGACCCGATAGCCGTCTGGATCGCGCACGAAGCAGATCGGTGGGCCGTCCTCGCTCACCCGATAGGGCGGCTTCTCGGGGCTTATCCCCTTCGCCGCCAGGCCGGTGAGCGTCGACTCCAGATCGTCGACGGCGACGGCGATGTGGTTGTAGCCGGTGCCCAGCTCGTAGCTGTCGACACCGTGGTTGTAGGTCAGCTCGAGGCGCGGCACGTCGCCGTCGCCGGGAAGGTTCATGAACACGTTGATCGCCTCGTCGCGGATCGGCATCCGCCAGACCTCCTCGAAACCAAGCTCCTTATAGAAGGCAACCGAGCGGTCGATGTCGCCGATCCGATAGCAGGTGTGCATGTACTTCGCCATCGTCGGCGGGGCTAGGCCTTGACCTCTTCCGCGTCGCGGGCGGCGGAGATCACCTTCTCGGCCAGGTGCGAGGGGACCTCCTCGTAGCGCTCGAACTCCATCGTGTAGTCGGCGCGGCCGCCGCTGATCGAGCGCAGGTCGGGTGCGTAGTCGAGCACCTCGGCCATCGGCACCTCCGCCTTCACCTCGGTCGCGGAGCCCTTCGGCTCCATTCCGAGCGGCCGCCCGCGCCGCGAGTTGAGGTCGCCGATCACGTCGCCGACCACGTCCTCGGGACAGGAGATCGTGATCTGCACGATCGGCTCGAGCAGCACCGCGCCGGCCTCCGCCATCGCCTGCTTGAAGGCCATCGAGCCGGCGATCTTGAACGCCATCTCTGAGGAGTCGACGCTGTGATGGGAGCCGTCGTAGAGGCGCACGCTGACGTCCTTGACCGGATAGCCGGCGACCGTCCCATGCTCCATCGCCTCCTTGACGCCCTTCTCCACCGCCGGAATGAAGCTGCCGGGAATCACGCCGCCCTTGATCGCGTTGACGAACTCCAAGCCGGCGCCGTCCTCGCCCGGCGCGATCTCGAGGTGGCAGTCGCCGAACTGCCCTCGTCCCCCGGTCTGCTTCTTGTAGCGACCGTGCGCCTTGGCCGGCTTGCGGATCGTCTCCTGGTAGGGCACCCGCGGCGGTTTGAGCGAGATCTCGGCGCCGAAGCGGCGCTTCATGCGATCGACGATCACCTCGACGTGGGCCTGGGTCAGGCCCGCGATGATCTGCTCCCCGGTTTGCTGGTCGCGGTGCACGTCGAGGGTCGGGTCCTCCTCGGAGAGACGCCGCACTGCCTGCGCGGCCTTTTCCTCGTCGCCCTTCGACTTCGCCACATAGGCGAAGGCCATCACCGGCGCCGGCAGGTCGAGCGGCGGAAAAGAGATCTGCTGCTGCTTCCAGCCGAGGACGTCTCCGGCCCGCGTCTCCTTCAATTTCGCGACCGCGCCGATGTCCCCCGCCCCCAGCTCGTCGACGTTGGTCAGCTCCTTGCCCAGCGGCGAGACGAGCTGGCCGATGCGCTCCTTCTCTGAGCGGGTGACGTTTATGACCTGCGAATCGGACTTCAACGTCCCGCGATCGACCCGCAGCAGGTTGATCCGTCCCGTGTAGGGGTCGGCGACCGTCTTGAAGACGTAGGCGACCAGGTCGGCGGACTCGTCGGGCTCGATCTCGATCTCCTCGCCGTCGGCGCCGACCGCACTTACCGCGCCGCGCATCGCCGGCGAGGGCACGTCCTCGACCAGCGCCTCGAGCAGGCGGTTGGTGCCGAGGTTCTTGGTCGCGACACCGCAGGTGACCGGGAAGATCGTCCCCTCGGTGACGCCCTGCTTGAGCACCGTGACGATCTCGTCGTGGTCGATCTCCTCCCCCTCCAGGTAGCGCTCCATCAGCTCGTCGGAGTTCTCCGCCACCTCGTCCATCAGCTTCTCGCGGTACTCCTCGGCCTGGGCGCGCAGCTCCTCGGGGATCTCGGCCTCTTTGAAGTTGCCGCGGTCTGCCCCCTCATAGACGAACGCCTTCATGTCAATCAGATCGACCACGCCCGTGACCTCGTGCTCGGAGCCGATCGGGATCTCGGTGGCGACGACGTGGGGGCCGAACGCCTCTTTCAGCGACTCCAGCGCCCGGAAGAAGTCGGCGCGCTCGCGGTCGAGCATGTTCACGAAGACCAAACGCGCCAGGCCCTCGGCGTGGGCGCGGCGCCAGAGTCGCTCGGTGTGGACCTCGACGCCCATCACCGCGTTGACCACCACGACGGCGGCGTCGCAGACTCGCAACGTGGCGGCAGCGTCGGCGACGAAGCTGGGCTCGCCCGGGGTGTCGATGAGGTTGATCTTGCGCCCGTCGTGCTCGAAGGAGGCGAGGGTTGCGCCGATCGACATCTCGCGCTCCTGCTCGTCGTCCTCGTAGTCCGAGACCGTCGACCCATCGGTAACCGTGCCCAGCCGATTCACCGCGCCCGCCTCGAACAGCATCGCCTCGTGCAGGCTGGTCTTCCCGCTTCCCCTGTGCCCGATCAGTGCGACGTTCCGGATTCGGTCGGCGGCCCGGTGAGGCATCGACCGAAGACTCTATACGCCCTGAAGGTGCGACTTCAGCCGCATTACCGCCTTCGTATGCAGCTGGGAAACGCGCGATTCTGTGACCCCGAGGACCTCACCGATCTCGCGCAGGGTCAGGCCCTCGTAGTAATAGAGGGCGACGACCAGCTGCTCGCGCTCGGGCAACGAGGAGATCGACTCGGCGAGTCGGTCCTTGACCTCGGTGCTGTCGAGGGCCTCCTGGGGATCGGTGGCGGAAGGATCGGAGATCGTGTCGAGCAGCGAGACCGAGTCACCGGAGGAATCCGAGATCGCCCAGAGCTCGTCGAGTGCGTAGACCGAGGAATTGGCGATCTCCAGCAGCGACTCCTGAAGCTCTTCTTCGGTCACCCCCAACTTGTCGGCGAGCTCCTCCTCGGTCGGCGCCCGCTGTAGCTCGTTCTCGAGCTTCTGCTGAGCCACCTCGATCTCTCGGGCACGCGATCGGACCGAGCGCGGCACCCAGTCCAGCGAACGCAGCTCGTCGATGATCGAGCCGCGGATTCGGGTCATCGCGAAGGTCTCGAACTTGATCCCGCGCTCGGGCTCGAAGCGCTCGATGGCGCCGATCAGCCCCATCAGGCCGTAGGAGATCAGGTCGGCGTCCTCGACGTGCGAGGGCAGGCCAGCTCCCAGCCGGCCGGCCACGAACTTGACCATCGGCGAGTATGCGACGACCAGTCGCTCGCGTGCGCTCGCGTCGCCATTCTTCTTATAGCGACGCCAAAGCTCGCGTAGTTCGACTTCTTTTACCCCGGTCTCCATCAGTTTCCCGCCTGAGATTGTATGGGCGTCGCCGGCATTTCGTGCGCATTGCGACGCTCAGGGGAGGCTCGTTTCAGGTTTTCGGTTCGCACGCTAGGAACGCGGGTGTGACTGTTCGTACTGCCTGCGCAGCCGAGTTGGATCAACACGGGTGTAGACCTGCGTGGTCGAGATGGACGCATGGCCGAGTAGTTCCTGGATCGAGCGCAGGTCGGCGCCGCCCTCCAGCAGGTGAGTGGCGAACGCGTGGCGCAGCGAATGGGGCGAGATCCCCGCCCCAATCGCCGCCTCGCGCACCCAGTGTCGTAGGCGTCGGCGAACGTCCGATGACGAAAGCCTGCGACCACGCCTGGACAGCAGCAGCGCCTGCTCGTCCGGCTGACCGACAAGCAACGCAGGTCGGGCCGTCTCCAGGTAGCGCTCAAGGGCACGTTGGGCCGGCTCGCCGATCGGCAGCAGCCGCTCCTTGCCGCCCTTGCCGTGAACGCGAAGCTGCTCGGACTCGAAGTCGACTGCGTCGAGGTCGAGGTCGGTGATCTCCTCGCAGCGCAGCCCGCATGAGTAGGCAAGCTCGAACATCGCCCGGTCGCGGACCTCCAGCGGCGTGTGGGCCGGAATCCGGTCCAGAAGCTCCGCCATCTGCTCCGGCGAAAGTACCTTCGGCAGCTTGCTTGCCCGCTTCGGGCTGGCGACGAGGTCGGCGGGATTCTGGCCCAGCCCGCCAGTTCGCACGAGATGGTCATAGAGGCCGCGCACCGAGGCGAGCTTGCGGGCCACGGTTGCGGCGGCAGCGCCGGACTCCGAAAGTCGGGCCGCGAACAGGCGAACGTCGCGGTGCTCGACCTCGTCCGGTCTATCGAACCCGCGCTCCAGGGCCCAGCCCGCGAATTGGACCAGGTCGGTGCGGTAGGCCCGTCTGGTCCGCTCGGCGGCGCCACGACTGGTCAGCTCGCGCTCATAGGAGGCAAGCGCCTCGTCCCAGGTCATGCCTGTGGGATTCGCCATGCACTTGCTCACGCCTGCCACATGCGTGCGGACAGCCATCGCGGACGCACCGACCGCTGGCCCAGGGTCGCGAAAAGCAAGTAGTTCGGGGGACGCAGGAAGGGCGGCGCAGCGAGCGCACTAGATGCGTGCGTGAGCAAGCCGCCCGACCGAGGACCCCGAAATACGCCGCTTTGCAGCGACCCTAGCCGATGTAGATCGGCGTGCCGACTGGGACGTGTGGGTAGAGCTCAATCACGTCCGGAATCGTCATCCGCACACAGCCGTGTGACACCGACTGTCCGATCGACCAGGTCTCGTCGGTGCCGTGAATGCCGGCGCCGGCGAAGATCCCAAGCCAGCGCGCCTTGATCGGGTCCGCCGGACCGGGCGGAATCGTCGTCCCCGCCAGAGAGCCGGCCCAAGACGAGTTGGGCACGTGCCAGGAGGGATTTACCTGCTTGTCCTCTATGTGGTACAGCCCGGCCGGAGTCTCGAGGCCCGTCTGGCCGACCGCCACCGAGTAGCTCTTGGTCGGCTTCAGGTCCTCCCAGAGTCGCAGCGTGAAGGCGGCGCGATCGAGGGTCAGATAGACCGGGTACTGGGAGGCGACCTGGTTGGTCGTGACCTTCGGCTTGGCGACAACGACGTGCGCGGTGACAAGCTTGCGGCGGCTGCCGTCGTTGAGCACCGTGTTGATGCCGGTCTCGAGCTTGCCCTCCTTCAGCGTGCGCCCGTTCTCGGCCGGGACCACGTTGAGGGAGTCACCTGTCGCACTAATGGTGGCGTCCTGCGGCTCGCGGTTCACCTTCTTGGTGACGTGGACGACGAAACGGTGCACGGCATGGCGCGAGTAGCTGACCTGCGGCTGCACGGTCTGGTCCACAGAGCCACCGGTCAGATTGCGGAAGACGCGTCCCGGCACACCCCACGACTGGCTGGCGTCGATCGCCTCGTTGACCATTCCGTTGACGTCGGCGCGGATCTTCAGGTGGTCGGCGGGAAGCTCGTAGCTCTCGCTGCCCAACTTCACCTTGACCGGCTGATGCAGCGGCGCCACCAGGCGCCGACGGATGCGGTGCGCGGCCTGTTCGCGATTCAGCCCACCGACGTCGACGGTCCCGACCTTGACACCGTCGGCGATCTGATCCTTGTGCGCCGAGTCGTAGGCGTAGACGCCGACGGCGCCCCCGATCAGCACCAAAAGCAAGACCAGCCCGCCAACCGTGATTATGCGCATACGGCGACCGGCGACCGTGACTGCGCGCGTGCGCCAGCCAGATCCGGGGTCGCCGGAGTCGGTCTCCCCTCCATTGCCGTATGCCTTAGCTGCGTCGTCCTTGCCCATCGAATGCCGAACTGCAGTCCGAGTCTCAGGTGGCAACCCAAAGTGTAGGCAGGCGACCCGGCCGCCAAATTGCGCTACCCCCAATGCAAGCGGCAAATCAACGAATTGCCGATCGCAGTTAGGCGTGGCTGTCTTCGACCGGAGGCGCGGGCTCGACCAGCCCATCGTCCTCTCGGCGGCGCCCGCCCTGCTCGTCGCGGCGAACGTTGGGACTCCAGCGCAGGAACTCCTCCACCTCGCGCTCGTAGCGATAGGGCTCGTTTGCCCCCGCCAGCACCGGGCGCAGGCGCATGTTCTCCCCCAGATTGAGAGCAGCCTCGCGCGACGTGTACTGGTAGCGGAAGCCGGTCGCCTTCAACTTGCGGTTGTCGAGGCCGCGGCCGAAGCGCAGCTGGTTGAGCATCTCGTCCGGCACCCGGACTCCCAACCGCCGCAACGGTCCAACCACCAGCCCGGTGCCCAGAGGCGGCAGGATCGGCAGATAGCGCTTGCCGAGCAGGCCGATCATCTCGGAGAGCGCCAGCACACCGTCAGCAGCGACGTTGTACGTCCCCTCGAGGTCGTTGAAGGCACAGTGCTCGAGGGCATGGACGACGTCGTCCTCGTGCGCGAACTGGTAGCGGGGGTCGAAGCCGAGGATCATCGGGACCATCGGCAGCGAGAACATGCGGGTGTGCGAGGTGTCGACGTCGGGGCCGAGCACGTTGGCGCAGCGCAGGATCGTCACCGTGACATCGCGATGCTTGTCGGCGAAGTCGGCGACCGCCGCCTCCGCCTCGACCACGTCACGCTCGATCGCCGTGCGCGGCGGGTGCTGGCGCCCCATCTCCTCGGTGAAGAAGGCCGGGTCGTCCTGCTCGCATCCGTACCAGTGGGCGCTGCTCTTGAAGATCAGCTTGCGGACCGGCGATTCGGGCCCAGCACAGGCGGCGAGGATGTTGAGGGTCCCGATCACGTTGTTCTCGTGAGCGTCGGAGCGCGAGGTGGCGATCGCGTCGACGACCAGGCGGGTGTCG
Organism: Solirubrobacterales bacterium; assembly: GCA_038317345.1. GTDB lineage: Bacteria > Actinomycetota > Thermoleophilia > Solirubrobacterales > 70-9 > Mayfieldus. The sequence continues at coordinate 85,556 of JBBQBH010000002.1, forward strand.
ATGACGGTGTCGATCTCCGCCGCGATCACGATGCACTGGATCAGGGAGTGCTGGTTTCCGACCTTGACGTACTCGGTCCGCTCCAGCTCGCGGGTCGGCTCGCGGGTGTCGACGCCGATGATCGCCTCGATCTCGGGAAACGACTCGAGCGCCTGCGCCAGCCTTCCTCCCCAGTAGGTCGAGAGGCCGGTGACCAGCACGCGGCGGGCGGGACGGGGCTCGACCGCGCTCATGGAACCACTCCCATTTCGCGCTCGGCCCTTCCCGATGCTCTCTCCTTGAGCCTCGCGCTCATCCCAGCCACACCGACTTTCGCTCCGCGACCATGTCGTGGAGGTTCTCCTGGATCCGCCCCCGGACCTCCTGCGCAATCGTCTGAACCAGGGCCCTGTCGTCGTCGGCGTTGGCGCCAAGCTCCGCGGTGTCGATCGGCTCCAGAAACCGGATCCGGAACTTGGCCGGCAGGTAACCGAGCATGCCCAGGGGGCCGAACCATGGGAAGGTCGGGGTGAGCGGAAAGTAGGCAAGCCCGGTGAGCTTCTTCAGCGCTCCCACCTGGGCGAAGATCGGTGCCGACTCCTCGGCGCCGACTACACACACCGGCACCAGCTTTGCTCCGGCGCGCATCGCGGCGGTCACAAAGCCTCCGCGACCGAAGCGGCGCAGCCGATAGCGCTGGTGAAACGGCTTCTCGGTTCCCTTGCGACCCTCGGGAAATACCAGCACCAGCTGCTCCTCGTCGTGCAGCAGCCGGTGCACGTTCGCCGGATGGGCGGGGACACAGCCGATCTTCGGGATCAGCATCGAAAACAGCGGATAGCCCTTGAAGAAGTGCTCGACCGTGATGTTGAGCGGCCGCGGGTTCGGGTGCTCCTCGCGGATCGCCCGGGCGATCGTCGCAGCATCGGGGGGCAGCGCCCCGGAGTGGTTGGAGACCAGCAGCGCGCCGCCGCTGGACGGCACGTTCTCGATCCCTTCGACCTCGGCCCGGAACCAGTATCGGTAGAAGAACTCGACCACGGTGCGGTCGAAGATTTCCTCGATGCGCTCCGAGCGCCCCCAGTCGTTGATGCGGCGGTCCGGCTCGATCGCGGGCAGCAGATCGCGGTCGCGCAATGCGGGCAGGCCGCTCCGCGGCTGCTCCGCGGAAGCCGGTATCCCTGCCAGGGATGTGCGCTCTGGGGTCATGTGCCGACGTTCGCCAAGCGACGAGAGCGTAATTCTGGCAGCCGCGGGACGCCGCTATGTTTCGGACTCGTGCGATCCAAGGACAAGGTCCGGCAGGAGATGTGGAAGGCGATGGATCGCCAGGGCGTCTCGCGGTTCCCAGGCGCGGAGGGACGGATTCCGAACTTCGCCGGCGCCAAGCTGGCCGCCGAGCGACTCGTCGCGCATCGGCTCTGGAAGCGGGCCCGGGTGATCAAGGCCAACCCCGACTCGCCCCAGACCCACGCCCGCCGCGCCGCCCTGGAGGAGGGGAAGATGCTGATCATGGCGGTGCCGCGGCTACGCGACCCGCATCCCTTCAGAGTGCTCGATCCAAAGCGCCTCTCAAAGAAGGAGTTGCGCGAGGCGGCGACGATCAAGGGGGCGATGCGTCACGGACGGGTGGTGGCCGTCGACGACCTGCCGGAGATCGACTTCGTGCTCTGCGGGTCGGTCGCCGTCAATCTCAGCGGCGCCCGGGTTGGAAAGGGAGGCGGCCACTCCGATCTCGAGTACGGGATCCTGATCGAGGCGGGCCGGATCGACGAGCACACGACGGTGGCGACGACTGTGCACCCGATCCAGATCGTCCGCGACCATCTGATGATGACCGCCCACGATCTTCCGGTCGACCTGGTCGCCACGCCGCGCGCCGCGATCGAGGTCGACCACCAGTACGAGCGCCCGCGCGGGATCCTCTGGGACCACCTGCAGCCGCCGCAGATCCGCGAGATCCCGACCCTCGAGCGGATGGGGTACGCCTAGTGCTTCTCGGGGCCATGCGCGATGCCCGGGACGACTGACGTGGCGCGGGCGCGGCGCCGCGAGCGCCAGGCGGTCTGGGTCGCCGGCGGGCCCTGGCAACAGCGTCCCGACCCGACGCCGGCCGACGGGCCCGATCCCTACGGCGACCCAAGCCCCGAGTGGCTGGGCATCGACTGGCGCCAGCACCTGCGTCAAATCGAGCTCGACACTTCCGGATTCGAGCCCCATCCGGAGAGCCCAACCGATTCCACCAGGACGCGGGTCAACTACGTCGAGATCGGCGACGGGCCGCCCGTTGTCCTGCTCCACGGGCTCGGCGGTTGCTGGGAGAACTGGCTCGAGAACATTCCCCACCTCGCCCGGAGGCACCGAGTGATCGCCCTCGACCTGCCCGGCTTCGGCGACAGCCCGCTGCCCGGATGGGAGATCTCGATTCATTCATACGGGACGCTGGTCAGCGCGCTCTGCGGGGCGCTCGAGCTTGGGCCGGTGCCGCTGGTCGGCAACTCGATGGGCGGATTCATCGCCGCGGAGGTCACCGTCAGCGAGCCGACGACCGTCCAGAAGCTGGTCCTGGTCTCGGCCGCCGGCGTCTCGCCCGCGCGGATGGCAAAGGCCCCCGCCGAAACCGTCGGGCGGATGGCCCGGGCCGCCGCACCGCTGGCGCTTCGCTACCAGCAACGGGCACTGCTGCGGCCAGGCCTGCGCAACCGCATGGTGCGCCAGCTCTTCCGCTTCCCAGGGCAGCTGCCGCGAGAGCTGATCTGGGAGATCGTCCAGGGCGGGATGCACGCACCGGGGCTGGTCCCGGCAATCGCCGGGTTGGCCGGCTACGACATCCTTGACCGCCTCGAGGACGTCGAGACTCCGACCCTGATCGTCTGGGGCCGCAACGACCTCGTGGTCCCGGTCAGCGACGCGCTCGAGTACGCGCGACTGACCCCCGGTGCGCAGCTGGAGATCTTCGATCACTGCGGCCACCTGCCGATGGTCGAGCACCCGGTCCGCTTCAACCGCCTATTGGATCGGTTTCTGGCCGGGAGCGACAGGGCAGATACCGATTAGTCCCCTTGTGGGCCGCTGGCGTACGACTCAGGATCGTGCGATGCCACTCGGCGGGAGGCTGTTACTGGCACTGACCGTGCTCGCGATCTTTGGGATCGACGAGCCTTGCGCTCGCCGCCCCCGGCGACCTCGACCCGTCATTCGGAAACGGCGGCAAGGCGACATTCAACCTGGGGCTTCCCACATACGGTGCATCCGATATCGCGCTGCAAGCGGATGGCAAGATCCTCGCGACCACGACGCTGCTCGGACCCTCGAACTCCGACATCGCGACGGTGCGAATCACCCCGCAAGGAGCGCAGGATCAATCCTTCGGCGGCACACCCGGTTTCTCGGACCTCAACTTCAGGCCCAGCGACACAGGCAGTGGGCTAATTGTGCAGCCCGGCGGCAAGGTCGACGTCGTCGGAACAGTGGACACCGGCCTCGGCGGCTTGAAATTCGTACTTGCGCGCCTTGACCAGCAAGGCCTGCTCGACACTTCATTTGACCCGGCGGGCACGCCGGGGTTCTTGGAGTCGAAGTACTCGACCCTTTCAACCAACGGCGCAGCCGATCTGGGTTTTGGGGTGGCACTCCAAGGGGACAACATCCTCGTCGCCGGCGGTAGCAGCCTCACCGACCCGGGTGCCCTGGACTTCGCCGTGGCCCGCGTGCTCAACCCCGACGGAGTGCTGGACAACGGCTTTGGCGCTAGTGGCGGAGCCTTTCTCGACTTCCAGAGCCATGGCTACGACGAAGCGGAGGATGTCGCGGTGCAGCCGGACGGCAAGATCGTGCTTGCGGGAATCAGCCTCGGCAATGGCATGGCCGTGGCGCGCCTGCTGCCGGACGGCACGCCGGACAACTCCTTCGGAAACCAGGGCAAGGTGCTGGTGCCCGGAGGAAACGCTTCCGACCTTGCAATCCAGCCCGATGGCAAGCTGGTCCTGGTCGGCACCGATAAGGGTGACGCGATCGTGGCGCGGCTGAAGCCCGACGGGAGCCCCGACAATTCCTTCGGTGGCGACGGTCGCACCGCCGTGGACTTCGGCTCCAATGACGCTGGAAGCGGCGTGGCGCTGCAAGCCGACGGCAAGGTCGTGATTACGGGGTCTACGGGAACTGGCGACGCCATGGACTTCGCCGTGGCTCGCCTGCAGCCGAACGGCATCCCCGACAGCACCTTCGCCGACAACGGCGAAGCCAAAGTTGACCTCGGCGCCGACGACATTGCCTCGTCCGTGGCGATACAACCGGACGGCAAGATCGTGGCGGCGGGCTTCAGCGGCCCCACCACCGACCCGGCGCCGCGTGGCGACATCGCACTCGTCCGCCTGCAGGGCGACGCCGGCGCCCATAAGGCCAAATGCGCCGGCAAGAAGGCGACGATCGTCGGCACCAACCGCAAGGACAAGCTCAAGGGCACCAAGAAGAGGGACGTGATCGCGGCGCTGGGCGGCAAGGACACGGTCAAGGGCAAGGGCGGCAACGACATCATCTGCGGCGGCAAGGGCAAGGACAAGCTGCTCGGCGGCCCCGGCAAGGACAAGCTGCTCGGTCAGGCCGGCAAGGACACATCCTGCGGGGTGGCCCGGGCAAGGACAAGGTCAAGGGCGGACCGGGCAAGGACGTAGAAGAGCCATAGCGCGCAGGGATTGAGGTTCCACTAAGGACGCGGTGGTAGTTGTAAGCGCATGACCGAGAGTCGCCCGGCCCTGCTTGTGATGGATGTCGAGGCCGCGATCGTCGAGCGCTTCGATGGCGAGGGCGGGCCGGAATTGCTCGAGCGCTTGGCAGAGGCGATAGGCGCGGCACGCGAGGCGGGCGTGCCGATCATCTACGTGCGGGTGGCCTTCCGCGAGGGCCATCCCGAGATCAGCGCACGAAATCGCACCTTCGCGGCGCTCTCAGAGGCGGGTGGCCTCACCGAGGGCGACGCCGCAACCCAAGTGCACCCGGCGGTTGCGCCGCAGCCCGGTGATCTGACCGTGGTCAAGAAGCGAATCAGCGCTTTCGCGGGCAGCGATCTCGACCTGCTGTTGCGGGCCGGCGAAATCGACACCCTTGTCCTCACCGGGGTCTCCACGAGTGGGGTCGTCCTCTCGACCATTCGCGAAGCCGCTGACCTCGACTTTGGGCTTGTGGTGCTCGCCGATGGTTGCCTCGACGGTGACCCCGAAGTCCACCGGGTGCTGACCGAGAAGGTCTTCCCTCGCCAGGCGGACGTGATCACGGTCGAGGAATGGGTCGCAGCTACGCGTCGGCGCTGAACTCCCAGATCGCGATTCCGAGCATAAGCAGGCCGAGCAGCACGACGACCAGGACCTCGAGCAGCGCCGGCACGTGCCAGCCGAACCAGGTCACGCCCGGGGCCAGCTTGCTGCGCGCCGCGGCGCTGATGTCGAGGTGAGCAAAGATGAGGCGGCGCATCGGGTCGACCGCATAGGTCAGTGGGTCGAGCCGGTTGAGCACCGAGAGCCAACCGGGAAGTCCCGTGACCGGGAACAGGGCCCCTGAGATGAAGAACATCGGCATCACAATCATCTGCATCAGGCCCATGAACGACTGCATCTGCTGGATCCGGGCCGCGACCATGACCCCGAACGAGGTGATCGTGAAAGCGAGCAGCGTGGAGAGCAGAAAGACGCCGATGATCATCACCGGGTCATAGGGCACGTGCACAGCCCCGGCGAGGCAGAGCAGGACCACCGCCTGAAGGCTCGCCACCGTAGCGCCCCCCAGGACCTTGCCGATCACGATCGAGCTGCGCCGCACCGGCGCGACCATCATCTCGCGCAGAAAGCCGAACTCGCGGTCCCAGACCAGCGACGCGGCCGAGAACATCCCGGTGAACAGCACCGCGAGGCAGAGGACGCCCGGATAGATGAACGTCTTCAGGTTGACGCCGTCCGTGGCCGCGCTCGACAACTGCTGAAGGCCAGATCCGAGCACGAACAGGAACAGCAAGGGCTGGGCCAGGGAGGCAAGGATGCGGACGCGGTCGTTGGCGAAGCGGATCAGCTCGCGCTGCCAGACGATCTTCATCGCCCGCAGCTCGCTGCGCATGCTGCGCGCCGGCACATGGACCCTGACCACCTCGGCCGGAGCGCCGAGGGTGACCGCCGTGTCGGTGGCCGCCGGCTTCATCGCCGCCCCGCCACCATCTGCATCAGATGCTTGTTCGCGTGGTCGTCGGACGACTCCTCGGCGTCCCGGATCGTCGTCCCGGTGTACGACATGAAGACGTCGTCGAGGGTCGGGCGCGAGACGTTGACCGACGTGATCGGCAGCCCCAGCTCGGCGAACAGGCGAGGCACGAACTCCTCCCCCGAGGGCACCGAGAACGTGACAGCGCCCTCTGAGACCTGCGCCTCGAGGCCGAACTTTTCGCGAATCGCCGCGATCGTCGCCTGGTGATCCTCGGTGTGGATACGGATCCGGTCCTCCCCCACCTCGGCCTTCAGCGCCTCGGGCGTGTCCAGGGCCACGATCTCGCCTTGGTCCATGATCGCGATCCGGTCGCAGAACTCGGCCTCGTCCATGTAGTGGGTGGTCATGAAGATCGTGATCTCCTCGCTCTCCTTGAGCTCGTCGATGTAGCGCCAGATCGAGCGGCGGGTCTGCGGGTCGAGGCCGACGGTCGGCTCGTCGAGGAACAGAACCCGCGGGGAGTGCATCAGGCCTCGGGCGATCTCCAGCCGCCGCTGCATACCGCCCGAGTAGGTCCGAACCGCCATCTTGCGGCGCTCCCAGAGGCCGACCATCTCCAGCACCTGGCGCATCCGGGGCGCGACCAGAGCTGAATCAACCCCGTAGAGCTCGGCGTGCATGCGCAGGTTCTGCTCCCCGGTCAGATAGGCGTCGAGGGTCGGCTCCTGAAACACGAGGCCGATGTGGCGGCGGACCTCGTCGCGCTCGCTGACCACGTCGTGCCCGGCGACGGTCGCCGCCCCGGCGGTCGGCTTCGCGAGCGTGCAGAGCATGTTGATCGTCGTCGACTTGCCGGCGCCGTTGGGGCCGAGAAACCCGAACACCTCGCCGGCCGCGACCTCGAAGCTGACCCCGCGCACGGCCTCGATCTCGCCGTAGGACTTGGCGAGGCCGGCCACGACGATCGCCGGCGCTGAGGTCGTCACAGCACCCTGGCCGTCTGTGGAGATCGCGTTGTCAGAGGTTGGAGGCAAGCACTGAACTGCCGGCGTTAAGAGGTGACCGCACCCTCGGAGGCGGAACCGACGCTGGCGGCATATTTTGCCATCACGCCACTGCGGTACTCCGGCTCCGGAGATCTGTAATCGGCAACTCGCTGGGCGATCTGCTCGTCGGTCAGATCGACGTCGATCCGCCGCGCGTCGACGTCGACCGTGATCTGGTCGCCGTCGCGCAGCGCCGCGATCGGACCGCCCTTGATCGCCTCCGGGGCGACGTGGCCGGCCATCAGGCCGCGGGTGGCACCGGAGAAGCGCCCGTCTGTGATCAGCGCCACCTCCTCCCCCAGTCCCTCGCCGACGATCGCGGCGGTGACATGGAGCATCTCGCGCATGCCCGGACCGCCGGCGGGGCCCTCGTTGCGGATCACGACCACGTCGCCGGGCTCGATGCGCTGCTCCTTGACGGCCCGGAAGCACTCCTCCTCGGACTCAAAGACCCGCGCCGGGCCGGTCTGGCCGTGGCGCTCGGTGCCGGCGAGCTTCACCACCGACCCCTCGGGGGCCAGGTTGCCGCGCAGGATCGCGAGCCCGCCCTCCGGCTTCAGCGGGTCGGAGAGCGGACGCACCACCTCCTGCCCCTCGGTCTCCTGCGCCTCGGCGGCGATCTCGCCGATCGTCTGGCCGGTGACCGTGATCGCATCGCCGTGAAGCAGACCCGCCTCGTCGAGCCTGTTCAGGATCAGCGGAACGCCGCCGGCCGCGTAGAGGTCGGTGGCGACGAAGCGGCCGCCCGGCTTCAGGTCGGCGAGCAGCGGCGTGCGCCGCGAGATCTGCTCGAAGTCATCGATCTCGAGCTCGATCCCAGCCTCGCGTGCAACCGCGAGCAGATGCAGGACGACGTTGGTCGAGCCTCCCGACGCGCAGGCGCAGGCGATCGCGTTCTCCAGCGACTCGCGGGTGACGATGCGGCTCGGGCGCAGGTCATCGGAGAGCACTCGCATCACCAGCTCGCCGATCTGCTCGGCGACGTCGTCTTTGGTCGCGTCCTCGGCCGGCACCATCGAGGAGCCACCGGGGCTGATCCCCATCGCCTCGAAGGCGCAGGCCATCGTGTTGGCCGTGAACATCCCCGCGCAGGCACCCGCTCCGGGGCTGGCGACGTCCTCGAGCTCGAGCAGTTCCTCGTCACTCATTTCACCTGCGGCGTGGGCGCCGATCGCCTCGAAGACGTCGCCGATCGTCACGTCGCGGCCCTGCCAGCGCCCAGGTGCGATCGAGCCGCCGTAGAGCATCGCGGCCGGTATGTCGAGGCGGATCAGCGCCATCACGCAGCCCGGAATCGTCTTGTCGCAGGCCGAGAGCGCGACCATCGCGTCGAACTGGTAGCCGCGCCCGGTCAGCTCGATCGAGTCGGCGATCACCTCGCGGCTGACCAGCGAGGTCTTCATCCCCTGGGTGCCCATCGTGATCCCGTCGGAGATCGCGATCGTGTTGAACTCCATCGGCGTTCCGCCCGCGGCTCTCACGCCCTCCTTGATGTGCGTGGCGAGGCCGCGGAGGTGGAAGTTGCAGGGCATCGCCTCGATCCAGGTGTTGGCGACGCCGATCGTCGGCCGGCTGAGCGCGTCGTCGTCGAAGCCGATGCCCTTCATGTAGGCGCGAGCATGGGCGCGATCGGGCCCGTCGAAGACGGCGCTGGAGCGCGGCCGCGGGATCGCCGTGGCCTTCTTGCCATTCGAGCTCATGCGCTCAACGCCTCCGTGCGCCGCCGTCCCTCCCACTCGCGCAGCCGCAGCAGATCGCGCCGCACCTGCATCGGGTCGAGCTGGCGCCCAGGGACGTGCATGTTCGCGTCGGCGATCAGCCGCCGCTCGTCGCCGCTCAAGGCCATCCACTTGGCGAGCACGTCGTCGGAGTCGGGCAGGCGCCCCTCCGCTGACGGCTCGCTTCGATCCGGGAAGACGACGCAGTACTCGTTCAGCAGCTCGCCGCTGCGCTCCTCGTAGGCGACGATCGGGCGGTGCGGGTAGAGCAGATATCCGTATCCGCTGCGCGGCTCACCGCCGCCTGAGACGCGGATGAAGCCGAGCTCGCGGTACATCGCGTAAAGCTCGTCGCCGACCACCGAGCGCAGAAGCTCGCGGGCCTTCAGCTCCGCCCGGCGCTCGCGGCCGGGGTCAAATGCGTCCCGCCGAGGTGTGCTTCGCGACCGTATCGCCCGCTTGCGCAGCCGCCTGCGCAGGTCTGGGCCGAACGCCAGTCCAGCGAGCAGCGCAAGCGCGAGCAGAAACACTGCCGCCGCAACCACCACTGGCTTCAGTGGCCCCTGTGGCGACACTGGCCAGGAAATGGCGAGATTCGGGCGCCGCCAGGCGAGGACGCAGGGAGCCCGAATAGTGACGCTATTCGGGCGACTGAGGACAAAGCATGGCGGCGATCCGGAGCCGTCATTTCCGGTCAGATGTCGTGAGAGGGGTCACTTGTCCCCCGGCGGCCTTCGGGAAGAAAATCACCCGATCGGCCTCGCGGGGCACCTCTGAGAAGTCGCGCACCATCGTCGCCTCGTGGCGCACGCTGTCCTGGCTCGAGGGCACAGCGGCCCACATTCCCTCATCGAGCTGACGCCGGAACTCCTCGATCAGGCGCTCCTCGTCTTCGGCAACCTCGACGTCCCCCTCGGCAAGCAGGACGTCTCCGTGTCCGGGCTTCATGCGGACGAACTTCATGGCTGGATTATGCCGCTCCCGGTACCCGGAGCGATCCCGCCGGCAAGGGGGGAGCGCTCCACGATCCCGAGCGCGTCCACCGGGCCGCTGCCCGCGCCGATGCCAGCAAGCCCGGCCGCGACCGACGCGGCGGCCAGCTCATGGGCCCACTGAGCAGCCTCCAATGGGGAGTCACCGAGCGCCAGGCCCGCCGCAAGTGCCGACGAGTGGGTGCACCCGGAGCCGTGCGAAGCGCCGCCGGAATGGCGGGGGCCGGGGATCGAGACCGCCTCTTCCCCGTCGAAGAAGAGGTCGGCGCCGTCCTCGCTGTGGCCGCCGGTGACCACCACCGCGTCGGGGCCCAGCGCATGCACGGCCCGGGCCAGCTCTTCCTGCGAGGCCTCCTCGCCGAGCCCGGTCAGCTCCCGCGCCTCGGGGAGGTTCGGGGTGGCGACGCTGGCCAACGGCAATAGACGCTCGACCAGGGCCCCGCGCGCCTCCGGGTCGAGCAATACGGCGCCACTCTCGGCCACCATCACCGGATCGACCACGACCGGCGCGTCGCCGACCAGGCTGAGCGCCTCGACGACCGCATCGATCGTCTCCACGTTGCCGAGCATGCCGACCTTCACCGCGTCGACCCCGATGTCGTCGACCACCGCGCGCACCTGCTCGACGATCATCGACGGCGCCACCTGGTCGATGCGGCTGACGCCGACCGTGTTCTGGGCCGTGATCGCGGTGATCGCCGTCATCCCGTGCACTCCAGAGGCGGCGAAAGCCTTGAGGTCGGCCTGGATCCCGGCGCCGCCGCCCGAGTCCGAGCCGGCGATCGAGAGCACCGCGGATGGGCGTTCGTTGCTCACATGTTCAGGCTAGACAAGTCGGTCGCTGGAGCGGCATCGTCCGGGGGCGGCAGCGCCGTGCGCGAGTAGACGCCGGCGAAGGAGCGCTGCACGTAGCCGAGTAGCTCGAGCCGCGCCAGGTTTGCGGTCGCCTCATCGCCGCCGCACCCCAGCGCGATCGCGATCGAGTCGGAGTCCGCGTCGCCGTTCTCGACCCGTTCAAGCACCGCGGCGAGCGGGGGGTCGAGCTCCGGGCCGCCCAACACCGGCCGTCGCGCACCGGGACCGATCAGGGCATCGAGGACGTCCTCGGCGTCGCGCACCACATGCGCCCCGTCGGCGATCAACTGGTTGGTCCCGGCAGACATCCGGGCGCCGACCGGGCCGGGCACGGCCCCGACCTCGCGGCCCAGCTCGGAAGCGAGCTCGGAGGTGATCAGCGAGCCGGAGCGCCCGGCCGCCTCGACCACGATCGTCATCGCCCCAAGCGCCGCCATGATCCTGTTGCGGGCCGGGAAGGCCCAGCGCCAGGCGCCCGTACCGGGCGGCAGCTCGGAGAGGATCAGCCCGCGCTCGCGGACCCGCTCGTAGAGGCCGCGGTGATGGAGCGGGTAGGCGACGTCTGCCCCGCAACCCAGAACGGCGGCGGTAAAGCCGCCGTCGAGCGCCCCCTCATGCGCGGCGCCATCGATGCCCCAGGCGAGTCCGCTGACGACCGCGAACCCCGCGGCGGCCAGCTCGCGGGCGAGGGTGCGGGCGATCTCGCGACCGTAGGAGGTGGCGCGCCTCGCCCCCACCACCGTCACCGTGCCTTCGGGTCGCAGCCGCCCCAGCCCGGCCGGGTCTCCACGCCCGACCAGGGCGGGCGGCGCGTCGCCTGCATCGCGAAGCGCCTCCGGGTAGGCATCGTCGTGGCGACAGACGACCCAGCAATCGGCCTCGCGAAGGCGGCGGCGCAGCGCAGCGGGCTCGGCCTCCGCTGCCTCGGTGAGCAAACCCTCGGCCTTGCGGCCGGCCACTGCCCGCGCGAGGGCGTCGTCGGCGAGCGCCAGCAGCTCCGCCGATCGCCCGCCCGGCTCGCCGGTCGCGACGTTCTCGATGAATGGGGTCAACACCCCGAGCAGTTGCAGGCGGCGCAGGCAGGTCTCGCAGGCCCGCGGCGCCTGCGACCGGGTCGCGGTCACGCCGGTCGCCTCAACCCAAGCGCCTCCCGCATGTGATCGAGGCCGATTGCCTTCGCTTGCGCGAGGTCGGCGATCGTCCGCGCCACCCGCAGGACCCTGTCGTGGCCGCGCCCGCTCAGGCCCATGGCCCGATGCTGTTCGCCGAGCACGGCACGAGCGGAGGCCTCGACCTCGAGCCGCCGCAGCTCATCTGGGGCGAGGTCGGCGTTGCAGCGACGCGGCCCGAGCCGCTCCGCCTGCAGGGCGCGGGCGGCGCAGACCCGCTCGCGGACCGCCTCCGAGCGCTCTCCTGCGGCGCCGTCCATCGCCTCGGCGCTCGGCTGCGCCAGGCCCTTCCAGATGTCGATGCGATCGGCGAGCGCACCGGTCAGCTTCACCTCGTAGCGGCGCATCGTCTGCGGGGTGCAGCGGCAGCGCTCGTCAGCTTCCCCACGACCGCACGGACAGGGGTTGGCGGCCGCGACGAGCATGAAATGGCAGGGAAGCTCGACCGAGCGACCGGCCCGCGTCACTGTCACGGTCCCGTCCTCGAGCGGGGCGCGCAGGGATTCCAGTGCCGCGCGCCCGAACTCGCCTAGCTCGTCGAGGAACAGCAGGCCGCGATGCGCCAGCGTCACCTCCCCCGCCCGCGGTGGGTTGCCGCCCCCGACCAGGCCCGCGCTGGAGATCGAGTGGTGCGGGGCCCGGAACGGGCGACTGATCGAAGGGCCGCCGTTGAGCCGCCCCGCGATGCTGGCGATCCTCGCCACCTCGAGCGCCTCGGCGGGCTCCAGCGGCGGCAGCAGCGAGGACAGCCGGCGCGCGGCCAGCGACTTGCCGGCTCCCGGTGGGCCGATCATCAGCAGGCTGTGGCCACCGGCGGCTGTGACCTCGAGCGCCCGCCGCAGGCCAGGCTGGCCGCGCAGGTCGACGATGTCGGGGCCGGCCGCCGGGCCGGCCAGCGCCAGCGGCTCGGGTGGCGTCGGCTCCCACTCGCCGCGGAGCAGCGCCGGCAACTGATCGAGTCGCTCCAGTGGCAGCACTTCCAGCCCCTCCACCAGCGCCGCCTCTGGACCGTTGGCGTCGGCAACCACCAGCCGCTCGCTGCCGGCTTCGCGCGCCGCCTCGGCCATCGCCAGCACGCCCGCGATCGGGCGCACCGACCCATCTAGCGCAAGCTCCCCCGCCAGGGCGAAGCTCGAATTCAGCCCCTCGGGCAGCTGACCGGAAGCGGCGATCAGGGCAGCGGCGGTGGCCAGGTCGAGCCCCGGCCCCGCCTTCGGCAGATCTGCCGGGGCGAGGTTGACGGTGATGCGGCGCAACGGGAACTCGAAGCCGCAGTTGACCAGCGCCGCCCGCACACGCTCCCGCGACTCGCGCACCGCCGCGTCGGGCAGGCCGACGATCGAGAAGGCGGGAAGGCCGCGGTGGACGTCGACCTCGACCCGAACCTCGCGGGCCGAAACGCCGTCGATCGTGAAGGTGCGCGCGCTTGCCAGCACGGGGGCGACGCTAGGACCGCCGGCGCGCTCCGTGGCGCGCACCGTGTCAGGGAATCGTCACGCTGCGCCGCCGCGCGCCGTCGCACTACTGCTTCGCGCGAGGAGGGGCAGCCCCCGGCGGTGTCCGCCGACGTCGATGTGCCTCAGAGGGCGCTGCCCGAAGGGGGGTGTGGCGACGGCGAGACTGCTCTGGGCCAGCTAAAAAGATCCCAGTCTTTTGCGTGACCGTCCCGGGGGCGAGACATGTAACGGCCATCGGGCATTCCACCGTTCTTCTGCTCCAAGACGTTGAAGGCGGCATCCCGGGTGAGCCCCTTGCAGTGCCCGCTTGCCTTCCACTTGCCCTCGACGTTCTTGTGTCTGAAGTCGAAGACCATCGCGCCTACGGTAATCCATACGGCACAGGTAGAGCAGCCGAGCACAGGACCTCCGCCGCTTCGAGGTCAGCATTCTCACTCCTCCATTGCGCGATTAGCGGGAGTGGCGACCCCTATCGGTCGCGGGGACCGCGCTGTCAGACGCCGAGGACGTTGCCGTAGGGTCTCGTCAAGCCGCGGGCGGTGATCCCGCGCCAGCCAAGCCACGAGGAGGTTCGCATGTACGCACGTGTCGTCAGATTCACCGAAGTGACCCCAGAAAGGATCTCCGAGATCGCTGCCCAGGTCGAGGAGTCAGACGGACCGCCGCCCGGGGTCGCCTCAAGCGGATTCCAATTGCTCGTCGACGAAACACAGGGAACGGCCATATTCGTTGGGTTCTTCGAGACCGAAGAGAAGATGCGCGACGCGAGCGCGATCTTCGAACAGATGGACCCGTCGGAGACCCCCGGCACCCGCGCCTCCGTTGACCTCTGCGAGGTCAAGGCAGAAGCCACCACGTCCTGAGCGTTCGCACAGATGCAAATCCGAACCCGCATGTGCATGAGTGCCGACGGCTACGTGACCACGCCGGACGGTTGGCCGGCGCAGCTCGCCGACCCGGCTTTCGTCCCCGGCCAGAGCTACGGCTTCCCAGAGTTCCAGGAGAGCTGCGACGCGGCGCTTATGGGCCACACGACGTTCGAGCCTGCGCTCGATGCCGATCGCTGGCCTTGGCCGAATCTGGACGTATTCGTGCTCGGCTCACAGCGTGCGTCCGGCACCCCCGACCAGGTGGTCATGGAGAGCGACCCGGCGCTGCTGCTGGAGAAGATCCGCACGGCCAATCGGGGCGGCGACGTCCACCTCGTCGGCGGCCCTCGCACGATCGAGACATTCCGCGCTCTCGGAGCGCTCGACAAACTCGGGCTGATCGTGCTGCCGCTGCTCATCGGAGAGGGGATGCAGTTGACGCCGTCGCTCAGCACGCGCGGGGCTGACGTTCGAAAGTGAGCGCGCTCTTTCTGGCGGCTCGGTGGAGATCGTCTACGCCTGCAACGGCTGAATCCAATACCGCCGCACCCTGAGCGGAAAGCGACGATAGCTTTCCAGCACGGTGAACGAGATTCGCCTGATAGTCGTGCCGTACGAGCTGGACAGGGTGCGGTATGGGGTCGGACGGGCGCCGGAGCGACTGCTCGACTTCGCAGCGGAGGAAGTCCTCAGCGCTCGGGGAGCGACGGTGCGCAAGGAGGTTCTGGAGCTCGAGGAGGACTTCAGCGGCGAAATCGAAGCGTGCTTCGAGCTGATCCGCATGGTTTCGGCGCGGGTGAGGGAAGCGGTTCGAGAAGAAGTGATCGCAAAATACGTCGACGACTAGCTGGGTAAGAGCGCCTCCGGCTGGCGCGGAATCGTCACGTTGCGCGCGCAATCGTCGCGCCCGGCGGCCCTAGGGTCGAGAGATGACCGTGGCACGACAACGCCTCGGGCAAATCGCCGAGCAGGCGGTCGCCGAGCGGCTCGATCAGGGCGGCTGGCGAATCCTGGCTCGCAATGCCCGCACCCGATACGGCGAGCTCGACCTGATCGGGCTGGATCGCGACGCGCTGGTGTTCGTGGAGGTGAAGGCGGGGCGCTCGGGCGCCTCAAGCGGCCCGGCGCGCCCGGTCCTCGCCGTCGGCCCGGCCAAGCAGCGCCGCATCCGCACCCTCGCCCGCGCCTGGCTCGCCGGACAGCGGTTCGTCCCGCCCCACCGTCTGATCCGCTTCGACGTGGTCGGCGTCAGCTTCGATCCCGGCGGGCGGCTGATCGATTTCGAACACATCCGCGATGCCTTCTAGCTCCGGAGGTAGTTCCCCGTCCAGCGCCAGCTGCTTGTAGGCGACCGACGCGAACGAGCGCCGATGAAGGATCGAGATCCCGTTCTGGGCGATCGCGTCGCGGTGCTCGGGGGTCGAGTAGCCGACGTTCTCCTGGAATCCCCAACCCGGGTAGTCGGACTCTGCACGATGCATGTATCGGTCGCGGCTCACCTTCGCGATCACCGAGGCGGCGGCGATCGCGGCGCTGGTCGCGTCTCCGTCAACGACCGGTCGATGCTTCACCGTGCAGCCGGGCAGCCGGAAGCCGTCGACAAGGCAGGACGCGCCGTCGCAAGCGACGCGCTCCAGCGAGGTGGCCAGCGCCTCGAGGTTGGTGTTGTGCAGTCCACGCCCGTCGATCCCGCGCACGCAGCGCACCGCGACGCTCACCTTGGTCGCGGCCCGCAGAACGGTGGGATAGAGCCTCTCGCGGTCCTCAGAGGTCATCTGCTTGGAGTCGTGCAGCCCGCCGAGCGCCCGGCGATCGGAGAGGCTGAGCGTCTCGTAGTCGATCAGGACGGCGGCGGCGACCAACGGCCCGGCAAGCGAGCCGCGTCCCGCCTCGTCGCATCCGGCGACCAGCCGCGTTCCCAGCTCGCGGTCGAAGGCGAAGAGCCGCTGCGTCCGTCGCAGGCGACGGCGATGCAGCTTGCCCGGTTTGCGGTTAGAGGATTCCGATGCGGTCCGGGGGCCAGTAGGTGGCGAAGGCCTTGCCGATGAACCAGGCTTGGGGGACCGGCCCCCAGAACCGGCTGTCGTCGCTCGACCCACGATTGTCGCCCATCATGAAGTAATGCCCGGCGGGAATGGTGATCGGTTTGGGCAAATTGCAAGCGCTTCCCCCGCTGCAGGGCAGGATGAAGCTCTCGTCCGCGATCTTCCCGTTCACCACCGGATGACCGTTGCGAATCGAGACCCGATCTCCCGGGCCGGCGACGATCCGCTTGATGAAGTTCTGGCTGTCCTCGTCGGGGGTCGGCCGGGGACATGCCTCGTTGGGAGTCCGCGGCACTCCGCACTCGTTGCCCCGCTCCGCCCCGGCGGGCGGGTGGAAGACGACGATGTCGCCGATGCTCGGGCTGGTGAAGTGGTAGATGAAGCGGTTGACCAGCACCCGCTGACCGATGTCGAGGGTGGGCTCCATCGACCCGGACGGGATCTGGTACGGCTTGATCAGGAAGGCCTGGATCCCAAGCGCAAGGCCCAGCGCCAGGGCGACGATCACCACCAGCTCGATCAGACCGCCGCGAGCCGTGGACGGCTTGGAGATCGTGGGGTTCAGGACTTGTCCCCTGCGCCCTCGGGTTCCTCAGGCTCCTCGGCTGCTTCGGTCTGCTCAGCTTCGGGCTCCTCAGCTTCGGCTTGCTCGGGCTCGGGCTCGCCACCCTCGCCTTCGGCGGCCTCCTCCCCTTCGACCTCCTCCTCCGGCGGCTCCACGACCTCGGACTCGCTCTGTGCCACGCCCTCGGAGTCCAACGCCTCGGCTTCCTCGGGTGGCGCAGCGAGGACCTCGTCGTCGATCCCCCAGCGGCGCTCAGCTACTCGCGCCCGCTTGCCGACCCGGCCCCGCAGGTAATAGAGCTTCGCCCGGCGCACGTCGCCGCGCGCCGCGATTTCGAGCCGCTCGATCTTCGGTGAGTGCAGGGGAAAGGTCCTCTCGACGCCGACCCCGAACGACTGCTTGCGCACCGTGAAGGTCTCGCGCGCACCGTTTCCCTGGCGCTTCAACACGACCCCCTCGAAGACCTGTGTGCGGCTGCGGGTGCCCTCGACCACCTGGAAATGGACACGGACCCGGTCACCTGGCCCAAAGGCAGGAAGGTTCGCCTTCAGCTGGCGGCGCTCGATGCTGTCGATGATGCTGCTCATGGATATTGCGCGCGGGGATCGCGGGTTGCGCGCGGGGGTGGCGGCCGAAAAATCGCGCGTGGCCGCACGCGCGAGGCGGCAATCCTAGCGACTCAGCTCGGCCTGGACGCGCCGCGCAGAGCTTCGGCACGTTGCTTGCTCTGCTGCAAACGCCAATCCCGCACCCGCTCGTGGTCGCCCGAGACCAGCACTTCCGGCACCTCCCAGCCCCGGTAGCTGGGCGGCCGCGTGTAATGCGGGTACTCGGGC
Organism: Solirubrobacterales bacterium; assembly: GCA_038317345.1. GTDB lineage: Bacteria > Actinomycetota > Thermoleophilia > Solirubrobacterales > 70-9 > Mayfieldus. The sequence goes on from JBBQBH010000002.1 coordinate 103,276, forward strand.
GCATCGCCGAGGGCCTCGCTGAACGACTCCTCGACCACGCTCTCCGCCGAGCCCAGGGCGCCGGGCAGCTTGCGAATCACGGCATCGGCGACCACCATCGCAGCCAGCTCTCCGCCGGCGAGGACGTAGCGGCCGATCGAGACCTCGTCGTCGGAGAGATGGTCGTGAACCCGCTGGTCAAAGCCCTCATAGCGCCCGCACAGCAGGGTCAGTGCGGGCGCTGCAACGAGCTCGCGCACCAGGGCGTCGTCGAGCAGCCGTCCGGCGGGCCCGAGCACCACGATCCGCGGTCGCCCGCCGTTGCCGTAGGCCGCCTCCAATGCGGCGTCGACGACGTCTACCCGCAGCACCATGCCGGCTCCGCCGCCGTAGGGCGCATCGTCGACCTGGCCGGCGCCGAGTGGCGTCGAGTCACGGTAGTTGAAGAGCCTCAGCTCGCTGCCGGCCTCGACCGCGTTGCGGACCGGGCGCTGGGACGAGAACCACTCAAAGGCTTCGGGGAACAGCGTGAAGATGTCGAGTTTCATGTGCCTAGTCGCTCGTCGCTCGAGGTTGAGTCCGGACTTTGGAGCCTAAGCCCGAGCAGCTAGTGACTAGTGACTAGTTACCAGCTACTAATCCAGGATGTCGACGATGACCCGGCGCTCCAGCTTGACCGCCGCCGCCTTGGCCACCGAGCGCAGCGCGTTGGCGACCCGTCCGCCCTTGCCGATCACCCGTCCGAGGTCGTCGTCGGCGACCGAGATCTCATAGACGAGGTCCCCATTCTCGTCGAATTCCTCGACCTCCACCGCGCCCGGGTCCTCGACCAGGGCGCGGGTCAAGAACTCCAGCAGGTCCTTCACTTGGTGCCGGTCGCCTCGATGCCCTTGATGCGCAGCAGCTTGGCTGCCGTCTGCGAGGGCTGGGCGCCGCGCTCGAGCCAGTGCCGGGCCCGCTCCTCGTCGACCTCGATCAGCGAGGGCTCCGTCTGCGGGTTGTAGCGACCGATCGTCTCGATCGTGCGCCCGTCGCGAGGCGAGCGCTTGTCGGCGACGACGATGCGCCAAATCGGGTTCTTGCTCGAACCCACCCTTCTGAGCCTGATTCGCACTGACATGGGTCAGGCAGGGTACATGGACAGGTAAGGCCGTGAAAAGCAGGCAGGTCGCGGGGACGATCGGCGACGAAAATCGAGTCTGGCGAGGACGCAGGGAGGCCGACGCAGCGAGCGTACTTAGACCGTACGTGAAGCCAGTCGGCCGACCGAGGACATGGCCAGACGATGGTTTGCAGTCGCCGTTAGCGCATGCCCTTCATGAGCTGCTGCGGGTCGGGCATCTTGCCCGACGCCATCTGCTTCATCAGCTTGCGCATGTTCCCGAACTGCTTCACGAGCTGGTTGACGTGCTGAACCTTGACCCCGGCGCCGGCGGCGATCCGCTTGCGCCGCGAGCCCTTGATCATCTCCGGATTGCGGCGCTCCGCGGGAGTCATCGAGAGGATGATCGCCTCGACCCGGTCCAGCTCGCCCTCGTCGAGGTCGACGTCCTTCATCCCCTTCATCGCCCCCATGCCGGGCAGCATCCCGAGCAGGTTTCCCATCGGGCCCATGCGCCGCACCTGGCGCATCTGCTGGAGGAAGTCCTCGAGCGTGAACTGCTCGCGGCGCATCTTCTCCTGCATGTCCACGGCCTGGTCGGCGTCTACTTCCTTCTCTGCCTTCTCGATCAGGCTGAGCACGTCGCCCATGCCGAGGATTCGGCCAGCCATCCGATCGGGGTGAAAGCGCTCGAAGTCCTCGAGCTTCTCGCCTGTCGACGCGTAGAGGATCGGCTTGCCGGTCACTGCCTTGATCGAGAGCGCCGCGCCTCCGCGGGCATCGCCGTCGAGCTTCGTCATCACGACGCCGTCGAACTCGGCCGCCCCTGAGAACGCCTCGGCGACCCCGACCGCATCCTGGCCCGTCATCGCGTCTACCACCAGCAGTACGTCGTGAGGCTTGGTCCGCTTGCGGATCTTCGCCAGCTCGTCCATCAAGTCGTCGTCGATGTGCAGGCGTCCGGCGGTATCGATGATCAGCGCATCGCGGTCGTCGGCCTTCGCCTGGCCGACCGCCCACTCGGCGATGTCGACCGGGTCGCGATCGGTGCCCTGCTGGTAGACGTGGGCGCCGGCTCGCTCGCCGACCGTGACCAGCTGGTCGACGGCCGCCGGCCGGTATACGTCGCAGGCGGCCAGGGCGACGTCCTTGCCTCCCTCGGCAAGGTGCAGCGCGAGCTTCGCGCAGGCGGTCGTCTTGCCCGAGCCCTGAAGCCCCGCCATCAGGATCACCGTCGTCCCGCTGGAGGCCATCGCGATGTCGCGCGAGGCGCCGCCCATCACCTCGGCGAGCTCCTCGTTGACGATCTTGGTCAGCTGCTGGCCGGGGTCGAGGCTCTCCATCACCTCGGCTCCCAGGGCGCGCTCCTTGACCGTCGAGGTGAACGCCTTTACGACCTTGAAGTTGACGTCGGCCTCGAGCAGTGCGAGGCGGATCTCCCGCATCGCACGATCGATGTCCTCCTCGGACAGCTTGCCGCGCGAGCGGACCTCCGAAAGCGTCGCCTGCAGGCGATCTCCTAGTTGATCGAACATGAAGCCAGCTTACGGGGCGCGCGGCTGTGGGCGGCAATTCCGCTGGTAACACTTGACAAGACGGAGGTTATGGATAGGAATGAGAGCCGACGATCCCAGCCCGGGTCGGATCCTGCTCTACCAATTCGGAGCTGTGGTGCTCCTGCTGGCTGCCGCTTTTGGAACGTTCGTCGCTTGGCTCGCTTGGGCGCTCGACGAGAACCCCACCGGTCGTAGTTGGGATGTGGCGCAACTCGTGATTGCCGTCGGCGGTCTTGCCTCGACGGTCGGGATGGTCAACTTTGCGTTCCAGCGTCGATGGCGCGCTGCCGCGATCGCCCTCGCAACCTCGGTGCTTCTATATGCGGTTTGGGCCGTTCTGTTCGATGCTGCGGTCCACGGCGGCTGGGGACGGCCCGGTTCCCTTCTAGCCTCAGCTCTTCTAGGGGGCTAGAAGTGCGCGAGCGAAATCGTTTGGGTCGAACGGGCGCAGGTCCTCGAGGCTCTCGCCGATCCCGATCAACTTCACCGGTGTCTCCAGTTCCCTCGCGATCGCCAGGGTGATGCCCCCCTTTGCAGTCCCGTCGAGCTTCGTCAGCACTATTCCTGAGATGTCGACCGCATCGGCGAAGGCCTGCGCCTGGCGCAGGCCGTTCTGACCCGTCGTCGCGTCGATCGTGATCAGCGTCTCGTGCGGGGCGCCCTCGAGGCGCTTGCCGATCACCCGCCGCACCTTCGAGAGCTCGTCCATCAGGTTGCTCTGCGTCTGCAGGCGGCCGGCGGTGTCGACGATCACCACGTCCGCGCCGCGGGCCTGCGCCGCCTCGACCGCATCGAATGCGACCGCCCCCGGGTCCGAGCCGGGGGCCGAGCGGACGATCTGGGCGCCGGCGCGCTCCGCCCATTCGGCAAGCTGCTCGACCGCAGCCGCTCGGTAGGTGTCGGCGGCGGCGATGATCACGTCGAGGTCCAGCTCGCGGGCGAGATGCCAGGCGACCTTGCCGATCGTCGTCGTCTTGCCGGTCCCGTTGACCCCGACCAACATCAGCACCGCCGGTTGCGCCGAGAGGTCGATGCGCGCGTCGCCGACCGCCGCCAGCTCGGCGACGATCTCGATCAGCCGCTCCTGCACCGCCGCGCCGTCGGCGGGCACCGAGCCCGACTCGACGTCGCGCTCCAGCCGCTCGACGACTTCGGCCGCCGTCGGGGCGCCGACGTCGGCGAGGATCAGCAGCTCCTCGAGACGCTCCCAGGTCTCGTCGTCGATGCGGTCGAAGATGCTGGCCGAGATCTCCTCGGCGAGTGCCTGTCGGCTGCGGGCGAGGCTCTGGCGCAAACGGCGAAACACGCCCTGTTGCTCCTCGGCCTCCGCGATGGCCTCGGCGCCAGGCTCGGGAACCTGACGCTCACCGAGGTCGAAGATGTCGTGCCAACTCACCGCCATCGCGGCAGGCTAGCGAGGGCTATGCCGCTTCGGCCTCGGCGGTCTCGGAGCCGGCGGGGATCTCCCCGTCCTCTTCCTCGGCCATCTGCGGCGGCATGCGGCGCGATACGACCTTGGACACGCCGTCGTTGCCCATGCTGACCCCGTAGAGGACGTCGGCCGCGTCCATGGTCCGTTTCTGGTGGGTGACGACCACGAACTGGGCGCGGTCCGAGAAGCGCCGCACGAGCTGCAGGAAGCGGTCGATGTTTGCGTCGTCGAGCGCCGCCTCGACCTCATCGAGGATGTAGAAGGGACAGGGTCGGGCGAGGAAGACCGCGAACACGAATGCGATCGCGACCAGCGACTTCTCGCCGCCGGAAAGCAGCGAAAGTCGGCGGGTCGACTTGCCGGCCGGGGTGACCTCGATCTCGACCCCGAGCTCGTTGCGTTGCTCGCCCTCCTCTTCACCTTCGTCGTCGCCCCCGTCCTCATCGGCGTCGGCGACCGGCCGCAGGCTGACGCGCCGCAGCCTGCCGCGCCCGCCGGGGAACAGATGCTCGACCATCTCCTCGAAGTTGCGCGCAGTCGCCTCGAAGGTCTCCTCGAAGGCTCGCTCGATCTCACGATCGATGTCGCGGATCAGCGCCGCCAGTTCGCCGATCGCCCGCTCGGCGTCCTCGCGCTGGGTCTTCAGCTCATCGACGTGCTCGCGAGCCTCCTCGTACTCGCGCTCGGCCAGCGGGTTCACCGGGCCGATCTGGGCGCGCCGCCGTTCCAGGCGCAGCAGCCGCCGGTCGATGTCCTCGCGCTCCTCGTCGCTCATCGGCTCGGTCGCCGGCTCGATCTCCTCGTCGAGCTTGGCGGCGATCTCGTTCAGCTCGCGCGCCGATTCCTCACGCCGATCACGCAGGTGCGCGGCCTCGATCTCGGCCTCGGTGAAGGCGTCGGAGGCAGTCTTCATCTCGGCCTGAAGCTCGTACTCGCGCTGCGAGCAAGCCCGCATCTCCTCGGCGATCGCGTCGCCATCGTCGCCGACGCCGGTGAGGCGCGCCTCGGCGGCCTCGACGCGGCCCCGGACCGCACCTGCAAGCTGCCCCAGCGCCGTCCGCACTGCCTTCACCTGGCCGAACAGACCCTGCTGGGCGTATAGGCGGGCGCGCAGCTCCTCGCGACGGCGCTCGCCGAGCAGGCCCTCGGCGCGGCGCGCGTGGCGGGCGGCGCGCTCGGCTCCGCTTCTGACCGACGCCAGACCCGCGGCCCGCTGCTGCTCCGGGCCATCCGACCTGGCGTCGGCAAGGCCCTTCCCGGCTGCGGTCAGTCCTGCGTCGATCTCGGTCAGCTCGTCGGCGAGTCGGCGGTCGCGGTTGGGCTCGGCGGCCCCGCTGCCCACATCGAGCGTCAGCGGCTCCAGCTCGGCGCGCAGCCGCTCCACCCGGGTCTCCAACTCGGTCTCGCGCTCGCCGAGCGAGGCGGACTGGATCGCGATCCGCTCCTGCTCGGCGCGCAGACCAGTCAGCACCCCCCAACTTCGGGTTCGCTCGCGATCGCGGGCCGCGAAGCGCTCTTCGGCCTTGCGGCGCTGCTCGCTTACCTTCGCCAGCTTCGCCTCAATCGCTTCTCGCGCCTCGCGTGCCTTCGCGGCCTTCGACTCGGCCGCCTCGAGGCCGAAGTCGCCGCCTCGCAGCTGTTCGGCGACCAACCGCGCACGCAGGCCCAATTCCTCGTGCTCGATCCTGGCCCCCAGCTCCGCCGCCTGCGCCTGGCGCTTCAGCGGCCGCAGGCGGCTGCGCGCCTCGCGCTCGACGTCGAGCGCCCGATCGAGGTTCTCACGCGCCTTGTCCAGCTTCAGCTCGCCGCGGCGGCGGCGCTTGCGGTGCTTGCCCAGCCCCGCCGCCTCCTCGACCAGCAGACGGCGCTCGCGCGGCTTCGAGTGGATGATCGCCTCCACCCTGCCCTGGCTGATCACCGAGTGCATCTCGCGACCAAGGTTGGTGTCGGCCAGTGTCTCGACCACGTCGATGAGCCGGCAGCGGGCGCCGTTCATCCGGTAGCCACCGTCTCCGGAACGGTCGAGCCGGCGCTGGATGCAGATCTCGGAGAACTCGCTGGCGGCGCGGCCGTCGGAGTTGTCGATCGCGACCTCGACCTCGGCGTAGCGGCGCCGCCCGACCCCATCGCCGCTGGAGATCACGTCCTGCATCGCCTGACCGCGAACGGCGGCGGGGCTCTGCTCGCCCAGCGCCCACAGCACCGCGTCGGTGATGTTGGACTTGCCAGACCCGTTCGGCCCAACGATCACGCTGACGCCCGGCGAGAAGCGCAATTTCGTGCGTTCGGGGAACGACTTGAACCCCTTCAGCGTGATCGATCTGAGGTACATGGCGGCTGGTCTGCGGTGCGTAGGCTCGCGGGCGGATCGGACGCGAAGCGGG
>JBBQBH010000003.1:0-86662 GCA_038317345.1 Solirubrobacterales bacterium
CTTGGCAGCAGTGCTGCGGCCGGCGCCGGTCATGCCGGTGACGACGATGAGGTCACTGATCGCGTGCGGCATCAGTTCTCGATGATTTCACCCGTTGCGGTGTTAATCGCCGGAGCCGGCCGCGCCTGCGGCGTAGCCAGCACGGCGACGATCGTCTCTGCGCTGCGAAGGCCGAAGCCTGGCAGTTCGGCGATGTCGTCGACCGACGCGGCTCGCAGCTTTTTCAACGACCCGAAGTGGCGTAGGAGCACCCGGCGCCGCACCTCACCCAGCCCAGGAACGTCGTCGAGGGCGCTCTCAACCATGGACTTGGACCGGCGTGCCCGGTGATGTGTGATAGCGAAGCGATGAGCCTCATCGCGCACCCGCTGCAGCAGGTACAAGCCCTCGCTGGTGCGCGGCAAGATCACCGGGTCAGCCTGACCCGGCAGCCACACCTCCTCCAGCCGCTTCGCCAATCCGACGACCGGCACGTCGTCGATGCCCAGGTCATCCAGCGCACGGGCGGCGGCGGCGACCTGCGGCGGCCCGCCGTCGACGACGACGAGGCCAGGCGCGTACGCGAACTTGCGCGGCCGTCCGGTGTCGGGGTCGATCAGCATCGCCCCGGCGTCGGTCTCCTGGGCGCCGAGATCGGGGATTCGTGTCGACGCCCGGTCGTCAAGCAGCCGACGGAAGCGCCGAGTGACGGTCTCGTGCATCGCGGCGACGTCGTTCTGCCCGTCGACACCCCGGATCACGAAGCGGCGGTAGTCGCTCTTGCGCGGCAGTCCGTCCTCAAAGACGACCATCGACGCAACCACCTCGGTACCTTGCAAGTTCGACACGTCGTAGCACTCGATGCGCAGCGGCGCCGCGGGCAGCCCGAGAGCCTCCTGGAGCTCCTCCAGCGCACGGTTCCGGGCGGTGAAGTCGCTCGCTCGCTTCGTCTTGTGTACGGCGAGTGACTGGCCCGCATTGCGCCCGACCGTCTCGAGCAGGGTGCGCTTGTCACCACGCTGCGGCACTCGAATCGCCACCTTGCTGCCCCGCTTCTCGGTCAGCCATTCGGTCAACGCCTCCGAGTCGTCAGGCGAGCGGGGAAGCAGCACCTCGCGCGGGATGGCAGTGCCTTCGTCGGCGTCGTACACGTGAATGATGAACCGGCTCAGCAGCTCAGGCAGCTCCGCGTCGTCGACGCGGTCGGCGACCCAGCCGCGCTGGCCGCGGACTCTGCCACCGCGCACGTAGAACATCTGAACGGCGATTTCGAGTGGATCTTCCGCGACTGCAATGACGTCTGCGTCGGTGCCGTCAGGAAGCACCACCGCGTTGCGTTCCATCGCTCGCCGAAGCGCGCCGATGTCATCGCGGAGGCGAGCCGCTCGCTCGAACTCCGTGGCGTCCGACGCCACCTTCATCTCCCGCTCCAGTCGGCGCAGGTGAGCGGTGGTCTGCCCCGCGATGAAGGAGCAGAAGTCCTCCGCGATGAGGCGGTGCTCCTCGGCGGAAACCCGTCCGACGCAGGGAGCCGAGCACTTGCCGATGTAGCCGAGCAGGCAGGGCCGACCGATCTGGGCGCTGCGTTTGAAGACCCCCTGCGAACACGACCGCATGGGGAACACGCGCAGCAGCAGATCGACGGTCTCGCGGATCGCCCAGGCGTGCGAGTACGGCCCGAAGTACCGGACGCCCTTCTTCTTCGGGCCGCGGCCCACCATCACCCGAGGAAATTCCTCGTTCAGCGTGATCGCGAGCCACGGGTAAGACTTGTCGTCGCGGTACTTGACGTTGAAACGTGGGTCGAACTCCTTGATCCAGGAGTACTCGAGCTGGAGCGCCTCAACCTCGTTCTGGACCACCGTCCACTGGACGGAGGCAGCCGTGGTGACCATGGACGCTGTACGGGAGTGCAGATGAGCTGTGTCCTGGAAGTACGACGACACGCGCGAGCGCAGCGACTTCGCCTTGCCAACGTAGATGACACGACCCTGAACGTCGCGGAAGCGGTAGACACCAGGAGCGTCCGGTATCGACCCGGGAGCAGGCCGATACGAGGACGGGTCGGGCACTCGTCCACCTTACGAGGCGAGGCGACACGTCCGGCGCTTTCCGGCAATGCCTGGAGAAGAGCTCAGACGAGCGTGATGTCCTTGCCCTGGATTTTGATCGGCACCTTCGGGAGTGGCAAGGGAGCGGGCCCTGACACCACACTGCCGTTCTTGATCGAGAACTGGCTGCCGTGGCAGATGCAGTTGATCGTGCCGTGTGTGACGTCGTGCAGCGTGCAACCGGCGTGCGTGCACGTGGACGAAAAGCCCTTGAACTCCCCCGGTTTGGGCTGCGTGATCACTACGCCGTCCTGCGGCAGGATCACCCCACCGCCCTTGGGAACTTTGTTGGTTGTGGTGATCGGGGCGCCGCCGGCACCTCCACCTCCTGCGGAGTTTCCCCCACCCCCACCTCCTTGACCTCCTGCCCCGCTGGTGCCGCCTGTGCCAGATGAGGTGGTTGTGCCCGAGGAGCCGGCGGACGACGCGGAGTCAGAGGAGTTGTTCGAGCCGCCGCACGCCGCGACCAGTGGGAAACCGACTCCAGCCAGCGCGGCTGCACAGAGCACGTGGCGTCGACTCAGGGCACGCTCTTGCCCTTCGCCGTCTGCTCTGGTCGGCACCTCGGGGATCGCGATGGTGGAGTCGTCAGCGCGGGGTTCCGGCGAACCGGCTACAGCCATTGGTGCTCCTTCTTAACGTCAGAAACTGCTAGTCAAGCGTGCGGTCTATCCGGTCTGGCCCGGTATCGCCCCTCCGTACTAGGACCTGTGAAGACGCGCAGATTTATTCGGCTACCCGCCGGCCAGCGCAGGGACGGCGCCGGAGGAGTCGTCGACGGGTACGGCGCGACCGGCGAGCACCGGGGCGAGAAATCTGCCCGTGTGGGAGGCGTCCACCTCAACGATCTGCTCCGGCGTGCCTTCAGCAACCAAGGACCCACCCTTGTTGCCGCCATCGGGACCGAGGTCGACGACCCAGTCGGCTGTCTTGATCACGTCGAGGTTGTGCTCGATGACGATCACCGTGTTGCCCTGGTCGACGAGACGCTGCAGTACGCCGAGCAACTTGCGGATGTCCTCGAAGTGCAGGCCCGTGGTCGGCTCGTCGAGCACGTACACCGTGCGGCCCGAGGACCGCTTCTGCAGCTCGGCGGCGAGCTTCACCCGTTGCGCCTCCCCGCCTGACAGCGTCGGCGCCGGCTGGCCGAGGCGAACGTATCCGAGTCCGACGTCGCAGAGGGTGCGCAGATGCCGGGAGATCGCCGGAATGGCAGCGAAGAAGTCGACGGCCTCCTCGATCGGCATGTCGAGGACATCGGCGATCGTCTTGCCCTTGTAGTGCACTTCGAGTGTCTCGCGGTTGTAGCGGGCGCCGTGGCAGACCTCGCAGGGAACATAGACGTCGGGCAGGAAGTTCATCTCGATCTTGATCGTTCCGTCACCGGCGCACGCTTCACAGCGACCCCCTTTGACGTTGAAGGAGAACCGTCCCTGCTGATAGCCCCGCACCTTCGCCTCAGGGGTGGAGGAGAACAACCGCCGCACATGGTCGAAGACACCGGTGTACGTCGCCGGGTTCGACCGCGGTGTGCGACCAATCGGTGACTGGTCGACGTGAATGACCTTGTCGACGTGTTCAGCGCCGGTGATGTCGCGGTGGTGACCAGGCACCTCCCGGGCGTTGTAGATGCGCTTTGCGAGCGCGCTGTAGAGGATCGCGTTGACCAGCGTCGACTTTCCGGAACCGGACACACCGGTGACGGCCACGAAGCAGCCGAGAGGGAAGCCGACCGTGACGTTGTGCAGGTTGTGCTCGCGGGCGTCGTGCACTACAAGCTGCCGTTGGGGGTCCGGCGGTCTGCGTACCTGCGGCAGCGGAATCTCCAGGCGCCCGGACAGGTAGGCCCCGGTGAGGGAGTCTGGTGAGGAGAACAGGTCCTCCACCGGTCCGGAGACGACGACCTGGCCTCCGTGCTCACCGGCACCCGGGCCGATGTCGACGGCCCAGTCGGCGGTGCGAATGGTGTCTTCGTCGTGCTCGACGATGATGAGGGTGTTGCCAAGATCGCGAAGGCGCACCAGCGTCTCGATGAGCCGATGGTTGTCGCGTTGATGCAGTCCGATCGAGGGTTCGTCGAGGACATAGAGGACACCGACCAGGCCGGCGCCGATCTGCGTGGCAAGCCGGATGCGCTGCGCCTCCCCCCCGGACAGCGAACCGGTTGGCCGATCGAGCGTCAGGTAGTCGAGGCCGACGTCGAGGAGAAACCGCAGCCGTTCGGAGATCTCCTTGAGCACCCGCTCTGCGATCTGCTGCTCCCGTGGCGACAAGTCGAGATCACTGTTGAGGAACGCCGACGCCTCGTCGACCGGCAGAGCGCAGATCTCGGCGATGTTCTTGCCGCCGATGGTGACGGCGAGCGAGATCGGCTTGAGCCGCGCGCCAGAACAGGAGAGGCACGGCACCTCGCGCATGTAGCCCTCGAAGCGCTCTCTGCTGGTGTCACTGTCTGCCTCACCGTGGCGACGCTCGATATACGGCAGCACGCCTTCGAACTGGGCGTAGTACGACCGCTCGCGCCCGTAACGGTTCTCGTAGCGCACATGCAGCTTGCCCCGGTGCCCGGTCAGCACCGCGTCTCGGGCTCGGTTGGGCAGCGCTCGCCACGGCGCGCTGGTGGAGAACTTGAGCTCCTCCCCCAAGGCGTCCAGCAAGCGAGAGAAGTACTCCGACACGTGCGCGGCCGCCCACGGGGCGATCGCTCCCTCGTCCAGCGACTTGGTGTCGTCGGGTACGACGAGCTCCGGATCGACGATCATCCGGGTGCCAAGCCCGTGGCACTCGGTGCACGCGCCGAATGGGGAGTTGAACGAGAAAGAGCGAGGCTCGAGCTCCTCAAACGACAGATCGTCATACATGCAAGCGAGGTGTTCAGAGAAGACCCGCTCGCGATGGAGATCGTCGTCGGGGAGGTCAACGAAGTCGAGCGTGACCAGCCCCCCGGACAAGCCGAGAGCCGTCTCGACTGAGTCGGTGAGCCGACGCTTCGCCGACTCCTTGACCGAAAGCCGGTCGACCACCACCTCGATGGTGTGCTTCTTCTGCTTGTCGAGCTGCGGTGGCTCGGTCAGCGGGTGTGTCGTACCGTCGACGCGGGCCCGGGAAAATCCCTGCGTCTGAAGCTGACGGAAGAGGTCGACGTACTCTCCCTTGCGGCCACGAACCACCGGCGCCAGCACCTGGAAGCGGGCCCCCTCCTCCAGCTCGAGCACCCGGTCGACGATCTGTTGGGGGGTCTGCCGGGCGATGGGTCGGCCACACACGGGACAGTGCGGCCGACCGGCGCGTGCGAACAGCAGACGCAGATAGTCGTAGACCTCGGTGATGGTGCCCACCGTGGACCGCGGATTGCGGCTCGCGCTCTTCTGGTCGATCGAGATCGCCGGCGAGAGGCCCTCGATCGAGTCGACGTCGGGTTTTTCCATCAGGCCGAGGAACTGCCGCGCATAGGCGGACAGCGACTCGACGTAGCGGCGCTGGCCCTCGGCGTAGATCGTGTCGAAGGCAAGGCTCGACTTGCCCGAGCCGGAGAGTCCCGTGACCACGATCAGCGCGTCGCGCGGAAGCTCGACGTCGATGTCCTTGAGGTTGTGCTCGCGGGCGCCGGAGACAACTATGCGGTTGGAAGCCGCCATGCTTCGATTCTACGGGGGCGAACGGTTGTTCCCATCGCCCGCGGGAGGCCCTGCCCCGAAGCTGGGCGAAAGCTCAGGCCCTGGAGGCGACCAAGTCGTCGAGAACAGCGCCGTACGAGCCGACCTCGAGCGACAGGTGGCCCTCGCCCGCCAGCAGCCGGGCCTTGGTCCCGGAGACGTGGTTGGCGAGCCATTTGCCGTGCGCGAAGGGGACCATGCCGTGCGCGAAGGGGACCATTCGGTCCTCCTCGCCCTGCCAGATCGTCACCGGGACCTCGATGCCGGCGAGGTCGAAGCCCCAACCGCCCACGGTCGCCTTGTCGTCGTCGAACCAGCCCCAGATTCCGTTCCGCAGAGCCTCGCGCAACGACGTCGCCGTGTGCTCCGCGAACGCACCGGTGAGAACCGCGCGGTCGGCCTCGGAGATGAAATCCCCAAGCGCGGCGATCACCTGATCGCCGGTCAGCGAGCCAAACTCCTCGGCGGAGCGCTAGAGGAAGGCCTGCAGCTGGGAATCCCCCGCCTGCTGGGCGGCGAACTCATCGAGGTTCTCCTGACCCATCCCGGCCAGCCAATCGAGGCCCTCCGCATCAAAAGGAGCAACGCCGGCGGTCGTCGCCGCCGAGTTGACTCGGTCCGGCAGCATTGCGGCGCAGGCCAGCGCGTGCGGCCCTCCTCCCGAATGGCCGGTGGTGTAGAAACGCTCGACGCCAAGCGCATCGGCGATCGCCGTGACGTCTTGCGCGCAATCGGCAATCGTTCGTCCCGGATGGCGGTCGGAGCCCCCATAGCCCGGACGTGCGTAGGCGACGTGCCGCAGCCCTCGTTTGGCACCGGCCTCCAGAAGGGGCGCGAAAAGCGAGCCGGCGCTCGGCGTCCCGGTGTGAAAGACGACGACATCACCGTCTTCGGGCCCGGCTACTTCGACCGCCAGACTGCGGCCATTCGGGGTCAGGACGTCGAAGACGGTCCGCTCCACGCGGCGACTGTAACCGTTAACAAATTGGCCTTGCCATGACGCGCTTCCCGATGTAGGTTCGTCGCAAATACCTCAATAAGGAGGAGAGATGTCCGCAGAGAACATCGAGGCTGCGAAGGCCGCATACGAGGCTCGGCAGCGGAGACATGGAGACGCTCGCCGGCATGTTCGCCGACGACGCCGAGTGGATCACCTCGGATGAGCTTCCCCTCGGAGGCCACACCACGGGCCGCGACGCGATCATGGAGAACTTCGCCCAGATACCGAACTACTGGAGCGATTTCAGTGTCGATCCGGAGCAGTTCATCGACGGCGGCGACGACGTTGTCGTGAGGGGAACCCAGCGTGCGACCGGCGAAGGCGGCAGCTTCGAGTCGCCATTCCTGCACCTGATGCACTTCGAGGGTGGAAAACTCACCCTCGGCGAGTTCGAAGCAGACAGCGCAAAGGCGCTGAAGGCGCTGGGAAGCAAGGCGACAGCGGTTTGACATAGGTTCGGCCGCTGGCCGAGCCGCTCATAGCTTCGCCCGCCAGGCTCAGGCGGTCGCGGGGGCGCCGCGCAGCGCCCCGCGCCCGAGCGCCGAGACGATCCAGGCAAGGATCGCGGTTGCGACAGCGACGGCGAAGCCGCGATGGGCATGTCCGCCGTTGATCAGCGGACCGGCCACCGCGTTGCCCGCGGCGACTCCGGCTACAACAGCGGTGATCAACCAGGTCGAGGCCTCGGTGATCGTGCCCTGTGGCGCCAGCTCCTCGATCAGCTTGTAGGCGACGGCGGTGGCGGGAGCGAAGGCAAAGCCGCTGAGCACCATCAGCGGCACCGCATTGAGGATCGACGTGGCGAGCAGCAGCGGCGCGAAGCCGACCGCGATCACGAAACAGAGCAACGGGTAGCGGTCGGCGGCGCTTGAGGTGCGATGACGGATCCCGTACCAGAGGCCGCCGACCATGCTCGCCGCCGCCTGCACGGCGATCAACACCCCGGCCAGCGAGCCGGAGCCGTGCTGGGTCGCAAACGCGGTGACCGACAGCTCCATCGCCCCGAGCGCGACCCCGAACGCAAGCTCGGTGAGCATCAGCACGACGATTCCCGGCGAGCTCAGAGGCCCGATCCAGCCGCTGGTCGACGGACGGCTCCGCCACGAGCGCGATGCCCGCGAGAGGGCGAAGATCAGCGCCCCGGTGAATGTGTACGCGGCGTTCGCCAGCACCGCGACCGCAGGCGATGCAACCGCGACCAGCAATGCGGTCAGCAGCGGGCCAACGACGAACCCGACCTCGAACAGGACCGCGTCGAGCGCGTAGGCGCTGAGCAGAAGACTGGAGTCGGGGACGAGCTCGACCCAGAGCGTCCGCATGCAGGAGGAGAGCGGCGGCTCTGTCGCGCCGCAGACTGCGCCGAGGATGGCAAGCGGCAGGGGCGCCGCGCCTCCCTGCGCGGCGGCCACGAGGGCGACCAGCGCGATCGGGTTGAGGATCGCGCCGACCACCAGCACGCGGGTCTGCCCGAGCCGATCGATCAGGCGCCCCTGTACCGGCAGCGATATCGCGCCGGCGATCGCAAACGCCGCCACCATCAAGCCCGCCACGGCAAAAGAGCCGGTCGCATGGCGGATCATCAGCACCGTCGCCAGCGACAGGGCGGTAATCGGCAGCCGCCCGATCACGCTCCCGATCAGGGGCTGGCGCACCGCGCGCACGCCCAGCAGCCGTTTGTATGGGTCGGGAAGCACGGGCGCCAGCATCGCACGGCGACTACGCTTCGGCCGTGCCCGAGCCGCCCCCTGTAAGCGGGATCTCAGAGTTGGTGCTCGAGGTCTCGGACCTCGAGGCCGCGCGCTACTTCTATCGCGATGTCCTCGGCTTCGAGGAGACGTTGTACGGCGAGGGGCGCGAGGGGCGCTACTGGTATCTGATCGGCGACACGGCGCGTTTGGGGCTGTGGACGCGGCAGACCGGTCTTGCCGGCGGACAGGGCGGGGCCCACGTGCACTTCGCCTTCCACCTCAGCGACGACGATCTCGACGAGCTGCTGGAGCAGCTCGAAGGAGAGGGAATCGAGGTGGAGGGGCCGATCCAGCTCGGGCCCGGGCGGGCGATCTACGTCACCGACCCGGACGACAACGTGGTCGAGTTCTGGTCCCAGGACCTCGCTGCCTACGCGGCCGAGGCTCGCGCCGGCGGTGAACCCGGCACCTTGGAGAGCTAGCTACTTGCCGGCGCGCTCGAAGACCGCGTCGAGCAGCTCGTCGGTGTCGCTGAGCTCGTAGTTCGCGGCAAGGTGCTTGGCGATGTCCTCGCGCGAGGACCCGTCGAGCACCATCTTCATCGCCACCAAGCGTGCGGCCTGACCGTCGGCGCCGTTGGCGGCGGCCGGCGTCGGTGGCTCCGGCCCCGGCTCGGGGATCGAAGGCGGCTCCGGTCCGGGCTCGGTCTCGGCCCTGCTCCCCTGCCCACCGATTACATCCTCTGCCATCGCCCCGATCCGCTCGCGCAGGTCGTCAGCCTGGCCGATCAGATTCGCGACCGAGCGCTGGGCGCGCTCGAGCTGGTCGCGAGCTTGATCGCGGGCGTTCGAGAGCAGCTCGTCGGCCTCGCGCCGCGCGTCGGCCTCGATCTCCTTCGCGTTCGCCTCGGCAGCCTCGACGATGCTGCTCACCTTTTGCGCCGCGACGTCGGCCAGCGAGGCGGGCTCATTGGCCTGCTCGACCTGCTCGGCGACCTCGCGCAGATGAGCGTCGACAGCATTCGGGTCATAGCCCTTGCGGACGGTCGGGAAGTCGCTGCGGACGATGTCGTCCTTGGAGATGGTCATCGAGGCCAGCGTAGCGGAGAGCACGCGGCCGGAAGCCGGTGTGCGTCGCGCTGATTTGGTCCGCCCAGCGGGCGTGCATAGCATTGGCGCTTGGGAGGAGAAAGGATGCAGAGATGAGCGTTTTGATGATTCTGAAGGCCTCGGGCGATCCGGCCAAGATGGAGGAGTGGGCGAACGCGAACTCCGAGGTGATGCAGAAGGTCCTCGGGCATGCACGTGAGCACGGGGTGATCCATCACCGCTTCTACGGCGGCGACGGCGAGATCGTCGTGGTCGACGAATGGGAATCCGAGGACGGCTTTCGGGAGTTCTTTGATCACGAGGAGGACATCCCGAAGATGATGCAGGCCATCGGAGCCGGTGAGCCGCAGATCAGCTTCTACCGGCCGCTGAACACCAACGACGAGATCTAGCTCGCTTCGATCGGGGGGCGGTGCGGGAGCTCAGGCTCCCGCCCGCATCCCGTCGAGGTCGCGGCGCAGCTCCTTGATCTCGTCGCGAATCCGGGCGGCCTCCTCGAAGCGCAGGTCCTCGGCGGCTGCCGCCATCTCCTCCTCGAGCTCGACGATCGTGCGCTCCAGCTCCTCGGGCCCCTCGAACTCCTCGCCGCGCCGGCTGCGGCGCCGCCGTGCCGGAGCCCGCGACTCCATGGCCAGGAACTCGGTCATCTCGGAGATTCCCTTCTGCACCGTCTCCGGCGTTATTCCGTGCTCCTCGTTGTAGGCGACCTGGATCTCCCGCCGCCGATCGGTTTCGCGGATCGCCGCTCGCATCGACTCGGTCTCGCGATCCGCGTACATCAGCACCTTGCCCTCGACATTGCGGGCGGCGCGGCCAATCGTCTGGATCAGGCTCGTCTCACCGCGCAGGAACCCCTCCTTGTCAGCATCGAGGATCCCCACCAGTGAGACCTCGGGAAGGTCGAGACCCTCGCGCAGTAGGTTGACCCCGACCAGCACGTCGAACTCCCCCAGCCGCAGGTCGCGGATGATCTGGATCCGCTCCAGCGTGTCGACCTCGGAGTGCAGGTACCGCACCCGGACCCCGTACTCGAGGAGGTAGGCGGTCAGGTCCTCGGCCATCTTCTTGGTCAGCGTGGTGACCAGGACACGTTCGTTCTGCTCGGCGCGGCGGCGGATCTCGTTCATCAGGTCGTCGATTTGGTTGCGGGTCTCCCGCACCTCCACCTCGGGGTCGACGATCCCGGTCGGGCGGACGATCTGCTCGACGACGGCGGAGGACTTGCTGCGCTCGAACGGGCCCGGGGTCGCCGAGCACATCACCAGGGGGCCGATCCGGCTGAGGAACTCCTCGAATCGCAGTGGCCGGTTGTCGAGCGCCGAGGGCAGGCGGAAACCGTGCTCGACCAGGGTCAGCTTGCGGGAATGATCGCCCTCGTACATTCCCCCGATCTGGGGGATCGTCTGGTGCGACTCGTCGACGAAGGTGACGAAGTCGTCGGGGAAGTAGTCGATCAGGGTGTGCGGGGGGCTGCCCGGCGGGCGGTCGTCGAGGATCCGCGAGTAGTTCTCGATCCCGTTGCAGAAGCCGAGCTCCTTCAGCATCTCGAGGTCGTAGAGGGTTCGCTGGCGCAGCCGGTGCGCCTCGAGTTGCATCCCAGCCTCCTCCAGCTCGGAGGTGCGCTGGTTCATCTCGGCGCGGATCTCGGTCACGGTGCGCTCGATCGTCTCGTCCTTGGTCACGTAGTGGGTTGCGGGCCAGACCGATACATGGTCGATCACGTCGAGCACCTCACCGCTCAGCGGGTCGAAGTGCTGGATCGCCTCGATCTCGTCCCCGAACAGCGCGATCCGGTAGGCGGAGTCGGCGTAGGCCGGCTGGATCTCCAGCACCTCCCCCTGGACCCGGAAGTTGCCGCGGCCGAGCGCCGTGTCGTTGCGCCCGTACTGCATCCGGACCAGCTTGCGGACGGTCTCGTCGCGGTCGATCGAGTCGCCGACCTTGAACAGCTGCATCTGCTCGTTGTAGAGCTGCGGCGAGCCGATTCCGAAGATGCAGGAGACCGACGCGACGATGATCACGTCGCGGCGCGCGAACAGCGCCGACGTGGCGGCATGGCGCAGGCGGTCGATCTCGTCGTTGATCGAGGAGTCCTTCTCGATGTAGAGGTCCTGCGCCGGCACGTAGGCCTCCGGCTGGTAGTAGTCGTAGTAGCTGACGAAGTACTCGACCTGGTTGTCGGGGAAGAACTCGCGGAACTCGTTGCAGAGCTGCGCGGCGAGGGTCTTGTTATGGGCGATCACCAGTGACGGGCGCTGGACTTGCTCGATCACCCCGGCCATCGTGAACGTCTTGCCGGTGCCGGTGGCGCCGAGCAGGGTCTGAAAACGGTCCTCGCCTTCGAGGCCCGCAGAAAGCTCGGCTATCGCCTGCGGCTGGTCCGCGGTCGGGGTGTAGGCAGGGTTGAGCTTGAAATCAGGCACACAGCCAAGATAGCGGGGCGGCTAGCGGAGCCCGGCGGCCTCGAAGGCCTTGAGCCGGTCGGTGAAGGTCTGCATGCGAATCACCTTGCCCGCCTCGACGCGAATCAGCCAGGCGGCCTGTTGGGAATCGAGCTCGACGCCGCTGCCTCGCCCCCGCGCCCTCCACGTCCCCAGCACCAACACGCTGTCGTCACCCAGGTCGAGGAACTCCTCGGGCCTGGTCTCGTAGACCTCCCACTGGTGCTTCATCTCCTCCATCCAGCGTCGGATCTCGGCCTCGCCCTGATAGTTGGTGCCTTCGAGCACGGCGGTGATCGGGATCCACTCGGCCTGCGCCTCGAGCAGCTCGAACAGGTCGGGCGTTCCCTCGCTGAAGGTTCGATTGAACGCCTCGTGCATCCGACGAGCGGCATCCACGTTCTCCTCCGACGCATCCCGGAGTATTGCGCCGTGTCGCCCCAACCACGGGGCGACACCTGGTGAATCCGTCAAGCAGCACCCACCGGCTCACCGGCCTGCTTGCTCGGCTTGATGTTCTGGTTGTGCTGGAACAGGTTGTTCGGGTCGTACTTGTCCTTGAGCGCCACCAGGCGCTTGTACTTCCCTTCACCGAAGGCCTCGCGCACCTTGTCGCTGTCGCCGGTGAAGTTGAGATACACGCCGCCGGTCTCGAAAGGCCGCATCTCTTCTGCGAACCCGCGCACCCAGGAAATCAGCCGCTCGTCGTCCGAGGGGTCTTCCCACATCGCGATCGGGTGGAAAATATAGTCCGCGTCACGGTGCGAGAAGGCGCTGTCGTCCTCGCCCGCCGCCTTCACCGCCTGACCGAGGCGGAAGATGATGATCTGGTTGAAGGGCGTCAGCGGCTCGCGGGCTCCGTTTACGTAGGTGTCGATCGCCTCGTCGCTGAGGCCGGTCAGATACTCGCCGCGCCAGTAGTTGCGGTATCCCGGCTGGTTGCCCGGATCGAGCATCGCCTGAAAATCGGTGTAGGGCATCGGACCGATCAGATCGAGGGCGGGCTCCATGTCCTTGAGCGGCTGGAATGCTGCCGCGCCCTCCTCGGCGTCGCCGACGTACATCCCGGCCAACCCGATGATCGGAGTCCCCTGCACCTCCTTGGGCACGAAATCCTCGGGCGGAGCGGTGAGGATCACCATGCCGGTGGAGAGCTCCTCGGGGGCGTTGTCGACGTAGTCGCGCCAGCCGCGAAGCACCTCGGGCGCTCGCTCGATGGGCCATGCCGCGAGCCCCGCGAAGACGGTCGGGCCAAGCGGATGAAGGCTGAACTCGAACTCGGTGACCACCCCGAAGTTGCAGGCGCCACCCTTGATCCCCCAGAAGAGGTCGGCGTTCTCGTCCTCGCTCGCGGTCAGCACCTGCCCGTCGGCGGTAACGACCTCGGCGGAGATCAGGTTGTCGGAAGCGAGCCCGTACTTCGATGAGGTCCAGCCGTAGCCGCCGCCGGTGGTGAAGCCGCCGACGCCGGTCGTCGAGACCCGCCCCAACGGGGTATGCAGGCCGTGTTTCTGGGTCGCGGCGTCGAATTCGCCCGTCAGCACGCCCCCGCCGGCACGCGCGGTGCGCGCATCGGAATCGACGTCGATCTGCTTCATCCCCGCGAGGTCGATCAGGATGCCGTCGTCGCAAATGCTCATCCCGGCGACGCTGTGGCCGCCGGAGCGCACCGCGGCAACGAGATCGTGCTCGCGCGCGAAGTTCACCGCGGCAACGACGTCATCGGTGCTTGCACAGCGAGTTATCACCGCCGGCTGCTTGTCAATCATTCCGTTGAAGACCTTGCGTGCCTCGTCGTAGGCACGATCGTCGGGACGGATCACATCGCCGTCGAACCCCTCGCTCAGCTCCCCGATTGCCCCAGGGTCAAGTGCGTCGCCCATCTCCACTCCTTCGTTCGGTCGTCCTTGACCGGCGCATCCTCCCGCATCGCGGCGCCAAATGAAGTGACGATGGTCACGGGATCAGGCCCCGTAATTCCCCTGGAAGCAGCCCCCTGACGCCCCCAAGCAGGCCACCGAGGCCGCTGAAGAGCGGGCTCGCGTCGCGGATCAGGCTCACCAGCTGGTCGACCGGCGCGTTTCTTGCCAGACCCCTCAATCCGTTGGCGACCACCGGGTTCAGAGCCCCGGCCCGCTCGCCGTCATCGATCGCCCTCACCAGCCCCGCACGCACCGCTTCCTGAAGGCGCGGGTCGCTGGCAAAGCGCTCGCGCCCCGCGGACGTGCCGAGGGCGAGCACCAGGGTTTCGCGCGAGACGTGTAGCTGACACGCGGTCCCGTCAAGCGCCGAGAGTGTGAACTGCCCCGCAGTCTCCTCCAGGCCGCTCGTCTGCGGCCAGGCTCGCGGCTCACAGGGATCGCGGGCCTTGGCCGGAGCGTAGGAGCTGCCGCCGAGTGCCAGGAAGGTGGCGACGAGCGCCACGGAGGCGGCAATCGATGCGCCGACCAGCGCCCTCCCGCTCACAGCACCCTCCGTTCGCGCTCGGCCCTAGGCAAAGCTCTTTGGCAGAGCCTCGCGCTCACAGACTCAACTCCTGCGGTCGGCGGCGAACCAAGGCGATCGGCAGCAGCGCCGCAAGCGCGAACGCCGCCGCGATCAGGAACGAGCTGCTGAACGCGTGGGTCGCCGCGCGGTCGAGCTGATCCTGGAGCCGGCTGTGCAACCGGGCCACCGGAACCTGGTCCTGGAGGCCACCCGGCGACGGCTCGAAGGCCGGGTCGATGACCGGAACCCGCCCGCGCTCCTGGTCCAGGAGATCGGCGAGCCGCGTCGCGATGTCGATCTTCACCAATGGCGGCAGATGGGCATCGAGAAGGGCAGCAGTGCCCGCCTGCTCGGCAGCGGATCGCTGCTCGGCCAGGTCGGAGGTGAAGACGGGAGTCAGCACCAACAGCCCGACGACGACGCCGGCGTGGCGGGCGGCAATCGTCCACCCCCCATGGATCGCCTGCAGCGAGCGGCCCTCCAGTGCCGCCTCGGTGAGCGCCGAGAGCGTCAGCGCCAAGCCGATGCCGATCAGCATCTGCGACGGAATCGTCGCCACGACCACGGCCTTGGGGAGCAGCGCCAGTCCCGCCAGCCCACCGCAGATCAGGATCGCGCCGGCGGCCGCGCGGGCAGACGGGTCCCGGACCGATCGGGCCAACGGCGCACCGAGCAGTGCCGCCAGCGGCATCACCGAGACGGTCGCGGCCGCCGCGATCGGGCTCAGCCGCCAGCCCTCGATCAGCAGCAAGACGATCAAAAACAGCGCCGCTACCAGCGCCGCGGCGACCAAACCGAGCGCGGCATTGGCGGCGAGGTGCGGCCCTCCGGGTCGGACAAGCTCGTCTTGTCCCGCGGCGTTGGAGCGTTCTCGCACCGCAACCGGCAGCAGGACGACGATCGCCGCCGCTGTCAGCGGCACCTGGACCAGGAAGATCGACTCCCAGGAGACCAGCTCGGTCAGCAGGCCGCCAGCCGCAGGCCCCACGGCCGCTCCGATCGCACCCGCGGCGGCCCATACGCGCGCCGCGCGCCGTTCCGAGCCAAGCTCGGCGGGCAGCAGCTCGAGCGCGCCGCAGACGGCCGCCGCCCCGCCGGCTGCCTGAACGCAGCGCGCGGCGAGCAGCAGGGCGAGGTTCGGAGAAACGCCGCAGACAAGGCTGGCGATGCCGAACACGGCCAGGCCGCCGACGGTGGCTCGTGCCGGCCCCACGCGGCGCGCCACAAACGCAGCCGGGACCGCGCCCAGCGCCATCACCAGGTTGAACGCGATCAGCACCCAGACCACGCCGTTCACCGAGACGTCGAGCGAGCGGTAGATCTCGGGCAGCGCAAGGACGACGATCGAGGAGTCGGCGAGCACCAGGCCGACGGCGAGTCCAAGCGCGACGAGTCGGGGGGCTGGACGTTCGTACATCCAATTCACGGTATCCGAGCGCCCTCCCGTCGAGGCGATGGTCGGAGGCCTCCACCCTCTGCTCAAGCGCTCGCCTGAACCCGCCGAAAGACCTCTCAGGTCCAGGGAACTTCACTGGTTATGCGCAAATTCACACGCCACGTCCTGATCATCGGCGCGGTTGCCGTTCTGGCGATCGCGATGAGCGGCTGCGTGGTGATCAAGAGCCAGAGCGCCTCGCAGCTGAACACGACCGGCGCCGTCCAGATCACCACCACCGCCTGCGCCTCGGACGTCAACTCGAACAACAGCGGTTACAGCCCTGCCGACTCGGCCTGCCAGGGCGCAAGCCATGGCGGCAACTCGTCCGGCGATGCGGCCAGCGAATCCGAGCAGTTGCTTCTCGCCTACCGCATCCCGACCGCGGCCACCGCGCCGAGCACCATCACGACGACCAATCCGAGCGGCGGGAGCGCGATCACCTTCACCCAGAATCCCCAGTACACGCCCCAGCTGCAGAGCCTGTCACCGGCGCCCGCCGGCGACCAGTGGGTCGGCTACATGTCGGGCGTCGTGAACTACACGACGGCGGGTGGCCAGTACTTCACCGTCGCACCCAAGTTCACACTCGGCCAGGCCAGCGACGGGTCGCCGTTCCAGGGCCCGTTCAAGTATCGGGTCGCGGTCGGCAACCGCACCGTCGACGGCACTCACCTGGCGGGCCGCGCCGTGAGCTGCAACGGCTCGATCACGACCTGGAGCAACAGCGACAAGTCCATCTGCGTGGACGACCCCTCCGCATCGGCGGTCATCACCGACCTCCAGCAGCCGACCGAGGACCTCGGGATCCTCGAGGCTCCGGGCACGCAATCCGTCAATCAGGGCAACGTCGCCCGGGTCAAGTTCCAGGTCACCTACGCCGGCGACGGGAATCCGGCTCCCAGCTTCGACCTCAGTGCAGCGACCGACATTCCGGGCGCCACCGCCCTGCCCAGCGCCCCGACCCTTACCCCGGGCGACGGGGTCAACCAGCTGCGTGTGATCGTGCGTGCTCCGGTCGACACACCAAGCGGCCAATACAACGTCACCCTCACCGCGTCGCTTCCCAACGGCGAGACGCGCTCCAGCACTCACGACGTGCTCGTGACTCCCACCACCGTGCGTTGCAATTCGGCCGCACCGACGATCGCCGGCACGCGGGGTGACGACATCCTGGTCGGCACTCCCGGTCCCGACGTGATCGCCGCCTACGCCGGAAACGACGAGGTCAGCGGCCTCGGCGGCAATGACCTGATCTGCACCGGCCGCGGCGACGACACGATCCGCGGCGGCGCCGGCAACGACGAACTCAACGGCCGGCGCGGCAATGACCTTCTTTCGGGCGGTAGCGGGCACAACATCATCACCCCTGGCCCTGGCAAAGACCGCATGATCCAGTAGCAGCGCTGCTCCGGGGCCATGCGCCGAGCAATCAAACCGCTCCTGATCTCCACGGCCCTCGGCTCGATGCTGGTCCTCAGCGGCTGCGTGGTAATCACCGGCCAGTCCTCACAGCAGCTGAACACGATCGGCGCAGTCAGGCTCACGACCACCGCCTGCTTCTCACAAACAAGCGGTTGCCCCGACAAGGGCAACTCGAACACCTCCGCCACCGGCGGCGGCTTTCAGGTTCTGGTCGGGTACCGGGTGCCGGATGCCACCTCGATTCCGCAGGCCTTCAACACCACCGCTGGCCAAGCGCTTTCGCTCAACCGCGATGCCAGCTATTCGGCGGAGCTCGAGCGACTGGCCCCAGCCGGGACCGGGCAGAAGTGGGTCGGCTACCGCTCCGCCGCTCTGACCTCGGCCCCCAGCGCTTCGACATTCACGGTGAGCCCGACGTTCGCCCTGCGGCAGGGGCCCGACGGCGAGCCTTTCGACGGCCCGTTTGCCTACCGGGTCGTGACAGGGGCCCGAACCACGCCCAGCAACCCCAACGCGCCGGTCGACTGCGGCTCCAACCTGGCGGGCAGCCAGGCAAGCAAGACCACCTGCGTCGATTCGCCCGCGGTCAGCGACGTCACGACCAGCCTCCAGCAGCCCACTCAGGACCTCGGGATCATCGACGACCCGACCGCGAACCGGGCGAGCAGGAGCAAGGTGGAATCGGCGCAGTTCCGGGTTGTCTACGCGGGAAAGGTGGGCCCAGGGCCGACCTTCGCGCTCAGCGCTTCGACCGACGTGCCGGGAGCCGAAGCGAATCCCCGCCCGGCCAGTTTGACCCCCACATCGGGTGCAACAAGGGTGCGCGTGAACCTTCATCTCCCCCCGGACGCGACGCGCGGCAGTTACGACGTCACCCTGATGGCGGCATTGCCGAACGGCCAGACCCGCTCACGCACCCAGGAGGTTCAAATCGGCCATGCGAGCGCGCCCTGCGGCGCTGCCAACCCGACGATCACCGGAACGCCTGGGCCCGACCGGCTGGTCGGCACTCGGGGCCGTGACGTGATCTCCGCCTACGGCGGCGACGACCACATCCTCGGCCGGGCCGGCAACGACCTGATCTGTGCCGGGCCCGGCAACGACATCGTGAGCGGTGGCGCCGGCAACGACACGATCGCGGGCCGCGGGGGCAAGGACCACCTGATCGGCGGTCGCGGCCACGATCTGATGATCGGCGGCCCCGGCAAGGACACCTTCAAGCACTAGGAACGACCGCGGCACCTCGCCGTCAGTAGCCGAGCTCCTTGGCGTAGGTGTTGCGATAGTCCTTCTGTTTGTCCAGCACCTCGGCGACGTACCCCCGAGTCTCGCTGGTCGGAATGTCGTCGATTGACATCCCACTCCCTCCCCAGGAGTCGGCGTTGCCGGGTCCGGCGTTGTAGGCGGCCAGCGCCGCAACGGCGTTGCCGTCGTACCGGCCGAGCAGGTAGCCCAGGTAGAAGGTCCCGTAGGAGATGTTGATCTGGGGATCGGAGAGGTCGTCGAGGCGGAATGTCGTCCCCCCGCTCTGTTTCTCGATCTCCGCGGCGGTGGCGGGCGTTATCTGCATCAACCCGCGGGCGCCCGCGTGAGAAGTCTGGTCGTGAAAGCGCGACTCCGAGTAGATCACCGCCGCGATCAGGCTCGCGTCCACACCCTTGTCCGACGCCTGCTGGCGAATGATGTCGTCGTGATGCAGGGGCAGGGTGAACTCGCGGATTGCGCGGTTGAAATCGCCTGACGCGATCAGGAATCCAACCAGCGCCCCAAGGGTGACGGCGCCGAGGAGCCCGAAGCCCCATCTTCTGCGTCGCACCTGCGCAGTCTGCCTCCCTCGGGCACGGGGCCGAGAGCGGCTCGCTGAGCGGCGGGGTGGGGACCGATGGCTGCGGCGAGTCGCTTCCATGCCGACCTAACGTTGTACAGGTTCAGAGCCGGATCTCCCATCAGGGCGTTCCAGCTTCGCGAGCAGGTCGGACAGCTGAAGCTCGAGGTCGGCGAGCGAGCCTTCGTTGCGCACGACGTGATCGGCACGGGCAGCCTTCTCGTCCTGATCGAGCTGGCGCGCCGCACGCTCCTCGACCAGAGCATGGCCGCGCTGCTCGGCCCGCGCGCGACGCGTGTCGTCATCTGCGACCACCGCAACCGTGACGTCGAAGGCGTCGGCCATCGCTGTCTCGAACAGCAGCGGCACCTCGACCACTCCGAAGTCGGTACCAGGGCCGAGCGACTGCCGCCAGGCGTCTATGCGCTCCGCCACCCTCGGGTGCAACTCCGCCTCCAGCCAGGCCAGCTCCTCAGGGCTCTCGAAGACGATCTCGCCGACGCGGCTGCGGTCGATCGCTCCATCGGGGGCGATCTGGGGTCCCCAGCGCTCGATCAGGCGACCACGCACCTGCTCCGAGTCGAGCAGCTCGTGCACCACCGCGTCGCTGGAGATCGTCTCGGCGCCGAGTCGCCCGAAGGCTTCCAGAGCCTCCGATTTTCCGGCGGCGATCCCGCCGGTGAGGCCGATGAGGAGCGGCGCCATCGCCGCGGTCCTCAGGTCTCCTCGCCGGGAGCCTCTTCGGTGTCGTCCGGCGAGTCCGGGCGTTCAGCTACCGACTCGCCCTCTTGAGCTTCGCCGGCTTCCTCGGCGTCCTGCGAATCGTCGCCGTCGCCAGCGTCCTCTGCCGGCTCGGCGGCGGGATCGTCCTCGGACTCCGGCGGCTCCTCGGGCGCACTCTCGCCCTCGACCTCCTGCGGGGCCTCCGCCGCGGTCTCAGCCTCGACTTCGGGGGGCGGCTCGGCGAAGACTTCCTCGGACAAATCGAGATCCGGCGCCTCCTCCCCAGCCGGCGGCGGGGTCGCGCCCTCCGGAAGCTGAATGTCGCGCATCGGCAGGTCCTGGCCCTCGACTCGCTTGATGCTCAATGAAAGACGGCGTCGCTCTTCGTCGACCTCGAGGATCTTCACCTTCAGCTCGGTCCCCGGCTCGACGACCTCGCTGGGGTTCTCGACGTGATGATCGGCCAGCTCGGAGATATGGACGAGGCCCTCGACGCCGGGGAGGATCTCCACGAAGGCACCGAAGGCGACCACCTTGGTGACCTTGCCCTCCAGTACGTCCCCGGTCTGGTGGCTGTCGACGACGCGCTGCCAAGGGTCTTCCTGGGTCTGCTTGAGCCCGAGGCTGATGCGCTGGCGGTCGCGGTCGATGTCCAGCACCTTGACCCGGACGGTGTCGCCGATCCCAACCACCTCGGAGGGGTGGTTGACATGACTCCAGGAAAGCTCGGAGATGTGAATCAGGCCGTCGATGCCGTCGAGGTCGACGAAGGCGCCGAAGTCGACGATGTTGGAGATCTTTCCGTCGACGATCTGGCCCGGCTGCAGGCGGCCGAGGATCTGCTCGCGCACTTCCTTGCGCTCCTCCTCCAGCACCGCCCGGCGCGACAACACGACATTGTTACGGCTGCGGTTGAGCTCGATCACCTTGCACTCGAGCTTCTCGCCCATGAATTCGTCGAGATTGTGGACGCGGCGGATGTCGACCAGCGAAGCGGGCAGGAAGCCGCGCACGCCAAGGTCGAGGATCAGCCCGCCCTTGACGACCTCGATCACGGTGCCCTCGACCGGCTCGCCCGACTCGGCGGCGGCCTCGATGCGGCGCCAGGCCTTCTCGAATCGGGCCCGCTTCTTGGAAAGGATCAGACGACCTTCCTGGTCCTCCTTGGTGAGCACCAGAGCGTCGACATCCTCGCCCAGCGAGACCTCGTCGCCCGGGTCCACGGACTTGCGGATCGAGAGCTCGTTGGAGGGAATGACGCCCTCCGACTTGTAGCCGATGTCGACCAGGACCTCGTCCTGGTCGATGCGCACGACCTTGCCGCTGACCACGTCTCCTTCCTTGAAGGAGACCATGGTGGCGTCGTAGTTGGGAACAAGCTTGCCGTCGACCTCGATCATGAAGTCGTTGGAGAGCACGGCGGGCGCGCTCTCGCTCGCCGGATCTACGGCTGTGTCGGGCGTGGACACGGCGGCGAATGATGGCAGAAGGAAGCACCTGGAACCTCGAAGCAAGAGACGGCGGGCGCCCATTCGCGCCCTGGCGTTGAGCTGAAGCGCCTCGAACTTCGTTTTACTTGCAGACGATGCCCACGCGCGAAACCAAACGTGGCGAGGAACGGACGCCGCTAAGTGGCGCCTACGACGTGTTGATCTGCGGCGCCAGCTTCGCCGGCCTCACGGTCGCCCGCGAGCTGACAGGTTCCGGGGCGCGGGTGCTGGTACTCGACCGGTACGACATCGGCGAGCGCCAGACCTCCGCATGCGCCGCGCCGACAGCCTGGCTGACCGCGCTCGGCCTCGACGAGTCGATCAAGCAGACCTTCGGCGAGCTCGTGGTTCACACGCCGCACACGAGCGTGCGCATGGACCTGCCGTGGGATTTCTCGACCTTCGACTACCGCACGCTCTGCCAGCTGCTGTGGGACCAATGCGATGCCGACTTCGAGACCGCGACCGTCGAGGGTCGCGGCGCTCCTCCCAATGGCGATGCTTCGATCCGGGTCGTCACCGACCGAGGCGAGCTGGCGGCGCCGCTGGTCGCCGACGCGCTGGGCTGGCGCCGCGTGCTCGGCTCAGGAGCGAACGTCCAACCCCCCGATGCCCGCCTTTCCCGTGGCCTCGAGGTGCACCCGTGGGGAAGCGACGAAGAGCTGGAGATC
The DNA here is from genome assembly GCA_038317345.1 of Solirubrobacterales bacterium. Classification (GTDB taxonomy): domain Bacteria; phylum Actinomycetota; class Thermoleophilia; order Solirubrobacterales; family 70-9; genus Mayfieldus. Next base: position 22,041 of record JBBQBH010000003.1, read on the forward strand.
TGGATCGAGCGCGGCGTCGTCCCGGCCGGCTACGGCTGGAGCTTCCCCGCCGACGACGAGATTCGCGTCGGCGTCGGCTCCTTCGATCCCCGCTTTCACGTCAAGCAACCAACCGTCGAGCTCGCCGAGCGGCTCGAGGTCGAGAGCGTGCGCTACCAGGGCAATTGGATCCCGCACCGGCTGCGTCCAGCCGTCGACGCCGGAGTTTTCTTCGCTGGCGACTCGGCCGGCCACTGCCTGCCGCTGACCGCGGAGGGCATCCGAACCGCCTTCTACTTCGCAATCGCCTGCGGCCGCGAGCTGCGGGCGGTCCACGAAGGCGCCAAGCCCCGCCAGCGCGCGCTCACCGACTACGCGGCCTTTTCGGATGCCCATCGGTGGAAGTTCGAGTCGCTCTTGCGGGTCCAGCAGCTGATCCCGAGGGTGCCGCCGCGATTGCTGGCGCTGGCGCTGAACGGGATGGCGAGCAAGCGGTTCGTTGACTGGTCGTTCAGCCACTATCTCGAGATCGCGCCGCCGCAGTTCGCGCAGGGCGCGCCGCGCCTCAGCGAAGCTCGCGTCGCCGCCTGACCGTTCTCAACGGACGATCAGCACGGTGCCGGCAAGCAGTAGGGCGACCCCGAGGATGCGCAGCGGTGAGAGCGCGACCTGCTCGAGACCGAGGATGCCGAGTCGATCAGCGACAACGGAAGCGGTGAGCTGCCCCGCAACAGTCGCCGCCGCAACCCCGCCGGCGCCGATCGAGTTGACCGCAACCAACGCGTTGGCGACGTAGATCGCGCCCAGAAGCCCGCCCATCAGGTAATACCAGCGGACGTCGGTCGCGTGAGAGATGCCCCCGGCCTTTCCGCTCACGACCACGATCAGCAGCAGGGCGGCGGTGCCGACCAGAAACGAGACCAGCGCCGCGGTCAGGTCACCGGTCGCCTTGCCCAGCCCCGCGTTGATCGGAGCCTGGAGGGCGATCAGGCCGCCGGCGCCCGCCGTGAGGATGACCGCTGTTCCCTTATCCACCGCCTACCACCGTGATCTTTTCGTCCAGCACGTGTTATCTCCATGCGGCCGGGCCCGGCCGCCGTGCTGTCATATCAGGAGCAGCACGTTCGCGATTCGGTCAAATGCCCCCGCCACCTCCAAACGGCGTCGCCTCTCGGCTCTTCCTTGGCCCCGCACTGAGGACGCAGCCGGACCGGCGGCTGGTCTCCCTGGTGCGCAACGGCTACGAGACCGCCTTCGAGGAGATCGTTCGCCGATACGGCAAGCCGCTCGGCCGCTACGCGGCGGCGATCGTTCCATCGCACCGCGCCGAGGACGTCACCCAGGACGCTTTCTCCAAGGCTCTACTTAGTCTGCGCGGGGCCGACAAGGAGATCGAGCTGCGGCCCTGGCTCTATCGCATAGTCCGCAACACCGCGCTCAACGACCTTCGCGACCAGCCGGCCCCCACGTCTCCCCTGTACGAGAGCATCGACGGGGTCGAGACTCCTCCAGAGGCCGCCGAGCGCCGCGAGGAGATCGCCGAGCTGCTGCGCCGCCTGCGCGCCCTACCCGATCCGCAGCGCGCGGCGATCGTCATGCGCGAGCTGGAGGGACTGAGCCACGAGGAGATCGCCGCCGCGCTTGGCTTGACCGGCGGTGCAGCGCGTCAGACGATCTACCGGGCGCGCCGGGCGCTACGCGACGGTGCCGGCATGCTGATCCCGGTCCCGATCCTGCATTACCTGCTCGATCCGACCGTCGGTGATGCCGTGGCCGGAGCAGGACTCGGAGGCGCCGCGGCGGCGGGGACGGCCGGTGCCGGGGCATCGGTGGGCGGTGTCGGGGCAGGGGTCGCAATGAAGGCCGGCTTCGCGACCGTGCTGGTCGCCGGATCGGTGGGAACAGGCGTGGCGCTGCACAACTCTTCCGAGGACCACAACTCCGCCTCGGCGGCCGAGGCCCCCGCGAAGTCGGATGTCGCGGACGCACCTTCGCACTCCGGCGCCACGACCAGCGGCGGCTCAGACAGGGGGGCTTCGGGCCAGGACCAGAGCGGTGGGCCAGGCCCCAGCGGTCGCGGGGGCGGGTCGGGCGATAACAACAGCGGCAGCAGCGGCCACGGGTCAGGAGGCGACGACTCGGGTCGTGGTGACTCCCATAGCGGCCCCGGTCCCAGCTCCGCCGGCAGCAAGCACGAGGGCAACTCACATAGCGGCGACGGGGGGTCAAGCGGGGACGATGGCTCCAGCCACCAAGGCAGCGGGTCTGGAACGTCCGGCGGGGGTTCAGCGTCAGGCGGCTCGGGCTCCACGGACGACAGTTCGGGATCCGGTAGCTCGGGTGGCAGCGGTGACGGCGGCTCGGGTGGTGGCGGCTCGGGAGGCGGGGACGACGGTTCTTTGTTGCCTCCACCGCTCGACCACTAGATCAAGCGTCCAACCCCTGTGATCTTGGCGGTCGGCTCGGGTCTCATACCTAACCGATGCAACTACAGACGGAGGCAACCTCAATGTCCGGCAATCGATACCGACACCTGATGGTGCTTGTCGCGAGCTGTCTGGGCCTCGCAGCCCTGCTCGCTCTGCCATCCGGGGCGGCGGCCAGGGACCGGAATCACGACCGTATCCCCGACCGCTGGGAGAAGGCGCACCATCTTTCGCTGAAGGTCAACCAGGCCCGTCGCGACCAGGACCGTGACGGCCTCGGCAACCGCGGCGAGTTTCAGGCCAGCGACAAGCCCCACGACCCCGACACCGACAACGACGGGACCGAGGACGGCGACGAGAACGCCGGCACGATCCAGTCGTTCAACGCCGATACCGGCCGCTTGGTGATCAATCTGTTCGGCGGCGACACGCTGAGCGGACAGGTCACCGACCAAACCGAGATCGAGTGCGACAACGAGAACGAGGCCAACGGCGACAACCACAACGGCGACGACGATGGCCAGGTCAACGATCGTGAGGGCGAGAACTCCGGCCCGGGCAACTCGGGCGATGACGAGAACAGCGGCCCTGGCGACGACAACGAGGGCAACTGCACGGCTGCAGACCTGACCCCGACCAAGGTGGTCGAGGAAGCCGAGCTGCACACCGAGGGCGGCGCCGCCGTCTTCGAGAAGGTCGAACTGGGTAGCTAGGCGCTCCCGAGCAATGTTTCGCGAAAGGGCGGCCCTCGGGGCCGCCCTTTTTGCGCCCTACTTTGCGTCCAGCCAGTCCTTGCCGATGCCGAGGTCGACCTCGAGTGGCGGATCGAGCTCGTAGGCGCGACACATCTCCAGGCGCACGATCCTCTCCGCCTCCTCCATCTCGGCCGCCGGTCCCTCGAACAGAAGCTCATCGTGGATCTGGAGGATCAGCCTCGTCTTCATTCCAGCCTCGCGCAAGGCGGCCTGGCAGCGAACCATCGCCACCTTGATGATGTCGGCGGCGGTCCCCTGGATCACCGTGTTGACGGCCAGCCGCTCGCCAAGGCGCCGGGTCTGCACCTGGCCGGAGCGCAGCTCTGGAATCGGTCGGCGGCGCCCCATCAGCGTGGTCACGTAGCCGTCCGCCTGGGCGCTCTCGATGGTCTGCTCGCGGAAGGCGCGCACCGCTGGGAAGCGCTCCAGGTAGCGGGCGACGAACTCCTCGCCCTCGGCCTGCGGAATCGCTAGGCGGTCGGCGAGGCCGAAGCCGGTGAGGCCGTAGACGATCCCGAAGTTGACCATCTTCGCCTTCGATCGCTGCCCGATGTCAACCTCGTCGCGCTCGACTTCGAAGACCTCCGCCGCGGTCGCCGCATGGACGTCGTCGCCGGCTTCGAAGATCTCCTTCAGCACCGGCTCGTCGGCAACGTGGGCGAGCACCCGCAGCTCCACCTGGCTGTAGTCGGCGGAAAGCAGGCGTGCGCCCCGCTCGGCGACGAAGCAGGAGCGCAGCGGGCGGCCCAGCTCGGTGCGGATCGGGATGTTCTGGAGGTTGGGGTTGGTGCTGGACAGGCGCCCGGTCGTCGTCGCCGCCTGATTGAAGGTCGTGTGGATGCGTCCCGTCTCGGGGTCGATCAACTCCGGCAGGGTGTCGAGATAGGTGCTCTTCAGCTTCGTCAGCTCACGCCAGCTCTCGATCTTGGGCACGATCTCGTGCTCGTCGCGGATCTGGGCCAGCACCCGGGCGTCGGTCGAGAAGCCGGTCTTGCCGCGTCGCTTGCGGGTCAGCTCGAGCTCCTCGAACAGAACCTGGGCGACCTGCTGGGGGGAGCCGATCGTGAACTCGTGCCCAGCCAGCTTGTAGATCTCGGACTCCAGCTTTGCGATCTCCTCCGCGAAACCCTTGCCGATCTCGGCCAAGCGCTTGGCGTCGAGTTTGACTCCCTCGCGCTCCATCGCCGCCAGCACGTCGACCAGGGGAAGCTCGACCTCGCGCAGCAGCTTCTCCAGCCCCCACTCGGCGAGGCGCGGTCGCTGTAGCTCGGTCAGCTCGGCGACGAGGCGCGCCTCTTCGGGTGGCTCCAGGGCCGCCTCCGCCTCCTCTCCCAGCTCGAGCTGGGCACCATCGCCCGGCACGTCCTCAGCTCCGCTTCCGGGCGCGCCGGGGTGGTCTCCACCGCGCTCAGCGACACCCAATCCTGCATCTGCCGAGAGCTCGACCAGGTCGTAGTTGCGGCGTGCGGGGTCGAGCAGATAGGCCGCCAGCATCGTGTCGTGCTCGAGCTCGAGCTCAATTTCCGCCTCGGCAGCGGCGGCGAGCAATCCATGCCGACCACCCCCCAGCGACTTGGCGTCATGGGCGATCAGCGGGTGCGATGCAATCTCTCCGACCAGATTCTTCAGATCCTTGCTCTCGCCGGCCACCACCCGCTTGGAATCGGCAGCGGCCCACCGCCCTGCGGAGATGGCAAGCGCAACCGGCCCCTTGGCGAGATCGGACGGCGACCCCTCGACAGCCTCCACCGAGACCTCCCGCTCGACCTTTCGCCCGGGCACCTCGCCCCCCTCCGGCAAGCCCTCTTCCAGACGCTCGAGAATCACCCGTAGCTCGAACTCGCGCGAGAACTCCCGCAGGCTCGACCAGTCCGGCTCGGCGCCCATCACCTCGCCGAAATCAAGTCCGGTCTCGATGTCGAAGTGCATCGTCGCCAGCTGCTTGGAGACGCGGGCGTCCTCGGCATGCTCGGTGAGGTTCTGCTTGCGCTTCGCGCCGGAGATCTTGTCGACGTTCGCCAGCACCTCCTCCAGCGAGCCGAACTCCTGCAGCAGCTGGGCCGCGGTCTTGTCGCCGATCCCCGGAACGCCGGGGATGTTGTCGGAGGTGTCGCCCTTGAGCCCGATCAGGTCGGTGACCAGCTCGGGGGGAACGCCGTAGCGCTCGATCACCCCATCACGGTCATAGACCTTGGTCTCGGTGATCCCGCGCGAGGTGGTCATCACCCGCACCCCGTCCTCGACCACCTGGTAGACGTCGCGGTCGCCGGAGACGACCATCACGGGGATCTTCTCCTCGCGCGCCTGACGCACGAGGGAGGCGATCACGTCGTCAGCCTCGTAGCCCTCGACCCTGACGTTCTCGAAGCCGAACGCCTCGACCAAGGGCATCATGTGCGGCCACTGCTCGGAGAGCAGGTCGGGGCGGGGCTTGCGCTGCGCCTTGTATTCGCCGTACTGCTTCTCGCGGCCCGACATCCCGGCATCCCAGGCAACGACCACGCCGCCCGGGTGGTGCTCGGTGATGATCTTCACCAGCATCGAGGCAAATCCGTAGATCGCGTTGGTCGGCCGCCCGTCGGAAGTGGAGATCGATTCGGGCAGCGCGAAGAAGGCCCGGTAGGCGAGCGAGTTCCCGTCGATCAGGAACAGCTCGGGTTTTTCGTTTTTTGCGGCCATCACCTCAACTCTATGATTGCCGACCCATGAGCGCGAAGCGCGAATTCCCATGAGTCCCGCACAGGCCCAATACAGCGTCACGATCCGGGTCGAGCTCGATGCTCGCCAGGAGCCGCTGGGCAAGCTGACCGCCGCGATCGCCGACGCCGGGGGACAGCTCCAGGGCGTCGACCTGGTGCCCGGTGCGGGCGCCGAGGGAAAGCGGGTGCGCGAGTTCACGATCGACGCGCGGGACCAGGAGCACTGGGAGCAGATCCTGCGCTCGCTCGGCTCCACCCGCGGCGCGAAGGTGCTCGAGTACACCGACCGCACGATGCAGATGCACCGCGGCGGAAAGATCGAGCTGCACAACAAGTACCCGCTGAAGACCCGCGACGACCTCTCGATGGCCTACACGCCGGGCGTGGCGCGGGTCTGCCAGGAGATCCACGCCGACCGCTCGAAGGCGTTCGAGTACACGATCAAGCGCAACACCGTCGCCGTGGTCTCAGACGGCTCGGCGGTGCTGGGGCTGGGCGACATCGGTCCCGAGGCGGCGATGCCGGTGATGGAGGGCAAGGCGATGCTGTTCAAGGAGTTCGCCGGGGTCGACGCCTTCCCGATCTGCCTCAACTCCCAGGACCCGGATCAGATCGTCCAGGCGGTCGAGCTGATGGCGCCGACCTTCGGGGGCATCAACCTCGAGGACATCGCGGCGCCGCGCTGCTTCGAGATCGAGGAGCGCCTGAAGGCCTCGCTCGACATCCCGATCTTCCATGATGATCAGCACGGGACCGCCGTGGTCGTGATGGCGGCGCTATTCAACGCCCTGAAGATCGTCGGCAAGCCGATCGAGTCGCTGCGGGTCCTGATGGTCGGCCTCGGCGCGGCGGGCGTCGCGGTGACCAAGATGATGCTCGAGTCGGGGGTCAGCCACGTCGTCGGATGCGATCGCAGCGGCGCCATCTCGACCGAGCGCGACGACTACAAGGCCGGCGGCATGTCGGAGATCAAGCGCTGGTACGCGGAGGTCTCCAACCCTGAAAAGCTGACCGGGGATCCCGCCGACGTGATCGAGGGGATGGACCTGTTCATCGGCCTCTCCGGCCCCGGGATCATCCCCGCGCAGGCGTTGGAAAAGATGAACGACGACGCGATCGTCTTTGCGATGGCCAACCCGAACCCGGAGGTGATGCCAGAGGAGGCCGATCCGTACGTGCGGATCATGGCCACCGGGCGCTCGGACTATCCGAACCAGATCAACAACGTTCTCTGCTTCCCGGGGATCTTCCGCGGCGCACTGGATGCCGGCGCCCCTTCGATCACCGAGGAGATGAAGATCGCCGCCGCACACGGAATCGCCAACGTCGTCACCGAGGAGGACCTCGCCGAGGACTACATCATCCCCAGCGTCTTCAACCGCGAGGTGGCTCCCGCGGTCGCGGAGGCGGTGGTCGAAGAGGCGAAGCGCGATGGAATCGCCCGATTCAATCCGGAGACCGGCACCTTCGCAACGGTCGATGTGTGACGTTTCGTCGCTCGTCGCTCGTCGCTCGTCGCTCGGGGTAAGGGACAGGGGGCGATGAGGGTTCTGGTGACAGGAGCAAGTGGTTTGATCGGCGGGGCGCTGTGCGATGCGCTGCTGGCCCGCGGCGACGAGGTGGTCGGGTTGAGTCGCGATCCCGAGAAGGCGCGTCAGACCAACCCGACTGTCCACTGGTTTGCATGGCAGGCAACCCTGGAGCGCCCGCCGACCGAAGCCTTCGAGGGGGTCGAGGGGGTCGTGAATCTGATTGGGGAGCCGATCAACCAGCGCTGGAACGAGGAGTCGAAGCGACGGATCATCGAGAGCCGCCGAGCCAGCACCCACAACCTGGTGCAGGCGATCGGCGCACTCAAGGACAGGCCCGAGGTGCTGGTCAGCCAGTCGGCGATCGGCTACTACGGCGATCGCGGCGAGGCGCTGGTCGACGAGTCGACCGGCCCCGGTTCGGACTTCGCGGCCGAGGTCACTGTCGAGTGGGAGAGGGCGGCCCACGAGGCCGACGAGCTGCTGCGAGTCGTTGTGGTTCGAACCGGGCTCCTACTCGACCCCGGAGGCGGACTTCTCAAGCAGCTGCTCACCCCGTTCAAGCTCGGGGTCGGCGGCCCGATCGGGGGCGGCGACCAGTACATGTCGTGGATCCATATCGACGACGAGATCGCCCTGCTGCTGTGGGCGCTCGACGACGAGAAGGTGACCGGGACGCTCAACGCGACCGCGCCGAACCCGGTCTCGAATCGGGAGCTCTCGAAGGCACTCGGCCGGGTCCTGAAGCGCCCGGCAGTGCTGCCGGTGCCGGGAGTGGCGTTGAACGTGATCCTGGGCCGCGAGCTCGCCGAGACGGTGAAGGGCGGCCAGCGGGTGCTGCCGCGCCGGGCGCTCGACCTCGGGTTCACCTTCAAGCACCCGGAGCTGGAGCCGGCCTTGCGTGACCTGCTGCGCTAATCAGCGCGGCGCTTTTAGCGGAGTCGGGAAGACCGGAAGGCCGTCGCTGACCCGATAGCCGGAGACCGTGCCGAGGGTGGTGTCCCCATTGGCGTCGATCGAATAGGTGCCGAGGACCGAGTGGCGATCGTGGGTCGAGAGGACCTCGTCGGTCACGGTGCGGCGATCGTCGCCGTTGGGGCCGGCGCGGTGGATCGCGTCGAGCAACAGCGCCATCGACTCGTATCCGTAGGCGGCGGCGGGATTGGCGGTGCCGAACTGCCGCCGGTAGGCGCGCACGAACCGCTGTCCTGCCGTGGGAAGCAGCGACGGATCGAGGAAAGGCGAGGTGACGTAGAGGCGGCCGGCGAGCGCCGTCGCACTGCGAAGGAAGGCGGGATCGATGAGCGCGTCGGAGCCAATGATCGGCCGCGGCGGCAGGCCGCGGGTTGCCCGCGAGAATCCATCCGGACCGCCGCCGTAATAGACCAGGTCAACGCCTCCGCCCTCCCCCGTGCCGAGCCCGATCCGGGCGGTCTCCTGGTCGAAAGCTCGGGCCAGGGTCTGGCCGAAGGCCGAACTATCGGTCACGGCGCCAACGCGCTTCGCGCCCATTTGCTTCGCCCAGACCGCCGCCGCCCGGGCCTCCACGTCGTCGTCGGGCACGACGCGCGCGAAGGTCTGCCTGCCGCTGGGCCGGTAGCGGTCGGGAGTCGTGTCGCCGACCGGGGGCCGGCGGGTCAGATCCACGGCGGTGCTGCCCGGTGAGATCTGCACCATCTCGGCCTGGTTGGTGATCGGAAGCGAAGCCCTCGTCGCCCCCGAATCGAGATCGCCGATGTAGCCGATCGCGGTCACGTCCTCCGCCGCGCTTCGGGCGTTGGCCGCCGTGCGGGCCAGGCTCCAGAGACCATCGCTTGTGTCGTCCAGATATACGGCCCGCACCTTCATGCTGCCAATCCTTCCGCCCGCATCGGCCAGCGCCAGCCTGGCCCCATCGACGATCGCCTGGCCGGCGGCTTCACGGTCGCCGTGCAGCGGCGCGCTGACGTAGACGGTCAGCGTCTCGCCGCCCGCCTTGCCGCTGTCGCCGCCGCCGCATCCGCCGGCCGCCAGCGCCAGCGCCGCGGCCGCGGCGATCGCGGCCAGACGCCGACTCACCCGAAGAAGACCTCCGCCTCGCGGTAGAGCGACTCGGGCACCAGCTTCACCTCGGCGGTTGCCTTGGCCAGATCGACAAGCGTGATCTCGGTGCCGCGCAGAGAGGTCATCTTGCCCCAATTGCCGTCGTGAGCGGCGTCGATCGCATGCAGGCCAAAGCGCGTCGCCAGGACCCGATCGAATGCTGTCGGCGTCCCACCGCGCTGCACGTAGCCGAGCACCGTCGCCCGCGCCTCCTTGCCCGTGCGGCTCTCGATCTCATCCTCCAGCCAATGGGCGATGCCACCGAGGCGGACGTGGCCGAACTCGTCGCGAGGCGCATCCTCGGTCTGCGGCAACCCACCGATCGGCTCGGCTCCCTCCGCAACGACGACGATCGGCGAGTACTGGCTCTCGAAGCGTGTCTGGATGTAGTGGCAGACCTGATCGAGATCGAACTGATGCTCGGGGATCAGGATCACGTTGGCACCCCCGGCGAGCCCGGCGTGGAATGCGATCCAGCCAGCGTGGCGACCCATCACTTCGATGATCAGCACCCGGTGGTGGCTCTCCGCGGTTGTGTGGAGGCGATCGATGGCCTCCATCGCGATGTTGACCGCAGTGTCGAAACCGAACGTGTAGTCGGTCGCAGCGAGGTCGTTGTCGATCGTCTTCGGCACGCCGATCAGATCGACGCCCTGATCCTGGAGCTTGCTGGCGACTCCAAGCGTGTCCTCGCCTCCGATCGCGATCAATCCCTCGACCCGCTCCGCGGCGAGATTGGCGACGATCCGCTCCGCTCCGTCGTCGTTCTCAAATGGATTGGTGCGCGAGGACCCGAGGATGGTGCCACCGCGCGGGAGGATCCCCCGCACCTCTGGGATCCCCAGCGGCCGGTAATCACCCTCCAGGGGGCCCCGCCAGCCGTCGCGGAAGCCGATGAACTCGTGGCCGTACTCGGCAACGCCCTTGCGGACAATCGCCCGGATCACCGCGTTGAGCCCCGGACAGTCCCCCCCGCCGGTGAGCACGCCTATGCGCATTGCGCGACTGTACCGGCGGCGCTGGCCGGGAGTGAGAAAACGCAAAGACGCGCGGTGGAATCCCCGCTAGGCTCGCCAGCCGGGGTCAGCGGGTCAGAGAGCGAAGGAGCACCATGAACGATCAAGCAGTCGACCTGGAAGCCGTCAAGCAGGTCCAGCAGAAGGTCTGGTCGGCGGGCGATTTCTCGATGGTCGCCGGGGTCATCAACATCGTCGGCGAGAAGCTCTGCGAGGCAATCGAGATCCTGCCCGACGAGCGGGTCCTGGACGTCGCCTGCGGCAGCGGCAACACCACCTTGCCGGCGGCACGGCTCGCTTGGGGCAACACGGTCGGCCTCGATTACGTCCCCGAACTGCTCGAGCGCGGTCGCGAGCGGGCGGCCGCCGAGCGACTCGACATCGAATTCGTCGAGGGGGACGCCGAGAACCTCCCCTTCGACGACGCTTCCTTCGACGTCGTCCTCTCGAGCTTCGGGGTGATGTTCGCCCCCGATCAAGAGAAGGCGGCGGACGAGTTGCTGCGGGTCTGCAAGCCGGGCGGGCGCGTCGGCCTGGCGAGCTGGGTACCAGACGGGTTCATCGGCCAGATGTTCGCCACCACCGTCAAACACGCGCCGCCTCCTCCCGGAATCCAGCCGCCGATCCTCTGGGGCGTCGAGGAGCACCTGCGAGACCTATTTGGAGACGGTGTCTCCTCGCTGATGGCCGAGCGGGTGACGGTCAAGTTCGGCTTTCGGTCTGCCGACCATTGGCTCGATTTCTACCGAACCTACTTCGGCCCCACCAAGGTTGCCTTCGAGCGGGTCGGCCCGGAAGGTGCAGCTGCGCTCGAATCTGACCTTCGGGATTTGCTCGAGCGCTCCAACGTCGCGGGCGATCGGGCGATGATCACGCCGGCGGACTACCTACAGGTCATCGCGACGCGCGCGTAGCTTCCCGCGCGCTCAGGACCGCAGCCGCTCGCGCAGCGGATGCGTGAGCTTGACCAGCGCCCCGATCAGCAGAATCCCGAAGAAGACAAGCCCGGCGACCGGGCCGCCCTGCCCGAAGGCGTAGGAGACAACCATCGCCGCAAGGGCCAAAAAGAGGGACACGACCAGTGTCATCGGCCGAGATCCTAGCCTGCGGCGAGGGCGGCGCGCAGGTCACGAAGGAAGGCGCCCGCAGCCTCGGCGCCAGCAGACACATCGGCCGCCTCGGACACCTCGCGCACGAGCCGGGTGCCGATGATCACGCCGTCGGCCAGCTTGCCCACCGCTGCGGCCTGGTCGGGCGTTCCGATCCCAAACCCGACCGCGACCGGCACGTCGGCTTCGTTCTGAGCCGCCCGCACCAAGTCCGCGAGCTCGGGTGGCAGCTCGTCGCGCTCGCCGGTCACTCCCGCGACCGAGACGAGGTAGACGAAGCCGCGAGCCGATTCGCAGATGCGCCGGCGGCGATCGGGCGGGGTCGTGGGCGCGACGAGCGGGATCAGCGCCAGCCCCTCGGCCTCGAGCGCCTCGCCAATCTCGCCCGACTCCTCCAGAGGCAGATCGGGGACGATCGCGCCGGCGGCGCCTGCGGCCGCAAGGCGGCCGGCGAAGCGCCGCGGACCGAGCGCCAGCACCATGTTCACGTAACACATCGCCACCGAGGGAACCCCCTCGCCGAGCACCTCGCAGGCCTCCAGGGCGCCGTCGAGGTCGGCGCCTCGCTCAAGCGCCGCGGTTGCCGCCGCGTGGATCACCGGCCCGTCGGCGAGTGGGTCCGAGAAGGGAACCCCGACCTCGACCAGGTCGGCCCCCGCGTCGGCGTAGGCCCTTGCCACCTCCAGGGCGCCCTCGCGATCCGGGAAGCAACCCATCATGTAGGGCATCAGCGCCGCTCGGCCCTCCTGGCTCGCGGCCGCGAAGGCGGCCTCGATCCGCGCCAGTCCAGTCGAGGTTCTGGTCGCGTCAGCCATCAAGTCGCTCCAGGGCTTCGAGGGCCTCGGCGAGGTCCTTGTCGCCGCGTCCAGACATACAGATCAGGTCGTAGCCTTCGGCGCCTGGATTTGCCAGTGCCCAGGCGATCGCGTGCGCGGGCTCGAGCGCCGGCACGATCCCCTCCAGGCGCGACAGCTCAAGGAAGGCGAGCAAGGCGTCGGCGTCGGTGACCGACTCGTAGTGGGCCCTGCCGGTGTCGCGGAGCTGGGCGTGTTCGGGCCCTACCCCCGGATAGTCCAGCCCGGCGGAGATCGAGTGCGCCTCGAGGATCTGGCCGTCCTCGTCGCTGAGCACCGACGACAGCGATCCGTGCAACACGCCCGTCCGTCCCGCGACCAGCGAGGCGCCGTGGTGCCCGCTCTCCAGTCCCTCGCCGCCCGCCTCGACCCCGATCAGCTCGGTTCCCTCGTCCTCGAGGAACGCCGTGAAGGTCCCAATCGCGTTCGAGCCACCGCCAACGCAGGCGATCACCCGCGCCGGAAGCGTCCCCTCTGCCTCCAGCGCCTGGCGGCGCGCCTCGTCGCCGATCACCCGCTGCAGGTCGCGAACCAGAGCCGGGAAGGGCGCCGGGCCGACCACCGAGCCGATCACGTAATGGGTGTCGGCGGCGTTGGCGACCCAGTCGCGGATCGCGGCGCTGACCGCTTCCTTCAGCGTCCGCGCGCCGGCCTCGACCGGCACCACCTCGGCGCCGAGCAAATTCATCCGCTCGACGTTGGGGCTCTGACGGCGCATGTCCTCGGTGCCCATGTAGACGACGCATTCGAGATCGAGCAGCGCGCAGGCCGTCGCAGTCGCCACGCCGTGCTGGCCGGCACCGGTTTCGGCGATCACCCGGCGCTTTCCCATTCGCCGCGTGAGCAGCGCCTGGCCGACCGCGTTGTTGATCTTGTGGGCTCCGGTATGGGCGAGGTCCTCGCGTTTCAGGTAGACAGGCCTTCCGACCCGCTCGGAGAGCCGCGCGGCTAGGTAGAGCGGCGTCGGCCGGCCGATGAAGTCGAGGTGAAGGCGCCCAAGCTCGGCGTTGAACTCCGGGTCGGCGCGGGCCTCCGACCAGGCCGTGGTCAGCTCGTCGAGTGCCGAGATCAGTGTCTCGGGGACGAAGCGCCCACCGTAGGGGCCGAAACGCTCCTCTATCGCTGCGCTCACGGGGCCGGGGCGGGCGTCACGGCGCTGGCGGCCTCGAAGAACGAGGCGAGCAGCTCGTGGTCCTTGCGGTCCGGCTCCGCCTCGACGCCGCTTGCGACATCGACCGCAAAGGGACGTACTGCCGCGATCGCAGCCGTGACGTTGTCGGGTCGGAGGCCGCCGGATACGATCTCGGGCACCGCGGAGTGCCGGCCGGCCAGAAGCTCCCAATCGAACGTCTCCCCGGTGCCGCCCCAGAGATCGCCGCGGCGGGTGTCGAACATGTGGAAGTCGGTGTGCAACGCATCGGCGCCGCGAACGTCCGCTGCGCTGGAGACGTGAATCGCCTTGATCACCTTGGCGCCGGTACGGCGGGCGACCTCGGCGCAGAAGGACGGACCCTCCTCGCCGTTGAGCTGCACGATCGAGAGCCCCTCGTCGGCCACCGCCGCCTCAACCTGATCGAACTTCGGGTTCACGAAGACTCCGACCACCTCGCAGCGGCGCCGCAGCTCAGCGCCGATCTCGACCGCGATCGCCGGGTCGCACATACGAGGACTCTCCTCGTAGTGGACGAGGCCGATCGCCCATGCTCCGAGGCGCACGGCCTCGCGCGCGTCCTCGATATTCGTGATCCCGCAGATCTTGACCTTCACAGGTCAAGGGTAAGGGGTGGCCGAGCGCGCGCCGGGCGGCGAGTACCCGCCGGGCGCCGTCTACCGGCCGAGGGCCGAGCCGCTGGTACCGACGCTGCTGGGTCGGTCGCCGAGGGTGACGGTGACGCTCTTGGTGTCCGCGCCGCGGCGAACCGTGACATCGAGGGTGTCCCCGGGCTTGGCGGAGTTAACGATGTTGACGACCTGGTCCATCGAGGTGATCTTGTGGCCGCCGATCTCGGTGATGATGTCGCCGCCCAGCTCCATGTTGGCTCCCTGGATCGTCGCGGCTGTGCGCCCCCCGTGGATTCCAGCCTTGGCGGCCGGGCCGCCGTTGACGGCCTGCTGGACCAGCACCCCCGCGTCGACCGGAAGGTTCAGCGCCTTGGCGATGTCGGGGCTGATCGTCGCCCCGGTGATCCCGAGGAATGCGTGCTCGACCTTGCCGTTCTTCTCAAGCTGCGAGACCACCTGACGGGCGGTGTTGCTGGGGATGGCGAACCCGATCCCGACCGAACCGCCGCCCCCCGCCGTCTCGATCTGCGAAGTGATGCCGATCACCTGACCCGACGAATTGATCAGCGGACCTCCGGAGTTGCCCGGGTTGATCGAGGCGTCGGTCTGGATCACATTGGAGATCGCGAACCCGTTGGGGGCCTGGATCTGGCGCTGGAGCGCCGAGACGATCCCCGTGGTCGCGGTTTGATCGAGCCCAAAGGGATTACCGATCGCCACGACCGGATCGCCGACCTGGACGCTCGAGGAGTCGCCCAGCGGCAGAGGGTGCAGATCAGATGAGGGCGCGCTGATCTTCAGCAGCGCCAGGTCGGTGGCGGGGTCCCTTCCCACCACCTGTGCGTCGTAGCTGGTGTTGCTGCTTCCGAGCTTCACGTGAATCGATTGGGAGCCGGAGACGACGTGGTTGTTGGTGAGGATGTGCCCGTCGGTGTCGATCACGAAGCCGGAGCCGGTTGCGGTTCCGCCGCTGCTCCCGCCTCCGAAGAGGTCGAACGGCGAAGCCGGCTTGGGCCGTTGCTCGGCCTCAACGAAGGCGACCCCCGCCGAGTCGGCCTTGTAGATCTTGGCGACGGTGTCGCCGCCGCCGCTCGTCACTTTGGCGTTGACCGGCGCCGGCGTGAGCGGCGCGGGCAACGTGTTGTTGTTCGACGACGCGTGGACCAGGCCGGCCGCGATCGCGACCCAGCCCAGCACCGCGACCACCAAGCCGCCGACCACTCCGGACCCGAGGGGCGTGCGGGAGAAGTTCTTTGCCTTGTCGACCATCGCGTCGATGATCGAGGCGGGCCGTGATCGGCCGCTAAAGGAAGTCCTAAGCGGAGTTAAATCCTCGAACGGCGTACCTAGGGCAGCTGCTGCTCGCGGGTGGACTCCTCGGGACCCGCAAGCTCACGCGTTTTTGCCTCGGTGTCGCTGGCACGCATCAGCGCCTCGCCGATCAAAACAGCGTCGACTCCGACTCTGTCGAGCTCCTCGAGCTGGCCACGATCCGAAATCCCGCTCTCGGCCACCGCGGTCTTGCCCGCGGGGACGTCCGGCATCAGCTCGAAGGTCGTCGAGACATCGACCTCGCCGTTGTCGAGATTGCGGTTGTTGATCCCGATCACGGCGGCGTCGAGCTCCAGGGCACGCTCCAGCTCCTCGGCATCGTGGACCTCGACCAGGGGGTCCAGATCGAGGCCAAGCGCCTCGGCGTGCAGGGCGGCGAGCTGGCGATCCTCGAGCGCCCGCACGATCAGAAGCACCGCATCCGCTCCGGAGACCGCCGCCTCATACAGCTGGTAGGGATCGACGACAAAGTCCTTGCGCAGGATCGGCAGGTCGCAGGCCTCACGCGCAGCGCGCAGGTCGTCGAGCGAGCCACCGAAGTGCACCTCATCGGTCAGTACAGAGAGCGCCGCCGCGCCGCCGCGCTCAAACGCCTGTACCGCCTCGGCGACCGGCGCGTCCGTGTCGATCGCCCCGACGGTCGGGGAGCGTCGTTTGAACTCGGCGATCAGCGAGAGGCCGGGGCGCACCAGCGCCTCCATGAATGGTCGGTCCTCACCGCGGCTCTCGAGCCGGTTCTCGAGGTCGGCCAGCGGGACCTGCCCACGGCGCCTCTCGACCCCCTCTCTTGCCGCCGAGACGAGCTGCTCGATCATGCTCATCGTGCGTGCCGGAACATTAGCCTGCGATCTTCCCGGTTTGCTCGATCAATTGCTCAAGAAGCCGCGACGCCGCCCCTGAGTCGATCGCCTCGCGTGCCCTCTCGATCCCTTTTTCGAGGTCGTCCGCCTCACCACCGACATAGATCGCCGCCCCGGCGTTGAGCAGAACAACATCGTGGGCAGGGCCCTCGGTGCCTTCGAAGACGGAGCGAATCACCCTCGCGTTCTGAGCCGGCTCACCGCCGGCAATCTCCTCGACCGGGGCCTCGGTGAGCCCGAACTGACCCGGCTCCACGAACCATTCTTCGGTGCGACCCTCACCGACCTCGATCACCCTCGTGCGGGTCGAGATCGAGAGCTCGTCGAGATTGTCATCGGCGTTCACCACCAGCGCCGACTCGGCTCCGAGGCCGAGCAACGCCTCGGCAATCGTCTCCTGGTAGCGGCGGTCGGAGACGCCCAAGACCTGGCGGGTCGCGCCGGCCGGATTGGTCAGCGGCCCGAGGAAATTGAAAATCGTGCGCACCCCCAGCTCCTTGCGCACCGGGACAACATGGGCCATGGCGCTGTGGTGGCTGGGGGCGAACATGAAACCGAAGCCGACCTCGTCGATGCAGCGAGCGATCTGGCGGGGCGTCAGCTCGATCGAAACACCCAATGCCTCGAGAACGTCGGCGGAGCCGCTGCGGCTTGTATTGGAGCGATTGCCGTGCTTGGCAACGGCACAGCCCGCCGCCGCCGCCACCAGCGCCGCCGCGGTCGAGATGTTGAAGGTCGAGGGCCCGCCGCCGGTGCCTGCGGTGTCGACGAGGTCGTCTCGCTCGGATGGAACCTCGTCGGCCAAGGAGCGCATCGTGCGTGCCAGGCCGACCAGCTCGGGGACCGTCTCCCCATTCGCCCGCAGGGCGACCAGGAACGCCGCCGTCTGCACCTCGCTCGTGCGGCCCTTCATGATCTCGGCGAGCACAGCGGCGGCGTGGTCAGTGGTCAAGTGGTCGCCGGCGCAGACGGCGTCGATGGCGCGGGTGACGATGTCGTTCGGCATGGATTCGTCGCTAGTCGCTCGAGACAAGGGATACCAGTCGGCAATAGCCCGAGAGACGAGCGACTAGTCACTCCATCAAAAAGTTCGCCAACAGCTGTTTCCCGTGCGGTGTCAGCACCGATTCGGGGTGAAACTGGACGCCTTCCGCAGGCAACTCGCGGTGCCGGACCCCCATCACAACGTCGCCGAGACTGGCGCTTACCTCCAGCTCCTGCGGGAGGTCGGGGTCCGCCACCAGCGAGTGATAGCGGCCGGCGACCAGTGGGCTCGGTAAGCCGTCGTAGATCGTGCGCCCATCGTGCTCGACCTCGGCGTCCTTGCCGTGGATCGGCTCGCCGCGCACGGTGCGTCCACCGAACGCTTCGACCAGAGATTGATGGCCTAGACAAACACCGAGCACCGGGGTGCCGGCCCGCGCAAAGGCGCCGATCGCGTCCACCGAGATCCCGGCCTCGGCCGGCGTGCAAGGGCCGGGCGAGACGACAAGGCGATCAGGATCGCGCTCCAGCAGCTCGCCGACCGCGGCGCGGTCGTTGCGAACCACCTCGATCTCCGCGCCAAGCTCGCCCAGGTACTGGACCAGGTTGTAGGTGAAGCTGTCGTAGTTGTCGATGACGAGAACCTTCATTGCGCGCTCATGGCCAATCGGGTTGCTCGCAGGCCAGCTCGACGGCCCTGAAGATCGCCTTCGCCTTGTTCACGGACTCGTTGTATTCGGAGGCGGGCTTTGCATCGGCGACCGTGCCGCCTCCCGCCTGCACGTGGATCTGTCCGTCCTTGACCACCACGGTGCGGATGTGAATCGCTGTGTCGAGGTCGCCGCCCCAGGACAGATAGCCGATCGCACCACCGTAGGAACCGCGCTTGTGCGGCTCCAGATCGTCGATGATCTGCATCGCGCGCACCTTGGGCGCGCCCGAGAGAGTTCCTGCCGGCAGCGTGGCGCGCAGGACGTCCATCGCCCCGATCCCCTCCCGCAGCGTGCCCGAGACCTGGCTGACGATGTGAAGGACGTGCGAGTACGTCTCGACCACCATCAGCTCATCGACGCTCACCGAGCCGTACTCGCAGACGCGCCCCAGGTCGTTGCGCCCGAGGTCGACCAGCATCACGTGCTCGGCCCGCTCCTTGGGATCGGCGACAAGGCGCTCGGCGAGGCGGCGGTCCTCCTCCTCGCTGGACCCGCGCGGGTAGGTGCCGGCAATCGGCCTCGTCTCGACCCGTGTCCCGTTGACCTTCACCAGGGGCTCCGGTGAGGCGCCGGCGAGCTGGAAGTCGCCGAACTCGAGGAAGTACATGTACGGGGACGGGTTTACGGCGCGCAATCCACGGTAGATCGAAAGCGCCTCGACCGGCGCCGGAGCGCTGAACCGCTGCGATGGCACGACCTGAAATGCGTCGCCCGCGTAGATGTATTCGATGATCCGCTCGACCGCCCCTTCGAACTGCTCTCGGGGCATATTGGAGTTGAACTGCGGTGGCTGGGCGATCCGAGGCTCAGGCGACGCCGGCACCGGGCCGCGGAGCCGCTGGCGCACGTCGGCGATCGTCGCGGCCGCGCGCTCGTAGGCGGCGTCGACCCCTCCCTCGTCGTCGGCGAATGCGCAGGCAAGGATGGTGAGCTCGTGTCGCAGGTGGTCGAAGGCGAGCATCACGTCACTGATCATCAGCGCCATGTCGGGCAACCCGAGCGGATCGGGGTTGGGCTCCCCGAGAGGCTCGACGGTCCGCACCAGGTCGTAGCCGAAGAAGCCGACGGCGCCACCTGCGAAAGGCGGCAGGTCCTCGACCGGCGCAAGCCGGAAACGGTCCAGATATTCGGCGACCGCCGAGTAAGGGTCGGGGGCCTGGTGCTCGGCGTCAGGGGGTCCGCCATCGAGCGCCGCCTGGCCCCGCCACTCGGATAGCACGCCATCAGCCCAGCGCAGAACGGCCCTGGGCCGGAAGCCGAGAAACGACCAACGCCCCACCTGGCCCTGTTCGGCGGATTCGAGCAGGTAACACGGGCCCTCGCCACGCAGCTTCAACAGCGCCGACACCGGCGTCTCGCAGTCGTCGACCAACCGCATCCTGATCGGCACCACGTTGGCCTCGCGTGCCAGCTCGCGGGCGGTGGAGAGGTCGGGGTCGAGCCCCGCAAGCTCAGAGACGACGGCCATTGAGGACCTCCATGACGTCGGCCTGATCGACGCCGCGGGAGAGCAGCAACACGCTCAGGTGATAGAGCAGATCGGCAGCCTCCTCGGCCACACGCTGCTCTGACTCCTCGCGCGCCGCCCTCGTCACCTCCTCGGCCTCCTCGGTCACCTTGGCGCCGATGCGCTTCGGGTCGGAGAGCAGCTCGACCGTGTAGCTGCCTTCGGGCTGCTCGGATTGGCGCTCGTGCAGGGTTCGCTCGAGCGCCGCGAGCGCCTCGTGGGCGGCGGGCCCGGGTTCTCCCTCGGCGCCGGGCGCGTCCTTTCCGGTCGCCGCCGAGCCACCGAGCTCGCGGTAAAAGCAGGACCTCTCACCCGTGTGACAGGCCGGTCCGGTCGGCTCCACCAGCGCCACCAGCGCATCGCCGTCGCAGTCGTAGCGCAGTTGGCGCACCCGCTGCACGTTTCCGGAGCTCTCCCCTTTGTGCCAAATCTCATCGCGCGAGCGGCTGAAGAAGTGCACCTCGGCGGTCTCAACGGTGAGGCGCAACGCCTCCTCGTTCATATAGCCGAGCGTCAGCACCTCGCCACTGGTGTCGTCCTGCATCACGCAGGGGACGAGCCCGTGCTCGTCAAACGTAATTCCCTCGAACATGCAGCCAGTTTACGAGCCGTCGGGTGGCGCTCCGAGAGCACGGCTGCAGGGCGGTGTCGCCGCGGCTGTTCAGCCGGCGTCGAACGACATGCGGTTGCGGGCGTGCTCGCGCAGCTCGTCCTCGAAGAATGCGAAGCCGGACCGACTCTCTTCCTTGGCGAAGTACATCGCCATGTCCGCGTCGGCGAGCAGCTCACCGGGCCTGATCCCGGGGTCGCGGCTGAGCGCAATGCCGACGCTGGGGGTGACGGCGAGGCTCCGCCCCGCGACCTCGATCGGCTTCGGGATGACCTCCACGATCCGCTTCGCAAGCTGCGTCGCCGCGTCCTCGTTCATTGCCTCGCAGAGAATCGCGAACTCATCGCCGCCCAGTCTGCTGACGACGTCAGTCGGCCGCACGAGGGCGGTGAGGCGCTTGGCCACGGCGACCAGGAGGTAGTCCCCCGCGTCGTGGCCGTGGGTGTCATTGACTCGCTTGAAGCCATCGAGGTCGAGATAAAGGACGGAGATCGGCTTTCGCTCGCGACGCTGCCGGTTGAAAGCCAGGACCATCCGGTCCTCGAGCACGCCACGGTTGGGTAGACCCGTGAGTTCGTCGTGGGAGGCACGATGGGTCAGCCGCTTCTCCTGCTCCTTGCGCTCGCTGATGTCCTGCATCTGCGACAGCAGATGCATCGGCTTGCCTTCCCCGTCGCGCACGATCGTCGTGCTGAGGCTGATCCAAATCACATGGCCGTCGGCGTGGAAGTAGCGCTTCTCGGTCTGGAACCGATCCCGCCCGCCCTCGATCATCTCCTGCAGGGCGTTGAAGTCCTTGGGCAGGTCATCGGGATGGGTGATGTCCTGGAAGCCCATCCCCACGAGCTGGTCCTGCGGGTAACCGGTGAGCTCGGCCAGGGCGCGGTTGGCGCGCAGCCAGCGCCCCTCCAAGCTGACAATCGCCATGCCGATGCCCGCGTCGTCGAAGGCGCTGCGGAAGCGCTGGTTGGCCTGGTTCAGCGCCTCCTCGGAGCGGCGCCGCTCGCTGATGTCGTGCACGAAGGCGTTGAAGCGAGGTCCGTGGGAGGTCTTCAGGGTCGAGAAGCTCAGCTCGACCGGGAACCGGATTCCGTTGCGGCGTGCGGCCATGACCTCGATCCTGCGCCCGAGGACGCGGTGGTCGCCTTCCAGCATGCGCTGCAGTCCCGGCTCGTAGTGCTCGCGATCCTCGGCGGGGAGGATTATTTCGGCCAGCGGGCGGCCCATCGCCTCAGCGCGCGACCAACCGAAGTCCCGTTCGGCCTGGGAGCTCCACTCCACGATGTTGCCGTCCTCGTCCATCGAGATGAACGCCTCATGGGCCGAGTTGAGTATCGACCGCGAGAGCTCCTCCCGCTCGCGGATCTCGCGCATCAGATGGATACCGGCGACACCGAGCGCCCCCGTCATGATCGAGTCGAGCGCCGCGCGACCGAGCTCTGAGGACGGGTACTTCGAGCCGGGGTCGAGGACCACGGGCAACCCGATCGCAAGCGCGCAGCCGAGGATCGAGAGAAGGACCTGATTAATCGTTCCGTAGAGCGCGAACCAGACGACCGGAAGCAGGATCAGCGCCGTGAACACGGATGCGCCGCCTCCCGTTGCGTCGCGGACCAGCGCGGCAACCACGTAGAGCAACAGCACCGGAATCGCCTGGAAACTGGCCGGCAACCGCGACCAGGGCAGCAGGAAGACAGAGCCGACGATCAGGGCGACGAGCGCCCATGAGAGTTTGATCCCGGCGGACATGCCGTGATAGGCAAACGGCGCGACCGCGAGTGCCACCAGGAGGAGTGAGATGAAGGGCGCGAAACGCAGCGCCAGGTCGGCTTCCTCGAAGGGGCGAGCTTCACGGGGCGTGCCGTGATCCAACCTGCGATCTAGCTGCAATGCGTACATCTGTCTCCTCGCGCGTACTGACTGTGAGCCGGCCCTGCGCAAGCCGCAATCAAAGGAAAGTGCCTCAGGCTCATGGCTACCTGAGTACAGGAGATATTCGGCCATCTGTTCGATGCGCTTGATACCTAGAACTGAAAGATCACGCCCGGTTTATGGGAGCCCAGGCGTTCGCTGGGTCGGCGTTTACTCGATTCCCAGGCGATCCAGCAAACTCTCGTCGCGACGCCAGCGCCGAACCTTGACCTGCAGGTCGAGATGGACCCGGGTACCGAGCTCGCGCTCCAACTCGCGCCGCGCCGCCGTCCCGACCTCCTTGACCTTGCTGCCCTTCTCGCCGATCAGGATCCCCTTTTGCGAGTCTGACTCCGCCCAGACCTCGGCACGGATTGTCACCAGACCGTCCTCGCGACGGTCCACGTCGGAGACGGCGACCTCGACCGAGTGCGGGATCTCGTCCCTGGTCCGGTTGAGGACCTGCTCGCGGATCAGCTCCGCCAGCAGCACGTCGCTTGGCTGGTCGCTGCGCTGTTCGTGTGGATACAGATAAGGCCCATCGGGCATCAGCTCGGATAGACGCTCGAACAGTGGCTCGAGCCCGGCCCCGGTCTTGGCACTGACCGGGAACACCTCGTCCACCGAGCTCAGCTCAGCGGCGGCGGCGAGCACCTCGGTCGTCTGGGGCTTGCCGATGCGATCGCACTTGTTGACGGCGCAGAGCACCGGGAGGTCGCGTCTCGCCCCGAGCAGTGCGCGGTCGATGAAGCGGTCCCCGGGACCGACCCCCTCCTCGCCATTGATCACCAGCATCACGGCGTCCGAATCGGCGAGCTCGCGCTCCACCCGGCGCTGCATCCGCTCGGTGAGAACGTCGCGCGGTCGCTGAACTCCGGGAAGGTCGACGAGCACGATCTGCCAACCGGCGGTCTGGTCGGTGCAGATGCCGCGGATTGCCCTGCGAGTTGTCTGGGGACGATCGGAGACGATCGCCACCCGCGCTCCGACCAGCGCGTTGATCAGCGTCGACTTGCCGACGTTGGGCCTCCCGGCCAGTCCCACGAATCCGGAACGGGTCATCGATCGCGCAACCGCGCCATCGCCTTCGCCTGCAGCGCCAGCATCTCGCCGTCATCCACCTCGTGGTCGTAGCCGCAGAGGTGGAGCACGCCATGAACAACCGCCTCGCGCAGGTCGCTGCACTCTTGCGGACAGACCACCACGTCCCCGAGCTCCCGGGGCCCCTGGGAGGGCCCTGGGCCATCGACCGGGAACGCGAGCACGTCGGTGGGGCGATTCATCCCCCGATGCTCACGATTGAGGTCGCGGATCCGGTCCGGGTCGACGATCTCGACCGCGAGGTGGCCATCGCCGACCCCTGCCGCCAGCAGGGCAGCCGCGACCGCGTCGCGCAGCTCTTCGGGAATATCGAGAAGGTCGACGCTCAATCGTCTTGCGGCTCGCGCTCGGCGAACTCGCCGTAGGCGGCGACGATCCTCTGGACGAGCTTGTGGCGTACGACGTCCTCGCCGCCGAAGTGCACAAAGGAGACGTCCTCAACACGGTCGAGGATCTCGCGCACGACGATCAAGCCGGACCGCTTGTCGTGGGGCAGGTCGATCTGGGTGATGTCGCCGGTCACGACCATCTTCGAGTTGAAGCCGAGGCGTGTGAGGAACATCTTCATCTGTTCGGGGCTGGTGTTCTGGGCCTCGTCGAGAATCACGAAGGAGTCGTTGAGGGTGCGGCCACGCATGAAGGCGAGTGGGGCCACCTCGATCACTCCCTTCTCGAAGTACGAGTTGACGCGATCGGGATCGAGCATGTCGTAGAGGGCATCGAACAGCGGCCGCAGATACGGATCGACCTTCGCCTGGATGTCGCCAGGCAGGAAGCCCAGCCGCTCTCCCGCCTCAACGGCGGGGCGGGTGAGGATCACCCGCGTCACCTGACGCGTCGCCAACGCGGCCGCCGCCATCGCGACCGCGAGGAACGTCTTGCCGGTGCCGGCGGGACCGATCCCAAAGGTGATCGTCTGCTCGCGGACCGCGTCGACGTAACGCTTCTGGTTCAGCGTCTTCGGCGCCACCTTGATGTTGCGGTGGCGCCAGATAACGTCCTCGAGGATCTCTGCGGGACTTTCGTGGGCATCCAACGCCCCGGTCACCGCCTCGATCGTCCCGGGTGCGATCTCGTGACCCTGCTCGATCAGCTCCACCAGCTCGTCGACCACGGTGGCTGCGGTCTGGACCTGGCCGTCGCCGCCGTCGAGCGTCAGCACGTTGCCGCGCAGGTGCAGGTCGCAATCGAGGTGGCCCTCGAGGGTGCGAAGCACCGTGTCGCCGGAGCCTGCAAGCTCCGCGGCGACGGTGTTGTCGAGGGTTAGCTGCCTACGCGCCAAGCTTGTCGCGCACCACCTGGCTGACTCGCTTGCCATCCGCCCTGCCCCCGACCTTCGGCATCACCGCCGACATCACCTGGCCCATCTGCTTCTGCTCGGCCGCGCCCGTCTCCTCGATCGCCGCGGTCACCAGCTCGCCGAGCTCCTCGTCGGAGAGCTGCTCGGGCAGGTAGGCCTCGATCAGCTCCGCCTCGTCCCGCTCGACCTCGGCCTGCTCGCCGCGCCCGCCCTCGTGGTAGGCGTCGGCGGCCTCGAGGCGCTTCTTGCGCTCGCGCTGAAGGACGGCGACCTCGTCGCCGTCGCCGAGTTTGGCGTCCTGCTGAAGCGCGTCGACGACCATGCGCAGCGCTGCCGCCCGCTCGCGCTCGCCGGCCTTCATCGCGGTGCGCACGTCCTCCTGGACCTTTTCGAGAATGGTCACGGAGTAAGGGTAGTGGGCACGTCGACGTGCTCCACCTCGCCGAGTGGCATCTGCAGGAAGCGGGTGCCCAGATCGCGGAACGCAGTGACATCTCCGGTGCAGAGAAAGCGGTAGGTGCCTTCACCGCCGCTGGGAGAGTTCAGTTCGTTGGCCTCGAGAACCCGCTGCGCCGCGGCGGCGACTGCGTGGCCGGCGGTGATCAGGCGGACGTCACGCCCGAGCATCCGTTGCAGCATCGGCGCCACCAGCGGGTAGTGGGTGCAACCGAGAATCAGGGTGTCGATCTCGGCCTCTTTGAGTGGCGCGCAGTAGGACCGAACCTTGTCGACGACCCCCTGATCGAACGGGAAGCCGTGCTGGATGATCGGGGCAAGGTCCGGTGCGGCCACTTCGGTGACGTCAAGCGCACGGCCTTGATGGCCGAGCGCGCGGCGGTAGGCGCCCGCCTCCACCGTGGCGGGGGTGGCCAAGACCCCTACGCGGCCACTGTCGGTGATCGCGGCTGCGATCTCGGCCTCTGGCTCGATCACCGTCACTACATCCACGTCTGCCTCCCGCGCGACCGCCCGCGCCGCCTCAGCGCCTGCCGAGGTGGCCGAATTGCACGCCACCACGAGCAGCTTCGCCCCCCGATCGAGGAGGAAGCGGCTCACCTGCTCGACCCGTTCACTGAGCTCCTCAGGCTGCTTGATCCCGTAGGGGAAGTGGGAGCTGTCGCCGAGGTAGAGAAAGTCCTCCTCGGGCAGCGAGACCAGGCACTCGTGCAGGACCGTGAGGCCGCCGACTCCTGAATCGAAGACCGCGACCGGAAGCTCGCGGTGGATGCCGGGGGTCAAGCTGCGCTCAGGCCCCGGGCTTGACGACCATCAGGTAAACGACGACGACAAGCAGCAGTCCCGTGATCGCCCCGACGATTCCCTCGAGGCGAGCCCCCCGCTGGTACTCGTCGGACAGGTCGGAGAGCCCGATCTCCCGGTCGCCGGCGGCCGCGATCTCCTTCTCGACCATCGGTCCGAGGCGGCGGTCGGCGGGGATGAAGTAGGCGCCCGTTCAGGCCGCCGATCACGATCACGATCAGCAGTGCGGCGCTGATCCAGAACTGGTCGAACTCCCAGCGTTGCGTGACCTGATAGATGCCCGTCGCGAGGACGATCGCTATCGCGGGCCCGGCAAGGCGTTGATTGATCGCGAGCTGCAGTTTGTGGACGTATGGAAGGTGACGCACGCCCGCCTGCAGCGCCACCGGAAACATAATCGCCTCAGCGAAGGTGGCCCCGAAGCCAACCATCACCGCAGTGATGTGAACGAACACCGAAAGGTCGTAGGTGGTGACCGCAAGCGGCAACGCCTCGATCATCTGGGCGCGAACGATATCGAGGCCCAATCGCCCTCCGACCGCCGCTTCCGCTCAGCCAAACCAGCGCGGCCGAAGGCGGCACTGACATCGTTGGCCTCGGCAGTCAACAGACCTGAGCAGACGAGGTGCTCGGGGAGCACACCACCCTCCAAACCGGAGGCGATCTGCCGCAGCAGTGGCGAAGTCAGGTTGGCAACCACGGTCGGCGCGAGGGGCGGCAGCTCCTGGCGCAGGTTGAGCCTGCTCAGCTCGAGCTCGACGGCGTTGACGGCGGCATTGGCGGCCGCCGCCTGCAGCGACGCGGGCTCGTGGTCGCAGGCGCGGACCGGGGCCCAACCGAGCTTTGCGGCCGCGATCGCCAGCACCCCGGAACCGGTGCCGAGGTCGATCAGCGTCCCCACGGCGCCCTCGTCGTCGGCCAACTCGACCAGCGCCTCGATGCACATGCGTGTGGTCGCGTGGGCGCCGGTGCCAAAGGCGCGGCCGGGGTCGATGACCACGTCGATTGCCTCCGGGTGCGGCTCGGCCCATGAGGGGCGAACCCAGACGCGATCGCTGACCAGCAGCGGCTGGTGGAAGTCCTGCCAGCGGTCGGCCCAGTCGTCGGGGACCTCGGTGGCGTCGACCTCGACTGTTCCCTCGCCCGTTGCCGCTTCGATCTGACCGAGATCCGGCAGCTCGCCTTCGGCCCCGTAGATCGCGTACTCGACGTAGCCGTCGCCGTGCTCCTCCTCGAACCCGTTCGGTGCAAGGACCGCGAGCTCGCCGAGCACCAGCTCCGCCTGCTCGGGCCGGCAGCGGACGGCGAGGCGGATCAACGGATGAGCGATCCCACGGCCGGGTGCGGCTGGGGGCGCGAGTGGGCGAGCAGATCGAGAACGCAGGGCGACGCCTTTGGTGGAGCCAAAGGCAAGCCCGAGGACGATGAGATGCGATGCCCAGGCGCGTCATCCAGTCGTGCGCGGATCGTGGGATTGCTCATCTATCCAAACGCGCGGCGCACACGGGAGAGGAAGCCCTCCTGCGACGTCTGAAGGTTGTGTGACTCGATCGTGTCGTTGAGCTGTTGCGCCAGGTCACGTTGCTCGTCGCTGAGATTGGCTGGCACGACGACGTTCAGCACTACGCGCTGATCGCCGCGCGACCGGCCCCCGAGCGACCGTAGGCCAAGGCCGCGCAGAAGAACCTCGGTGCCTCCCTGGGACCCCGGTGGCACCGACACGACTCGCTGCCCCTCCAGAGTCTCGACGCTGACCGTGGTGCCAAGCATTGCCACGGTGGCCGACACGTCGACGATCGAGACAAGATCCTCGCCGTCGCGGTGGAAGCGCTCATCCTCGGCCACCCGCACCTCGACATACAGGTCCCCGGGCCGGCCCCCGGGCTCGCCGGCGTGGCCGGCCCCCGAGATCCGCAGGCGCTGCCCGTCCTCGATGCCGGGCGGCACCTCGAGGTCGAAGCGTCGGATGCCCGCCTTTCGGCCCGCACCGTTGCACTCCTCGCACGGAGTCTCGGCGACCCGCCCGTCGCCGCCGCAGGCGTCGCAAGTCGAAGCCCGGACGAGTTGTCCGAAGGCGGTGCGGGAGACGTAGCGAACCTGGCCGTTGCCACCGCAGCGGTCGCAGGTGCTGATCGGCGTGCCGGGTTCGGCTCCGTTGCCGTTGCAGTGTTCACAGGCCATCACCGCGTCGAAGCTGAGCTCGCGGGCCACCCCAGTTGCGACCTCCTCGAGCTTCACTTCAACGGTGGCCACGACGTCGCCCCCGCCGGCAGGGCCGCGGGAGAAGCCGAACGGATCTCCGGCGCCAAAGAAGGCCTGGAAGATGTCCTCGATCGAGCCGAAGCCGGCACTGCGCGGCGCCCAACCGCCGGAGCGCAGCCCCTCGCGGCCGAAGGAATCGTAGGTCTGACGCCGCCACGGATCGGACAAGACCTCGTACGCCTCCGCAGCTTCCTTGAACTTCTCCTCCGCCTCGGGGTCGTGGGAGTTGACGTCCGGGTGCAGCTCGCGGGCCAGTCGCCGGAACGCCTTTTTGACCTCCTCCTCGGAGGCCGCCCGCTCGACGCCGAGCACCTCGTAGTAGTCGCGGCTCATACGATGGACGGAGTCGGGGCCGGGTGCCACTGGGGACGGGCGTGGCCGAGCAGCTCGAGGATCTCGCGCTGCGCGCTCGCACGCGCCTTCGGCGCTGGCGCGAGGTGTGGTGACGCCCCACGAGCGCCCGAGGACGAAGATATGCGACGGGCCACGCCCGTCATCCAGGGGTACGCGGTTTCGGCTTCGTTCATCTATTCGTAGACCGACTCAAAGTAGCGCGACAGCTCGCGGGTGGCGTCGCGCACCGAGGCGATCGCCGTCGCGTAGTCCATTCGAAGCGGCCCCACTACGCCCACCGAGCCGAGGTTGCGGTAGCCGAGCCCGTAGTTGGCGCCCACCACGCTCACCGTGCGCAGCTCGGGCTGGGGGTTCTCGTCGCCGATCCAGAGGAAGACGGACCGCTCGTCGAGCGCCGAGCGCAGCATGCGCAGCACGCTGGCGCGTCGCTCCAGTGTCCGCATCAGGTGGTCGATGTCGGGTAGATCGCCGAAATGGCTCTCGGAGAGCAGACTCGCGGCTCCCTCCATGTAGAGCTGCTGCTCGCCCTCCCCCTCGAGCGAGCTGAACGCGGTCCGGATGCTGCTCAGGAACCGCTGCTCAGCCCGGCCGAGCTCGGGACCAGCGAGCCGACCCGCGATCATCCTCGCTCCGAGACCGAGACCGGAGAGTCGCTCGTTGAGGTACTCCGAGGCCCATTCGACCACGCCGGGGTCCACCGGCTCGTCGAAGCTGAAGGTGCGTTTTGTGACCGCGCCTGCCGAACTGATCACGACCACCATCACCACGTTGGGCTGAAGCAGCAGCGCCTCGACGCGGTGGATGGTCGCGGTGTCCAGCGGCGGCGCCGTGACCAACGCCACCAGGTCGGTCACCTTCGACAGCGCGGCGGTTGTCTCGCGCATCGCGTCGTCGACCTCGCGACGCATCCTCGACAGCTCCAGCTCCACCCCGGCCCCGCTTGATCGAGGCTCGGAGGCGAGCAGCCCCTCGACATAGGACCGGTAGCCGGAATCGGTTGGGACGCGGCCGGCGGAGGTGTGCGGGTGAGTCAGGAACCCCGCCACCTCGAGGGCCGAGAGCTCGGCCCGCACAGTGGACGCGCTCCAGATGATCTCCTTCTTTGTGGCCAGCGCCTTCGAGCCGACGGGCTTTCCGGACTCGAGGTGCTCGTCGACGACGCACTGCAGGATCAGTTCCTGGCGCTTTGTGAGCATGCCTAGATTCTAAGAGGCGGGCATCGGGTGCCTGCCGCACCACCCGCGGCCAGTGGCCTAGAGCTCTACTTCGGCCTCGGCATTTCGAATCACCCGTTTGTCACCTTGCTTCGCGACGCATTCCGTGAGGATGCGATTTCCGTCTACTTCCTTGATCTCGCCTGAGACGACGATCTCCTGCTCCGGTATGCCCATGCCCCGGAACTCGACCGAGAGCCGCTTCAGGGCGCGCGGGTCGCCGTCAGCGAGGTTGGCGTTCGCACGGGCGACCAGGGCCATCATGTAGAGGCCGTGGAGGATGTTGCCCGGCAGGCCCACCGCGTTGGCGAACTCGGGATCGATGTGGATCGGATTGAAGTCCCCCGAGGCGCCGGCGTAGCGATGCGGCAGGTACTTGTCCGGGGTCTCCTTCAGCTCCGGTATCGGGTCGCCCGGCTTCAGATCGGCCAATTCAGACCCCCCTCACGATGTTGGTCCAGATGCCGCGCACGGTCCCCTGGCCGTCTTGATTGACCGACTCCGACTCGAATACGTAGAAGCCCTTGTCGTCCTTCTGGAAGACGTCGGTGAGGCTCGCGGTCGTCGTGATCTCGTCACCCGAGCAGACCGGCTCGCCCCAGATGAATTCCTGGCCGCCGTGCACCATGGTCGCGAAGTTGATTCCCACCTCGGGGTCGACGATCCCGGGCGCGATCGCCGGGGCGCTGTAGACGACGCAGAACATCGGCGGCGCGACGACATCTCGGAAGCCGGCCGCCACCGCCGCCTCGCGATCGTGATGAACCGGGTTCGCGGCGCCGATCACGTTCGCGAACTCGCGGATCTTCTCGCGCCCCGCCTGGTAGACGACCGGCGACCATTGCTTCCCGACTGCGTCCTTCGAGACTGGCATCGCGGCGGCGGATTCTAAACGGGCCGATTGCGGCCGGGCCGTCGATCCAGGCGACCTTGTCATTCCCCAAACCGCTGGTAGGTTGGCCGGGAGCGCGAGGTCATTAAAGAAGCTTGGCCGTCGGCCGAGCGCGAACCCACATTGATTCCATGATCATCACGACGATGAACGACCTGCCCGGCTACACGATCGACGAGGTGCTGGGAGAGGTCTTCGGGCTCACCGTGAGGTCGCGCAACCTCGGCTCCCAGATCGGTGCGACGCTGAAGTCGCTGCGGGGCGGCGAGCTGAAGGGGATGACCAAAATGCTCGCCGAGGGCCGTGCGCACGCCACCGAGCGCCTGGTCGAGGAGGCGGAGGGCAAGGGCGCGGACGCGATCATCGCCTTTCGCTTCGACACCTCCGAGTTGGGCACCACCTGGACCGAGATCTGCGCCTACGGCACCGCGGTCAAGGCCACCAAGGCCTAGCAGCAGACCTGCCAAGCTCTGGGCATGAAGGAGGCGCCGCCGCGCTGGTGGTCGATGCGCCGGGCCCAGAACCGCAAGCCCGCCACCTATCGCTGCCCGCTGTGCGGCAACTTCCTGCCGGCGCTCAGCGAGCACATGCTGATCGCACCCGAGGGCGACACGAGCCGGCGCCGTCACGCCCACAGCCGCTGCGTGATGCGCGCCCGCGAGGCTGGCCGGCTCAGGACCCGTGACGAGTGGCGGAGCACCCAGCCGCGCCCTCCCTCCCTCTGGCGCCGGCTGCTGCGGCGATCGTCCGGCTAGGACTCCGTCGCAGCGTGCTCTTCCCCAGCCCGCGCCACTTCGAGGGCCTGCTCGCGATCGGCGTAGAGGTGCAACCGCGTCGCCTGCCCGTTTCGATACTCGAGCAGGTAGAAAACGCGCATCTCCACCTCCACCCCGCTCCCTTTGCCCACCCCGCGCTGCACCACCGACATCAAAACGTGGTGCTCGCCCACGGGCTCCAAAGCCTCCCCCCCGAGCTCGAAGCTCTCCCAGGCCTCGAGCCACCGGCTTATCCAGGGCAGATAGCCGTCGCGACCCCTGAAGTGCGCGGGGTTCGGCAGTTCGGGAGGACTGAACACCTCGACATCGGGGTCCAGGAGGTTCAAGAACGTCTCGATATCACCCTGCCGAAAGGCCTCGAGCCCCTGACGGGCAATGGCCATGTTCCGGTCCTGCTCACTCATCGATCTCGAGCACGGCCAGGAACGCCTCCTGCGGCACCTCGACCGAACCGACCTGCTTCATCCGCTTCTTACCCTTCTTCTGCTTCTCCAACAGCTTTCGCTTGCGGGTCACGTCGCCACCGTAGAGCTTCGCCGTCACGTCCTTGCGCAGCGCCTTGACCGTCTCGCGGGCAAGCACTCGCGAGCCGACCGCGGCCTGAACGGGGATGTCGAAGAGCTGGCGCGGGATCGTTTTTTGGAGCCGCTCGACCAGCGCCCGACCGGCGTCGTAGGACCTGTCGCGATGGACGATCTGGCTCAGCGCGTCGACGGTCTCGCCGGCCAGGACGACGTCGAGCTTGACCAGGTCGGAGGGCCTGTTGCCGATCGGCTCGTAGTCGAGCGAGGCGTAGCCGCGGGTCGAGGACTTGAGCAGGTCGAAGAAGTCGAGCACGATCTCGGCCAGCGGCAGGTCGTAGCGGATCTGCACCCGCTGCGGCGAGAGGTAGTGGATGTCGACGTGTTCTCCGCGGCGCCCCTGACAGAGCTCCATCACGGCGCCCACGTAATCGACTGGAGCGATGATCGTGGCGCGGATATAGGGCTCGCGGATCTCTCCGATCGAGGCCGGGTCGGGCATCTCGGTGGGGCTGCGCACGTCGACTTTCTCGCCGCCGATCAGCAGCACCTCGTAGCGGACGTTGGGGGTGGTCGCAAGCAGCTCGAGGTCGTATTCGCGCTCCAGGCGCTCGCGCACGATGTCCATGTGAAGCAGTCCGAGAAAGCCGCAGCGAAACCCGAAGCCAAGCGCCTGCGAGGTCTCCGGCTCATAGGAGAGCGCCGCGTCGTTCAGCGACAGGCGGTCGAGGGCGTCGCGTAGGTCCTCGTAGCGGTCGGTGTCGATCGGATACAGCCCGCAGAAGACCATCGGCTTCACCTCGCGGTAGCCGGGCAGAGCTTCGACCGCTCGCCGATCGCGATCGGTCAGGGTGTCTCCTACGCGTAGCCGCGCCACGTCCTTGATTCCGGTGATCACGTAGCCGACCTCGCCGGCCGACAGCCCCGGGGCCGGGCGCATCTCGGGGGTGAAGAAGCCGATGTCGTCGATCTCCGCCTCGGTCCCGTTCTGCATGGCGACTATCTGGCCTCGCTTCGAGAACTTCCCGTCGACCATTCGCACGTAGGCGACGACGCCCCGGTACTGGTCGAACTCGGAGTCGAAGATCAGCGCCCGCGGAGGAGCCCCCTGGTCCCCCGCAGGGGGCGGGATCCGCTCGACGATCGCCTCCAGCACCTCCAAGACTCCTTCGCCGGTCTTCGCCGAGATCCGGTGAATCTCCCCCGTGTCGCCGCCGAGCAGATCGGAGATCTCGCCGGCGACCCGATCCGGCTCGGCCCCCGGCAAGTCGACCTTGTTGATCACCGGGATCAGCTCCAAACCGCTCTCGATCGCCATGTAGGTGTTGGCGACCGTCTGCGCCTCCACTCCCTGCGCTGCGTCGACGACCAGCAGCGCGCCCTCGCAAGCGGCCAGGCTGCGCGAGACCTCATAGGAGAAGTCGACGTGGCCGGGGGTGTCGATCAGATGCAGGTGGTAGGTCTGGCCGTCGAAGGCGCGGTACTCGACCCTTACCGCCTGCGCCTTGATCGTGATCCCCCGCTCACGCTCCAGATCCATCGAGTCGAGCACCTGGGCGCGCATCTTGCTCGGGTCGATTGCTCCGGTTATCTCCAGGATGCGATCGGCCAGCGTCGACTTGCCGTGGTCGATGTGGGCGATGATCGAGAAGTTACGGATTCGCTCCATTTCGAATCGCCAGTATGGCGAGGGCGCCGCGGCGCCCTCCACCCCAACCTCAGGAGCGCGAGCTGCGCTGCCGTTCGACGCGGCGACGGATGGCCTCGGAGCGTCCCAGCTTGGGTGAGCGGTCTCTCACGCCGGCGGCACGAGGCCGCTCGAGGCGAAAGACGACGATCTGCTTCACACGAATCACCGGCCTCGCCCTCGGGTCGTCGGCCAGGCAGTGGCTCTTTCCCGACTCCCAGGGCTTGAATCCGCCGGTGGTGAGCACGAACCCATAGCCGCCCGCCGCGAGCGCCGCGCGCCAGCGCCGGCAGCCGCTGATCTGGGTGAAGCCGGCATCGCTGCGAGGACGCCCGACGAAATTGACCCGATTGGAGAGGTCGCGGCCGACCAGCGGGTACTGAATCGGGACCGTGGTGGCTATGCGTTGCGCGTGCATGCTGCTGGCCCATTTGAATGCGGCGTCGAGACCGGCCGACCTGAAGCCGCGGCCGTCGTAGCGATGGCTGAGATATGAACGCTGCAGGAACCAGCCACCGAGCAGCAGGAAACCCATCGCCGCACCTGATGCAGCGAGGGGCCCGATCCGCAAACGCAGGCGTGAGATTCGCGGACCAAGTCGTGGTAGGTCGGCCGACCGCAGCAAGGGAATGCAGAGGGCGGCAATCACGGCGATGTCCGCGAGGACGAGGTATGGCGAGTGCCAATGCTTGCTGGAACGATCGCTGGCGATCAGGAGGACCGCCAGCAACGCTCCGAGCCCTATCCGCCCGCGGCGCGACTCTGCGGCAGGAGCCAGCGGCACCAAGACCAGGGCGAGGATCAGAGCCGGGGTGAGGTGGCGAAGGCTGGAGGCGAACCCGTCAGGCGTCCCCGGCTGGCCCTCGGCGGAGGTGCCGTCAAGAAGGTATGCGACCACTCCCGCCGCAGCGGCGAATGCGATCAGCTTCAGGTGGGGCTTGGCCTTGACCAGACAGAGGACGATCGCCCCCGCCGCCGCGAGCAGGACGAGCGGCCACAGTTCGCCGAGGCGATGGCTGAGGGCCGGCTCGAACCAATCGCTCCAGACCTTCCCGTTCCCGATGTAGTGCACGACCGAGAACTGCGGCCTTCCGCCGAGGCCCTGCTCGGGGCCGTCGAGGCGCAGGGGGCCGACCGCCTTGAACCAGGGCAGCGGATTGCCGGCTACCGCCACGTTTCGCACGTACCAGAATGCGCAACCCGCGAGCAGGGGGGCCCCGAAGGCGATCGACGCCCGCCACCGCTGGCCCGCCGCGTACAGCACCGGCACTCCGATCAACAGCGCCCCCGCCGGGGCGACAAAGCTCAGCTTCGTTCCCGCGGCCAGACCGACGGCGACTCCGGCGATCGCAAGCGCCCCGAAGCCGGGGCGGCGCAGCCTTCCGGCGGTCGCCCCGTTGACGAGCATCGCCGCCGCGGCGAGCAGGAAGAACAGCCCCAGCGTGTCGTTGCGGGCCTCGCCCGCCTGATCGGCCAACACACCGGCGTCGAGAAGGACCGCAACCGCGGCGACCGTCCAGGCGCCCTTGCCGTACGGCCGACCGATGCACCAGGCGGCGACCAGGCAACCGCCTAACCAGAGCAGGTTGAGCAGCGGCGACAGGAAATCCCGGTGGGTGAAGACCATCCCGACCCCGTGCAGTAGCTCGGAGTTCTGGGGGTAGAACCACGCGAGGTAGCGGGGCGAGACGTAGGCGAAGCCCACCGATGACCCGGTCTGCGCAAAGTGCGCCGCGAACGGCATGTGGTACCAGTTCGAGTCGTAGCTGGTGATCCCGGCGTGCAGAGCGGCGACGGTTCCAATCGACCAGTGGACGATCACGATCGCCGCGATCGCAATCGCCACAGGGCGGGCCCAGCTTCCCTGCTCGGGCGCCGGCGGGAATTGCCCGGTCTTCCGTGGCGGCCGAACGGCGACTCGCAAACCCAATCCGACCGCCAAACACGCGGCCGCCAGCGCGACTCGCTCCAGCATTCCGACGGTCCCGACCAGCTCAGCGATCCAGATCAGCAGGGCGAGCGTGATGACCGCATCGGCGAGGCGAGCCGGAAGTCCTGACCAGCCCGCGAGCAGGCGGCTGCGCACCCGGGCGGCGCCGAGGCCGAGCGCCCAAATACTGGCCAGCAGCGCGGCGGCGCCGAGAAGGTAGGCAGGGGCGTCGAGCATCAGTGTCGAATTCTCGGCCATGCGTTCAACAGGCGCTCAGGGAATCATTCCGGCCTGCGACAGCAACTGACCCGAGGGGCTGGGGTTGGAGGGGTGCATGTATAGACGTCTTTGCTTGGTGGCGCTTGCCGGCATAGCGCTCGCCGTCCCTTCGCACGCCGCTGCCAAGACCCGGGCCAGCTATGTCCACCCGCTCGCCGGAACCCAGCCCGGTCCCGGCACCTTCGGGGGTGGGCACAACTTCCCCGGCGCGACCTTGCCCTTCGGAATGGTGCAGTTCAGCCCCGACACGACCCCTGCCGGAAACTCCGACGGCTATGACTACCGCGACTCACACATCCGCGGGTTCAGCCTCACCCATCTTGCCGGGGCAGGTTGCTCGCTGTATGCAGATTTCCCCTTTCTGCCGACCATCCAGCCGCTGACCGCCTCGCCCGCGCTGCCCGGCGGCGGGGAGCTGGCGCCGCAGTTCGAACCCGGCTTCAGCCACAGCAACGAGAGCGCCAACCCGGGTCTCTACGAGGCCACGACCGGAAAGGGGCGGAGGCAGAGCATCGACACACGCCTCACGGCGACCCTGCGCAGCGGACTCGCACGCTTCAACTTTCCCCGCAGCCCCCATGCCAGTGTTCTGATCAACGCGGGGGGCAGCGCCAATCCCAACGACCACGCCGACGTGCAGGTCAACCCCGCCACGGCGGAGATCACCGGCTCGGCCAATAGCGGCTACTTCTGCGCCCAACGGCCCCGCTACCGGGTCTACTTCGCGGCCCGCTTCAATCGCCCCTTCAGCACCTACGGGACCTGGCAGCGGCAGACGCTGACCCCCGGTGGGACGTCGGCGGCCGACGACAAGCCGGTCTCGACAAACCGGTCCGACACCGCCCAGGCGGGCGCCTACGCGACCTTCAATACGCGCCACGCCCGGGGCGTTCAGGTGAAGGTCGGGATCTCGTTCGTGAGCGTCGACGGCGCCAGGCGAAACCTCGGGGCGGAACAGCACGGCTTCAGGTTCGGCAAGGTCCTCGGGGCCGCCCGCCGGACCTGGAACCGGGCATTGGGATCGATCGAGGTCAGCGGCGGCAGCGGTCGCGACACCGCCACCTTCTACACGGCGCTCTACCACGCACTGCTCGCGCCGCGGACGTTCAACGACGTCGACGGCAGCTACATCGGAATGGACAGCCAGCTGCATTCGACCGGCGGCGGTACCCAATACGCGGACATCTCCGGCTGGGACGTCTACCGCACCCAGATCCAGCTGCTGGCGATCTTGATGCCAGCCCGAGCCAGCGCGCTGATCCGCTCGCTGCTCACCGACGCGTCCCAGAGCGGCTGCCTGCCCCGCTGGCCATATGCGAACGGACAGAGCATGACCATGGTCGGCGACCCGTCGGACCCGATCATCGCGTCTGCGGCGGCCCTCGGCGCCAGCAACTTCGACCACGGCGCCGCGCTCGGAGCAATGGTCAAGGGTGCGACCCAGACCTGCCAGAGCACCAACGGCTCCTACCTGCAACGCCAGGGACTCGACGCATACCAGTCATTGGGTTACGTGCCATACGACCTCGACACGGGTCAAACCAATTCGAACTCGATCTTCGGCGATCCAGCCGATGTATGGGCCTCGGCCGCGACCACACTCGAATATCAGACCGCCGACTTCGCGATCGCCCAATTCGCGGCCCGCTTCGCCCACGACCAGGCCTCGTACTCGAAGTTCATCGCCCGGTCGGGAAACTGGCGCAAGCTGCTCAATCCCGCCAGCGGCTTCATCGAACCGCGCTACGCCAACGGCTCCTTCATCTCGGGCTATGACGAGCTTCACGGTGAAGGCTTCGCGGAAGGGAGCGCGGCGCAATACACCTGGATGATTCCCTTCGACCCGGCCGGGCTGGGGGCAATGATCGGGGGGCCCACCGCCGCGGCGGGGCGCCTCACCTATCTGCTGCGGATCCTCAACTCGCCCGACGGCAGCGGCACCGACCACGCCCTGCTCGGCAACGAGCCGACCCTGCTCACCCCGTGGCTTTTCAACTGGCTCGGAAAGCCGTTCGAGACCCAGGCGGCGGTGCGGCGCGCAGTGACCCAGCTCTATGGGCCATTTCCGGCCGGATATCCGGGCAACGACGACCTCGGAACGCTTTCGTCCTGGTACGTGTTCGGCGCCCTCGGCCTCTACCCGGAGATTCCGGGAACCGGGGTCCTGGCGCTGTCGAGCCCCTTGTTTCCTCACGCCCAGTTTCGGATCGGTCGCAAGGCGGTGCGAATCGACGCCCGGGGAGCTACTGCGGCGACTCGCTTCATTCGCGGGCTGCGGCTGAACGGACACCACGTCGATCAGCCGTGGACCACCTACTGCACGCTCGCCCGTGGTGCCCGCCTGCGATACGCGCTCAGCCGTCGGCCGAAGCGAAGCTGGGGCGCCGCGGCAGCGGCCCAACCTCCGTCTTATGCGCCGGACCGGCCGATGCCGGCAAGCGTCTGCGCGAATTGAGCCAGGCGCGCGCTTAGGTTCCCTTTAACAGGGCTTCAACATCTGTACATGTCGTGCCAGCAGGCTTGTGGCTCGGTGGAAACTGCGACGGCAACCGCGCACGGCGGCGATACCCGAGCAGGTCCGGGGCGGCTCGCGGTAATCGGGTCTACCGTCTTCTGGATCGGTGCGGGGTTGGTTGCGGCGGGGGTCGCCATCCGCTTCGCGACCCTCGGGCTGCAGAGCTATCACCACGACGAGGTGATTACAGCGGGGAGGGTGCTGCCGGGCAGCTTCGGGCACATGCTTCACGAGGTTCGCCGCAGCGAATCGACTCCGCCGCTCTACTACATCATTGCCTGGGAGTGGAGTAAGCACTTCGGCCTTGACGAGGTCGGCCTGCGATCGCTTTCCGCTCTCTTCGGCGCCCTGACGATCCCGATCGCCTTTCTGATCGGCAGGGAGCTGGCCGGGAAACGCGCCGGGCTGCTGACCATGGCGATGGTCGCCTTGAACCCGATGCTGATCTGGTACTCGCAGGAAGCACGGGCCTACGCGTTGGTGGTCCTGCTCTGCGCGGCTTCTCTGTTCTTCTTCCTGCGCTTCCGCCGGACCGGATCGCACCGTGACCTGGCGCTGTGGACGGCCTTCTCCGCCCTCGCGCTCACCAGCCACTACTTCGCCGTCTTCACGATCGTGATCGAGGCCGCCTGGCTGCTGGTCGAGCGCAGGCCACGAGCTCCGGTGCTGGCGGCAATCGGCGGGATCGTGGCGGTCGGCTTGGCGCTCCTGCCACTCGCGGCTCACCAGGCCAACCCGAACCACATCGACTGGATCGGACACCTGGCCGTGTGGGACCGGCTCGAGGACTCGGGCGGAAGCTTCTTGATCGGTGAGACCGGCAGGGTGATCGGGGCGGTTGGTCCGCGCCAGAAATACACGGTGGTCCCTCTGATTCTCATCGGCCTCCTGCTCGGGCTCGGGTTGTTGCGAGGCCGGAGCCGCGAATGGCGCGTCGCCGCAATCGGGATCGTGATCGGCCTTGGAAGCGTCGCCCTGGCGCTGCTCGCGGCGGCGGCCGGCAAGGACTACGTCCTCGCCCGCAACCTGCTCCCGGCGCTGCTGCCGCTGATCGCGGCGGTCGCCGTGATTGCCACTTTCGCGCGGGCCCGCGGGCTGGGCGTCGCCCTGATCGCGGCGCTTTGCGTGTACTGGCTGGCCTTCGACGTGTACGTGGACGCCACGCCCGACCTTCAGCGGCCGAATTGGAGGCAGGTGGCTCGGACCGCCCGCCCCGCCATCCGTCCGCGCGTGATCGTCACATGGACCTTGGGAGTCGCGCCGCTCGAGTTCTACCTTCGCGACGGGACCGCGCGCGCGAACAGCGGCCCGTTCGTCGTGCCGGAGGTCGACGTCGTGACCAAGTCCTCGGCGACCCGGTTCGCCGACCCGCTGGCAGCCAAATTCCCCCACACCGAGGTGGCCGATCTTGGCCGCTTCACGGTGACCCGCTACATCGCCCCGCATCCGATCCCCCTCGGCATGCGTCTGCTGCGCCACCTGCGCACCGGCTTTCAGACCAATGCCGTGATGATCGGCGGAGGCCCGCAGGTCGCGCCCGGGTCCGGCAGGCGCGACGTTCGCCTGGTGCGCTGCCGCAGTCGCCTGCTCAGGCAGCTCGATCGCAAGCACGGAAATCGGGCGCTCGGGCGTCATACGCACCGGGACCGCAGAGTCTGCGAACGTCGATTGCACCGTCAACACAGGGCGCACCAGCGCCGGTTGCACAGACAGCGCAGGGCGCGCGAGCGCCGGCTACACCGTCAGCACAGGTCGCACGAGCGCCGGCTACACGGCCAGCGGCGGCATCAGCAGCGCCTCAGCTGAAGGTCCAGAGCTTGTTGCCGATGAAGTTGAACGGCATCGCGACGGCGACGGCAATTGCCTGAGCCTGCAGCTCGGGCAACTCCGCCATCACCAGCAGCTGCAGGATCACGAGGTTGATGAACAGGGATCCGAGGCTGACCGCGAAGAACCGAGCCGCCTCGAAGCGGGCAGGCCCAGCCCCGGCGCCGAAGGTCCAGTACCGGTTCCAGAGGTAGTTGTTGGAGACGGCGACGCAGAACGCCCCGACGGCGGCCAGCAAGTGGTTGACGGCGAGGTTCTGGTTGAGCACGGCGAATGCAGCAAGGTTGATCACGTAGCCGGAGCCCCCGACGAGCCCGAACTTGACCAGCTGGACCCAGTTCGCGGCCTTTCTCGTCCCGGCGCCGATCCGGCGGGCCACTGCGACGACGCCGGGCGCGGACAAGGAGTCCTCGGCAAGCCTCGTTTCGGGTCTTTCAGTCGCCATCCTCAGGAAGGCTGCCAGGGAAATCTAAATTCCGCCTCTATTGCCCGAATTGCCCGCATCTCGTCACCGCAAGGGGCCCGTCGATTTTGAAGACCACGGTCGGCGGAGTCTTCAGCACGACCTTCGCGTGCGGATCGCGGGTCCAGCGCGCCTCAGGTGGGTACGAGGGACCGCCGGGCTCGATTCGGTCGAGGCTGACGACGACGTAGTCGTAGTCGCCTGCGTTGAGAAGGCGCCGCCACCGCTCACAGGTCGAGGCGCGCACGAAGCCGGCGTGCGGACGGTGCAGGCCGGCGAATTGGACCCGATTGGAAAGCTCGGTGCCCCAGAGCGGGTATTGCCGCGTGGCGGTGGTGGCGATCCGCTGGTCGTCGAGGCTGCGGGCCCATTTGAAGGCCGCGTCGAGGCCGGGTGTGGTGAAGCTCGGGTCCGCGTAGCGGTGATCGAGGTAGCGCCTTTGCTCGAACCATCCGGCGCCAACCGCCAGCAGGACGATCCCGGCGGCGGCAGCGGCCAGCGCCGGGCGCGACAGCATGTGCAGCCGCCGGGAGCCGAGCAGCGCGGCGACTACCACGACGGCGACGCCCATCGCGATCGCCCCGGCGACATAGCCGGAGTACCACGGCGCCCCCGACGCATCGGCAAATGCAAGGGTGAAGAGCAACAGCACCAGCAGGGCCGCCCGGCGCCGACCCCGATCGGCCCCCACGACCACCGGTAGCAGCGCCAGGCCGAGAATCAGCGCCGGTGCCAGGTAGCGAAGGCCCGACTCGAAGCTGAGCGGCATTCCGCTGGGCCCGGCGGCGGAGGCGGGGCTGGCGACCCACGCCGCCGCCGTCAGCAGCCCCACCGCCCCAAGCACGCGGACCAGGGGATCCTGGCGCCGCGAGAGACAGATCACCAGGGCGAGGAGAGCCAGGCCCCCGACCAACGGCCATAGCCAGCCGAGCGAGTGGTGAAGCCCGGGCAGGAACCAGTGGCGCCAGGTCGATCCGTCGAACAGGTATCCGAGCACGGACTCCTGCCGGCGGCCCCCGAGAGCCTGATTGGGGGCGGGCAGATTCAGCGGGCCGAGCGATTTCACCCACGGAAAGGGGTTGCCGGCCTGCACCAGGTTGCGCAGGTACCAGTAGCCGCACCCGGCCAGCAGCGGAAGCCCGACGGCAGCAGCGGCCCGGCGGCGGGCCCCTGGGGCGCTGATCGCGACCAGACCTGCCGCGAGGCCCGCGGCCGGCACCAGGTAGTTGAGCTTCACCCCGGCCGCCAGTCCCGCTGCCAGGCCGACCACGACGAGAGCGCCGGGCGCCGGCCAGGGGTCCCGCTCCGATGCCCGCGCGTTGACGGCAACGGCGGCCGCGGCGGTGAGGAAAAAGATCGCCGGCATGTCGTTGCGCATCGATCCCGCCTGGTCGGCGAGCGCCCCCGCATCGAGGACTACCGCCGCGCCGATCAGCGAGAGCGCACCGACCCCATAGGGACGGCCGATGCACCAGGCGGCCAGCAGCGTGCCCGCCAGCCAGCCGGCGTTGATCAGCGGCGAGAGGTTGTCGCGCCCAAAGGCGAGGATTCCCACCCCATGCAGAAGCTCTGAGTTCGCTGGGTAAAACCAGGCCAGGAACTGCGGGGCGATGAAGTCGAGGTTGAAGGTGGAGTGGCTCTGCGCGAAGTGCGCCGCGAACGGTCCGTGGTACCAGGTCGAGTCGAAGTTGGTGATGCCGGCGTCGAGGACGACGCGCACCCCAATCGACCAATGGGCGATGACCAGCCCGGCGACCAGCAGCGCGGCCGCTTTCGCGATCCCACCGCTCGGGGGAGCTGGCGGCAGCTGCCGCCCGGGGCGCGGACCGGGCCCTGGACGAACCCAGACTCGAACCGCGATGCCAGCAACAACGATGCCGAGTACGAAGGGGAGCTCGCGAAAGGCGCCAAACGAGCCCAGCAGCTCGGCGACCCCCAAAACCAGCGCAAGACCGAGCACCAGGTCGGCGAGCCAGGCGGGCGGACCGGTCCATCCCGGCAGCAACCGCGCGCGAACCCGTGTCGCGGCGGCAGCAGCTCCGAGCATGACTGCGACCAGCTCCGCCGCTCCGAGCAGGTAATCGCCAGCGCCGAGCAAATTGCGGCCCTCTCGATCAGCGCCTGCGAAGCAGGCGCAGGATCTGGTCGAGCTCCGGGACCCGCAGCACCCGGACAACTCCGAGATAGACGGCGAAGCCGGCAGCGAGACCGGTGCAGAGCGAGATCGTCTGCCCACCCAGCGATCGCCCCAAGGCCGAGTCGAGCTGGTGCCAGACGAGGTAGCTGACAGCGGCCAATGCCGCCGAGGCCGCGCCGATTCTCAGTGCGGAATCGGCCAGGCGGCTCAGTTCCAGTCCCCCAAGCTCACGTCGGAGGACCACGCATTGGACGATCACACTGGCGATGGTTGCGATCGCGGTCGAGGCGACGATCCCTCCCACCCCGAAGGGCTTGTAGAGCAGCAGCGCTGCGATCGCCGTGACTGCCAGGTTCGCGCCCGAGATCAGAGTCGGGATCCAGGGTTTCTGGAGGCTGAAGAAGGTTCTCGTCAGGAGGAGGAAAAGGCCGTTGGAGGGCAGCGAGAAGGCGAACCAGAACAGCGCCGTCGAGACCAGATCGGTCTGCGAGGCGGTGAACTCTCCGCGCTGGTAGACGAGCCGGATCATCGGCTCCGACAGGACCAGCACCGCGGCCGCCGCGGGCAGCAGCACGAAGACGATCTGGCGCATCCCGTTGGCCATCGTCGCCCGTAGGTCGTCGCGCGCGCCGCGGGCCGCGAACCGAGCCAGGGTCGGAAAGAGGACCGTGGTGATCGCCACCGAGAAGATTCCCTGCGGCAGCTGGTAGACGCGGAATGCCTTGTCGATCGCCGCCGGCCCGCGGTCGGAGACGAGGCTGCCGAAAAAGCTGTTGATCAGCAGGTTGAAGTTGATCAATCCGAGGCTGATCGTCACCGGCAGCATCAAGAGCAGAACCCTGCGCACCGCCGGATTGCGCCACGGGCGACCGAATCGCCGCGTGAACTTGAAGGGCGTGTTGCGCAGGTCGAAGACCGGGATCGCGAGTTGAACCACCGTGCCGGCGAGGATCCCGATCGCGTAGGCGTAGATGCGGTTGTTCCCGTGAAAGGCCGGCGCCAGGAACACGAGGACGCCGATGATGGTCAGGTTCCAGAACAGCGGCGCGATCGCGAAGGCGCCAAAGCGGTCGTAGCTGTTGAGGATCCCGACCACGAGCCCGCTCAATCCGAGCAGGATCAGGATCGGGAAGAGGATCTGAGAGAGGACCACCATCAGGTCCCTGATCTCGCCCTTCAGGCCGGGCGCGAAGAGCGGCATCACGAGCGGCGCCAACAACACGAAGAGGGCCGTGATCGCGCCCAGCACCAGGGTGACCACGAACAGCATCGCCGACGCCATCCGGAACGCTTCCTTGTAGTTGCCCTTCTCCAGCTGCTCGGTGAAGATCGGCACGAAGGCCGGCTGCAACGCGGCGTCGGCGAAGAGGCTGCGGACAAGGTTGGGGACCTGGAAGGCGACCGTGAACGCCGACATCGGCCCCTTCACTCCGAAGTAGCTGGCGGCGACGATCTCGCGCACCAGGCCGGCGATGCGCGAGGCCGCGGTGGCGACGGAGAAGAAGGCCGTGGACCTGGCCAACCGTCCCGCTCGCTCGCCGGGCGCCGGTGGGGCGGCGGGCTCCTCTCCAGGGTTAAATGCCTCCGCCGCCCGCTCGGCTGCGTCGAGGGCCACCTCGTCTCGTGCCTGGTCTGGGCTGTCGGGTGCCGGGGGCGTGGGCATCTGGTGCGGTGAATGGCTCGCTATAGTCGGCGGCCGCTCGAAGCCGGAAGGCACCCGGCTCGGCCCTGAAGAGATGGCCAACATAGCCTCACAGAAGAAGCGGATCTTAAGAACGGCGCGCGAGCATGCCGAGAATCAGCTCGTGGCCGGCGCCGTGAAGACCCATTTCCGGCGGCTCGAGCAGGCCGTGTCCGAGAACGACTCCGCGGCGGTCGAGAAGGAGCATCGAGCGCTCGTCTCGCGGATCGACAAGGCCGTCCAGAAGGGCGCCCTGCACTCTCGCAACGCCGCCCGCAAGAAGTCGCGGGCCGCGAGGCTGGCGAGCCGCGCTTAGGCCCGGCCCGCTCTAGGCCGCCGCGCCGGCGGCCTTGCGGAGGGTGAGCGTGAGTGCCAGTGCGTCGCCGTACTCAGCCCCACCCCGGCACCAGACCTCGAGGTCGGCCAGCGATGCCGTCGCGGCGCGAAGCTGCTCCGGCGAGCAGGCCTCGAGCCGGGCCAGGAGCTGCTTGGCGGCGTACGGGTGCATCCCAAGCTCGGACTCGATCTGTTTCGCGGGGGTCCCCGCCTCGAGGCGCTCCAATGCCGTGTTCGCCTTGCGCAATTTGGAGGCC
Source organism: Solirubrobacterales bacterium (assembly GCA_038317345.1). Lineage (GTDB taxonomy): Bacteria > Actinomycetota > Thermoleophilia > Solirubrobacterales > 70-9 > Mayfieldus. The sequence goes on from JBBQBH010000003.1 coordinate 66,981, forward strand.
AGCGCATAGACCAGGCCGGTGACGCTTTCGCCCTGCGCCAGCAGGCGTTCGGAGATCGCCAGCGCCTGCTCCGCGTTGCCCTCGACGAGCGCATCCGACAGCGACCAGACGGCCGTCTCGGAATTGTCGCTGACCATCGCCTCGAGATCGGCGGCACTCACCTTGCCGCCCTCACCGGCCCAGAGCGCCAGCCGATCCAGCTCATTGGCGAGCCGAAGCGGGCCGGCGCCCATCCGCTGGACCAGGAGCTTGGCGGCGCCGGGGTCGAGGCTGAAGCCCCGCTCCGAAGCGTCGGCGACGAGGCGGGGCGGCAGGTCCCGCTGTCGTGGCGCGTCGTAGGTCAGCACCTCGCCCCCCGCCTTGCGCACCGCCGTGGCCAGCTTCCCGGCTGGCTTTCCGTGGGCGATCAGTGCCACCGTCAGGTCGTCGGATATCGAGGCGAGCGAGTCGGCGACAGTGCGTTGATCGGCCTCGGACCAGCGCTCGACGTGATCCGCGAGCAGATAGCGCCGCGCCGTGGTCAGGGACATCGCCGGGATCGCCGCCACCAGGGCCTCGGCGGAGGGGGCCCCGCGCCCCTCGATCGGCTCGAAGACCTGCAGCGCGGCCACCCCACCCTCGCTTTCGGCGCGGGAGCGCAGCCGGCGCCGCGCGGCTGCGATCTTTGCCTCGTCGCCACCGGCGATCAGATAGATGGGCTTCATCTCGGCCATCGTCTGAGTGTATTTGCGGGCCCGGCGCCGGCAGGCTGGTGCGGCCGGTCGGGGCCGGCCGCCGATCAAGGCTGGGCGGGATCGCTACTTCAGATGACCGGGGACGAGGCCCGCGACCTTGCTGCCCACCGAGCTCTTCGAGCTCGGTGTCTTGGTGATCGAGCCGCTGGCGCCGCTGACGGTCGAGCTCGTCTTGCTGGTCGAGCTGGTCTTGGTGCCAGTCCAGCTGCTCGTCGAGCTGGATGTCTTGCTGCTCGTCGAGCTGGACGTCTTGCTGTTCGAAGATCCGGATGAGTCAAAGCCCGCCGTCCCCGACTGAGCCGAAGTCTGGGAGCTGGTCGAATGCGAGTTGCTCGTCGTGCCCGGGCTCGTTGTGACGGGGCCATGGCCATAGTTGTTGGCCGCGCGTCCTGCTTGGCTGCCGGACGGGGTACCCGAGGTCTCGTCCCCTTGGCCGGTGCCCGCCGTGCTGGAGCCCGAAGATCCCCCGGGCGAGGACGGCGAGGACGGGGCCGGGATCGTGGTCGAGGGCTGGCCCGAAGCGGCGGTGCCGATCGTGACTCCCACCTGACGCGGACCGGCAGCGTTTGAGTGCGGGGAGCCGGATTGCGCCGACCCCTGGTGGCCCGCTCCGCGACCTGCACCACTCGTGATCCCAGAGTTGGCGCCGATGACAGCGCCGCTGCCAAGACCGGTCGCACTGGGGCTCGTGCCGTGCGGCCCTCGCACGGCATGCGAATCTGCGGGCTGATTCGGGGTCGTCAGCACCTTGCCCAGCCCTGACAGGGGGGGCAGGGGCACCGAAACGCCGCTTCCTGCGAGGTGTCCGACCAGCGCCAGGCTGAGCGCGGCAAACGCCGCCAGCAGCGTGACCGAGGCGAGCCGGGCACGGTCGAGCAGGTTGGGCATCGAACGGACCCGGGCCGTCGCTGCGAATGGATGTCTGAAGAAGGGCAACATTGAGGACCTCACCCTTGTCATCGCCCACCCGCAGCCACGAAATGAGAGCGATCCTGCTCAAAACCCGATTGCGACTAGGACATCCGTTGACTTCCGCGGACGTGGCTCAGCCCCTGCGTCGCACGATGCGACGCGCCCTCCCCTCGGGTGCGGTCAGAACTTCCGCAGCGAGCTAGGAACTTGGCTCTTGCTCAGGCGCCGGAGGCGCCCCTGCGTCCGGCGATGGATCGGCCAGAGGCTGCGCAACCGCCTGGGTGTACTCGGGCTGCGTGGGTGGTGACGGCGGGTCAGGCGCGGGCGGGGCAGGTTCAGAGACTTCCGACGGGGTGTCGGCCGATTCGGTTGACGCCTGGTCAGCCGCGGGATCGACGCTCTGCTGGTCGGCGCTCATGTTGCTTCCGTTGCAACCGCCACCGCCACCGCCACTGTCGTCGCCGCCTCCGTCGCCGGGCTTCCCGATCGGCGGCGGCGTCTCGCCGGGGGTCGAGCCGCCCGGTGTCTGCCCGCCACCGGACCCGCCAGTCGGCGGCTGCGGCTGCGGCGGGCTAACGGGGCTGACGGGGCCCTCCGGGCCGCTCGGCGCGCCCTCTCCAGGGCCGGTGACAGCGCCACCGGGTGTCCCGCCACCGTTGCCCGGCCCACCGCCCCCGGGTCCTCCGCCGTTGTTGGGCCCACCGCCGTTGGGCCCACCGCCTCCGTTGTTCGTAACCAGGACGCCTGGGCCCGCCGGCGCGACACCAGGCAGGGGAAGGGGAGCCGCGCCGACCGCGAACGGCAGCGAACCCGGCCCGATATTGAGGAAGGTGCCTCTGCCGTGCCCGCGCCCCGCCTGGGGCGAGGTGGCGAGGGAAGCAGAACCGGCGTTGGTTCCCTTGCCCCCGTTGATCAGGTCAGGCCAGCTGCTGAAGCCGGCGTAGTGCCCGAGCATCAAAGCGGCTGCCGTAGCGCCCGCGAGCAGCACAAACGAGACCGCACCGGCCCGAAGGAGAAAGCGTGACTTCCTCCAGTTCTGGCTCCACCACCAGCCAAGCTGTCTCCGAGGAGAATTTATTCATGCACCTGCTGCGGCACCGTCCGACCGAAATCGGCGGCTACGCCACGCATCGATTCTGGCATGAATCGCGGCGGCCACGCCGGTACTGCCCCAGGAACTACCCAAAAACGGGGAGTCTCTCCGTCCAGATCAGCGCTGCGCCTCGATCTGTGCTCCCGCGCGGCCCACGTCGATCGTCACCGTCCCGTCGAGATCGGTCCGCAGCATCGGAACGTGATCCGCCCCGAGCGTCGCCAGCGTGCTGGGGTCGGGGTGGCCGTAAGGGTTGTGCTCGCCGACCGAGATAACCGCCAGGCGCGGAGCGGTCCGATCGAGGAGTCCGGCCAATCCTGCATCGGCGCTGCCGTGATGGGAGACCTTCAGCACATCGAGGGGCCCGGGGTCCATCGGCACCGCCTCGGCCTCCGCGTCGGCGGTCAGCAGCATCTCGAAGTGCCTCCAGCGAGCCAGCAGGACAAGGCACTCGGCGTTGGGGTCCTCGGGCAGGGCGCCGCCGAGCAGCTCGCTGGGCGGCCACAGAACCTCGAGCCGCAGCGACCCGGAGCGCAGCTCGCTTCCCTCGGCGACGCGGGTGGGCACTGCACCGACGGCTCGCGCTCTGTCGATCAATCGCTGGCCGACCTCGCCGTAAACGAGGCGGTGCACCGGCAGCGATCCGAGCAGTTCCTCGATCCCGCCAGCGTGGTCGGACTGGTCATGGGTTACGACCGCGGCAGCCAGCGAGCCCGCCCCGAGATCGCCGAGCTTGGCGCGCAGGCCATCTCCGGGAGGCCCGCCGTCGACCAGAAGCGGCGCTCCGTCGGCGGGCTGGAGCAGGATCGAGTCGCCCTGCCCGACGTCGAGAACGGACACCCGCAGGCCGACCAGGGGGGGCGCCCCTGCACCAGCTCCCAGAAAACCGGAGCTGGCTACGATCGCGAGCGCCGCAAGTACGGCGACACCAATCCGCAGCGGACGCCGAAACAGCGCGCGGGTGCGGGGGCGCAACCCCTGGCGCCCGGCGACCCAGCGGCGCAACGCCAGTCCCCCGGCCAGCAGCGCGGCGTAAGCGGCGAGCACGCTGGTCCAGCTCGACATCGGCAGAGCGACGAGCGCCCATCGGGGCGATCCCATCCACTCGGCGATCTGGCCGATGTAGGCCAGCAGCAATGAGTTGAGCCAGTTGAGGGGTTCGACCGGGACCGCGGGGACCTGCCCGACCGCTGCCACCACCATGCCCAACCACATCGCCGGTGCGACCGCCGGCAGCGCGAGCACGTTGGCCAGCAGCGACGTTGCCGAGATCGCCTCGAAGTGGTGGGCCATCAGCGGCGCCGTCGCCAGGGTCGCCGCAACCGTCACCGCAACCCCATCCGCAAGCCCTCGCCGCCAGCCGCCGTCGCCGAGTCGGGCCAGCAGCAGGTCTCGCAGCGGCGCGCCAAAGACGAAGATTCCGGCGACCGCCGCGAAGCTGAGTTGCCAGCCTACGTCGGAGCTTGCGCGCGGATTGAGTCCCAGGGTGACGGCAACAGCGAGCAGCAACGCGTAGGTGCGCGAGGCGGGTCGCCCGGCCAGCGTCGCCACCACGGCGGCGGCCCCCATCACCCCCGCGCGCTGGATTGAGGCACCCCCTCCGGCGAGCGGGACGTAGAGGGCGATCAGTGCCAGCAGCCAGACCAGCCGTGCCCGCAGCGGGATCCCCAGCGCAGCGAGCAGCGGCGCGGCCAGCACCGCCAGCAGGACGACGTTCTCCCCGCTCACCGCGAGATGGTGCGCCAACCCGCTGCGCTGAAACGCCGTCTTGGTGTCCGGCGGGATCCGGTCGTCCTCGCCGAGCACGAACCCCCGCGCCAGGGCGGCCTGCTCCTCCGGCATACCCTGACCGAGCGCACCCTCTGCCCGGGAGCGGATCAGGTCGATACGTCCCTTTGCCCCACCCCGGCGGCCGCCCGTCAACTCGATTCGGGCGGCGCGCAGAATCCTCCCGGCCCCATTGAGGCGCAGGTTGTCCCGCAGCCATGGCGGCGGAACGGTGATCGTCCCCGCCGCGCTCACCTCGGCGCCGATAGGCAGGTCCGGAACGGGCTCGGGCGCCTCGACCGCGAGTCTGCCGCGTGGGGTCGCGACCCGGACTCGCACGGTCCCGTCGGTGCGCCGCGGCACCGCCGCGACGTAGCCGCGCACCGCGATGCGGGTGCCGGCCGGCGGCATGTACGCGCCGCCGTCGATCGATCGCAGCCGTGCCGCCCCGAACAGCAGCCCTGCCCCGGCGCAGGCGAGTCCAACCAGCGTCAGCCACAGGACCGCGGCTCCTCCCCAGCGCGGTCGCGTGAGGATCAGGGCAATCGCGGAGACGAACAGGGCACCCAGCGCCTCGGTGCCGCCCGCATGCTCGGCGAGCGGCGCCAGCGCCAGACCGGCGGCGGCCCCGCCGAGAACCGCGAAGCGCCAGTGCGCGGTCAGGGCTGCAGCCGCTTGCGCAGTGCCCCCATCGTCGCCGGACCGATGCCGCTGATCTGGTCGAGCTGCTCGATCGAGGACAGGCCGCCGTGCTGATCGCGAAAGTCGATGATGTCCTGTGCCGTCACCGGACCGACCCCCTCGATCGTGTCGAGCTGCTCGACGCTGGCGCTTCCGAGGCTGATCGGTCCCTGATCGGAGGCGGTGACAGCCCCCGCCGCTACCGGGGCAGACCCCTGGGCGCGCTCGGGAACGACGATCTGCTGGCCGTCTCCGAGCCGTGCCGCCAGGTTGATCTGCTCCAGCAGGGCGCTGGCGGTACCGCCGCCGGCTCGCTGCACCGCGTCGGTCACTCGCGCCCCCGAGGGCAACCGGTAGACGCCCGGGCTGCGCACCGCCCCGGCGACGTCGACGACTACGTCCCCGCCGCCCTCCTGGCTGACTGCGAATCCGTCCGAGGAGCCGCTGTTTGACGATGAGCCGCCGCTTGGCGCCGACGATCCGAAGACGCTGCCCGAGTCGCCGCTTCCCTGACTGCCGATCGCCCGTGCCCCCACCAGCAGCAAGGCGATCGCGATTGCGCCGTAGACGGCGATCTGGGTGCGGCTGAGCTCGGCGATCGCGGGATGATCTGCGGCCCAGCCGTACCGATGGTGCGCCAATGCTGTCGAGCAAGGCGCCGCAAGCGCAAGATTCAGCGATCGCGAGACGCCGCCATCGGCGCCGCTAGCGGATCGCGAATCCGCTCAGGCCCTCGGGCTCTTCCTCGATCACCTCGACCCGCTCCACGGTGGCGCCGCGAGGTCCCTCGCGAGAGAAGGTCAACATCGACTCGACGTCCTCCGGCTCTCCCTCGAAGACGGCCTCAACCGTCCCGTCGGGCCGGTTGGTGACCCAGCCGGCAACCCCGCGCGACTGCGCCATGCGACGCATCGTGTCGCGGAAGAACACCCCCTGCACGCGCCCATGGACGATCGCCCTGCGCCGAATCATGCGGCGTCGGAGACGCTTGCCGGCAGCCTACGCGTCGTCGTCGTCTTCGTCGTATCCGGTTACTTCGGCCATCTGCCGGCCGTAAAGCTCTGCAACAGCCACAGGCGGCGACTGCACCGAGATGCAGGCCAGCTCACCGTCGCCGCTGTTGGAGATTGCGTGGTCGGTCGCCGGGGGAACGAGCACCAGGTCCCCTTCGGAGATCTCGCCGGTGTCTCCGGCAACCGACATCTGCCCGCGACCCCGGACCACCACGTAGACCTGCTCGGCCTGCTCGTCGGAATGGAGCGTCTGCTCAACCCCGGCCGGGACCTCGAGCCAGGTCACCGACATATTGCGGGAACCGAGTTCCCCTGCGTCCATGAGGACATGCGAGCGGAGGCGGTGCCACTCCTCGACGGACGCCTCGCTAAGCCGCCTGACAAGCACGGTGGGACTTCTAGCAGACTCAGCGCACGACGAGGTTTACGAGCTTGCCTGGCACGAAAATCTCCTTGTCGACAACTTTGCCGTCGAGGTGGCGCTGAACCTTCTCGCTCTGCCGCGCCTGAGCGAGCACTTCGTCCTCCGGCGTGTCCACGGGGACCTCGATCCGGTCGCGAAGCTTGCCGTTCACCTGCACCGCGTAGACGGTCGTATCGGCGCTCAACGCCGCCGGATCGGCCTTCGGCCAGGGCTGCTCCCAGACCCGATCGCCAGTCAGCAGCTCGTAGACCTCGGCGCCCAGGTGGGGGGCGAAGAGGGAGATCAGCGAGGCGGCGGTCGCGGTTGCGAACCGGAGGCAGGCGTCTCCCACGGGATCGCCGTAGAGCGAGTCCTTGCACCGGTAGGCCTCGTTGACCAGCTCCATTACTGCTGAAATCGCGGTGTTGAACTGAAAGCCGCGCTCGAAGTCCCGTGTCACCTTGTCGATCGCCCAGTGGGTCTTTGCGAGCAGGGTCTTGGCATCGCCGCGGGCTCCGTCACTCGTCGCCAGCTGCTCGTCGTTCGGCTCGGTGCGCTCAGCAACCTCCTGGCCGAGCCGCCAGAGCCGGGACATGAACCGGTGCATGCCCTCGACCCCTTCGTCGGACCAGTCGGCGTCCTGGCTCGGTGGGCCGATGAAGAGCACGTAGGAGCGCGCGGTGTCGGCGCCGTGGTGCTCGACGTAATCGGAGGGATCGACCACATTGCCCCTCGACTTCGACATCTTCGCCCCGTCGCGGGTGATCATCCCGATCGTGAACAGGGCCTGGAACGGCTCCTCCACGTCCAGCAGCTCGAGGTCGGCGAGCGCCTTGGTGAAAAAGCGCGCGTACATCAGGTGCAGGATCGCGTGCTCGACCCCGCCGATGTACTGGTCGACCGGCATCCAGGCGCGCAGCACGTCGCGGTCCCAGGCAGCCGCCTCGTTGCTGGCGTCGCAGTAGCGCAGGAAATACCAGGAGGAGTCGACGAAGGTGTCCATGGTGTCGGTCTCGCGCCGCGCTGGGCCGTCGCACTGCGGGCATTCGGTCGCGACCCAGTCCTCGGCGGCGGCGAGTGGGCTGCGCCCCTTCGGCGCGAAGTCCTCGACCTCGGGCAGCTCGACCGGCAGCTGGTCCTCGGGCACCGGCACGATGCCGCACTTCTCGCAATAGACGATCGGGATCGGGCAGCCCCAGTAGCGCTGCCGCGAGATCAGCCAGTCGCGGAGGCGATAGTTGACCGCTGGCTTGCCGAGGCCCTTCTCCTGCAGCCAGCCGGTGATCTTCTCGATCGCCTCGTCGGCGCGCACCCCGGTGAAGGAGCCGGAATCGACGAGCACCTCGTCCTCGGAGTGCTCGACGTAGGCGGCGTCCTCGGGCACGTCGCCGTCAGGCGGCTCGACGACGCGTCGGATCGGCAGGTCGAACGCGGTCGCGAACTCGTAGTCGCGCTGATCGTGCGCGGGCACCGCCATCACCGCCCCGGTGCCGTACTCCATCAGCACGTAGTCGGAGACGAAGATCGGGATCTGCTCGCCGTTGACGGGGTTGGTGACGGTGCGGCCGAGCGGGACGCCGGTCTTCTCGCGATCCTCGGCGCTTCGTTCCTCGGTCGACTCGCGCAGCGCCTTGTTGACGTAGTCGCGCACCGCGCCCTCGGCGTCGGTGCCGGCGACCAGCCGCTCGATCGCCGGATGCTCGGGCGCGAGGACGAAGAAGGTGGCGCCGAACAGCGTGTCGGGGCGGGTCGTGAAGACGGGGAAGTCGATGCCCAGCTCCTCGCAGCGGAAGACGACCTCGGCGCCCTCCGAGCGACCGATCCAATTGCGCTGCATCGTCTTCACGTGCTCGGGCCACTCGATCGACTCGAGGTCGTTGAGCAACCGATCGGCGTAGTCGGTGATGCGGAGGAACCACTGCTCGAGCTGGCGCACCTCGACCTCGGTCCCGCAGCGCTCGCAGCGACCGTCGATGACCTGCTCGTTGGCGAGCACAGTCGCGTCCTTGGGGCACCACTTGACCGCCGCCTCCTGGCGATACGCGAGGCCGCGCTCGAACAGCTTCACAAAGATCCACTGGGTCCAGCGGTAGTAGGCCGGCTCTGCGGTCGAGAGCTCGCGGCTCCAGTCGATCGAGACCCCCCAACGGCGGAATTGACGCTGGAAGGCTGCGATCGCGGCTGCGGTCGAGTCGCGTGGATGCTCGCCGGTCTGGATTGCGTGGTTCTCAGCCGGGAGGCCGAACGCGTCGTAGCCCATCGGATGGATGACCCGAAAGCCGTTGCGCCGCTGGTAATGGGCGACTGCGTCGCCTACCGAGTAGACCTTGAGGTGGCCGATGTGCGGCTCGCCGGAGGGATACGGCAGCATCTCGAGCACGTAGGACTTCGGCTTCGATTCGTCGAAGCCAGGCTGGCCGGGGTTGGGGACCTCCCAGGTGCGCTCTGACTCCCAGACCTGCTGCCAGCGGCGCTCGATTGCGTTCGGGTCGTAGCTGCTCACGGGGGCGATTATTGCGGGCGGCCGGCAGCCAGCGGCCCGCCCCTTGCGCCGCGCGGGCCGATCGGCGGACCCTAGGAAGGACGCGGGTTCTCCGGTTATCGGTTTATGACGACTTGCGATTGGTCCGCCTGCGAGTCAGGCGAAGCCCGGACCAGGTCTCGTCGATCGCGCAGACCTTGGTGTCGACCATTCCGCGGGGAAGCGCGACGTCGCGGACGCCGTCCTCGGTCAGGTCCCCGGCCATGTCGCTGGACTGCTTCGGCCAGGCGACCCAGAGGGTTCCCTCACCCACCGAGCCCGCGATCGCTTCGAAGCGGCGCTCGAGGTCCTTGTTCGAGGTCACGAACCAATCGTGATCTCGCGCGCACCGCGGTTGCCGTGTCTCATGCGGGCTCCCTCTGGAAGCTCCCCGAGCGTCTGCTCGAACCGGTCCGGGGCTGACACCAGGACGAAGGTCGAGGCTTCCTTGATGCCCAGCTTCTTCGGCAGGGGCGTTCCTGAGTAGCCGCCCGACATGGGCGCGAGCCTAGTGTCGACCTAGCTCAGGATCGGAGAGATCGAGATCAGGATCTGGGGCCAGAGGAGGATCTCGATCAGCGCCGCGACGAGCAGCATCGGTACGGCAATTGCGACGGTGACGAAGGTGGCGGCGAGCAGCTGGTTCCACTCGCCCTTGCGGCTGGCGAGGATCCAGGCGGCGAGCGGCAGGAAGAGGGCGGTCAGCTCGATCAGCGCCTGGGGCAGGACGCTGAGGATCAGCAGACCGTTGCTGATGTGGAGGTGGTAGGCGAGGGTCGAGGCCTGAAAGCCGAGGGTCAGGGCCTGGATCGAAAGCGAGAAGAAGGTCACGCCGATCACGAAGGCGATCGCGAGCTCGCCCGCCTTCACGTGGACCCAACGGGAGAGGCCGGTTCGCGATTGAGCCGCGATCGGCATCGAGGCCCCGGCGATGAACCCGGCGACACAGGCGGTGGCGTGGAAGGCCAGGACCGCCCCGTTGCGGAGCAGGATGTGCAGATAGTCGGAGAGGTCGACGGGGTGGGTTACGCCGGCGAGCGTGATCGGCGAGATGTCTGGTGTGACGAGGTTGGCGACGGCCCAGGTTGCGCCGAGCAATGCGCAGGCGATCCCCAGGCTCAGTGCCGCCCAACCGCCGAGCACCGACCAGCGCCCCTGCTGCCAGGTCTCGAAGGTGCCGCGAGTGTCGCGCAATCCCTGCGCGATGACGTAATCGTTGGCGCTCACCGTTGATTGATCGGCAGGCGAGAGGATTTGTTGAGCCGCCGAGTTGGCTTTGAGGGTTGTCCCTCAGGCCGGCTGGGATGCCGGGACGAGGCGGACGTAGGGCTTGCCCCGACGGGTGACTAGGAATTCCTCTCCCGCCTTCGCCCGCTCCATGTACCAACCAAAGCGGTTGCGGAACTCGTGGGCGCCGACTTCGACTCCCTCTGCCGGAGGGGAATTCTGAGTGGAGCCAGTGGGGCTCGAACCCACGACCTTCGCAATGCCATTGCGACGCTCTCCCAGCTGAGCTATGGCCCCAAGCTCGTAATCGGCAGCCCAGTTTATCGCGGCGCGTTGTCGGTTCCGCGGAGCTTCCAAGCGCAAGTGGACCGCGTGCGTGCCGACGGCCAACTCGGCCGGCAAGGGATAGCACCGATCCATGTCTCCGCAATAGGCCGCGATCGCGTCGATCTCACTTTCGAGATATGTCGATCGGACGAAGCCCCGCTTGGTGGTGCGGCACCGGGAGGTGTGGACAATCAGGATGCTGCCTTGGTGTTGGGCCCACTTGCATTGGACACGGAGCAGACGATCCTCAAGGTCGAACGCAAGGTCATACGGCTCATGCTCAACAGCCGGCCGGAGAACCCGTATTCCGAGCTTGATCGCCTCAGCGGCGATTACCGCCTCTGCGATCGCTCCTTTGCGGTTCGGATTCCCCTCGTGCACGAACACATGTTCGCCCAATCCTTGTCATAGAACAAGACAGAAACGTCACGAAAGTGTGACGCCCTGCCCTACCCCGCGAATCAGATCAGGCGGCTTCGGCTTCGTCGTCGAGATCGAGGACGACGCGGTCTTGGTCCGTCTTGCGAACCCGGAACTGCATCGGCGACCGCTGCTCCAGCTCGCGCAGCAACTCGACCGGCTCGTTGAGCCGCATCGACAGCGTCGCCCGCCCCTCGGAGAACTTGCGCACCGAGATCTCCGAGGTCGCGCCGATGTTCGCCGCCGCGTCCTCGAACCCAACCAACTGCGAGAAGTCGCCGAGGGGACCGATCTCCACCTCGACGATCCCTTCGAACAGCTCCGGCGCCGATCGCGCGGCGCCCCGCTCCTCGGCAATCGGATCGCTGCCGTTCGACGGCAGCTGCTCGATCGCGATTCGCTCCGCGATCTCCCCCACCTTGTAGCTGATCTCGACCGCGTCGGCCAGCGCCTTCATGCGAATCCTTGTCGCCTGGCCGCGGGCCTGTGCGTGGATCTCCTCGACCCGCATCGCCACCGTCTGCAGGGCGTTGAGGCTGCGGTCGTGACGAGCGTTCGCCTCCCGAAGCGCCTCGCGCAAACCATCCAGCTCGCGCTCGCGCCCCAGCAGCATTTCCGAGAGTGCGAGCAGCTCGCGCTCGAACTCACCGAGGCGGACATCGCGGGAGTTAACGGCCGCATCAACCTCTGCGCGCCGGTAGCCGAGGAAAGCCCTCCGGAAGCTACCCATGGCCGGCAAGCTAGGGGCGTGGTCGGACGCTATTTCGTCACATCCGACGCGAGGTCGAACACCTGTTCGGATGGCCCGGCCCCAGGCGTGAATCAGGCACGGGCGGCGCGATGCTCCAGCGCCTCTCCGGCGAGCCCCAGCTCGAGCCGCGGAGCGTCCCCCCACAGCAGCTCGAGCCGGTAACGGTCCCGTGGCTCGGGCGTGAACACGTGCAGCACGCAGTCCAGATAGTCCAGCACCGCCCAACCGGCCGCCGGTCCTCCCTCTACCTGGCGCGGCATCAGTCTCTCGTCGCGCTTGAGGCGCAATCCCACTTCGTCGGCGATCGCAGCGGCCTGGCGCTCGTTGCGCCCCGTGCAGATGACCAGGAAGTCGGTGTAGGAGACGAGCCCGCGCATGTCGAGCGCGACGATCTCCGTCGCACCCTTCGAGTCAGCCAGCTCAGCCAGCCTGCGGGCCAGAGCCTCGGAATCCATCAGCGCGAGTACACCCCTTTTTCCTCGATGAACCGAGCCACCTGCTCCGGCACGACGTAGCGCAACGGCCGTCCCGCCTTGGCGCGCTCGCGCGCCGCAGACGAGGAGATCCCAAACTCCGGCATCTCGAGCATTTCGGCGCGGTCCTCAGCCCCGAGGCTGCGGAGGACCGATACGACGTCGGCCTCCGAGATCCCGGCGCGACGGGCGATCGCCAGCTTCGCCAGCTCCACGACCCGCTCGGGGTTGCGCCAGCTCTCCAGCCCAACCGCCGCGTCCGCCCCCATCACGAACACCAGGCTGTCGTCCCCTTGCTCGGCAAGCTGCTCCAAAGTCTCATACGTGTAGGACGGCCCGTCGCGCTCGATCTCCAGGGTCGAAACGACGAAGCGCTCGTCGTCGGTTGCCGCGAGACGTGTCATCGCAAGCCGCAGCTCTGGGCCGGGATCGTCGAGGATCCGCTTGTGGGGGGCCTGGCCGGTGGGGACGAACAGCACCCGATCGAGGTCGAGCTGCCAGAGCGCCTCCTGCGCAAGCGCCAAGTGCCCAAGATGCGGCGGGTTGAACGCCGATCCGAGGACGCCGACCGCAGCGACCGGACCTCTACCCCCCCGTGGGTGACCCCATGGCCGCGTGCGCCTGGGGGCCCGTGTGGCCTAGCAGGTCAAGGACGCAGGGCGTGACGTGTGCTGCAGGCACACGAGCGCCCGAGGACGCAGAGATGCGACGGCCACAAGGGCCAACCAGGTGTGCGTGGATCGTGGGGTTACCCACGTGTTTGTCCGTCGCCGCGGGCGACGTACTTGTAGGTGGTCAGCTCGCGCAGCCCGACCGGGCCGCGCGCGTGAAGCTTCTGAGTCGAATTGCCGATCTCCGCGCCCATTCCGTACTCGAAGCCATCGGTGAAGCGGGTCGAGGCGTTGACGTAAACGGCGGCCGCGTCGACGCCGATGGTGAACTCCCTCGCCGCCTGTCCGCTGGAGGTGATGATCGCCTCCGAGTGGCCGGTTCCGTGGCGGTTTATGTGGTCGATCGCCTCCTGCTCGGAGTCGACCACCCCGACCGCCATCTTCATGTCCAGGTACTCGGTGTCCCAGTCCTCGGCCGTGGCCGCATTGACCTCGACGTCGCCTGCGTTCTCGCGCACCCGATCGTCGCCGAACAGTTCGACGCCGGCGTCGTGCAGGTCGCCGAGGATCTCGGGAAGAAAGGCCGGCGCAACGATCGCGTTGACGAGCAGGGTCTCGGCCGAGTTGCAGACCCCTGGCCGGTCGACCTTGGCATCGAAGGCGACCCGGCGCGCCATCTCGAGGTCAGCATCGTCGTGGACGTAGACGTGGCAATTGCCAGCCGCGGCGTAGATCACCGGCACCGTCGCGACCTCCTTCAGAGCCGCCTTCAATCCCTCGCCACCGCGCGGGATCAGCAGGTCGATCAGCTCGTCCTGGGTTGCCAGCTCGGCGAGGCCATCGTGGTCGCCGGCGGGCAGCAGGACGACCGCGTCCTCGGGCAAGCCGGTGTCGGCCAGCGCCTCGCGCACGATCGCGGCAAGGGCGGCGTTGGAGCGCTCCGCGTAGCTGGACCCGCGCAGCAAGATCGCGTTGCCGCTCTTGATCGTCAGCGCGGCACAGTCAATGGTCACGTTGGGCCGCGCCTCATATACGACTGCAACGACCCCGAGCGGCACCCGAACCCGGCGCAGCTCGATACCGCTTGCGATCGTGCGCCTCTCGAGCTCCTCGCCGACCGGGTCGGGGAGCGAGATGATCTCGTTGACGCCGTCGGCCATGGCGCTCACCCGCCCCTCGTCGAGGCTGAGCCGGTCGCGCAGCGCGCTGTTGAGCCCGGCGGCACGCTCGTCGGCGAGGTCCGCGGCATTGGCCTCCAGCACGTCTGCCATGCGCTCGCGGAGCAGTTCTGCGACCCGGCCCAGCGCCGCGTCCTTGGCCTTCGTGGGAGCGACTGCCAGCTGACGCGACGCCTGCTTGGCGGCGGCGGCACTCGCGGCGACGCTTTTCACGGTTGTGGCCATCTCGGAGCTAAGGGTAGCCGCCCGCACGCCGGGCGCCGGGCGCTCAGGCGAGGACAAAGTAGTCACGGTGTACAGCCTCCTCGGCCGCATGGGGCATCAGCTCGCGCACCTGGTCGCTCTTCAGCCCTTGAATCCGCCGCATCTCCTCGGCCGAGTAGTTGCTGATCCCCTTGCCGACCACCTCGCCGTCGACCGCGACCTCGACCGCCTCACCGGCCTCGAAGCTTCCCTCGACCCCGGTGATGCCGACCGGCAGCAGGCTGCTTCCCCGCTCGCGAAGAACCTTCGCGGCGCCTTCGTCGACGGTGATCTGACCTCGGGCCGGCTTGCCGTAACGCAACCAAAGCTTGAAGCTCGAGGTCTTGGTTGGATTGGGGGCGAAGCGCGTGCCCACCCGCTCGCCTGCCGCCGCTGCGCCCAGGGTCTCGGGTGCGGTGCCGTCGCAGATCACCGCCGCGATCCCCGCCTCGCTCGCCATCTCTGCGGCGGCCACCTTGCTGCGCATCCCACCGAGGCCGAACGGCGACGTACGGTCACCGATCTCATAGCCCTGCAGCTGGCTGAAGTCGGACACCTCCTCGACCAGCTCCGCCGATGAGTCCTGGCGCGGGTCTGCCGTGTGCAGCCCCTCGATGTCGGTGAGCAAAACAAGCAGCCGCGCGTCGAGCAGAATCGCCACCTGGGCGGAGAGAAAGTCGTTGTCGCCGAAGGTGATCTCGTCGGTAGCCGTGGTGTCGTTCTCGTTCACCACCGGTACGACCTTCCAGTCGAGCAGCCTGCGCAGCGTCTGGCGCGCATTCAGGTAGTTGGTCCGGGCCGCGATGTCCGACGCGGTGAGCAGAACCTGCGCCGATCGCACCCCGTGCTCCGCAAGGCGCTGCTCGTAGGCGCGGAAGAGGTCGCCCTGTCCGACCGCCGAGGCCGCCTGCAGCTCGTCCATCGCCCCCGGCCGTTGGCCCAGGTCCATGAGCCGCATACCTCGCGCGATCGCGCCCGAGGTCACCATCACCAGTTGCTCATCCCCCTTCTCCAGCTCGGCCACCTGGGCGCAGACACGGTCGAGCACGTCAGTGCGCAGCTCGCCGTCTTCTGCGGCGACAATCGAAGAGCCCAGCTTGGCGACGACGGTCATGGGAGATGAGTATGCCGGTGCATGAGGCGCCGTCCATCTGTCCGCATTCGCTGTTCGAATGCCAGTTGTGGCTTGGCCCGGCGATATATGGCCGATGCAACGGATCGCACTCGCTGCCCTTGCCGCGTTCTTCCTGCTGATTCCGCTGGCACAGGCATCGGAGACCACGGGCGTGCACATCGAAAACAACACCTCCCGCGGTCTGGAGCTCAGGGTCCATGTCCACGGGCATTGGAGCGACTACTTCCTGCCCGGCTATCAGCCCTCCACCAACCCGCAGGTGCTGAACGGCAGCTGTGTGCGGATTCAGGTCTCCGGCGACAAGCAGCACCACCACGGCTGTCAGCCGACAACGACAGCGGTGCAGCTGGCGTGCAACCTTCCATCCTCACTGCATTGCGTGGTCCACGACCAGCTCAAGCAGCTGCACATCACCGTCGCCCGTAACCCTCACGCCAACTGACCGGCGGCAACTAGGAAGCGGCCAGCGCCTCGCGGACCAGCTTCGCGTCATGCTCGTAGCTGAGCAGCTCCTGGGCGCCCTCCGGGTCCAGCCAGCGCAGCTCGTCCACTTCAGACCCGACCTGGAACTCGCCGTCCAGGACCCGCATCAGCCAGTAGCGCACCAGCTTGGTGCGGCCTTTGCGGTCGCGGTAGTGGATCGGGCTCAGCTCCGGCCCGAGCTCGGCACGCATGCCGGTCTCCTCCTCGACTTCGCGAAGCGCCGCCTGCTCGAAGGTCTCGTCGCCGTCCAGCTTTCCCTTCGGCAGCGACCAGTCCTCGTACTTGGGGCGGTGGATCACCGCCACCTCGAGGCCGTCGGCGCCCGGCCGCACCAGGACGCCGCCCGCGGCGCGCACTTCCGGGTTCTCGGTCGACTCGAGGTCGGTCCGTGACATGACTCAAATAGATTCGGCCGGGGCGCCTAATTACCTGGGTGAAGCTCGAATTCCTGCTCCCCGATGCGCACCTCGTCGCCGGGCTCGAAGCCGGCGTCGCGCAGCGCCGCCAGCACGCCCATCTCGGTGAGGCGCTGCTCCAGGTAGGCAAGAGCTTCGGCATTGGCGAGGTCGTGGCGCTCGAACAGCATCTCCACGCCGCGGCCCTCGACCCTGTAGGCACCCTCCCCCTCAGGCTGCACGCGGTAGCCGCCCTCCCCCGCCGGCCGGTAAACGCGGTGCTCGGCCTCGAACTCTGGCAGGGCTGCGTCCGGCCGTGCGGTGGGCGCGGCGGCCTGCTCTGGCACCGCGGCGAGGATCGCCGCCTTCAGCTCATCCAGGCCCGCCCCAGTAACTGACGAAATTGCGAGCACACCGAGAGCGCGGGCTCCAAGTCGATCCGTCCACCGTCGGCGCATCCGCTCGGCCTCTTCATTGGTGACCAGGTCGCGCTTCGAGAGCACCACCAGCTCCGGCAGCTCCGCAAGTCCGGCGCCGTAGGAGTCGAGCTCCGCCCTCACCGCCTCGTAGTTGGACTCGGGATCTCCCTCCAGCGGCGCGACCTCGACCAGGTGGACGAGCATCGCGCAGCGCTCGACGTGGGCGAGGAACTCGTGGCCGAGACCGGCGCCCTCCGCGGCCCCCTCAATCAACCCGGGGATGTCGGCCAGCACGACCTGGCGCTCCTCCCTTTCCAGGGTCCCGAGTACTGGTTCGGTGGTCGTGAACGGGTAGTCGGCGACCTTCGGCGCGGCACGAGTGAGCCGCGCCAGCAGCGAGGACTTGCCGGCGTTCGGCCGCCCGACCAGTCCGGCGTCGGCGAGCAGCTTCAGCCGCAGCTCGATCTGACCCGACTCACCCGCGGTTCCCCGCTCCGCGAAGCGCGGCGTCTGGCGAACCGAGGTCGCAAAGCGTTTGTTCCCATGTCCGCCGCGACCGCCGCGGGCGACCACTGCACGTTGGCCCTCGGTGACCAAGTCGATCTGACTCCCGTCCAGCGAGCTCGCCTGGGTCCCGGGCGGAACCCGCACGATCGCGTCGGCGCCGCGGGCGCCGTGCCGATCCTTGCCCTGACCGTGGCTGCCCCGTTGAGCGCGAAAGTGCGGCTGATGGCGCAATCCGGCCAGATCGCGCAGCGAGCCGTCGCAGACCAGCACCACGTCGCCTCCGTGCCCGCCATCACCGCCGTCGGGGCCTCCCTTGGGCACATGGGCCTCGCGGCGAAAGCTGACGCAGCCGTCGCCGCCCCGTCCCGCCTCCACGTGGATTTGCGTTCGGTCGTACATTGGCGAAAGGTTGACAAGTGTTGATGGGCGGCGACACGAAGTGTCGACGCACTGGCTGGTCAGGCCCCGGAGGGGCCGCAAGATGTTCAGGAGCCTGGACTTTCTCTACATGCCGAGCCGCGACCCGGCGGCCGAGGCGAGCTACTTCGTCGAGACCTTCGGCGGCGAGCTCGTGTTTGCGATCGAGGCGTTCGGCACCCGCGTCGCCATGGTCAAGCTGACCGACGAGGCTCCGGCGCTGCTCTTCGCAGGACACCTCGACGGCGAACGGCCGATCCTGGTCTACCGGGTCGCCGACCTCGAGGCGACGAGCGCGGAGCTACGCGAAGCGGGCTGCGAGGTGAGCGAGCCGTTCGGCATCCCCCCCGGCCCCTGCGCCGAGATCACCACAACCGGAGGCCACCGCCTCGCGATCTACCAGCTGACCAGGCCCGAGACACCCGAGCGCCTCGAGGGGCGCCGCGACTTCTAGCGCACGTGGCCCAAGTCGGTGCCCACAAGCTCCAGGCCGATCCAATAGGACCGACGAAATATGAGGTTGATAGAGCACTAGCCCGGGCTTTGGCGTTGACCAGCAGCGCATGTGCGCTTGGGTGCCAGATTTGACATCAACATCTACCGCGGGACTGCGAAAGCTGGTCCCACGACGGATGAAGACCTCGTGCGGGCCAGGTTCCACCGCAAACGATCTGATCTCGCCGTTTCGTACTTGGCCGACCGTCTGCTCGTCTACGACTACGTCGTAGGCGCGAGTCCGATCCGCGAAGCGCCGGTCACGCTCTACTTCGATCGCTTCGTTGCTCATTTCTCAGGAAAAGCTAGTCCCTCAACTGATGGGACCGATCGCAGGCACGCGGCCCAGACCAGGCTTGAGTCGCAGCGGCATCGTGCGCGGGTGGTGCGTCGGAGCCGATTCCCGCCCGCGCGCAGCGTTCCGAGCACGGGCGGGAACGCGTCCGGCGTGACAGGACCCGCGCAGGTGCGGCTGGGCCGCGCTACTCGCCCTGAACCGAGACCAGCCGCCCCTTGCCCTTGGGACGGAACTGCACGACGCCGGCGCGGGTGGCGAAGATCGTGTGGTCGCGGCCGAGGCCGGTGCCATCGCCGGGACGGAAGCGGGTTCCGCGCTGGCGGACGATGATCTCGCCGCCGTTCACCTGTTGCCCGGCGAACACCTTGACGCCGAGAAACTTCGGCTTCGAATCGCGGCCGTTGCGGCTCGAGCCGAGCCCCTTCTTATGAGCCACTTGAGCTTCCCTTCCTGGTCGATGAGCTGCCTGAGGTCTTGCGCGTCGTCGCCTTCTTGCGGGCCGGCGCCTTGCGGGTCGTGGCCTTCTTCGCCGCCGGCTTGCGAGGCTTCGGCTCCGCCTTTGTCTCGACCTTCGCCTCTGCCTTCGGCTCGGCCGTCGCCTCGGCCTTGGCTTCCGGCTTCTTCGCCGCCGGCCTGCGAGTCAGCTGCTTCAGATCGGTGATCTCGACCTTGGTCAGCTCCGAGCGGTGGCCCGCCTTACGCCGGTAGCCCTTCTTCGCCTTGTACTTGAAGACGGTGATCTTGGGGCCACGCAGATGCTCGGCGATCGTCGCCTCGACCTTCACCTTCTCCAGCTCGGCGGGATCCGTGACCACGTCGCCATCGCGGAACATCACTGCCCGCAGGTCGATCTTCTCGCCCTCCTTTGCGTACAGGCGGTCGAGGAGCAGGGTCTCACCCTTCTCGACCTTGTACTGCTTGCCTCCGCTTTCGACAATTGCGTACATGAGTAGTTGCTGGTTGCTAGTTGCTAGTCATCGGACTTGGTCGCGGCCGAACGCCCCCGGCCGCCTCTGCGGCCGCGACGCCTGCCCGAGCCGGAGGATTCTAGCCCGTCGCCGTCCTCCTTCCCATCGCCGGCGCCGTTGCCGGAGACCTCCACCCCCGGCAGCGAGGCCACCGCCGCGGAGCGCTCGACGCGCTCGATCCGCACCAGCTTGCGCTCGCCGACGAACGGGC
>JBBQBH010000004.1:0-76658 GCA_038317345.1 Solirubrobacterales bacterium
TCCGGCGGCCCGGTCGGAGTCGGTGCGGCGACCGCGAAGTCGATGGCGCTTAACATCGTCTTAGTCCACATCATCGGAATGACAGGGACCCTGGTCTTCTGGGGTGCCAACCCCAGAGCGCCGATTGGAGGTTGACGTGGCTGCTGTGAACAACAGGCCTCGCCGGCGAAGGCAGAGTTGGAATAGAAGCCACTCGGACGGCTTCGGATCGATCAAGCAGGTCGGCATCGGCGCCTCCGTCGGCTTTCCGCTGATGGTGGTCGGGATGTTCATGCTCGCAATCGCCTATTCCGCTGGTGAGACGTATCTCTGGGTCCTCGCCGGCGGTCTGTTTGCGGGTGGCTTGTTGACCGCTTCCTCTGGCCGGATCACCTGAGGTTGGCGTCAGCGTCGCTTGGCAATTCGCGCCGTCGGCGCGATAATTCCCCCTAGACTGAGGAGGCCGACATGCACAACCCGCTGAGGTCGGAGGCGGACGCCTTTCGCTGGATCGTGGTGATTGGAATCGGCGTCGCCTCGGTCACCGCCCTGACGCTGCTCACCCGCCCCGCGATTGGGGCCGCATGGGCTGCTGCCTTGATCGGCTTCGGAGCCGGACTTGCCTGGCGCAGCTCGAAGGGGGCGCTGCGCGGAAACGTCCAGCTATCGCGCGGCGGCGACGGCAAGCGCCGCGTGCTGGTGGTCGCCAACCAGACCGTCGGCGGCCGGGCGCTGCTGCGCGAAATCGAGAACCGCAGTCGCGGCGGGAAGACCGAGATCCTCGTCGTCACCCCGGCCTTGGCCAGCTCGAGGGCGGCGCACTGGTCGTCCGACCTCGACGAGGCGATCGAGTTGGCCCGGCAGCGGATGGAGCTCTCGCTGCTGGCAATTGAGGAGGTTGGCCTTCGGGCTCGTGGCCAGGTTGGCGACTCGGAGCCGAACGTCGCGATCGAGGATGCGCTGCGCGAGTTCCCCGCCGACGAGATCATCATCTCCACCCATCCCCCCGAGCGCTCGCGCTGGCTCGAGCAGGGCGTGGTCGAGCGAGCTCGCAGCGAGATCGAGCTGCCGGTCACCCACGTCGTCGTCGACCTCGAGGCCGAGGCCGAGATGGCACGCAGCGCCTGAGCGCCGCTACTTCTTCTTGCCGCCGGATTTGCCGCTCGACTTGCCGCCGCTGGTCGACGACTTGCCGCCGCTGGTCGAGCTGATCAGGTACTGGACCAGCTGCTTGAGCTGAGCCGGCGGGATCAATGTCTTGAAGTTCTGCGGCATCACGCTGGACGGGTAGCCGGGGGCGATCTTGGCGTTGGGATCGACGATCGACTGGGTGACCTGCGCGGCCGACTGGCCCGGCAGGATCTTGTCGAGGTCCGGCCCCGTCGTGCCGCCGGCGTTGGCGGCGGCGAGCGTGTGGCAGCCGCTGCAGCCGTTGTCCGCGAACACTTGGGCGCCCGGTCCGCCTGCAACCTTGGGCGGCGCCGCTCCCGGCACCCCGGCGACGCTGCCGACATATGCGGCGACGTCCTCGAGGTCCTGGCCCTCGACCAGTTTCGCCGGCATCGAGACCACGGGGTTGCTGGTGCTCGGGCGCGGGAACTCGACCTGTGCCTTGACGACCCCTTCGATGGTGTCGCTGTCCTCGCCGCCGGCGAGTCGACCGGCGGCGAAGGCGGCGTCGAGATCCGGCCCCTGGGTGCCGGTGGTCGCCGCCTGCGCCAGCGTGTGACAGCTTCCGCACTTCTGGATGAACAGGGCCCGTCCTCTCGCTGGGTCGGCGTTGGACGTGCCGCAGCCCGCTGCCACAAGGGCGATCGTCGCCGCTGTGGCGAATAGCGAAAGCGCACGGGTGAGGGTCGGCGACGTCGGCATCTGGGGCGGCGAAGCGGCCGCATTCTATAGCTGCGCCTCCGGGCAAAGTCTGGGTTGCGGCAGCGAATCGGTCGGATAAGCTTGCGCCAATCGGCACGACTGATCGAACACTAAGAGCACGGCGGGAGCGGACGCGATGTTTGTGAAGGACGGAATGTCGCCGGTAGTCCTCACGGTCGGCCCGGGGCACACCCTGCGCGACGCGGCCAGCAAGATGGCCGAGAAGAAGACCGGCGCGGCAATCGTCATCGACGAGGAGTCGCCGACGCCGCGGATCATCACCGAGCGCGACGTGCTGCTCTCTGTCGGCGCAGGCCAAGACCCCGACGCCGAGCGGGTCGGCGACCACATGAGCGACAGCGTGATCGCCGCCGCTCCGGACTGGAGCCTGGAGCGCGCTGCCGCCGAGATGTCGCGGCGCGGCATCCGTCATCTGGTCGTCTACGAGGGCCCCGATCTGGTCGGGGTGCTCTCGATGCGCGACATCGTGCGGGTCTGGACGTCGGAGGGCGCGACGTCCGGAATGACCCCCGACTGACGGGCTGATTACCGGCGCATCCAGCGCCCCAGGGCGCGGTGTGCGAGCGCGAAGCGCGAGTGTCTCGCCTCGTGGCTCGCTCACGCACGCACCCAGTGCGCTTACTTCGCCACTCGGCTGCGCCCACCGAGCTGCTTGGTCTCAGCCCGTCAGTTTTAGTCTTTGGGCGGCGGCCGCAGCGAGCCGGCCGGCAGCACCGCGGCGCCCTGGCGCTGCTTGCGCGGGCGCTCGTAGAAGTCGCGCACGGCTCCCACGATCATCGAGCGCACTGCCCCCAGCGCAATCACCGCGCCGAAGAGCAAGTAGACCCAGCCCCGGAACAGAATGCCCTCGCCGTAGATGCCGTTGACGATCATCAAAACCCCGAAGGCGAGCAGGGCGGGCGCCCAGGATGGACGCGGCAGGTAGACCAGCTCGGTCGGCTCGGGGATCTTCTCGGCGTCGTTCATCAGGCGGAGGCGATGTAGACCGTGGCGACGATGAAGGTGAGCGCGAACAGCCCCGCCGCCATCAGCCCGAGCCAGAGGCCGGTGCTCATGTTGCGCTTCGCCTGCTCGCGGTCCATCAAGCGTCTTCTATCAGACGACCTTGTCGGCGGCCATTGCTGTGAACAGCAGCGCCAGGTACGCCAGGGAGTAGAGGTAGAGCCGCAGCGCGGCCCTCTTCGTCGTCCGCGCTCGCAGTCGCAGGGCGAGCGCGCAGAACCCTCCGCCGAGCAGCAGCGCCGCGGCCAGGTAGATCGCCCCGAACAGGCCGCCGATCACGGGCAGCAGGCTGATCGCGAGCAGGACCACCGAATAGATCAGGATCTGGCGGCGCGTCTCGTTCTCCCCGCGTACGACCGGAAGCATCGGAACTCCAGTGCGCGCATAGTCGTCTTTGATCAGCAGCGAGAGCGCCCAGAAGTGGGGCGGGGTCCAGAAGAAGACGATCGCGAACGGATAGAGCGCATCGACCGACAGCCCACCCGTCGCGGCAGCCCAGCCGACCAGTGGCGGAACCGCGCCGGCGGCGCCCCCGATGACGATGTTCTGCGGCGTCAGCGGCTTCAGCCACAGCGTGTAGACGAATACGTACCCGAGCAGGCCGGTCATCGCCAGCGCCGCCGCCAGCAGGTTGACCGTGATCGCCAGCTGAATGAAGGCGAGCACCCCGAGGACGATGCCGAACAGCAGCCCGTGCCTGGGCTCGATCCGCCCGCTGACCAGCGGCCGCCGCCGCGTGCGGGCCATTCGCGCGTCGACCTCGCGGTCCAGGTAGTGGTTGATCGCCCCGGCACCGCCCGCCGCCAGATAGCCGCCGAGCATCGTCCAGATCACGATCGCGATCGGCGGCCCGGCCGGATCGGCGACCAGCATCGTTGCCACCGTGGTGACCAGGAGCAGGGCGATGATGCGCGGCTTGGTGAGCGCCAGATAGTCGCGGGCGACGGCCAGGGCCGAGGCCCGCGATGGCTTGGACGCCGGGCGCCGCGACGCCGGCGGTGACGCGATGCCGGCGTCGAGCGGGGTGGCTTCCAGGGCTCTGCTTTCGGCTTCCATCTCTCAAGCGGGCGCGGCAGAGGTCTCCGGCTCGGCGGCAGTGGGTCGCGAGGCGGTCTGCGGAACGGGGGAGAGGCGCAAGGTCGTGGTCACCGCCGCCGCCCACAGCAGCGTACCGGTGGTGAGGTGGGCGACGATCAACACCGGGTGCTTGCCGAGCAGCACATTGAGCACCCCGAGCGCGAACTGCAGCGCCAGAAGCAGGCCGAGCACCAAGAGCTCACGCGACCAGACGCGGCGGTAGAGCGCCAGCCCAAGCAGCGCGAGGATCGTCAGCGTGGTCGCGTAGACCAGCGCCCTATGGGTGAGCTGGATGTCGGCGAGGCGCCCGTACTTGCCAAACGGCAACGGGTCCGCCGATCCGTTGCAGCCGGGGAACTGCTCGCCGCAGGCCAGATGGGCGCCGTTGACGACCCCGTTCTTCACCCCCTCCTCCTCGCTGCCGGCGATCACGCCACCGGCAACCACCGTAGCCAGGACGAGGACCGAGGCCGCCGTGGCCAGCGGCCGCAGGCCGCGGCCGCGCAGCTGTGGCGCCGCGACGCCCTGCTCGCGCGAGGTCGCCCAGCGCAACGTGATCAGTGTTCCGAGCAGCAGCATCGCCAACCCGAGGTGGGAGGCGACCAGGACCTCCTGGAGGTTGTGCTCCACCGTCAGTCCCCCGAGCACCGCCTGGGCGAGCACCAGCACCGCTGCGACGATCGTCCCCCGGCGCAGGAATGTGTGACCCGGCAACCGGCGGGCCTGCCAGACGCAGAGCAGGATCAGCGCGACGACGAACGAGGCGAGCGCCCGGTGGGAGAACTCGATCACCGACTTCTCCTGGATCAGCGGTAGCGCACGGCCACCGCACAGCGGCCAGCCCTTCAATCCGGTTCCGGCCAGCCCGCAGCCGAGCCCGGAATCTGTGATCCGCACCACGCCGCCGACCACGATCAACGCGAAGGTGGCGACTACGGTGATGGTGAGGAAGAGGCGGAGTCGGCGAAGCTCTCCGCCACCACTGCCCGGCGCCAACTCACTCACGAAGCCCACCAGCCTGTCGCTTCGCAATCGGGGCCTTCGGCCCCTCTGCTCAGCGTCAACATCTCTTTCAGGCTACCGGCTGCGACTCGGTTGCCTTCTCGCCGCCGCCCGCGCCCTGGCGGGCAATCGCGTCGCGAATGTCCCGAAGCGGCTCGTGGCTGCGAACGTCCGGCAAGAGGTCGAAGTTGTGCAGTGGCGGTGGCGACGGCGCCAGCCATTCCAGCGAGGTCCCGCCCCACGGGTCGTGGCCGGCACGGACGCCGGAGCGGAGACTGAGCACGACGTTGGCGAGCGCCAGGACGATGCCAAGCGCCAGCACGAATGCGCCGATCGTCGCCACCAGGTTGTAGCCGCTGACCCCGGTGTCGGAATAGAACTTGTAGGCGTCGACGACCTGGCCCTGGAGGCCGGCGAGGGTGAGCGGGAAGAAGGAGAGATTGAGGCCGGCCAGGATGGTCCAGAAGGAGATCCGGCCGAGGCTCTCGCCCAGCGTGCGCCCGGTCATCTTCGGGAACCAGTAGTGCAGCGCCGCGAGCCCGCCCAGGATCGCCGCGCCGACCAGCGCGTAGTGGGTGGACGCCGTGGCGTCGGTCGTGTTCTGAAGCTGCCAGGCGACCCCGACCGCCGACTGGCCCAGCTCGCCGGCGAGGCCGACCGCGATCATCGATATCGCCCCGAGCGCGAACAGCATCGGGGCGCGGATTCGCATCGCACCGCCGATCATCGTGGCGATCAGGTTGAACAGCACCAGCCCGAACGGGATCACCGCCAGCATCGCCATCGCCATCGCGAAGTAGCTCCAGCCGATCCCGATCGGGTCCGAGTACATGTTCTGCATCCAGGCCAAGGTGCCGAGCACGGCGATCGCCACCAGCGAGGCCATCACAGCCTCGCGGCTGAACAGCGGCTTGCGCGAGAAGGTCGGGACGATCTCGGCGATCGCACCGAATGCGGCGATCACGATCAGCATGTAGGCGCCGTTGAAGAAGATCCAGCTCAGGTGCTGCCAGAGCAGCGGCGAGCCGCCCGCATCGCCCTCGAAGAAGATGCCGTTGACGTTGCGGTCGAACATCAGCATCGTGATCGCGCCCAGCATCACCACCGAGATGAACCCCAGCAGCCAGGTCCCGACCGTGGCTGCCCAGGCGAAGGGGGGGAGGCGGCGCCAGGCGAGCCCGGGGGCGCGCAGGTTGCGCAGCGTGGCGATCATGTTGACGGCGAAGCAGACGAAGCCGAGGCAGATCAAACCGGTCGAGCCGAGCCAGACGTCGGCCCCGTTGCTGGGTGCGAAGGCGAGGCTGGACAGAGGCGGCAGTGGGTTGACGCCCGACTCGGGCGGGGTGAAGATCAGGCTCGAGTAGAGAGTCGCCGCGCCCGCCGCCCAGAGCCAGAAGGCGAGCTGGCCGAGCCGAGGCAGGGCGGTGGTCCGGGCACCGATCTGAAGCGGCACGACGTAGTAGACCAACCCGACGACGAGCGGGATCGCGAACAGGAAGATCGCCGTCTCGCCGTAGAGGGAGAGCAGCCGGTTGAAGAACTCCGGCCTCAGCATCGTGTTCTCGGGTATCGCGAGCTGCAGGCGCATCAGCACCCACTCGACCGTCGCCAGCAGCAGGAACCCGAGCGAGCCGCCGATGAACATCCGCCCAATGTCCTTGTGGTCGGCGCTGGTCGTCAGCTCGATCCAGCGCGGTCGGCGCTGCGGGTACTCGCTGGTGACCAGCTCGGGCCGGCCCGGTGAGAGTGTCGTGGCCGGAGGAGGCGTCATGGCGTCTGCCCGCTTTGAATCTGCTGAACGACGATGTCCTGAGCGTCCTGGATGTCGCTCTTTTGCCTTGCGATGAAGTCCTGGTACTGCTGCGGTGTCACCACCGAGACCTCGATCCGGTCGGCGGCGTAGGCTGCCCCCGAGAAGGTCGAGCTGCGCCCCGTGTAGGTGCCGGTCTGATCGGCGCGGAACCAGGCGTGGTTGACCTTGCCCGGCACGGCGTTGAACTTGCCGCCCAGCTCGGGCACGAACCAGCCGTGCACGACGTTGGTGGTGACGAGGTCGAGCTGCACTGAGGTGTCGACCGGGACGACCAGCTGGTAATAGGAGAAGGCGCCGTTGGGGTAGGTGTAGCGCCACAGCCACTGTTGCCCCGTCGCAGTGATCTCGAGCGGGTTGGCGCTCTGGCTTGCCGGTGGGGTCGAGGTGCCGATCGGCGCCGCGCCGCTGCCGGTGACCGTCGCCGAGGACGCCTGCAGCCCCTGCGGGCCGGTCGGTGCCCGGTCGCGGGCCTTCTGCGTGAACACGATGCTGACCACGAAGGTCGCGGCGGCAAGGGCCGCAAGCACGCCGGTCGCACGCAGTTGGACACGACGGCCGCTGCGCACCTGTCGCGGCTCGCGGCCGCGACGCTCGCGGTAGCGCACGATCGCGGACAGCAACGCCACGTTGACGACCACGATCAGCGCCACGACCACGATCAGCGTGATCCAGTAGAGGGTGTTGAGGTCGTCGGCGTTGGGCGAGTGGGGCAGCTCGGGCGAGATCACGTTGGCGCCCGCCGGCGCGGCGGCAAGGGCGAGGGTGAGCAGCACCGCCCCCATCGAGAGGAGGAGGCGGCGGGCACGTGTCCGCGGCGGCGCCAAAGCGCGGCCATTCTAATCCGCAAGGCCCTGTGCTTGGCAGCGACAGGCGATAGTGGAAGAATTGGCCAGTCAGCCAAACTCGAGGAGGAACGATGGAAGGCAGCGCTGAGTCGACGACCGACGCAACTCGCTCCAACGGATCCGGGGCGAGCACCTCGAACGGCACCATGGAGGCGGCGCTGCAGCGGATGACCAAGGCGGACCCCGAGCTGGCGGCGAGGCTGATCATCCAATCGCTGCCCGCGGCGGCCGCCACGATGCCGTCCAACCTCAGCTGGCGCCTCAGCATCGAGGGCCTTGGGGACTGGACCGTGCGCGGCTCCGAGGACGGCGGCCCGGCGACCGTCGTGCCCTCAAACGGCGACGCCGGGGAGGACTTCGCGATCGAGACCGACCCCCAGGGCTTGGCACGGCTGGCCGCCGGATCGAGCCCACTCGGGTTGATCCTGCGCGGGCGTCTGCGGCTGCGCGGCAAGCGCCGCAAGGCGCTGAAGCTGCGCCACCTGGACCCCGATGCCGGCCCACGCAAGATGGCGGCGTTGGGCATCGACGTCGACCCCGATCTGATCTACCGTTCACTGCCCTACGCGATCGACCCGGAATGGACGCGGGGGCACAGTTTCGCGATCGCCTTCGAGATCCTCGGGGAGGGCGGTGGCCGCTGGGTGGTCGAAGTGGACGACGGCAAGATCGAGGTGCACGTTGGGTCGGAGAACGGAGCCGAGACCCCGGGCTCGACCGTGCGCCTCTCCCGCGCCACCTGGGGCAAGCTGCTGCGCGGCGAGGTCACTCCGACGGTGGCGATGCAGAGCGGCCTCACGCGCGCCGACGGCGCGATGCATCCGGTGACGCTGTTCGGGCGCTGGGCCGATCGCGCCGACGGTGTCGACGGGCCCGAGCTGGAGCGCGAGGACCGCCAGCGGGCGATCCAGCAGCGGCGCATCGGCTCCTGGGGCTCGAGCACCAATGGCGCCGCATCACGCACCATCGACCCCGCCCAGGGCGGGGCGGCGGCGAAGCGCGACAACCTGCTCAGCTACGAGCAGCTCTACGCCCTGTGGGAGAAGCGCAACTGGCGTTCCCACGAGCTCGACTTCTCGATCGATCGCGAGCAGTGGCTGACGACGCCGACCGATGCGCAGCGGAACACCGCTTGGACGATGTCGAGCTTCTACGTCGGCGAGGAGCGGGTGGCAGCCGACCTGGCGCCGTTCATGCTCGCGGCGCCGACCGGTGAGGCCGAGGCATTTCTGGCCACCCAGCTGGTCGACGAGACCCGGCACGCGGTCTTTTTCGATCGCTGGGCCTCCGAGGTGATGGCGCTCTCGGCCGATGACATGCGCTCGCGGCTGACGGAGGCCGAGGAGACGATGATCGGCCCTTGGCACTTTCTCTTCGACGACTCGCTGCGCGACGTCGCCAATCGCCTCATGCGCAATCCAGACGACCTCGAGCTTTTCGTCGAAGGGATCGTGATCTACCACATGGTCACCGAGGGGGTGCTGGCGATGACCGGGCAGCGGGTGATCCTTCAGTACATGGAGGACCACTCGATGTTCCCCGGCTTCCAGAAGGGCTTCTCGCTGGTCGAGCAGGACGAGCACCGCCACATCGCCTTCGGGGTGCGCTTCCTGCGCGACGTCTGCCGGGAGCGCCCCGAGATGCGCGACGTGGTGCTCAACACGCTGACCCGCCTGCTCCCCGAGGCTGCGCGCGTGTTCATACCCCCCTATGAGGATCCGAATACGACCGAGTTCGTCAGCTACGACAATCACTCCTCGCACGTCTACGGGTTCGCCTACAACGCGCTGCGGCGCCGCATGGACGTGATCGGGATCGAGATCCCACCCCCCGAGGAGCTGATGCCCGGGCCGATCGATCCGCGCGGGCTGGAGGCCGGGCCGATCGCGCAGCCGGTCGACATCGAGCCGGTGGTCGTCTCGCAGACCGCCTGAGCCTGCGCCGTTAGATTCCGCTACCTGGCACGGTCGAGTAGCAAGCGCAAATCGAGCCCCGGTCCGCGGGCGCTGGTCCGCGCCGCGGCGGCGGCGGTTGTTGTCGCGTCGGTCGCGGTGCCGCTGATTCGCCGTCGCCGGCACATCCCCGCCTCGCTGACGATCGCCGCCACGGCTGCCGGACCCCTGGCGATGACGGTGCTCTGGCCGCGCTCCAAAAAGCGCGATGCCGTGCTCTTCGCCCAGCAGATGTGGGCCTTCACGATGGTTCACGAGCTCCCCTACGACAACCCGCAGCGCCTGCGCGACCGCCTCCGCAGCCACTATCCGATCGCCGCCGACAGGGTGCTGGGCGGCGGCGAGCTGCCCACCCTTCGTCTGCAGCGGGCGCTGGCGGGGCTCGGCCGCCGCAACGTCGTCGACCGCGCCCTGACCTGGGCCCACTGGCTGTGGTTCCTGGAGCCGCACCTGGCGATGATCTGGATCCTCGTCCGTCACAACGAGCGCTTCCCACGTGCCGCGCGCCAGCTCGCCGCGACCTATGACATCGGCTGTGTCTTCTACTTCCTGGTCCCCACCGCCCCCCCGTGGTGGTCGTCCGAGCAGGGGCTGATCGAGGGCGACGTCCGCCGGATCATGGTCGAGGTTGGCGAGCAGGTCTGGGGGCGGGCCTGGGATCGGATGTACGACTCTCTGGGTGGCAACCCGTGGGCGGCGATGCCGTCGCTTCACTTCGCCACCTCGCTGATGGTCGCGATTCAGCTCAGCGAGGCAGGTCCGGTCGAGGGCGCGGTCGGCTGGGGCTACGCGCTGACCCTGGGCTTCGCGCTGGTCTACCTGGGCGAGCATTACGTCACCGACCTGGTGGCGGGCGCCTTGCTGGTCGCTGCGGTACGGCGCGGGGAGCCGTACGTGGAGCCAATGGTGCTGAAGGTGAACCGCGCGTTGCAGCTACTCGAGCGCACAGCCGGGTCGCAGCGCGAATGATCGCCAAGCCCGGTTCCGACGCTATTGCCCGGGTAGCATGAGTTCACAGGAGCAGATGAGCGAGGCCAGATCCCTCGATCAGAAGGCGGAGGAAGAGGAGTTCTCCAGCGGTGTCGACGGGGGGGACGTCGACGAAGAGCCCTCGACCGACGAGATCAGTTTCTTCACCAGGCGGCGCATCGCGCAGACGCTGGTCGTCGTCTTGCTGCTGATCATCGCGATCTATTTCCTGTTCCCGAAGCTGATCGGTCTCGAGAGCGCGCTCGGCAAGCTCGGCGACGGCGACCCGAAGTGGATCGCGGTGGCGATCGGCTTCAACGTCTTCGCCTACCTCGGGTTTGTCACCCTGTTCAAGGGGGTCGTCGGCGGCGACGTGCTGCCCCTGAAGTGGGTGGAGTCTTACGAGATCACGATGGCGGGCCTGGCCGCGGCGCTGCTTTTCTCGGCCGGCGGCGCCGGTGGCGTGGCCCTCAACTATTGGGCGCTGCGCCGCGCCGGGATGGGGGCCCGACGGGCCGCCTGTCGGATGGTCGCCTTCCTGGTTTTGCTCTACGCCGTCTACGTCACGGCTGTGATCGTCTTCGGGGTTCTGCTGCGCACCGGTGTGCTGCACGGGGAGGCGCCGATCGAGCTGACGATCATCCCGGCCGGGGTCGCCGGCATCGTGATCGCGGTCGCGCTGCTGATCACACTGATCCCCGGCGACCTTCAGCGTCGCTTGGAAGGCATTCGCAGCGCCGGCCGCATGGGGCAGCTCGCGCACCGATTGGCGCCGGTGCCGGAGACGGCCGCGAGGGGCGTCCGAACCGCGATCGACATCGTGCTCCATCCAAGCCAGGGCTGGATTGCGATCGCCGGCGCGATCGGCTACTGGGCCGCCAACGTCGGGATCCTCTGGGCGAGCTTCAAGGCCTACGGGATCGAGGTGCCCCTGGGGGTTGTCGTGCAGGGGTTCTTCATCGGGCTGGCCGGCAACCTGTTCCCGTTCGCGCCGGCGGGAGTCGGTGCCGTGGACGCGGGGATGATCGGCGCCTTCGTGCTCTTCGGGTTGCCGGGCGACGAGGTGTTCGCCGCCGTGCTCACCTATCGCCTCAACGCCTTCTGGCTTCCGATCCCGTTTGGCGTCGTGGCCTTCTTCCAGCTGCGCAAGACGGTTCAGCGCTGGAACGTGGAGGGCAAGCCGATCGACCGCGTCCCGGCCCCATCCCTCACCGGCGGCTGAGCGCGGCGTCCGAGGCCCTTCCAATACTTCAGAAAGTGAAGTAACATATAGGTAGGCTACGGAGTGAGGAAATGAACGAGCCGAAGACTGAAGAACTGATCATCATCGGCGGTGGGCCGGCCGGCTACACGGCCGCCTTGTACGCGTCCCGCGCCAACCTCGAGCCACTCGTCATCGAGGGCTTCAGTTGGGGCGGACAGCTTCAGAACACCACCGACGTCGAGAACTACCCCGGCTATCCCGTGGGAATCATGGGTCCGGAGATGATGCAGGAGTTTCGCGCCCAGGCGGAGCGCTTCGGAACCCGCTTCATCACCGACAATGCCGACAGCGTCGAGCTCTCCGACGGCGAGACACAGCGGGTCTGGCTCGGCGATGAGGAGTACCGCGCGAAGAGCGTGATCCTCTCGATGGGCGCCGAGCCCCGCCGGCTTGGCATCCCGGGCGAGCGCGAGCTGGCCGGGCGGGGTGTCTCGACCTGCGGAGTCTGCGACGGCGCCTTCTTCAAGGGAGAGCGGGTGATAGTGGTCGGCGGTGGCGACTCGGCGATGGAGGACGCGATCTTCATCGCCAAGTACGCGAGCCATCTGACGATCGTCCATCGCCGCGACGAGTTCCGCGCCTCGAAGATCATGCTCGAGCGGGCGCAGGCAGTCGACAACATCGACTTCAAGACCCCGTACATCCCGGAGGAGTTCATCGGCGGCGACGACGGCAAAATCGCTTCGGTCCGTCTGCGCCATGCCGACAGCGGCGAGACCGAGGAGCTCGAGGTCGGCGGAGCCTTCGTGGCGATCGGTCACACGCCGCAGTCGGACCTGATCAAGGATCAGGTGGATACCGACGACGCTGGCTATGTGGTGACCCAAAACGGCTCCACGAAGACGAACCTCGCCGGCGTCTTCGCGGTCGGCGACCTGGTCGACCACACGTATCGGCAGGCGGTTACCGCCGCCGGCACCGGCTGCATGGGGGCACTCGACGCCGAGTGGTTCCTGCGCGACACGCCGCCGATGCCGGAGGCCCACTGGATGCCGGGCGGCGAGCCAGTCGAGATCGCGCCGCCGGCGCCCTAGCTCCCAGAGCGTTCGCCGAAGCTAGAGTGCACCTCGACCGAGCGAGCGAGGACGAGGAGGATCTGATGGCGGCGATCGAGAGCCCCGAGAAGGTCGGGCTGAAGCCGTTTCACGAGTTCGACGAGGCCAACGAGACCTGGCCGCGGGGCGATCGCCCGGCGGCGATCCGCGAGGCGGCGGCCGAGTTCCGCGCTCGCTTTGCCACCCCCGAGAACCGCGTGCGAGCCGTGCGCACGGTGCCGATCGCCTCGGCCGGATATCCGCTCAAGTTCGCCTTCGGAGGCGCGGCGAAGGGAGCCAACCCCTACGTCAACATCATCAACCGCCTGCAGGTGATCCAGTACGAGGACTTCGACGGCAACCTGCGCACGCTCGCCTACGAGCCCACCGTCACCGACGGCCCTCAGGAGGCGCCCTTCTACCAGCAGCAGCTCGAGCAGCTCCAAAAGCTCCCCGGGGGCGCCGGCGACTACGTCGCCTACAACCTGCTGTCGAAGATCTGGCACACGGTCGAGAGCGCGCTCGCCGAGACCGGGCTGCGCCCAGAGGACGTCGACTTCGTCAGCTTCGACCACCTCCACGTCCAGGACGTTCGCTTCATCCTCGGCTCCGAGACGCCGCCACCCGGACATCCGGAGGCGGTCAAGCCCCTGTTCCCAAACGCCAAGCTGCTCACCCAGCGCAAGGAGTGGGACACGTTCGCGTCGCTGCATCCGATGCAGTGGGCCTGGTACGTGAAGGATGGGATCGAGGGCATCAACGAGGACAACGTCGTGCTGCTCGATGGCGACGTCGAGCTCGGCAAGGGCGTGGCCCTGGTCTGGACGCCCGGCCACACCGACGGCAACCACTCGCTGTGCATCAATACCGACGACGGGGTCTGGGTCTCATCGGAGAACGGGGTGGCCGCGGATTCCTGGCACCCGCACCTCTCGAAGATCCCCGGCGTGCGAAAGACAGCGGAGTTCTTCGGGCGCGAGGTGATCCTCAACTCGAACACGCTCGAGGACTCGATCGACCAGTACGACTCGATGATCAAGGAGAAGGCGCTCGCCGATCCCAATCCGCGCGACCCGCGCTTCGCCAACGTCTTTCCGTCCTCGGAGCTGGCCGAGTGGAAGCGCCAGTGGCCGGTCCTGCCGACCTTCTTCTACGGCGGCATCGAGTACGGGACGATCGAGCGACCGGGGTCGGAGAACGGCCACCGCGCGTAGGGACTAGCTCCGCAGGCCGCTGCCAGTCCTGCGACCCAGGCGTCCCTCGGCGACCATGCGTCGCAGCAGCGGCGCGGCGCGGTAGCGCTCCTCGCCCAGCTCCTCGTGCAGGGCATCGAGCACCGCCAGCACGTGGTCGAGTCCGATCGCGTCGCCCCACTCGAGTGGCCCGCGCGGGTGGTTGAAGCCGAGCCGCATCGCGGTGTCGATGTCGGCGGCGCTTCCAATCCCCTTCTGGAGCGCGAAGGCCGCCTCGTTTACGAGCTGGCAGACGATCCGCCCCAACACCAGGCCGGGGGAGTCCCCGACCCATTCCACCTGCAGTCCCAGGGCAGCGAAGAAGTCCTCAGCGCCATCGCGCGTTTGCTGCGGCGTATAGGTGCCGGCGGTCAGCTCGACCAGCCTGGCGCTCTCCAGCGGCCCGAGCAGATGAAAGCCGACCGAGCTGCCTGCGTCGTCGAGCTCGGCGAGGCTTCCATCGGCAAGCAACACGAGCCGCGGCGCGTTGGCGCCCCCCAACGCCACCCCACGCAACGCTTTTGCGAGCTCGCCATCGCCGACGATCTCGGC
Source organism: Solirubrobacterales bacterium (assembly GCA_038317345.1). Taxonomy (GTDB): domain Bacteria; phylum Actinomycetota; class Thermoleophilia; order Solirubrobacterales; family 70-9; genus Mayfieldus. The sequence goes on from JBBQBH010000004.1 coordinate 14,615, forward strand.
GGGCGGCAGGGTCTCTGGCTTGTCGCCCCTTGCATCGCCGATCGCGACCACTTCCGGATCAGGGGACCGATACGCCGTCTCCGAGTAGTCGTAATAACCGCGCCCCGTCTTTCGCCCCAATCGCCCCGCGGAGACCATCTGCTGCTGGATCGGGTGGGGTTGCCAACGCGGCTCGTGGAAGCTCTGCTCCCAGAAGGACTTCGCGACCTCGAAGTTGATGTCAATGCCAACCAGGTCCATGAGCTCGAACGGGCCCATGCGAAAGCCGCCGCCGACCCGGCAGATGCGGTCGATCGTCTCGGCGTCGGCGATGCGGTCGCCGAGGAGGCGCAGCGCCTCGAGGAAGAAGGGGCGCGCGCAACGATTGGCGATGAAACCGATCTCGTCGGCGGCGCGCACAGGCGCACGCCCGATTCGCTCGCCGACATCGGCGACCAGCTGCAGTGCCTCCTCCGATGACTCTTGCCCGGCCACGACCTCGACCAGCTCCATCAACGCCGGCGGATTGAAGAAGTGCATGCCGACGACCCGTTGCGGCTCGGGCACCCCGGCCGCGATCGCGGTCACCGAGAGCGAGGAGGTGTTCGTGGCCAGGACGGCTTCCGGGCCACAGACCTCGGCCAGCTGGGCGAACAGCTTCTGCTTCAGCCCCAGCTGCTCCGGCGCGGCCTCGATCACCAGCTCGCAGCCGGCCAGGTCCTCGACTCGCGGGGCTACCCGCAGGCGCTCGGCGGCTTGCTCGGCTTCCTCGCCGCTCCATCGCCCTCGCTCGACCCCCTTTTCGAGGCCCGCGCGCAGGCGCTGCTCACCGGCCGGCAGCGCCTCGGCGACCGGGTCGTGCAGCCGCGTCTCGAAGCCCCCCAGGCAGGCGATCTGAGCGATGCCGGCACCCATCGTCCCGGCGCCGACGACGCCTATGCTCTCGACCTTCAGCGCTCCTCCCTGAACACGTTTGCCATCGGCTACTTCCCCTTGAAGTCGGGCTTGCGCTTTTCGATGAACGCCCGCATCCCCTCGACCCGATCCTCGGTCGCCATCGACAGCTCGTAGAGGCGACGCTCCATCTCCAGCCCAGCGGACAGGGAGGTCTCGTCGGCCGCGATGACCGCCTGCTTGGCGAGCCTGGCCGCGATCGGCGGCCGCTCCGCGACCCGACCGGCAAGCTCCAGGGCCTCCTCGAGCCACTTCTCCTCCTTGGCGACGACGTTCACCAACCCGGCCTCATGCGCTTCGGCCGCGTTGATCCGGCGCCCGGTCAGCACCAGGTCCATCGCTCGCTGTTTGCCGAGCACGCGGGCGAGTCGCTGCGTTCCACCGCCGCCGGGGATGATCCCCAGGGTGATCTCGGGCTGTCCGAACTCGGCCGTCTCCGAAGCGACGATCAAGTCGCAGAGGAGAGCCAGCTCGAAGCCCCCACCGAGTGCCCAGCCCGAGACTGCGGCGATCAGCGGCGTCTTCAGCGCCGCCAAGCGCCTCCAGAACGAGGCCGCGGGGTGATACAGCGCCTCCTCGAATGAGCGCTCGACCGTCACCTTGATGTCTGCACCGGCGGCGAACACTTCGTCGGAGCCGGCGATCACCACGCATCGCACCTGCGGATCGGCGTCGAAGCCCTCCAGCGCCGTCGCCAGCTCCGCCATCAACTCCGGCGACAGCGCGTTGCGCGCCTCGGGACGGTTCAGCTGGCAGAGCGCGACATGCTCGTCGACCGTCGTCTTGACGAATTCAGCCACCGGGCTCGATCCATAGCCCGAGCGACGAGCGACTCATGCTTGCGCTTCGGCTGGGGCCCCCTCGGCCTCCATCGGCATCATCGCGTTGATCCCCGTTGCGTCGCGTCCGATGATCAGTTTCTGAATCTGCGAGGTGCCTTCGTAGAGCGTCGTCACCCTCGCGTCGCGCAGGTAGCGCTCGACGGGGTAGTCGTCGACATAGCCGGAGCCGCCGTGGACCTGGATCGCCGCGTTCGCACATTCGACGGCAGACTCGGTCGCATAGAGCTTTGCGACCGAGGTTTCCGCCGTGTTCGGCAACCCTCGGTCCTTGAGGTCGGCGGCGCGCCAGACCAGCATCCGGGCCGCGTCGCGCTTCACGATCATGTCGGCGATCAATTCCTGGACGAGCTGAAATCGGGCCAGGGGCACGCCGAACTGGTGGCGCTCCTTGGCGTAGTCGACCGAAGCGTCCACACACCCGTCGCAGATCCCGACGCAGCCCGCGGCGACGCTGAACCGACCCGAGTCCAGGGCGCTCATCGCGACCTTGAAGCCGTCGCCGACCTCGCCGAGGATCGCGTCGTCGGGAACCTCGACGTCGTCTAGTGAGATCTCCGCCGTGTCGGAGGCCCGCAGCCCGAGCTTGCCGTGGATCTCCTGGGTCGAAAAGCCGTCGCTGGAGGTGGGGACCAGAAAGCAGGCCAGGCCTCGATGGTTCTGCTCGGGATCGGTCTGGGCGAAGATCAGCGCCAGCTCGGCGTAGTTTGCGAGCGAGATCCACATCTTCTGGCCGCTGATCGACCAGCCGCCGTCGACCTTCTTGGCGCGGGTGCGCAGGTTGGCGGCGTCCGAGCCGGTGTCGGGCTCGGTGAGCCCGAAGCAGCCCAGCGCCTCGCCCGAGCAGAGCCGCGGCAGCCAGGCCTGCTTCTGCTCTTCCGTGCCCCAGCGCTCGACCGATCCGCAGACGAGCGAGGTTTGCACCGACACAACCGTTCGCGCGGCGGAATCGGCGCGCCCAACCTGCTCGACGATCAGGCCGTAGCCGAAGTAGTCCAGCCCGCGACCGCCGTATTGCTCGGCGACGGGGGCGCCCAGGTAGCCGACCTCGCCGAGCTTGCTCGCGAGCTCACGGTCGAAGCGCTCGGCGCGGTCGTTCTCCTTCGCCCGCGGCAGGATCTCGCGGTCGGCGAACTCGCGCGCCGCCTCCGAGATCAGGCGCTGCTCGTCGTTGAGCTCGAAGTCCACCGCGCCAGCTTATTGAGGCAGTTCTCGCCGCAGGGCCGTGCCGAAGCCCTCGATCGCCTCGCGGGTGCGGTCGCCGGGGGCCTCGGGCAGCTCGGCCCCATCGATCGTTGAAACCGCCTGCACCTCGCGGGTCGTCGAGGCGAGGAACGCCTCCTTGGCGGCCCGCAGGTCGGCGACCGGCCAGATGCCCTCATCGACGTCCAGCTCGGCGATGATGCGGGCCCGGGTGATCGACTGCAGCACCCCCGAGTCGAGCGAAGGGGTGCGCAGCACGCCCTGGGGCGAGACCCAGAACACGGTCGAGGTCGGTGCCTCCAGCACCGTGCCGTCGGGGGTCACCAAGATGGCTTCATCGGCGCCCTGGGCCTGCGCGAGCCGCGTCGCCTGCATGTTGGCCGCGTAGGAGAGCGACTTGACCCCCGTGAGGCTGACGCTGGGCGCATAGGTCACGGTCGCCAGGCTGATCGTCTCGGCGCGCTCCGGGAGCGGCTCGGTGACCGCGATCCGCCGACCGCCGCGGGTGATCATGATCCGCAGCTGTCCGTCGTCCTGGCCAAACTCGGCCAGCAGCGACTCGATCTCGCGCTCCAGCGCCGGGCGTTCGACCGGCAGCTCGATCGAGGCTGCCGAGCGCTCGAGGCGGTCGAGGTGGTCGGCGAGGGCAAACGGGTGCCCGGCGTAGAGCCGGATCACCTCGAAGACGCCGTCGCCCCGGTAGAGGCCGTCGTCGCGCAGCGGCACGGCGGTCTCCGCGACCGGTGAGAGCCGCCCGTCGACGCTTGCAATCTCCTTCGCGCTCATAGCCAATTTGTTCGCGCTCGGCCTAACACCATGCTCTCTTGGAGAGCCTCGCGCTCATAGCCAATTTGTTCGCGCTCGGCCTAACACCATGCTCTCTTGGAGAGCCTCGCGCTCATAGCCAATTAGTTCGCGCTCGGCCCAGAGCCAAGCTCTTTTGGAGAGCCTCGCGCTCACGGGGCGAGGCTACCCGATGGGGCGGGGCTGGAGAGGAAACTGCAGGTTGCGTCAACTAATACGTACGTCCACTCCCAGCACGATTTTCCGTCCAAATGGCTACCTAATATTCCCTGCGAGTCATAGGGTCATGCCGATGCTCCTAGAGCAGCACTCCTCCAGTACTAGTTGACGTAGGCGGCGGGGGTCGCAGCCCCCGCCGCTTGCTCGTTTGTTTGGCGGCTGGGTCCTTGCGGTGCGGTCAGACCGCCTCGACGACCGTCGCGAGGCCCTGGCCGACGCCGATGCAAAGCGACGCCACCCCGTAGTGGCTGCCGCGCCGACGCATCTCGCGCACCAACGTGGTCATCAGCCGGGCGCCCGAGCAACCGAGCGGGTGGCCGAGGGCGATCGCCCCGCCGTTCACGTTGAGGCGCTCCCCATCGATGCCGAGCTGGCGGACGCAGGCCAGGACCTGCGACGCGAAGGCTTCGTTGATCTCGATCAGGTCGACGTCGTCGAGATCGAGATCGGCGGCGGCGAGCGCCCGCGGGATCGCCTCTGCGGGGCCCATCCCCATGACCGCGGGGTCGACCCCCGCGACCCCGAAAGCGACGATGCGGGCCAGGGGCTTCGCGCCGAGCTGGTCGGCGCCGCGCTCGGAGCCGATCACCAGGCAGGCGGCGCCGTCGTTGAGAGTCGAGGAGTTGCCGGCGGTCACGGTCCCGCCCTCCCTGAAGGAGGGCTTCAGCTTGGCAAGCTTCTCCAGCGAGGTGTCGGGCCGCGGCCCCTCATCGCGTTCGAAGGCGCCGTCCCCGTTCAGCTCCACCGGAACGATCTCCTCGGCGAAGCGGCCCTCCTCGGCTGCCGCGACGGCGCGCTGGTGGCTGCGCAACGCGAACCCGTCCTGGTCCTCCCGCGAGACGCCGTAGCGCTCGGCGACGTTCTCGCCGGTCTCACCCATCGATTCGGTCGAGTACATCTCGGCCATCCGCGGGTTGACCATCCGCCAGCCCAGGGTCGTGTCGTACATCGTCTGGGCGCCGCGGGGGAGGGCCGCCTCGGGCTTCGGCACCACCCAGGGCGCACGGCTCATCGACTCGACTCCTCCTGCCAGGTATAGGTCTCCCTCGCCCAACTTCACCGCGCGCCCGGCCATGTTGATCGCCTCAAGGCCTGACGCGCAGAGCCGATTGACGGTCGCGCCCGGCACCGAGACCGGCAGGCCGGCCAGAAGGACGGCCATGCGCGCCACGTCGCGGTTGTCCTCTCCCGCCTGGTTGGCGGCGCCCAGGTAGACGTCGGTGATCCGCTCCGGGTCGATTCCGTTGCGCTGCACGGCGGCAGAGACCACGTGGGCGGCGAGGTCGTCGGGGCGCACGCCGGAGAGGGATCCGCGGTAGCGGCCCATCGGAGTGCGGACGGCGTCGAGGATGAGGGCTTCCTGCATCGCTTCACCGTATCCTGAACGCGTGGGGTTCTTCCTGGGGACGGTCCTCATCCTCGTCTTTCTCGTCGGTGTGCTCTTGCTCGTCGGCCACTTCTACCCGGGCAGCGGCTCCGACCTGCTGGACTGGAAGCCGACCCGCTCCTACGAGACCGAAGTGCAGCTCGAGGCGGACGACGTCCAGCAGATGCTCGATGCTCAGAACGAGATGCGCCGCCGCCGCGGCGCTCCGGAGCTGACCCGCGACGAGCTGGACCAGAAGGTCGCCGAGGACCAGGCCGCCCGGCTGCGTGGCCGCGGCCCGTTCTCCTCTTAGGGCGTCCAGGACTTGGCACGGGCGCTGATCGTCGGCTGCGGTTGCCGGGGCCGAGCCCTGGGTGGACGGCTTGCAGCAGAGGGGTGGTCGCTGCGCGGAACGACCCGCGATCCCGACCACGTCGCAGACATCGAGGCCGCCGGCATCGAGCCCATAGTCGCCAACCCCGACCGGCCCGGGACCCTGCTCGACCTGGTCGGCGACGTGACGGTCTTGCATTGGCTGCTCGGAACGGCGCGAGCCGAGCCGGAGGTGATCGCGGCGATCCACGGCGCCCGGCTGCAGGCATTGTTGGAGAGGCTCGTCGACACCCCGGTGCGGGGCTTCGTCTACGAGGCGGCGGGCGACGTCGAGCGCCAGCACCTCGAGCGCGGTGCGGGCCTCGTCCGCTCGGCCGCCGACACCTGGCGCATCCCAGTCGAGGTGGTCGATGCTGACCCCATCGACTTCGACCCGTGGCTGGAGGCGATGACCGCCGCCACCCAACGCCTGGTCAGCTGATTGCGGCGGCTGCGCCGCCCAACGTCCCTGCGCCTACTGGAAGTGAGTCGGGCCCTTCTGGCCCTGCTTGCGCGGCGCGAAACCGCCGAGCGGTCCCTGCGGCGCGCCCGGCTGCGCCCAAGGGGCCTTGGCGGGGTCGTGGGCCGGCGCCTTGTCGAGCCGGTTGACCGCCGCACTCAACCCCAGGTATGCGACCACTATGAAGGCGATGAAGATCCCGTAGTAGAGGAGCTGGCGGCCTCTGTTCGGGTTGTACTGACCGATGACCTTGCGGTACTTGTCCTCGCCGCGCGCATCGACGTCCGACGGCATGTGGACGTGCTCATCGCGGCGGCGCTTGTCATCGTTTTCTCGCGCTCGGCCTTAGGGCGTGGCTCATCCTCGGTCTTCGGCCTCTCGTCTTTCGCGGCGACGGGCTCCGGGCGGCGCTCTTCGGCATCGTCGGCCTTCGACCGATCCGGCTTCTCGGCATCGCTGGAGTCGGGCTGTGACCGGTCGCTCGGCTTCTCGGGCTCAGCGGAATGATCGCTTGGCTTCTCGGGCTCGGCGGGCTGATCGCTTGGCTTCTCGGGCTCGGCGGGCTGATCAGGCTCGCTCGGCTTCTCAGCCTCGCTGGAGTCGGACTGCGATCGGTCGCGCTCGGGGGGATCTTGGTGGTCGTAGGGCCCCTGCTGACCGGCTGCGGCCGGGCCGCGGTCCGGGCGTTTGCCGCTCTTCGGCCCGGCGCGATGAGACGCCCTGTCGTCCGGCTCAATGCTTGAGCCTTCCAGCCCCGGTGGGAGCCAGGAGCTTCGATCCTCCACAACGCCAACCGTAGCGCGGTCAGAGCTACGCTTCCACCGACAACCGACGCTGCTGGCGGGGGCGGCGAACCCAAATAGGTAAAGTCGGGTCGGGATTAACCAAATTTGAAGCTTGGAGGTTGTGATGGCTGACTACGAAAAGGACGTCTTGGTCGACACCGACTGGGTCGCCGAGCACCTCGATGACGACGGCATCCGCGTCGTCGAAGTGGACGAGAACCCGGCGCTCTACGCGGAGGCCCATATCCCGGGAGCGATCGGCTTTGACTGGAAGCAGGACCTTCAGGACCAGGTGAAGCGGGACTTCCTCGGGCCGCAGGAGTTCGGCGGCCTGATGGGCAGCCGCGGGATCTCCAACGACCACACGGTGCTGCTCTACGGCGACCGCAACAACTGGTTTGCCGCCTACACCTATTGGTACTTCAAGTACTACGGCCACGACGACGTGAAGCTGATCAATGGTCCGCGCGAGAAGTGGATCGAGGAGGGGCGTGAGACCACCAGCGATGTGCCCAGCTACGACGCGGCCAAGTTCGAGGCGAAGGGCGCTGACAAGGACATTCGCGCCTGGCGCGACGAGGTGCTCGATGCGCTCGAAGAGGACACCAAGCTGGTCGATGTGCGCAGCCCGCAGGAGTACTCGGGCGAGCTGATCGCGATGGCCGGTTACGAGCAGGAGGGAGCCCAGCGCGGAGGCCACATCCCCGGCGCCGCTTCGGTTCCCTGGGCGCAGGCGGTCAACGAGGACGGCACCTTCAAGTCCAAGGACGAGCTGGAGGAGCTGTACAAGTCAAAGGGCGTCCTCGACGGTGACCCGATCATCGCCTACTGCCGGATCGGCGAGCGCTCGGCCCACACCTGGTTCGTGCTGCACGAGCTGCTCGGCAAGGACGACGTCAAGAATTACGACGGGTCGTGGACCGAGTGGGGAAACATGGTCAACGTCCCGATCGAGAAGGACGTGTAGGGGACGCCGCCTCAGGCCGGTAGGCGTTCGAGCAGGTCGCGCAGGATGCGGCCTGTGGCACCCCAAATCATGTGGCCGTCGACCTCGAAGGTTGGGGTTCGGACGGGCACGCCGCGCCGCACCAGTCGGCGCATCGCATAGGCGCCCCGCAGCTTCTCGAGCTCGAAGCTGAGCACCGTCTCCACCTCGGCCGGGTTCGGGCGTAGGGGCAATTCCTCAGGAATCAGCCCGACGAACGGATGGACCTTGTATGAGGTGACATAGGTCCCGATCGGCGGCAATGCCCCGACCAGCTCGACCTGGGCCGGGTCGAGGCCGATCTCCTCCTGCGCTTCGCGCAGCGCGGTCGAGCGCAGGTCCTCGTCGGGCTCGTCCTGGCGCCCACCCGGGAACGAGATCTCGCCGGCGTGGCGGCGCAGGTCCGAACGGCGCTCGGTGAACACGAGCCCCGGCCGGTCGGGCCAGCCGTACATCGGCAACAGCACCGCGGCGTCGGTGCCACCGTGAGCGTCAAGCCTGGCCGCCTCTTCGGGGGTGAGCAGCACCTGGCTCAGGTCTGAGGCGGGGCCGGCCGACTGCTGGGTCACACGATTAGTTTGACTGCTGCAGCGGGTCCGGGGCGCCGAGCTTGCTGTTCTCGGGCGCCTCGTAGGGCTTGCCCGGGATCCCACCGATCGCCAGCAGGCGCATCGGCTCGTCGCCGGTCCAGACCTTCCGCTTCACCCCAGGTCGGACCATCACCATCGTCTCCGGGTCGATCCGGTGCCGCTCCCCGTCGATCTCGATCTCACCCGAGCCTCTCAGCGCGATGTAGATCTCTTCCTGACCATCGTTGGCGTGGTCGTGCTCGGGGTACTGCTCCAGGTTGGGGGGCAGGTCCAAGACCGAGCATCCGAACGACTCGACACCGAGCTCGGCACGAGCGCGTTTGAAGGAGCCGGCGTAGACCGCCTCCATGTCGTCGATCTTCTTGATCGCGTAACCACCCATCGGTTCTCCTCTCGGTTGGGCATCCCGTAATCGTGCGTGAGCAAGTTACTGGCAGGAGGACGCCAAGATACGCAGGTTGCAGCGTCCTTAGATGATCACCTGCACGGTTCCGCCATCGACCGACCAGGCGGAGCCGCTCACATAGGAAGCATTCTCGGAGCACAGAAAGACGATCGCCGCGGCGACCTCTTCGACCTCGCCCAGCCGTCCTATTGGCCGCTGTTCCTCGAACGCCTTCAATGCCTGCTCTCGGCTCCCGGCGCCCGACAGCTTCGCCGTCTGGTCGAGCAGCCCCCCCGGGGCCATCCACATCTCCGAGGCGACCGGGCCGGGGCAGATCGCGTTGACCAGCACACCCCGCTTGGCGTAACGGTCGGCGAACAGACGCGAAAGCGACAGCTCCGCGGCCTTGGCGACCGAGTACTCGGGCGTCGTCGCCGAGGGTCGCTTGCCGGCCGACGATGAGATGTTCACGATCCGCCCCCAGCCCCGTTCGGCCATCGGCGGGACCGCGGCCCGCATCGCGCGCAGCGGCGCCATCACGTTGAGCTCGAAGGCCGCGTACCAATCCTGGTCGGGGACGTCGTCGAGGTCGCGCCTCTGGGCGGTGCCGGCGTTGTTGACCAGGACGTCGAGTTGGCTGAAGCACTCGGTCGCTTCGGCGACGATTCGCTCACCGGCGTCCTCCGCAGTGACATCGAGCGTCAGCGCAGCGGCGCGGCCGCCCTCGCGCCCGCATTCCTCCGCGGCCTCGGCAAGCTGTTCCTCGGAGCGGGCGACCAGAAGCACACCGGCGTCCTCCGCGCACAGCTTGCGCGCCGTCTCGCGACCGATTCCCCTGCTGGCGCCGGTGACCGCGCATGCCCTGCCGCTGAGGCCCAGGTCCATGTCTAGACCAGCTCGATCCGGTCTTCGATCGTCACCTCGGTGTCGTCCGAGAGTGCCCGATGAACGGGACACTTGCGGGCCATCACCCCGAGCCGTTGCTGCTGTTCGGTGCTCAGCTCCTTCGGCAGCTTCATCGTGACCAGGAACGAGATTGGGACGCTCGATTGCCCGTACTCCATGTCGACGACGACCTCGACGTCGCCGAGCTCCCATCCCTTGCGGCCCGCGTACATCTCGACCGTGATCGCGGTGCAGGAGGCGAGCGCGCCGGCGATCAACCGGGTGGGGGAGGGCCCCAGGTTGGCGCCACCGGCCTCGGTGGGCTCGTCGACGACAACAGTGTGGCCGTCGATCTCGACCTCGTGGGTATAGCCCTCGCGACGGCGGGCGACGGCCCTCGGCATCGCTACTCCTTTCTGCGACCGGCGAAGCGGGCGGGAGAGTCCTCGTCGGTGGCCCGGGCCATTGCGAATACAAAGTCCGAGGCGCGGTTGAGGAAGCGCAGGATCGCATCGGATGCAAGCTCACCGGACTCGTTCAGCACCGCCACGCGGCGCTCGGCGCGCCGCAGAACGGCACGGGCGACGTCGAGCTGCCCGGATATCTGAGTGCCCCCCGGGATCGTGAACTGAGGCGGCAGCTCGACCCCCTCGAGATAGCGGTCGATCTCGGCGTCGAGAGAGTCGGCCATCTCGTCGCTGATGCGGCTGACGCCGTCCTCGAGCCGCTCCGCCGCCTCCGGTGCGGTGGCCAACTCGGCACCCGCCACGAAGAGGTCGTTCTGGAGGCTCAGGATGTCGTTGGCGAGGTCGTCCTGCTCGGCGGCCAGGCAGAGGGCGCGGGCGACGCCGAGCACGGAGGCCGCCTCGTCGAGGGTCCCGTAGGCCTCGGTGCGGGGGTCGGACTTCGGCACCCGGCCGCCGTACCAGAGCGAGGTGGTGCCGTCGTCGCCCTTCTTGGTGTAGATGCGGACCACGGGCTGATCTTATGCGCCTAGCCGTCTCCCCGAAATTGGGATTGATCCGTGTCACGAGCTGCGGATAGGCTCGCCCGCAAAGCTAAGGGAAGGGAGTTTCAATGTCGGACCGATGGGCGCAGCGCGCGCCATGGACCGGAATCGCCGCCGTCGTTTTTGCCCTCGTCGTCGTCATCGTCGGGGGCGAGTCGCCCGACTCCGATGCCGGGCTGGCCGACATCAGAGATTTCTACGGCGACGAAGGGGCACAGATAGTCGCGAGCATCGGCGTTGCTTTCGTAGCGATCCTGTTCACATTTTTCGCCGCGACGCTGCGCTCGCGGATGCGCCGAGTCGAGGCGCTTTCGAACCTCATGCTTATCGGCGGCGCGCTTTTCGCCACAGGGCTTGCAATTTTCGCCGGGATCAACTTCACGCTCGTCGACCTCGTCAATTCCGACAACCCAATCTCCCCGGGGGCGCTGCAGAGCCTGAACGCTCTCAACACCGACCTGTTCTTTCCTGCCGTCGTCGGCCTGGCGGTCTTCTACTTCTCTACCGGGCTTGCGATCCTCTCCACCGGCGCTCTGCCGCGCTGGTGGGGCTGGATCTCTTTGGTCCTGGCGATTTTCTCCATCGCAGGCCCACTCGGGTTTGCCGCCTTCGTGCTCACCCTTCCGTGGACCTTGGTGTCGAGCATCCTGCTGATGCGGGATGCGAGCCCGGAGTCTCCACCAAGGCCGGGGTCACAGCAGCAGTCGGTTAGCTGAGCGGGTTGAAGACGATCCCGGAGAGGATCTTGGGAAAGAAGTAGGTCGACTTGGGGGGCATCGTCTCGCCGGCGGCGGCGACCTCGCGCACCTGCTCGATCGGGGTCGGGCGGAGGACGAATGCCGCCTCGTACTCGCCGCCGTCGAGGCTCGCCACCACCTCGGGAATGCTCTTCGCGTAGCCGATCCCGTGCTTTTCGGCGATGTCGTCCTCGCTCATGCCGAGGATCCCCTTCAGCACCAGGGTCTCGAGGATCGCCACGTCGAGGCGTCGGTAGGCCTCGGGTCGTCCCTCGAGCATCCGATCGAGCTCGGCGGTGTCCTTGAGCCGCAGACGCATCGCCTGCTTGTGGTGGGAGTCGACGTAGCCGAAGACGCCGAGGCCGTGCTCGCCGGCCGGGTCGAGGTCGTCGTCGCCCACCTCCTCGATCTCGAACAGCTCGCGCAGCCCCTCGCGCAGGCGCTCGCGCTTCTCGGGATCGTCGGCCAGCCCGCTGAGCAGGCGGTGGGTGGGAAAGACGGTCAGGCCGGGGTCATCGAGCGCGGTCAGCGCCATCAGCGTGTAGCAGTGCGGGCCCTCGCCGCCGATCTCGTCGCGGTAGGCCCGGGCGGTCTCGTAACGGTGGTGGCCGTCGGCGATCAGCAGCTCGGCGTCGGCAAGCTCGGCCGCCACCGCCTCGTGGATGTCGGGGTCGGCGACGCGCCAGACGCGGTGCACGGTGCCATCGTCGTCGGTGACCTCGCCCCAGGGCTCACCCGCGGTGGCCGAATCGACCCGCGGCCAGGCGTCGGTGCTGGTGAGCGAGAAGATCGGAGAGAGGTTGTGACGGGTTGCGCGGGTGAGGTCGAGCCTGTCCTGCTTCGGTCCCGGCTGGGTGCGCTCGTGGGGGCGTACTCGACCGGGCCCGTAGTCCTCGACCCGGACCCGGGCGAGGATCGCGTGGCGGGTATGGCGCGAGCCGTCGGGTGCCGTGTACTCTTGGTTCAGCGCCCAGAGTGCGGGCTCGCGATCCTGGCGCAGGATTCCCTCCCGCTCCCATTCCTCCAGGATGCTTGCCGCATGGGCATAGGGATCCTCACCGGGACCGGCCTGGGGCAGGTCGATCTCGACCACGTTGAAGGGCGAGCGCGCGAGCAGTTGGGCGCGCTGCGCGGCGTCGATCACGTCGTAGGGCGGCGCGGCCACGTCCTGCAGCGAGCCGACTCGCGTCAGGTCGTAATGAAGCGCGGGGAACGGGCGGACGTCGGCCATGGGCGGGGAACCTACCTCTAGACTCGGCCCATCGGGGCGTGGCGCAGCCTGGTAGCGCGCTGCCTTTGGGTGGCAGAGGTCCCCGGTTCAAATCCGGGCGCCCCGACTTCGTCTCGAGGGAGGCCGGGCCCTAGAGGCCCAGCCTCCCGAGTCGGTGCAGGTCGTAGTCCGCGACTTCCTTTCCGACTCGAACTCCGGTCAGATCTGAGAAGCGGAAGTGGATTCCTTCCCAGACGCGGCCGTCGATGTTCTCCTGGATGTGCCGATCGACTCATTTAGACGATCGGGAACGGGGCTGGTTGGACATCAACGGAATCGGGAGATTCCGGCGGCGGCGTTTGACTAGAGTTCCGCCGCCATGACCCCGAGCTTCGGCGCCTATGCGGCCGGCTCGCTGTCACTGGTCGCCATGATCGTCTCGCTGGGTTTTGGCGGCTACTGGCTGCGGCGCTGGATCGTTCCCGAGTTCTCGGGGGCGCTGGCGCGTCTGGCCGAGGTCGTCCTCGGTGTCGCGCTGTTCGTGCTCACCCTCTACTTCCTGGGCAGCATCAGCCTGCTACGCGAGGGGTGGGTGGTCTCGGTATCGATCCTGGTCGGGCTGGTGGCCGGGTTCGTTGGACGCTCGCGGGCTCCGGGCGATGTCGCCCCGATCGAGCCGCCGCGGGTACAGCCCTGGCACCTGCTGCTCGCGATCGCTGTCGCCTCGTTCACGGTCGCCGAGTGGTCGTTTCCCTCCCAGCTCAATCTCGATCACGGGATGTTCGGAGGCGACACCACCTGGTACCACATGCCGTTCGCGGCCCGGTTCGCGCAGGACGCGTCGATAGTGCATCTGCACTTCACCGACCCGATGCGGCTCGTGGTCTGGTTTTACCCCGCGACCTCGGAGCTGATCAACGGGGTGGGGATCATCGTCGTCCACGACGACTTCCTCTCGCCGCTGCTCAACCTCGGTTGGCTTTCGGTAGGTCTGCTGGCGGCCTGGTGCGTGGGTCGCCCCTACGGCGTCGCCCCGGCGACCCTGATCGCCTCGGCGCTGGTCTTCGACTCCGGGGTGATGGTGATTACGCAGGCCGGGGAGGGGCGAAACGACATCATGGCGATCGCGATGCTGGTGGCCTTCGTCGCCTTCATCGTCAACGGCCACCAGATGCGAAGAACCGGGACCTTGGTCACCGGGGAGGTGACCGATAAGGGGGCTCTGATCGATCGCGGGCCGCTGGTCCTGGCCGGCCTGGCGGGCGGCCTTGCGATCTCCGTGAAGCTGACGATGCTGGCACCGGTCGGGGCGATCGCCGTCGCGGTGATCCTCTTCAACGCTCGCCAGTGGCGCACCCGGATCAACACGCTGCTGGTGCTCGGCGCTGCGATCTTCGTGACCGGCGGCTACTGGTTCGTGCGCAACTTGGTCAAGGCCGGCAACCCGACGCCGCAGATCGGCTTCGGCCCGCTCAACCTGCCGGTCCCCGACCAGATGCCGCTCGACCCGCGCCCGCGCTTCAGCGTCGCCCACTACCTGTTTCACCCCTCGGTCTGGCGCAACTGGTTTTTCCCCAGTCTCGAGAACGCCCTCGGCCCCCTTTACGGGCTGATCCTCGTCGTCGCCCTCGCCGCCGTCCTCTACGTGATGTTCCGCTCGAAAAACCGGATCCTTCAGGCCCTGGCGGGAGCGGCGTTGCTGACCGCGATCGTCTATCTGTTCACGCCGCTCACCGCGGCCGGCCCCGAGGGCGCGCCGCGCGGCTTCTTCACCAACACCCGCTATTTGATGCCTGCTCTGGTGCTGGCATTGGTCTTGGTGCCACTTGCCAGACCGCTGCGAAGCGACGAGGGGCACGCGCGCTGGACCCTGGGCTTTCTGGCCGTCGTCTACTGGATCACCGTGCTGACGACGCCGCAGTGGTACGTGCGCTACATCGTCGGCACGATCTTGATCACGGCGGCGCTGATCTGGGTGCCGGCCGGGCTCGCCTACCTGCGACGCCGCGGCGGCATCACTCCGCTGGCGGTAGCGGGAAGCGTGGCTGCGGTGGCCCTGTTGGCGATCGTGCTCGGACGCGCCCAGCAGGTCCAGTACGCGGAGCATCACTACACCGACCCGAAGCTCTTCCTGCACGAGGGCGGGCCCGAGAGGGCGTTCAGCTGGGCGCGCCGCCAGCACGACCAGCGAATCGGCATCGCCGGCGGCGGCGAGATCTATTTCGCCCAGTACGGCTTCTACGGCGCCGACCTCTCCAACTACGTCAACTACATCGGGGTGCCCGGCCCGCACGGCCAATACAGGCTGGCCACCAACTGCCGCGACTTTCGCGAGCAGATCAACGCCGGGCACTACGACTACCTGATCACCAGCCAGTATTCCTGGGACACGACCGACTCCATATACGCGCATCCCTATTGGGACTGGATCAAGACCGATCCGGCCGTCAAGCAGGTCTTCGCGGAGCCGGACATCTTGCCGCAGCCCGACTACGTCTACAAGATCAACGGCAGCCTCGACCCCGCCAACTGTCCCTGACCGCAACTTTGACGCTCCGGCGTCATTTGCGTCCTAGTTCCCCCTTTGATGTCGAGCGAAGCACCAGGACATCCAGGCTCCCCGATGCAGCGGGCAATCGCAGCGTCGCTGCTGATGGCGGCGCTGATTTGCGGGGCGCTTGCCACGGGCGCCAGCTCCGATGCTGCCGCGGAGGCGAAGCAGCCGCCGAACATCATCGTGATCCAAACCGACGACCAGAACACTCCTGAGACCTACCAGACCTACACCGATCCGCTCTCGGGCCGCAGGGTTCCGGTGATGCCGAACACCCTGCGCCTGCTGAAGGACGGCGGGATCAGCTTCAGTCGCTATTACGTTTCCGACTCCCTCTGCTGCCCCTCGCGCACGACACTGCTCACCGGCCGCTACGCCCATAACACCGGCGTCGAGGGCAACGGGCCGGTCGGCGGCGGCTACCCGGAGTTCGTGCAGCGGTCGGCCCACAACAACAACCTCGCACCATGGCTGCGTCGGGCCGGGTACCGCACGATCCACATCGGCAAGTTCCTCAACTTCTATGGCCAACAGCCCTACAGCGATCCGACCCAGATCCCGCCCGGCTGGAGCGATTGGGAGACGCTCGTCGGCGAGGACTCGACGCATTACTTCTACGGATACTCGCTCAACGACAACGGCACGCTGACCGGGCCCTACGGAGACATCACGTACGCCACGAAGGACGATCCGAGCTGCCCCGAGTCGGCTGTGCTGGGCACGCCTTGCAACTACCAGACCGACGTCCTCACCCAACGGGCGGTGGAGCAGATCGGCCAATCCTCCGCGATCGGAAAGCCGTTCTTCCTCAGCCTCGACTACATCGCCCCGCACGGCGACTACCAACCGCCCAGCGGTCCCGAGCCAGCGCCCCGCTACTACGACTCGCTGGCTTCTTTGCCGGTCCCCCGGCCGCCGGGCTTCAACGAGGGAAACGTCTCCGACAAGCCCAGCTTCATCCGCTCCGCGCCCCGGCTGACTCCTGGCCAGATTCACAGCATCAAGGTCGAGTACCAAAAGGAGCTGGAGTCGCTGCGATCCGTGGACGACGGGGTGCAGAAGATCGTCTCGGCGCTGCGTGAGGCTGGTCAGCTTCGCAACACCTACATCGTCTTCACCTCCGACAACGGCTTCTTCCAGGGCGAGCATCGGCTGCAGCGGGCGAAGTTCCTCGCCTATGAGCCCTCGACGCACCTGCCGCTGTTCATCCGGGGCCCGGGCATAAAGAGGGGCTCCAGCTCAGGGGAGCTGGCCGCAAACACCGACCTCGCCCCGACGATCCTCGAGCTGGCGCACGCCAAGGCCACCGCCTCGATCGATGGCCGCTCGCTGCTGCCCTTCATCGCCAAGCCGCGTCTGCGGACCGATCGCCCGATCCTGCTCGAGGGCTTCACCTCGACGGTGGACGTGCCGACTGCGCGGGCAGGCGGCGCTTCCGCGTCGATCGAGGCGCCACCGGAGAACTACTACGCGATCCGCGTCGGCCCCTACAAGTACGTCGAGTACGCCGACGGCGAAAAAGAGCTCTATGACCTCGCCCGCGACCCCTACGAGCTGAACTCGGAGCAGCATGATCCGCTCTTCTACGGGGTGAAGGCGCTTCTGGCCAGGCGCCTGCACCTGCTGGAGCGATGTCGGGGCGAGGACTGCAGAAAGCCGATCAGAAAGCCATTGCCGCAGCCGAAGCCTCTGCACCCGACACACCATCACCACAACCACAGGTCGGCGCTAAGGCCGTAGCGAAATTGACGCGCTTGCTCGATCGGTCGGGTCGACCGAGAGGGAACGAGTCCGTGGACCAGCGGTGCCGGCCTGACATGATCTGGGCCTTGGGAAATTCGATGCCGACGCTGCACTATCCCCAGTTTCCATTGCCAACGAGGAAGCCCGATTGACACCCAACACCGTCGACGTCTCGGTCGAAGACCTCAACGCCGAGGCTTTCTCCCCCTTTGGAACCCTGTTCTCCTCAGGCTGGCCATCGGACGCTTTCGCCGGCAAGCCAAACCGGATGATCGACCTCGGGTTCAGTGTTGACGGGGCACCGGCTCTCTACTTGATCCGTTACCTCGCCAGCGAGATGGTGTTGACCGAGTTCGAGCGCCACCTGGCCATGACAGAGGCACGAATCGCACTTGGGACCGCGACCTCGGTCCTGGTGGTCGCCGCCCCAAATCCCGTTGAGGCAACGGACGTTTTGCCCGATGTGGAATCGGTCCGCGCCTTCCTGATCCGTCCCGGGACCGGCCTCGTCTTGAAGAGAAGCACTTGGCACGCTCTAGATTGTTTTCCGGTGCACGAACCCCTTGTGGATTTCGCCTTCGTCAGCGAGAGGGAGTCGGAGAAGGAGCTGGAAGGCCCGGTCGATGCGCTCGAGCGCACCCAAATCGTTGATTTTTCCGACTCAGGCATCGAATTCAGAGTCAGCGATCCCTCCGGCCTACTCAACAGCAATTCCCCCGACGACCGCCTTTGAGCGGCGATTGGGATCGGTGCGACGCCTCGTGCTTTTGTCGTCGTCGATCGTCACGATCGTTCAACCGCCCGCGATCAACGCGCTTCCCAACAGAGTCAGAACGACCCCTGGTATTTGAATCCAATTCAGCCGTTCATGGAGGATCACGAGCGCCAGCACAACCGTGACCGCTGGGAAAACCGAGCCCAGCACCGCAACGGTGCTGAGTAAACCCTGGGTACTCCCGAGAGCCCAGAGTGCATCTGCTGCCGTATTGAGAACACCGATGCCCGCGAGCGGAAGCAGCCTTTGAGGCGGGATGGTGAGGCTGTCCCTGGCCACGAACATGGCCAGCGACCCGATCGCAGCCACACCGCCGATCCGCAAGAGCAACACGGCCCAATAGGGGTCGTACTCGGAAACCCGGGCTACACCAGTCAAGGTAAGTCCGATACCGATGGTGGTCAGCCCGGCGAGCGCCAAAGCCAGGCCTGTGCGGTGTTCTCGCTCGGGTTCGTCAGTTGGGGCTCGCACCGACACCATGACCACCCCAACGGTGGCCGCCGCCATCCCGACCAGTTGGAGTTGACTGGGCGCATCGCCTCTGGACAGGCCCACGATCACGGGGATCACCGCCGCTGTCGCGAACACGGGCGCAACGCGCGCCATGTTCCCCATCGCCAGCGACGCGTAAATGCCGAGCGCGGCGAGTCCCCCCGTTAGGCCGGTTACCAGTCCGATCCCGATGAGGTCGAGTGGGGGCGCTGAGGTGCCCTGCCCGCCGACAATCAGCAAAGCCGCACCGAATGCAGCGGCTTGTATTACGACTGTGACGGCAACGGCCGGCAGTCGCCGCGCTTGGGTAGCACCGAAGAAATCGGTAAAGCCCCAGCAAAGAGCTGCGCTAAACGCAAAGACCATGGTTGTCCAGCGGCGGCACTTAGATTGGTCCACCCGTTGGGTCAGTGCCGGGCATCAGCGACCCAGGTTTTCAGGACATGCTCGGCGACAGTGCATTGAGTCCCAGAAACTCGTATGCGACATTGGCGGCGAGCAGCGCCGTCGGCTGCCCGGGGCCGTCCAATTGGGGTGAGACTTCGACCATGTCGAAGCCGCAAAAGTCAAGGCCAGCAAGGCTGCGAATGAAGCGGAGGGCCTCATATGGATGCAAGCCGGCGACCTCTGGAGTGCCTGTGCCGGGAGCGAACCCGGGGTCGATGACGTCGATGTCGAAGGAGAGGAAGATGGGGGAGTCTCCGACGCGCTCGCGAACTAGCGCACCCAACTGATCTGGGGTCATCTCGCGCAAGTTCTCGCAGGGAACTACCTGGAAACCCATCTGTCGGGGGTGCTGCCACTCGTCAGGCTCATAGAGAGGACCCCGCATTCCGACCATGATCGAGCGCTGAGGTATCAGCAATCCTTCCTCCACGGCTCGCCGGAAAGGCGTGCCATGGAAGTACCGCTCGCCGTAGTAGTTATCGCCGGTATCGACATGTGCGTCGAATAGCACCAATGCAATAGGACCGTGCGTCGCGGCGTGTGCACGCAGCTCGCCAAGAGCGATCGTGTGGTCGCCCCCTAGGACGATCGGTCGAACTCCGCGTTGCGTTACGGCCTCGATCCGGAGCGCTATCTGCTCCAGAGTTCGGGCGGCGTTGCCGGGGACGACATCAATATCGCCATGGTCGATCACCGACTGGTGTGCAAAGGCGTCGACCTGAAGATTTGGGTTGTACGGACGTAGTAACGACGAGGCTGACCGAATCGCCTCCGGTCCGAATCTCGCCCCGACCTTGAAACTGGTGCCAGTGTCGAACGGAATACCCAGGACCGCGATGTCGACGCCGTCCAGGTCTTCTATGTATGGACAACGCGCAAAGGTGCGAATTCCGCTGTAGCGCGGGGCGCGCCGGGCATCTGCCGGTCCATGGCGCGGCGGAACCGTGCTCTGCATCGGGGCCGCAGGGTCCCGGGTCATGAGGTCATCTCTGCTCTCTCGGGCCATCGACATCACGCGCCGCTGCGCCGTCGCCTTGGCTTAGGACACTCATATTCGGGATCCCGGCTTGCACTGATCAAGCGATCGGGAACTGGATCGCCTGAGTTAATATAGGTCGTTCAGTTGCGACGATCTATGGACAAGTTGCGAGAACTCAGGCTGAAGTGATTCCGCAGATTGGCGAGGCGACCAATCTGTGGGAAGCCGGCTCGCGGGATTTGGTCCGCTTTGTTGGTAGCCGCTGCACCGAATCGGTGCCACGATTGGCGGGTGAGGACCGATACCGGAACGTCACCGGCGAACGTCGCCGCGGAGACTCGACTCTGGCACCCATTTGCGGAGATGGCAAAGATGGCTGGCCAGCAGGTCATCTTCACCAAGGGTGAGGGCTGCTGGGTCTGGGACGCGGATGGCCGGCGTTACTTAGATGCGACCGCGGGCCTCTGGTATTGCAATGTCGGACATGGACGCCAGGAGCTTGCCGATGTGGCGGCCAAGCAGATGTCCGAGCTGGCGGCCTACCAGACGTTCGATGTCTTCGCGAATCAACCAGCGCTGGAGCTCGCGGACCGCGTCTGCGCGATAGCCCCTATGGATTCGCCTTCGGCCGCTTTTTTCACAAACGGCGGGAGCGATGCAGTCGACACCGCAGGCAAGATCGTCCGCCGGTATTGGCAGCTCTCTGGTCGACCGGACCGAATCGCGATCGTCGCACGCGGAGGCGCATATCACGGCATGAACGCCTACGGCACGAGTCTCGGCGGAATCGAAGCCAATGTGGCAGGTTGGGGGCCATTGGTCCGCGAGATCAAACATGTACCGCACGATTCGCCTGCCGCATTGGCTGATCTGCTGGAACGCCAATCAGAAACGATCGGGGCATTCATCGGGGAGCCGGTAATCGGTGCCGGAGGCGTCTACCCACCGGACGATGACTACTGGCCGGCTGTCCAGGATCTCTGTCGAGAGTACGACCTGCTTCTCATTGCCGACGAGGTGGTGACTGGATTCGGGCGCCTCGGGCCGTGGTTTGGAAGCGAACGATACGGTTTCGAACCCGACTTGATTGTTGCGGCCAAGGGGCTCACCTCCGGATACGTCCCGGCGGGCGTAGTGATCTCTGGGCCGCGTGTGATCGAACGGCTCTGGTCCGACAAAGCTGGACCGTTTCGCCATGGGTACACCTACTCGGGCCATCCGACAGCCTGCGCAATCGGCCTCGCTAACCTGGAAATTATTGAGCGGGAGGAATTGCGCGACCGCGTCTCTGGACTCGAGGCGAAGCTTTTAGAACACCTGATTCCCCTTGCGGACCATCCGATGGTTCATGAGGTCCGCCATGTCGGACTACTCGCGGGCATTGAACTCGCGAGGAACCGACTCGAATCCGATCCGTCCTTGGCGGATAAGGTTGTCCGGGCGGCCCGCAACGAGAACATTCTAGTGCGCAATCTCGTTGGTCGGACCCTCCAGATTTCACCACCCTTCGTCATCACAGAGGATGAGATCGGTCTGATGGCTCGAGGCATTGGAACGGCACTGGACGCGGTTGAGGCAGGGTTCGATGCGGGCTCGGCCTCCGGATGAGGCTCGAAGGCAAAACGGCGATCATCACGGGGGCAACTGAGGGGATCGGGCGGACGACGGCTGAGACGTTCACGCGTGAAGGAGCCCGGGTTGTGCTGGTGGCGCGCCGCGAGAGCACCGGCCACGCCTTCGCTGCGGAGTTGGGACCGGAGCGCGCTGTCTTTTTGGCTGGCGATGTGTCCGATCCGACGACTTCCGATCGGGCGGCTGATCTAGCAGAGGCGCAATTCGGCTCGCTCGACGTCTTGGTGAACAACGCGGGTTTGGATCACACAGGGTCCCTTTTTGATGTGTCTGTCGACGAGGCGCGTTCGGTTATGGACGTAAATTTCTTCGGTGCCTTAACGATGCTTCAGGGCGCTGCCCGGAGAATGCGCGAACGAGGCGGAGCGATCGTCAACATCACCTCTCGTCTGGCCGTGATCGGGGTACCGACAATGGCGGTCTATAGCGCCACGAAAGGCGCGTTGCTGGCCTTGACCCGGACCGCAGCCGTCGAACTGGCCCCTTACCAGATCAGGGTGAATGCCGTAGCCCCCGGATTGACCCAAACGCCGCTGGTCAAGGCGTGGATCGATGAGCAATCAGATCCTGAAGGTTTTTCCGATCGGCTGATGTCCACCATCCCACAGGGCCGATTCGGAACCGCCAGCGATGTCGCGCATGCAATCGCCTTCCTTGCTAGCGATGAGGCAGGCCACATCACCGGCGCATCGATTCCAGTCGATGGGGGGTATACGGCTCAGTGACGCCCCACCGCTTAGCACTCGTTCCAGCCCCTTCGTCGCAGGATCGCTGTTAGGAGGTCCAGATTTGTGCGGAGCAGGCTGCGCGTCAACTGGAGAGCTTGATTGATCTCGCCTTCTCGCATGGCTTCGTAGATTGCCGTGTGATCGGCCGAAACGGCAAGGGGGTCCTCGCGCTCGCGGTTGCCGACGTAGAGCAGGGCAGCGTAGAACTGGACTTCGGTGCTGAGGTTCGCGAACAACCCATCCAGACGAGGCGAGGCAAGCAGGCCGACGATCGAGGCATGGAAGCCCATATCGCGGTCACTCAATGTTTCCCAATCCTGCTCGGCCGCGGCGTCCTGAAGGCGTTCGGTGGCTAGTGCGACCGATTGGTGCGCTTCCAAGGGGGCTTGCGGCCAGGCAAGAATCCCCGCGGTTTCGAGGATCTCTCTCGTGCGATAGACGTCGCGAACATCCCGTTCGGAAGGTGTCACAACTCGCGCACCACGGTTCCGCTGATGGACCAGTAGCCCTTGATTGACCAACAGCTGCAATGCCTGCCGGGCAGTGCTGCGTGCTACCTCGGCCGCTGTAGCCACCGCAGTCTCCGTCAACGGTGTTCCCGGTTGAAGCTCCGCCAGCATGATCGACTGTCGCAGAGCCGCCGCGACTTGCTCTGCCGCGGAGCTGCGAGCCACTTCGATCTTGAGAGTTGCCGGCATGTCTGAGTGGCGGGCTGGGAGGGGCAAGCCCGATATCTGTCAGTTGGCCTGGATGAACACGATGGTAACCCGATCGTCCGATTGGAGGGTTGTCCAACAATCCGATAGGGTGACCGCGTGGCTGTATCGGTGGCGGACGTGCTCTCCTTGGAACCGCTGACTGGAGCGGAGATCCTGGGCGGAGAGGCGGGATTATCCGATCGAACCGTCGAGTGGGTAAGCGTGATCCACCCACCGGCGGCATCTTTTGTGCGAACCGGAGAGATGGTGCTGACAACCGGTGTGGGTTGCCCCAGCGGCGAGCTGAGCCGATTCGTGCTCGAGGTCGCTGACGCTGGTGCAGCTGCTCTGGGGATGAGCTTCCCTCCAGACCGGGATGGGGCGGCGATCAGCCCTTCGGCACTCGATGAGATCGATCGGCGCGACTTTCCAATCTTCCTCGTCGACTGGCAGGTCCCGTTCACAGACATAACTCGCTCGGTCGTCGACCGGCTGCTGGAAGATCGTTACACCGCGCGACTCGATGGCACAGATCGCCTGTTTCAGCGCTTCGTGGACGCGGTGTTCGAGGGTCGTGGGCTATCGGGGGTCATACACGAGCTCGAGCTCTGCATTGGCCGAGGTGCCCTGATCTTCGATGATCGTTGGCAAGTGCTCCGCTACGGCCAGGGCGCAGTCACCCGCCTGGGAGACACCGGCCTCGCTGCGGTCCATCGACGATCGCGCGTCCTCGAGCCGGCCCAGATTGCTGATCTCCAAGAGCATTTGGCGGCTGAGGAGCCGCATGCTTCCCCCGCGATCGAGACCCTTGGCTTGCCCGAGGGCCGAGGCATGGCGATCAGGGCGGCTCATCGCTCTCTCGGCTATCTCTACGTCATCGATAACGAATCGGAACCAGAAGCCGCGGAGTTAACGAACCTCGACATTCGCGCCATGGAGGCCGCGGGGGGCGCGGTGGCGGTGGAATTCGTGCGCGAGGGCTCTCAGCTCGACGAGCTCACAGCCACCCGTCAGGAATTCCTTTGGGAGTTCCTCACCTGCCAGTCACCGTCAGAGCAGGCGATTGAGCGTGCGGAGGCGCTTGGGCTCGCCTCCGATGTCGAGTATGAGCTTGCCGTGACGCATCGCGCAGACGATCCCACTCGCCATGAGAGCGTCCAGCAGCTCGCCGATTGCGCGGCCCAAAAAGGATTGACCTGCATCGAAGTGAGTCGGCCCGACACCTTTGTTCTGCTGGTGGCGGGCGACGATGTCGACCTACGGGAAATGGTTGAGCGGGTCGACCAGCGCGAGGCCATTGTCACATGGGGTCTCGCACGCGGGCCCACGCGGCTCCACGGATTGGCGGGCGCGTATCAGGAGGCAAGCCTTGCCTTCAAGATCTCCAAGTCCTTGCGCAACACCGAGCCAATCGCCGACGCAAGTGCGCTCGAGCCATTCATCATGCTCGGTGGCCTCGCCGATGACGCATATGCGGTCGATTGGGCCTGCCGGGCGATTCAGCCTCTCTACACCTATGACGCCCACACCGGGCGAAACCTTCTCGAGACGCTAGAGGTTTACCTCGAGGAGGGCCTGAATACGAGCTCCGCGGCGCGCCGGCTTCACCTGAATCGTCATTCGCTGCAGTATCGCCTGCGCAAGATCGAATCCCTGACCGACCGCTCGCTCAACCATCCTGGTGATCGCTTTCTTTTGGAGTTGAGCCTCAGGCTGCATCGCTTTGGTGTCTTGCCGGCCACCAGGGAAGAGGCCGCGGTTTGATGCGGTCTCATGTCCAGCACCTCGAGCGTCGAGCTGGCTTGGGATCTGATCGTCAGACCCCTGCCCGGAGTGAAAAGGCGGCCAACCTGTCAAAAGACTCCGCGAAGACTTGGCCCGCTTTGTCGGTAGGCGCCCAGCCGGATGGCTGCCATGATCGCCCCATGCGAAGCAGTTCGCTGCCGCAACATCCAGTGTTGCCAAACGCCGCCCGAAGGTCGGTGCCGTCGCGCGGACCCCGAGGAGGTGCAGGGCGATGATGCCGAGGTGCATTCGAGTCTTGGCCACGGTCACCGCGTTCGCTGTGGCGGCGGTCGTGGCCGGCTGCGGCGGCAGCAGCTCCAGCAGCAACGGCATTCAGTCGCAGGTCAATTCGCCGCCGGCGAAGGGCAATTTGGGGAATGTGACCTGGGATCTGCCTCAGGGTGAGCCTGTACCCCTCGACCCCACGCAGGACTACAACGTCTCGGAAAACCAAGTGCTGGTCAACATGTGCGACCAGCTCATGTGGGTGGGCCCGGACTTCAAGATCGTTCCGGGTCTGGCGAGTTCGTTCTCCCATCCGACCCCATTGACCTGGGTGTACAACATTCGGCCCGGCGTCAAGTTCTGGGACGGCCATCCGTTGACTGCGGACGACGTCCTTTTCAGCCTCGATCGACAGATTCAACCTACGTCGTACTACTTCAATCCGTTTGGTCAGATGATCTCCAGCATCAAGAAGTCCGGTCCGCTTCAGATCACGATCACGACCAAGAGGCCAAACATCATCGTCAACGAGATGATGGCCAGCGGCATGAGTGTCGTCACCGAAAAGGCGTACACCGAGAAGGCCGGGAAGAACTATGGGACTCCGAGCGGCGGTGTTATGTGCAGTGGACCGTTCAAGTTTGGGAAGTGGGTTCCCGGACAGCAGTTGACCATTCTCCGAAATCCGGACTATTGGAACAAGGCGATGGTCCCCAAGGTCCAAAGCGTAACCTTCAAATTCGTCACTGATTCGAGCACGGTCACCAATGCGCTGCTCAGTGGTGAAATTCAGGGGACTTACGATCCACCGGCGAGCGCGGTCGGCCGGCTCCAGCAGACCTCCGCTGGTCACCTCTACATTGGGCAAGGAACAAATTTCGCGGCCTTCCAGCCCACTACCAGTCAGGGCTGGAAGCATCCACCCCTTCTAAAGGCGCTCTCTCTGGCCATCGATCGCACGGCACTTGCGAAGGTCGCATTCTCGGGGTCTGCCTCACCGCAGATATCCGGAAACGTCTCTCCATTGACCTACCCGGGCGCGCAGCAGAAGACATTCGCCGACTACAACGCAGAGCTCACGAAGGAGCCGGGATTTGCGACGCCCGATCTTGCTCAGGCACGTAAATTGGCTGCCCAAGCGCCTAAGCCGAGTCACCCATTGACCCTGGTCGTTCCGGCGGGAGACGCCACTGCGAATGTATTGGGTACGACCATCGTGGCTGAGGCAAAGGCGATCGGCATACCGATCAAGGTGGTTCCGCTGCAGCCGGCTGATCTCTCTGCGCTCTTCCTGTCTCCCGACGCGCGAAAGAAGTACGACGCGATTCTGTACCTTCAGTTTTGGACCGACATCGCCGACCCGCTGCAGCATATTGCCGAGAATGACTTGCCTGGCAGCATCACTAATACCACGGGATACATTCCCCCCCCGGCAATCTTGAAGCAGTACAACCAGGCGATTGCGCAAACTGACTCAGCTAAGCGGGCAGGACTTACTGTCAAGCTCGACAAGGAACTGAATAAGCAACTTCCTTATGTGAGCCTTGTGTACCTCCCACAACGTATGTTCCTGAACAAGAAGATCACGGGTCCAGCGGCCAGCTTCCCATACGTGATGCACTATCCTTGGGCTACCACATTAGGAGCGCCCGCAGGATAGCCGGGGGGGGCCGACCAACCGGGATGGGTCGTGTTTAGCTTCATCGTTCGACGGCTGGTATTTAGCGTCCTAGTTCTCTTCATTGCGAGCTTTCTAATCTACGGATCGCTGGAACTGGCTCCCGGGGATCCGGTGACGGCGCTTGCAGCCGGGCACCCCGTGGATGCGCAAACTCGCGCCAGGTTGACGGCGGAGAACCATCTGAATGATCCCTTCCTCGTTCGGTATGCGAGATGGACCGAGAATGCATTGCATGGCGACTTCGGCCGCTCGTACCTCGAGGGCGAGAGCGTGGGTACGTTGATCCGGGCTCGTGTCGGCACAACGCTCCTATTGGTCTCGATGTCGTCGCTCCTGATCATCCTTGGGGGTGTTGCGATCGGGACCGTGGCTGCTCTCAGACGAGGCTGGACTGGTACCGCGCTGACCGCTGCGGCGGGCATGGGCCTCGGCGTTCCGACATTTGTCGCCTCGATGCTGCTACTCACAGTCTTCGCCGTTGAGCTCGGGTGGTTTCCAGTATTCGGCTCGGGTTCCGGTTTCATCGACCGAATCTGGCACCTGACCCTTCCTGCGATAGCTCTGGCGTTCGCATCGATGGCCTACATCGCACGCGTTACCCAAGCCTCGGTCGAGGGTGAGCTGCAGCGCGAGCACGTCATGACGGCGACCGCACGCGGGCTTCCGCGCCGACAGGTGATCCGCCGCCACGTGCTCCGAAATGCATCCATCCCTGTCGCGACGGCATCCGGCTTGATCGTCGCCTATCTGGTCGTGGGTGCAGCGGTCGTCGAACAGAGCTTTTCGTTGAATGGGCTCGGGTCGTTTCTCGTCAGCTCGATCTCGCGTGATGACTTTCCGGTCGTCCAAGCGATTGCTCTGATCGTCATCGTCGTGTTCGTGGTGGTGAATTTCATCGTCGACCTTCTCGTTTCATTTCTAGATCCCAGGGTTGGCCTCG
This sequence comes from Solirubrobacterales bacterium, assembly GCA_038317345.1. GTDB lineage: Bacteria > Actinomycetota > Thermoleophilia > Solirubrobacterales > 70-9 > Mayfieldus. The sequence goes on from JBBQBH010000004.1 coordinate 42,076, forward strand.
AGTGAATTCGCGGCCCGCGGTTCTGCGCTCACCGGTCGGGGTCCGACTTCATCTTCCGTCGCGCATCGGGGCAGCTCAGATTCCCACCATCTTCTGCCTCATTGTCCTGGGAGCGATCGCCTTTCTCGTTGTCTTCGGGCCGTTGGTTGCTCCCCAGGACCCGAACGCGGTCAATCTCTCGGTGAGCCTGCAGGGACCCTCTGGAGCGCATCCCTTCGGCACCGACATAGCCGGCCGGGACCTGTTCTCACGCATCATCGTTGGCGCGAGGACGAGCGTTCTCGGACCGCTCGTCATCGCCGTGACCGCGACCGCCGTCGGCACATTGGTCGGTGTGGTGGCAGCTTGGAAGCGAGGCTGGATCGATTCGATCCTGTCGAGGACGATGGACGTGATGTTTGCCATCCCAGGACTCCTGTTGGCCTTCATGGCCGTGGCAGTATTTGGTCGCGGCATCACCGCCCCCGTGATTGCCCTGGCGATTGCAAATATCCCCTGGGTGGGGCGGGTTGTCCGTAGCGCCGCTCTGCGCGAACGAACTCTTCCCTATATCGCCGCCTATACGACACAGGGTTTTTCGAGCTTCAGAATCTGCCTTCGCCACCTGCTGCCGAACATCATGCCCACAGTGCTTGCTCAGGGAACGCTCGCGTTCACCTACGGATTGGTCGACCTATTGGCGCTCAACTTCCTTGGTTTAGGCGTTCAGCCTCCCACGGCCGATTGGGGTGTGCTCGTAAGCGAGGGTCAGGACTCGATATTGCGTGGCGCCCCGGAGGAAACGCTCTTCGCGAGCCTGTTCATCGTCATCACCGTGGTAGCGGCGACGGTCCTCAGCCAACGCATCGGGGGGGACGAGGCGCCGGCCGCGCCCCCGGCATGACGGCGCTCCTTGACATCGAAAACCTCCGGGTTGAATTGCCCGTTGAGGGCAAGCTCACGACCGTGATTCGGAATGTGAGTATCTCGGTGGCGGAGCGCGAAGCGGTTGCGGTCGTCGGTGAGTCGGGCTCCGGCAAATCGATGACCGCACGATCGGCCTTGCGCCTGCTGCCCAGGGATGCGGCGGTAAGCGGAGACGTTCGCTTCCTGGGCGAGTCGGTTTTCGAGATGGATTCTCGGTCCCTGCGGGCCTATCGAGCGGAGTGCGTCGGAATGATCTTCCAGGACCCTCGCGCCCACATCAATCCGGTACGCACGATCGGCGACTTCCTCACCGAGTCGTTGATCAGTACGCGATCGATGAAGCCCAGGGAGGCAAGGAGCCGAGTCACGAAGCTTCTCGATGACGTGGGCGTCTCGCGGGCGGAGCACCGGCTCCGCCAATTTCCTTACGAGCTGTCCGGCGGTCTGCTCCAACGGGTGATGATCGCATCGGCGCTGGCGATGGAGCCGAAGCTCATTCTTGCGGATGAACCGACGACAGCCTTGGACGTCACCACCCAATCCGACGTGATGAGCATCCTCGATGAGGCTCGCCAAGAGCGGGGAATGGGGCTTCTGTTCATCACACATGATCTCGAGCTGGCCGCCGCGGTTAGCGACCGCACGGTGGTCATGTATGCCGGGACGATCATGGAGGATCAGCAGTCTTCGCGCCTGCACGACACTCCAATGCATCCGTACAGCGCCGCGCTGATCGCAAGTCGTCCGAGTCCGCATCAGCGCCAGCGGCTGACCGCGGTGGCTGGTCGACCGCAATCCGCCAGCGAAGCGCCGAGCGGTTGCCCATTCGGTCCGCGGTGCAGTTTCAGGCGGGATGAATGCTCGGAGGCGCCGGCGGCCCCTCGCGTCTTGCCGGGCGGTAGGACGGGTTGCATCCGCGCGGAAGATCTGGGGCTGGTCGCCGCCAACCAACTCGAACCGATCCGCCATGGCTGACCCGGTCCTGTCGGTCGTCAACCTTCGAAAGGTGTTCACGATTCGTGAGGGGGGCCGCCGCCGGGCCGACTTGGCGGCCATCGATGAGCTGACCTTCGACGTGGAGCGCGGAGGCGCATTCGGCGTGGTTGGCGAGTCCGGCTCGGGCAAGACCACGCTCGCACGAATCATCGTGGGCCTCGAGACGCCCACCGTGGGCCAGGTTCTGGTTTGCGGAGGAGATCGCCGCCAACTCGGTCGTCGTGCCTCTGAGCGAAAGGCATGGGCCCGGCGCGCTCAAATGGTCTTTCAGGATCCGTATTCGTCATTTGACCCGAGGCAACGTGTGGCGGATTCGATCGAAGAAGTTCTCAAGCTGCATTTCTCGCTCAGCCCTTCGGAACAGTCGAAGCGAGTGGCCGAGCTCCTCGATCAGGTGGGTCTGGATCAGAGGCATGGACGCGCGCTCCCGCGCGGACTCTCCGGCGGGGAGCGTCAGCGCGCGGCGATAGCGAGAGCTTTGGCGATCAAGCCCGACCTGCTCATCCTCGACGAGGCGGTTGCCTCCCTGGATGTGTCCATCCAGTCACAGATCCTGAACCTGCTCAGCGATCTTCGCCAAGAGACAACAGTCTCTTATCTCTTCCTATCGCACGATCTCGCGGTCATTCGACAGGTGACCGATAACGCCATCGTCATGCGCGAGGGGCGCATCGTCGAGCAAGGAGCCACCGACGGCATACTCGATCGGCCTCAGCACCCATACACAAAGCTGCTCCTGAGCTGCGTGCCCGCACCGCGTTGGAAGCCGCGGCGCACCAGGTCTGAGCGCGAAGCCGCGGCCGTGGAGCGAAACACGTAAGGCCAGATCAGGGCAGAAGCCGCGTTTCCCCGCGATGGGCCGAGCGTTGAACGATCTCCGAGCTGGCTTTCGAATTGCTGCTGCAGCCGTTCGGCGACTTCTTGCTGCCCCACGAAGGCCGGATGATGCTTGTTGACCGCATCGATGATGTCTGCCTCGTTCACGGTGAGCACCTTCCCGCCCTCGACGATCAACCGTCCGTCGACGAACACCATTGAGATCGAGCTCCCGTTTTCGCAATAGACCAAGTGTTTGATGAGGTCATTGCGGGGCGTGAACGGCAAGGATTTGAGATCGAAGAGAACAAGGTCTGCCTTCGCTCCAGTCTCCACGACCCCGACCTCCCCGCCGAGCAATGCGGATTGGGCGCCTCCGATCGTCGCGGCGTGCCATACCTCCGAGGCGCTCGGCCACTGCGTGTATCGCGGCATCGGTGGGTTGTGGATCAGCGCCGCGGCGCGCACGACGTCGAACAACCGCGCTGAGTCGTTACTGGCGATTCCGTCGGTCCCGAGCCCGACATTGATCCCCCCGTCGAGAAGAGCCCTGAGGGGGGCTATGCCTGCGCCAAGTTTCTGATTCGAGATCGGATTGTGGACCACGGACGCGCCAGCGGCGGCGATCAGCTCGAGGTCCTCTTCCGAGATCCAGATCGAATGGGCGATCGTGGTCCGCTCATTCAGAACACCGAGGTCGGATAGGTAGCGCACCAGGCTCTTGCGATAGATCTGCTTCGAGGTTTCCAGCTGTGTTCGACTCTCGAGAACGTGCGTATTCAAGTTGATATGGCGCCGCTCAGCTAGCTCCGCTGCGGCGATCAGCATCTCGTCGGTGCACCATTGGGGCGCAATGGGGGAGACGAAATAGCGCAGCCGGTCACCCTCCGCGCCGTGATATCTCCGGATCGCCTCCTCGCTGAATTCGACGTAACCCTCGGCGGTTGGAAGCTCTACCTCGTGAAATGCAGAGCGGAGCGCGGCTGGCACCTCGTCGGCGTAAGGCAGGGCGTCGACCATGTGGCGATTGATGACGGCACCAGAGCAGTTAGCGCGAATGCCCGAGTCGCCGTATGCGCCGAAGACCGCCTCGAGCGCCTCGAGGTCGAGCATGCTGGTCTCTGGACCGTCATCGACAACCGTTGTCACTCCATTCTTGAGCGACTCCAACGCTACGAGCATGGTCCTTAGGTAGATCAGCTCACGACTCAACTCCGGGGTCGAGAGCAGCGGGTAGGCGTACATGCCCCAGATCTCGAGCGGTAGGTTCTCGTAGCGCCCGCGGAGAAGTGCCTCTGCAGAGTGAAGGTGGGCGTTGACCAGACCTGGTGCCACCAGCTTGTCGCGGGCGTCGATGACATCCTCGCCGTCTTGATGCTCTAGACGCTCCTCGATCGCGGCGATTCGCCCGTGTTCGATTCGTAGGTCGGCCTGCCTCGACCCTCCCCTGGCGTCCAGCAGCAAACCCCCTTGAATCAAGACCGATCTCTGCTCTTTTGCGCTCTGAGCCTCAGGCGCTCCCATTGACGCCGCACTCTAGGCCCAGGTGTGATCGCTGGCAATCGGCGACCTGCGCAAAGACTTCGCGCACGCCTTCGCCATTGTGCGCGCGAGCCGACCGGCTCACGGCAGAGCGATCGGCGATGAGGAGCACGCCGGCTTTGGTCAAACCAGGTCGGACGGGGCGGGACCGTTCTGAGGCCGGGCCACGCCTAGACAGGCAGGGTGATAGGGTAATTGGATCCAAGATCTGAGATCCAATTCCGCCTTCCTACAGCACAGACAGCCCTGTCTGCATCGGCGTGAGTTCGGCTCGGATCGTCCACTGACCGCGTCCGCCATATGGCAGTGAACGACGACCTCACAATCGGGCTCGTCCAGGTTCAGGCGAGGGTAGGTGACATGGCCGGCAACATCGGGCATGCGCTCGAGCAGGTTCGCCTTGCGGCTGAATCCGGCTGCGAGCTGATCGTACTGCCGGAGTTTTTCAATACGGGTTACTTCCCGATCTACTGGGATCCGGAACATATGAAACTCGCTGAGGGCGACGATGGACCAACAATCACAAAGATCAGCGAGATGGCCCAGGCTAGCCAGTGTCACATCATCGCCACCATCTACGAGGTCGCGCGTCCGGGTGAGTACTTTGACACCGCGTTCCTCATCGGCCCGCAAGGCGAAATTGTTGGCAGGTATCGAAAGACGCATGCCCCCGCACGGCTGAGCCTCGAGAAGATCTACTTTCGACCTGCAGCTTCATACCCCGTGTTTCAAGTTGGTGCCTGGACGGTGGGTATCGCGATTTGTTACGACACCTATTTCCCAGAGTCAGTCCGCTGCCTTGCAGTGGAGGGGGCGGATCTGGTTGTCGCGCCTTTCGCAGATGTCGCTCTCCCGCTCTGGGACGAGCTATTTCAAGTACGCGCCTTCGAGAACCTGCTCTATGTCGCAGCTTGCAACCTTGTCGGCTCGGAGGGTGACGGACCCAAGATGACCTTCGGTGGCCGTAGCCTGATTGTCAACCCCGATGGAGCGTTGGTCTCATCAGGCGATCGCGAGCAGGAGGGGTTGGTCAAAGCAACACTATCCCTGTCTGAGGTATTTGACGCTCGGCGCCGGCGACATTTGTGGCGGGACCGAAATCCGGCAGCCTACGGGTCGCTTGTCGAAGTACGCAACGGGCGACCCGAGCGAAACAGCCTGCTATCGAAAGGAGAGTCGAGTTGGCAATAGCCCTTGAGTCTGAAATTCAGGACATGCTTATGCGAGCGGTGCGGGCGGCGCCGTTTTGTCCGGACAACTACGACACCGACGCACTCGAAATCGTCAAGTTTCCGGAGGACGTCGACTCTTGCGATGTTGCCTTGGTCGGCGCCCCATTCGATACCGCCTGTCTCTCCCGACGTGGGAGCAAATGGGGCCCTCAGGCAGTGAGGCAGGGTCTGGTCATGTGGTCGCACTACAACCTCGACACCGGTGCGGACATCAGCAAGGATTTTTCAATTGTCGACTTTGGCGACGTCGATGTGGTGCACACAGATATCGCCGAGACGCATCGTCGAGTAGAGGCTGTACTAACGGCGCTCTATGAAATCGGTGCAGTTCCGATTCTCGTGGGTGGAGACCACAGTCTCGCGTTCCCGGGTGTGAAGGCGCTGTGCAATGTGACCGGCGGCAACGTCGGTGTTATCGGCTTCGACTCTCATCTCGACGTGAGGCCGAGCCGTCACGGCGAGCCATCGAGCGGTATGCCATTTCGACAAGCGCTCGAGGAGACAGACGGCAGGGTGTCCCGCGTGGTCGAGGTTGGCATCAACGGCTGGCACAACGCGAAGCGCTATCACGAGTACACCAAGGAGATGGGCATCAAGGTCGTGACAGCGCTGGACGTTCACCGCCAGGGTCCCACCAGCGTGGCGGAGGAGGTGCTTGACTTCGTCAGTGACGTCGACGCCATTTACTTCACGCTCGACATCGATGCGCTCGATGTGAGCTGCGTCCCGGGCACCTGTATTCCAAGTCCGGGGGGTCTGCTTGCTTGGGAGGCTCTCGAGCTCGTGCAGGCTTTCGCTAGCCATCCGCTCACACGAGGGATGGACCACGTGGAGGTTTCGCCCGCACTCGACACGAACAACGGCATCTCGGCGATTACGGGCTCTGCGCTTCTGATGCAGATGTTTGGCGCCGTGAAAAGCCGCAAGGACGCCGCCGTCGCTTTGAGTGGAGAGCCCCGCTAGGTCTGGAAATGTTGGATCAGATCTCCTCGAAAACCGCGGCCAATGGCTACAAAACCATGGTCGAAATCGTCTTCGACCACATTCGCGACGCCGTCATTCGAGGTGACCTTCCGGCGGGTACAAAGGTTGGTCAGGATGCGCTGGCCGCTGAGCTCGGCGTCAGTCGCATGCCCCTTCGTGAAGCTCTGCACCGCTTGGAGGTACGAGGTTTCGTGACGATTGTCCCTCACCGGGGGGCCTTCATCTCCAACCTCAGCCCAGAGGAGATACGGGAGATCTACAAGATCCGGGTCGTGCTTGAGTCGACCAGCGCCGCACTCGCGGCCACGAACATGGATGACACCCGCATCGGGCAATTGCGGGCGATCCTCGATCAGGCTGGGGCGGCGTTGACGAGACACGACGGAACCGCTCTGGCGGAACTCAACCGGGAGTTCCATCTTCTCGGTCACTCCGCCAGCGGGAACGATCGGATGACTGCATTGATCGCCGATCTGTCACAGCACTGTCAGCGATACCGGCTGCTGCACGCTGCCATGGGCGATCGCCCCTCCGTGGCGCTCGCGGAACACGAGCAGATCCTGAACGCGTGGGAGCGCCGGGACCCGGAGGGCGCAAGCCACTGGATCGAGCTCAACCTGCGCAACAGCGAAGCTGCCCTGCTCGAATCTCTCGCCCAGAGGGCGGAGGTAAGTGGGAATGTCGAGTAGGTCTCCGTCCGGCAACTCGGATTCAAATGTGAATCTGGTTGCGGTTGGCGATGTTCAGCCAAATCGTTCGCATCCGGAAACCCTGTTCGAGCTTGTCCAGCCACAGCTCGACTGGGGGGACCTCCGGCTCTGTCAGCTGGAGGCGACGCTTTCAGCACGGGGAACAATGCGCAGCGATGTGCGCAATCCCGCCCATCGAGTGGATCCACGAAACATTGCCGCTCTGACCGCGGCGGGGTTCAATGTCGTCACCTTTGCCGGGAACAACAACCTTGATTACGGTCTCGAGGCCTTCGACGACACGATCTCGCTTTGTGAGGAGAACGGAATCACGGTTGTGGGCGCCGGCGCGAATCTGGCGGAGGCCACCCAGCCGGTCTTCACCACCGTCAAGGGGACCAAGATTGCTTTCGTCAATTTCTGCTCCATTCTGCGTGACGGCTTCGCCGCCACGCCCACGCGCGGCGGCATTTCTCCCCTTCGAGTCGCGACCTTCTACCAACCCCTGGAGAACATCTATGAGCAGCCGGCGACGCCGGCCAAGACCGTAACCGTCGTCGACAGGGATGACATGAAAACGGTTACGGATTCGATCGAGTCTGCTGGGGCCGCGGCGGACGTGGTTGTCGCAGCCTTTCACTGGGGTGTTCATTTCACCCACGACCTGGCCGACTATCAGCCTGAGGTTGCATACAAGGCGATCGATGCGGGTGCGGACCTGGTGATCGGAACGCATCCGCACTGCCTGCAGGCGGTGGATGTCCACAAGGGCAAACTCATTTTCTACAGTCTCGGGAATTTCGCCTTTGAACAGCCGGAGGCGAGCGCTCAGTCGGGCGTCCGCGAGTATCTCTCGTTCTACGGTCTTCCCAACGACCCGGACCTGGCACAGCATCCGCATCCGGCTCACTGTCGTCTCACGGTACTGGTGAAAATCGAGATTGTCAGGGGCGAGGTGCGGTCCGCCCGTCTAGTCCCCGTGTACTTCAACAAGGACGCGCAACCGGAGCCGTTGGAGGCTGGCATGGAAATGCATGAGGAGGTCAGCAACCTTCTCGAGACGCTTTCCAGCGAAATCGGTACGAGCCTCGAGCGCGACGGCAATGAACTAATGGTCCATACCACCAAACAACGGGCCGTCGACACACGCGCCTTCATCGATGAACGGGCGATGTCGTACCCATGGCTTGCGCACCTGGTCAACGGCAGTGATGGTAAGCCCGCCCTACGAGCATCGGAGGTCGAAAGATGAGCGCGAGTATCCAGACAGTTGAAGATCAGACGGCGGAGCTGCAGCAGCGCATGGACCGGCGCCTTCTGGCCGCGCCTTTTGCCACTCCCATGATCGTTCGAGGTGACGGCGCTTCGGTATGGGATAGCAATGACCGCGAATTCCTCGACTTCGCATCGGGACCCGCGGTTCTTCCCCTCGGGCATTGTCATCCCGTGGTCATTGAGGCGGCTCGACATCAACTCGGGCAATTGACCCAGGGCCCCGGGAAGTTCCTGCCCGACAGAGTCCTCGAGTACGCGGACGCGCTGGCCGACGTAACCCCTGGGGAGCTCGATCGCTTCTTCTTCGTGAACAGCGGAGCTGAGGCTGTTGACGGTGCGATCAAATTGGCTCTGAAAGCCGCGATCAAGCGGGGAAAGCAAGGGACGGGAATTCTCGTGCTCGACCAGGGCTTCCATGGACGCACGGCGCTCCCTCTATCGCTGACGACGATGCCGGACCGTAAACGGGGGTTTGGACCGTACGCGATGTTTCCTGGCGTGACGCCCGTGGAGTCACCTTACTGTTACCGCTCGGGTGTGAGCGACGATGAGTGTGTCGACCGCTGCCTTGACAGCATTGAGCGCTCGATCGAGATCCGCGCTCCGGGCGACATCGCGGCCCTCATAGCGGAGCCGATCCTGTCGACCGGAGGGATCCTCGTTCCGCCGGCAAACTATTGGCCGAGGGTCATGGAGCTATGTAGGGACCACGGAATCATCGTGATCTTCGATGAAGTCTTCACTGGTTTTGGTCGGACCGGAAAGATGTTCGCCAGCGAGCTCTGGGATCAAGTACCCGACATCATGACCATTGGCAAGGCTCTCGGAGGCGGCCTCCCACTCGGCGCATTCGTGACCAGCGAGGAGTTCGGAGATGTGCTGGATCCGGGAGACCACTACACGACATTCGGCGGAAACAACATCGTGTCGATCGCCGCTGGGATCGCAATGCTGCAGGTGCTGCAGGAGCGGGACCTACTGGAGCAGGCCAAGAGCACCGGAACCTACCTCCGCGACGGCCTGGGCGAGCTCCAGAGTCGTCACCAGATCCTTGGCGATGTTCGAGGGGAGGGCATGCTCAACGGCATTGAGATCGTCCGGGATCCCGGAACGAAAGAGGTCGACGAAGGCCTCGTCAATCAGGTGGTCGCAGAGCTGAAGAAGCGCTACGTGCTCGTTTTGACCAGTGGCTACAAGCACGCGACGATTCGTCTCACGCCTCCCTTGGTGGTCTCGCGGGACCAAGTCGACCACTTCCTGGAGCGTTTGGATGAAGCGTTGGCCGCAGCCGCCAGTTCGGCGGATGGAAACGGGCAAGTCGGCTAGCGCTCCCGTTGTGGATTCGCCACCGGCAGGAAGTCGAAAATGCCCAACCTGCCTCTGAGTCTGCCCGACGAGGCAAGATCGGGGATGGGCGTGTTCCATTCCGGAGCCTGGCAGGACACCGGCGGGGCCGACACGGTGGTCGTCCAAGATCCTGCGACCTCGCAGGAATTGGCGAAGGTATCGGGTGCGACCCCGGCCGACGCCGTGGCGGCCGGGCATGCTGCCATAGCCGCTGCAAAGGATTGGGCTTTGGCTTCGGTCAGCGATCGCGCCAGGGTGCTGGATGCCTGTGCACGAGCGCTTAGAGCACGCAGCAATGACCTTGCATCGGTTGTCGTCGCTGAAGCTGGAAAGCCGCTAGTCGAAGCAGAGGGTGAGGTGGCCACCGCGGCAACCTGGTTCGAATGGTATGCGCAGGAACTTGGCAGGGCCCGTGACTATGCCATCCCTCCGATTGGAGGAAAGCTGCCCATCGTCACCAAGCATCCATTCGGCGTCGTCCTTGCGATCACCCCATGGAACGACCCGGTGGGCCTAGTTGCCCGCAAGCTCGCGCCAGCCATGGCGGCTGGGTGCACCGTCGTTCTGAAGCCGTCCTCTCAAACGCCGCTCTCGGCGATTTTTCTCTTCAATCTGCTGGCTGAGGCTGGGGTTCCCCCCGGGGTGGTGAACATGTTCGTCACCTCTAACAGCGACGCCTGCGTTCAAGCACTCACTGAGGCAGGGATACCGCGCAAGCTGACATTTACCGGCTCGACAGAGTCCGGCACTCGCATCGCGGCGAGCCTCGTTTCAGCATGCGTTCCCGCAAGCTTGGAACTCGGGGGCAACGCCGCTTTCATGGTTCTTGACGATGCGGACATCGAGCACGCCGCAGATGGCGCCTTGTCACGCAAGTTTCGCGCAGCCGGCCAGGGATGCACCTGCGTAAATCGCCTCTTTGTGCACGAGGATCTGGCACAGAGCCTCACGGAGACGATCGCCTCGAAGATGGCCGGGCTTCAATTGGGTCACGGTTTGGACAGCAGCACAAATCTTGGGCCCGTAAGGCGGTCGGGCGATGTCGAGCGTCTTGGAGACCTTGCACAGGAAGCGGTCACCAGCGGAGCCTCGATCCGCCATCAGGGGAGCCTTCCTGCGGACGAAGCCCTCCGCGACGGCAATTTCGTAGCGCCGATCCTGCTCACCGACGTTACCGATGACATGCGCGTGGCCAGGGAGGAGATTTTCGGGCCTATTTTGCCCATTCTCACCTTCTCGGACGACCAAGAGGCGCTCAGGCGCGCCAACGATGTGCCTCACGGATTGGCGGGATACATCTACTCGCAGGACGCCGACAGAGCGCTGAAACTCGCGGCTGACCTTGATGTGGGTCTGATTGGGATCAATGACCCGAATCCACAATCGGTTCAGTACCCGGTGGGAGGAATCAAGAAGAGCGGATTTGGCGTCGAAGGTGGACGCGCCGGTCTCGACGAGTACCGCACGAATCGCTCGATTTCCATGAGGCTGCCTTGACCGCGGCTTCCTATGCTCCGGTCGTTCCGCTCGAGCACTCCGGCGATGAGTGGCGATCCGAGCTCTATCGCGCTGCTTGCACTCAGTTCAGTCGGACCGCGGATCTTCTTCATCTCGACGATGACAATCGCGTGCGGGTCCTTGAGCCTCGGCGCTCACTCGTCGTGAACTTTCCAGTGCGTATGGATGACGACACTGTTCATAACTTCACCGGCTACAGGGTCCAACACACTCTTGTAATGGGCCCGACCAAGGGTGGCCTTAGGTACACGCCAGACGTCTCTTTGGGGGAGTGTGCCGCGCTGGCCATGTGGATGACCTGGAAGTGCGCGCTTCTCGGTCTGCCTTTTGGCGGGGCCAAGGGCGGGGTTCGTTGCGACCCGCATGAGCGGTCCACGGGTGAGCTCGAGCGCATCACACGTCGCTACGCCGCTGAGCTGATCCCGATCATCGGCCCCGACCAGGACATCGCGGCTCCGGACATGGGGACGGGCGAAGCAACAATGGCCTGGTTCATGGACACCTATTCCCACCAGATGGGATTCACGGTCCCAGATGTCGTCACGGGCAAGCCTAAAGAGCTCGGGGGCACAGACGTTCGCCGATCGGCGACAGGTCTAGGTGTGGTGTACGTGATAGAGGCACTTCTCGAGGAGCTGGGGGAATCGGTCTCCGGCCGGCGATTCGCCGTGCAGGGGCTTGGGAATGTGGGTAGTGCTATCGCGCAGCGGTTGCACGATGAGGGAGGAAAGGTCGTCGCGGTGAGCGACGTTCGCTGCAGCCTCATCGATGCGGCAGGCTTGGACATCATCGCGGTCCTCAAATGGAAGCGAGAACACCGGAATTTGGAGGGCTATCCCGCCGCGGACCAAGCAGATCGTGCCGACGTGCTCGAAGTGCCGTGCGACATGCTGGTCCCGGCCGCTCTTGAGAATCAGATCGTCGTCGAGAATGCGTCTCGCATCAACACCAAATGGATCATCGAGGCTGCAAATGGACCGACGAGTCCGGAAGCCGAGGCCATCCTGCTCGACCGCGGAATCAAGATCATTCCCGACATACTCGCCAATGCCGGCGGTGTCACCGTGAGCTATTTCGAGTGGCTACAGGCACGGGGTCGTCATACATGGGACTCGGGTGAGGTACGTGGGCGCCTGCGACAGCAAATGCGCGAGGCGTTCGATCATGTCCGTGACGCTGCGAGTCGGCACGAAACGGATTGGCGGACGGCGGCAATGTCCTTGGCGGTGGAGCGCGTGGTTGCGGCTGGCCGAGTGCGGACGATCTATCCATAACGCCGCCAATCGAAGAATCTCTGCCTCTTATGCCACGTCGCTTAGCTCTCTGGCCAAATCAAGCTCCTACCCTCAGATATTCTTCGCGCCGCAAAGTCTGCGGCTCCGTACCCGTGTTCTCAAGATGCTCGAAGTAAACGGAAAAGTCGTCTACACAGAGCTCGACGAGATTGTCTCACCGGCACACGCCGCTCTGCTGATCATCGACATGCAGCGTGACTTCGTCACGCCAGACGGCGTTTTTGCAACCCTCGGAGGCGATCTCAGCGTGTTCCCACCCATGATCGAGCGGCTGCGAGCGTTGGCCGGTGTTGCGCGAGATTGCGATTTGCCGGTCTGGCACATCAGGCATTCGATGATGCCCAACCTCGAAAGCGAATCCCCTGCTCAAATGAGGTTCAATCTCCTGATCAGCGAGCGGTGTCTGGGGCAGTCGGAGCCACTTCGATACGCCGTTGAGGGAACCCAGGGTGCAGAGGGGATACCCGAACTCGCGCCAGCTGCCGACGAGGTGATCGTCAAAAAGCACCGTTCCAGCGCCTTCTGGGGGACTAATCTCGATGTGCTTCTCCGGAGTAACGGCATCGAAGCTGTCGTGGTCACCGGATGCACCACGGAAGGATGCATCGAGTCGACAGCACGGGACGCATTGTTCAATGATTACTACGCCGTGGTCGTCGAAGATTGTGTGGCCAGCGACAACGCCGCATTGCACGAAGCCTCCCTCTTATTGATGCGCCACCGCTTCGATGTCGTAAGTAGTCGGGCCATCATCTCCTCCCTCCGCGGAACGAAATCGGGCTCTCCGAGTCCGGCACGGACGCAATAGTTCGGGGTAAGGAAGGGCTCTTGACCGACAGAGATGTGACGGGAGGCAATTTCTTTGCACGGACCGACGTCGAAGTCCCTGGACCAGCTCGTGACCTAGCCGGCTACGGCGAGTTTCCCCCCAAAATTCGATGGGCCGGCACATGCAAGGTTGCTGTTCAGATCATCCTCAACTACGAGGAAGGATCCGAAAAGACGCGGGCCATGGGGGACGACGAGACAGACTTCATGTACGAGCCGCCGGTTCGCGTTCTAGAGCAACGCGATCTGTCGGTTGAGTCGATGTATGAGTACGGCTCCCGCGCCGGCGTCTGGCGTTTATTTCGCATTTTCGATCAAGCAGGCATCCCTGTGACGGTATTCGCTGCCGCTGTTGCGCTGGAGCGGAACCCGGCGGTCGCTGCGAAGATCGTTCAGCGCCACGACGAGGTGGCTGGCCATGGGTTTCGATGGAGCAACCACTGGGAGATGACGCGTGACGAGGAGCGGCTCGCGATTGAGCGTGCAGTCGCTTCCATCGAGGCCACCATTGGACAGCGGCCGCGCGGCTGGTTTTGTCGCGAGATGAGCGTGAACACCCGGGAGCTTCTCGTCGAGGAGGGGGGGTTCACCTATGACTCAGATTGCTTCAACGACGACCTCCCGTACTGGACCATCGTCAGCGGGAAGAGTCACCTGGTCGTTCCGTACACCCTGGTTTTGAACGATGGCCGTTTCCTGTACTCGCAGGGATTTGGCTCTCCCACCGACTTCTACGATCTTGCAAAAGCCACGCTCGATCGCTTGCGAGACGACGGCGATGAAGCCGGACGAATGATGTCGATCGGACTCCACCCCCGGGCGATCGGGTACCCAGGCCGAGCAGACGCTTTGGCGCGGTTCATCAACTATGCCCAGGGATTCGACGATGTCTGCTTTCTGACACGGCTCGAGATCGCGGAAGAATTTCGGCGGGAGGTCCCGCCTCCAAGGTGATCTTGCGAGCCATAAGCTGAGAATCCCGCCCCCGTAGCTCAGTGGACAGAGCGGCGGCCTTCTAAGCCGCGGGTCGCAGGTTCGAATCCTGCCGGGGGCGCTCCGCGTCTCGCCGGTCCCTGCCGGTTTTCCCTGCTAAACCTCAAATTGCCGCGGTCGGTCGATTCACCCGTTTCCGTCGGTTGCCGCGCCTTACCGCGGATCTCTCGCTGCTGATGGCTACATCTTGGCTACATCGGGAGCCAAACGGCCGCTGGATTAAGTCCGGTCGCCCAGACTGAACAAGCCAAGCGTCGCAGCACGGCGCCAGGCACAAATCAAACGCATATCCCTGCGTTTGGCCGCCCACCGTCGCAGGTGACTGGGTGACAAATGGGTGATACGGTTTCCCCGAGGGGGTGACACGGAAAGCTCCGTCCGGCGCCGAAGAGCCGTCTTTCCCTTTGGGATGTACGTGGCCTGCAGCTTCATCGTCGGGACGGCGGGCGCCGCCGGCGCGATCTCCAACCTCGCCCGGATCTGGATCTGGGCGGCCGGTGCCGTCTGAGTCGCCGTGTTCATGGGGATGCTGCAGCGCGGCGCCAAGCTCCTCATCTCGAAGGGTGAGCGACGGTGACCGAACAGCTTGTCCAAGTCTTGCTCGAGGACAGCGGATTGAAGGTCCTCGTGGGTACCGGGGGCAGCTGCCGACCCCGACTTGGGTGCGCCACTGCTTCTGATAAAGCCGGCCCCTGGGAAACGCGCAACCCTCAGAGCCCTGATCCCCTCGCCGGCAGGGCCCGCATGGGGGGTGCAGGCGAGTGAGCCAACCGAATCGGGTCAGGCGGTGAACCCGCCGCCCTGCTGGCGTTTGACCTCACGCGTTGCGCTTCCCCGCAGGGGGTGGGCGTCGGAATCGCGCAACTCCTCGCAAATGAGCTTGGTGAGCCGGTAGACGATCACAGGGACGACGAATACCGCGATCCTGAAGAACCAGACCTGACCCGTGTATGGGATGCCGAAGGAAACGAAGATTCGATCCGAAGCCGCGGCCAGGAAGATCAGCGCGATGAAGCTGAACACGGCGGCTCCGGTGGCGGTTCGCCACGGATTGTCGCGTGGACGGTCAAGGAGGTGGTGGGCGTGGTGGTCACCGGTCTTTCGCCGTTCGATTGTCGGCCAGAGGTAGAGCAAGCCAAAGACGATGCTCGGTAGAAGGATCCCGCCGAAGAACGGATTGGGGAAGATCGTGTAACCGAAGACGTGCGGTTCAAAGCCGGGCATCAATCGCAATGCGCCGATCAGCCAGCCCATGTACCAATCGGGTTGCACCCCGTTGGTCCCCAGCCAGGGCTCAAACGGACCCGTTTGCCAGATCGGGTTGATCTGGACCAGCCCGCCGAGCGCGAACAGGACCCCCGCCGTGGCCAGAAACAGGCCTCCGGCACGCAGCGCGTAGCCCGGCCACATCGGCGTCCCGATCACGTTGTGCTCGGTGCGCCCGGCCCCGCGGAACTGGGTGTGCTTTGGCAGCGCGATCAGCAGCAGATGGACGGAGATCAAAACGCCGATCGCGATCGGCAGGATGAGCACGTGGGCGATGTAGAAGCGCGAGAGAAAGTCAGATGAGCCCGGGAACTGACCGCCCCAGATCAGGAAGGCGAGCGGAGCCCCGACCAGCGGGATGGCCAGCGCAACGGCGTAGGCGATCGCCAGCCCCATGCCGGAGAGCAGATCGTCGGCCAGCGAGTAACCGGCAAAACCCTCGACCAGGGCCAGGGTCAGCATGGTCAGGCCGATGTAGTAGTTGAGGTCGCGGGGCTTCCGAAATCCGCCGGTGAAGAAGACCCGCATCAGGTGCACGACGATCGCCGCGACAAAGACGAGTGCCGCCCAGTGATGGGTCTGGCGCATCAACAGTCCGGCCTTGACGTCGAAGGAGAGGCGGACGGCGGAGGCGTAGGCCTTGGAGACGTGCTGGCCCTCCAGCGGCGCGTAGGAGCCGTGGTAGGTCGTCTGGGCCAGGCTGGGCTCGAAGAACAGCGTCAAAAAGACGCCGGTGATGACAAGGATCACGAACGAATAGAGAGCGATCTCACCGAGCAAGAACGACCAGTGGTCGGGAAAGACATAGCGCAGCGCCTTGCCCAGGAACGAGGCCGAGCCGGTGCGCTCGTCGATAAAGCGGACCGCTTTGCGGATCATGTTCGCCTCACCCCCCACCAGGCGGGGCCGACCGGGCCGGAGAACGGGCCGCCCGCGACCAGTTTTCCGGCCTGATCTATCGCCAGGGGTAGCTGGGGAAGGCTGCGCCCGGCGGGGCCGAAGATCCGCTTGCCTGCCCGAGTCGGATCGAAGGTCGAGTAATGGCACGGGCAGACCAGGGCTGGTCCCGGTGAGGTGGGCCTGTAGAGGGGATAGCGATAGAGGCTGATCGCGCAGCCCGCGTGGGTGCAGATCTTCGAGTAGGCGACGATCCCCTGCGGCGCCCAGTCGGCGCGATCGGTCGGAAGCTGCAGCTGATTCTGCGGGAGCCTGACCAGAACCACCGGCGAGCCAAGCTCGCGCGGATCGGCGCCGGCCGGAAAGCCAGTGACCAAGGCGCCGATCGGCACGTCTTCGGGGCCCAGCTGGCGGCCCTGCTCATCGACCACCGCCAGCCCGCGGCGCCACGGCGAGGAGCCAATCTCGTCGCCGGGTGAGGGGCCGAGAGAAGCCAGCGGAACGACCGCGGCCACTCCCACCGCCGCTCCGGCGAGGCTGCCGACGCCGAGCAACATCTTGCGCCGCGAGATCCCCGAAGCGGGCTCGACCAGTTCCAGCTCCAACTGTTGCTGCTCGCTGACGTCTCCGAATTGCGGGCGTTCTTCGACGACATGCTCCTGGGGAACCAGTCGCTGGCCCGCCAGGATCGCCGCCACCGCCAGGCAACCCAGCGCCAGGCCCAGCGAGAGGCCGAGCAGCTGGGTGTCGGCACTGACGATGTAGACGACGACGAAGGCAACGGCGGCCAGGGCCGCTCCCGCCAGCGCGGCGGCCACGACGAGCTCGGTGCCGGCATTCGCGGTGGGCCGAGGTGATGCCTCTTGGTCTCCCGGGCCTCTTCGCCGCAGCTTCACTCGGTGCGCTCCCCGATCAGCCGCGCAACCAGCAGCACTGCGGCGAGGCCCATCAGCCAGGCGACCATCCCCTCCGGCACGGGCCCGATGTGGCCGATGCCCCAGCCGCCCTCGTCGACGGGGTTTTGAGTCAGCTGAACGTAGCGGGCGATCGAGTTAAGGGTGCGGTCATCGATCAGGCGCCGGTTGAACTTGGGCATCACATAGGGGCCGACGCGCACCGCCTCGGCTACCTGGGTGGGGGTCGCGTCAACGAGGGAGGGCGCGAAGGCCCCGGTCACGATCCCGCCGCGGGCCGCGACCTGATGGCAGCCAGCGCAGTGATCGGTGAAGGCCTGCATGCCCTGGCTCAGGTTGCCCAGGCTCGGATCGACTTTGGGGATCGGCGGACCGCCGAGCGAACCGATATAGGCGACCAGGGCGTCGATTCGCTGCCCTGAATAGCGCGGCTTGGTACGCACCGGTTGGTCCCCGGGGTTATCCAATGGCATCCGCCCCGTCGACAGGTAGAAGTCGGCCGCCCCCGCCCCCGCTCGGTGAAGATCGGGGGCCTTGCCCGGGATGCCGCCGGCGTCGAGGCCGTGACAGGAAGCACACCCCTCCTGGTAGAGCTGGCGCCCCTCGGCGATCAACTGCGGGCTGGAGAGCTGGCCGGGACCGGCGCTCAGTCGCTGTACGCCGGCGCTGGCGTTTGCAAGCGTCATCAGCGCCGCCCCGCCGAGGCCGGCGGCAAGAGTGGCGGTGAGCAGTCGTCTAACCGTGCGTCGCATGAGCCTCCAATGCCACCGCTTGCCGCTCCTCGGCCACCAGCCAGCTCCAAGTGGCCAGGATGGCGGCGAGCGCCATCGGCAGCATGGCGGCGATCATCGCCGCCCCGGCCGCGGCGTGTCCGTCGGCCATGAACAGGGCCGCCACCAGGTCGTTGGCGGTCGCCCCGGCAAAGAGGTAAAGGCAGAGGGCGCCGTGGTGAAGACGCCACGGGCCGAGGACCGGCAGCCAGTAAAGCAGCGCCGTTGCCAAAAACAGCAGGTGCTCGAACATGTGCAGCCAGGGGTGCTGCTCGGCCAGAGTGAACAGCGCCGTGAGGTGAAAGGCCGCCTGGACCACCAGCAGCAACGAGAAGGCCAGCAGCGGATGGACCAGCATGCGCAGTGGCTTCAGACGAGCCGTAGCGGCGAGCCGACGACGCCAGAACGGAGTCGCGTTTCGCACGGCGAGGCTGAAAGGGGCCCCGATCAGCAGCAGCGGCGCGGCCACCGAAGCCACCAGCGCGTGGGCTGCCATGTGGACGGTGAGCGGATCATCGAGCCGGGTCACGGCGACGACGAGGGAAAGGCCGGCGATGAAGGCAGCGCTTCGGCGCCACGGCCACGGAACTCGATGGGCCGCCGCCAGGTAAAGGCCAGCTGAGAGCAGAGCGGCGGCGATCGGGGCCATCAGCTGCGCCTCCGGCGCGCCAGCAGGTGCTCGCGCAACAGCAGCGCCAGCCCGAGAATGAAGACCTCGCCGCCGATCAAGACCAGCCAGATGCCAAACGCCACGCCGTTGAGGGTCATCGCGGCCCCGAAGGCGACCAGCACTGTCGGAAGGCTTGAGTCGGGCAGATGGCGAGAGCGTTCGGTCCAGCCCTGCAGCAAGGCCACAACACCGAGCAGCACGCTGCCGAGCGCGGCTGCGCCCAGCAGGGCCGGGGGCAGAGGATCAGGCGTCCAGATCCAAAGGACGGTGGCCAGCAGCCCCAGCCAGAGGCCCCAGCCGATCAGATATGGAGCCCCGGTCCTGCTCATCGCTGCTCTCCGTGGCGCAGATCGAATAGCGGGGCATAGGAGCGAATCGGCGGCAGGGCGTGGAAGTTAAACCGCGGCGGCGGCGAGCTGGTAGCCCACTCCAGGGTGTGGCCCTCCCACGGATCATCGCCAGCCGGACGGCGATCTCGCAGCGAGAGAACCAGGTTGAGAAGGAAGACCGCGATTCCGCTGGCGATGATGAAAGCGCCGATCGTCGAGACGATGTTCAGACCCTGAAAGCCGGTGCTTGAGGGGTAGGTTGCTACGCGCCGCACCATCCCGTCATAGCCAAGGATGAACATCGGAAAGAAGGTCAGGTTGGTCCCGACGAACAGCAGGACGAAGTTGAGCTTGCCCAGGCCCTCACGCAGGAAGACACCGGTGACCTTGGGAAACCAGTAATAGATGGCGGCAAAGAGCCCGAACATGCTGCCGGCGAACAGCGTGTAGTGGAAGTGGGCCACGATGAAGTAACTGCCGTGGACGTCGTAATTCAGCGGCGGCGAGCCGAGCATCACGCCGGTGAGCCCGCCGATCAGAAACTGAACGAGGAAGCCGAGGGCGAAGAGCATCGGCGTTCGAAGGCTGATCTTGCCCCCCCACATCGTGCCGAGGATGTCGAAGTACTCGATCCCGGCCGGGATAGCCAGCGCCGTCGAGGTCAGCGAGAAGTACTGGTTGGTCACTTGACCGGTGGTGAACATGTGATGGGCCCAGACGCTCATCGAGCCTCCGGCAAAGATGAGCAGCGAGACGATCAGCGGCCGATAGCCGAAGAAGCGCTTGCGCGAGAAGACCGCCACCACCTCGGCGACCGCTCCGAGGAAGGGGAAGAACATCACGTAGACGACTGGATGGCCGTAAAACCAGAACAGGTGGATGTAGGTGATCGGCCCCCCAGCCGAGTCAAACACGCCACCCAGGTGACGTTCTGCCAGCAGCAGAGCCATGGCCACGACCAAGACCGGGAAGATCATCACCACCATCAGGCAGGTGGCGACCATCGTCCAGCTGAAGACCGGTAGCCGTAGCATCGTCATCCCCGGAGCGCGGAACTTGAGGACAGTTGCCAGGACGGTGGCCCCGAGGACGAAACTGCCGAGCGCGGCCAGCAGAACGCCGATGATCCACAGATCCATCCCCGTTCCCGGCGTTCCCTGGCTGGCCGACAGCGGAACGTATCCCGTCCAGCCAGCTTTGCCGGCCCCGTGATCGGTCAGAAAGCCCGAGTACATGGTCAGGCCCCCGGCCACGATCAACCAGTGACCGAACAGGGTCAACCGCGGTCCTGCGATGTCGGCAGCCCCGACCTGCAGCGGCACCAGGTAGACGCCAAGCGCCAGCGCCACCGGCGTCACCACCAGGTAGATCATCGTCGAGCCGTGCATTGTGAAGAGCTGGTTGTAGGTGTCCCTGCCAACTAGCTGGGCGCCCGGATCGGCGAGCTGGCTGCGCATCACCAGGGCGATCAGTCCGCCGGCCACGAAGAAGATCAGCGCCGCGCCGACGATGCGCAGGGCTATCCGCTTGTGGTCTGTAGTCGCGACCCAAGCGAGCAGGCCGCGCGGTGCCCGCGCCGCAGCAACTGCCGTCTGGGTGCTCATCTGCGACGGCCTCCCGGTACCCGGGGTCGGCGGCGGTCTGAAAGCCAGCTGGCGAAATCTCTCGGGGTCAGGGAGAGGACGTTGAAGGTCATATCGGCGTGGTGAAGGCCACAGAACTCAGCGCACTCGCCCAGGTTCAGCCCAGGCCGATCAAAGGTGAGGTCGAAGCTGGTCTCGCGTTTCGGGAAGAGATCGCGCTTGAAGCGCAGGGCTGGAACCCAGAAGGAGTGGATGACGTCGAGCGAGGTCCCCGTGAACTGGACCGTGGTGTTGGTTGGAACGCCCAGGATTGGCGGCTGGGTGTTGTCGCCGAGGACGCTGACCCGTTGCCCGACGTAGGTAAAGCGCCAGCCCCACTGAAAGGCGGTGACCTGCACCCGGAGACCCGGATCGGCTTGGACCTTGTCCTCGTTGGCCTCGGTGGTGAACGTGGTTTCGAGCAGGAGGGCGACGATTGCCGCTACCAGCAACACGTAGATGGCCTCGCCCAGCGGCCAGCCAGTGCGTTGACGGGGAAGCTCGTCGTCGCGGCGGCGAAAACGAACGACGATGAAGAGGATCGTCCCAATGACGATCACGAAGACGGCCAGAGCAATCGGGCCGTAAAGCGAAGCGACATGCTGGAAGTCGCTCTGGGTGCTCTTCATCGCTACGACCGCACTTGCCTCCTGCCGTTGACGCCGTCAATATATATCTGGGGTTGCCCTCGCCCCATATCTTCGGCGAGGCTTCGCGATTAGCAATGTGTTTCTGCGCGAGCTCGCGCTGTGTAGCCGAATCGCATGTCGCCGCGGCTGCCCTTGCGCCAGTTGCAGTTCAGACCGAGCCTGCTAGCGAGCGAAGCGCCTGGTTTTCTCACTCACGCTCGCCCTCCCCGCAGCCGACCACCGCGCACTCGAGCAGCAGCGCGTGGACGAAGGCTTGCGGCAGGTTGCCCCGCATCTGGCGCTGTCGGACGTCGAACTCCTCAGAGAGCAGACCGGGTGGACCACAGGCGGCGCGGTTGCGTTCGAACCAGCGTGCCGCCCGCCAATAATCTCCCTGCTGGTGCCAGGCCAGCGCCATCCAGAACCCGCAGAGCAAGAAGGCGCCCTCGGCCTCTCCCAGCGGCCGCTCGTCGGGGCGGTAGCGATAGGCGAACCCATCCTGGGTCAGCTCCGCGTCCATCGCATTTAGGGTGGCGAGCGAACGGGGATCCTCGGGTGCAATTGCGCCTCGTATCGCCGGCAGCAGCAGCGCAGCGTCGAGGCGAGGATCATCCGGAGCCCGCTGCCAGCGGCCCGACGGATGCACGGCGTGTCGCGCGGTGTCGGCGATGATCGTGTCCGCAAGTGACATCCAGCGCGCCGCCTGCTCGCCCGCGTTCTCGCGCTCGCTGATCGCTCGCAGCCCGGCTGCGCAGATCAGACGGCTGTGTGTCCACGCGGCTGGGTCGATCTCCCATACGCCGGCGTCTTCCTCGACCCACCGCCGTCCGATCGCGTCCACCGCGGCCTCTGCGGCTCGCCAGCCGTCCGCGTCGAGGTGGTCGTGGCCGTCGGCGGCTGCGAACAGCAGCAGGGCCTCGCCAAAGGCGTCGAGCTGAAACTGCTGGTTTACCCAGTTGCCGATCGTGTCGCCGCCGCCCGGGTAGCCGGGCAGCTCGAGATGGCGCTCGTCGGGGACCCTGCCCCCGGAGGTCGTGTAGGCGGGCATCAGCCCGGGCCCGTCGTCGAGCAGTCGGTCGCGCACAAACCTGACCGCGTCGTCCATGAGGGGATAGGGCCCGGCCTTCGCCACCGCCTGACCGGTGTAGCACTGGTCGCGGATCCAGACGTAGCGGTAGTCGTAGTTGCGTCCGCTGCGACCGCGCTCGGGCAGAGAGGTGGTGGCTGCGGCGACCATCCCGCCGCCACCGCTCGTCAGCCCCGAGAGGACCACGTAGGCGTGCCGTGCGTCGCGCGGCGCGACCGTCTGCTCCAGCTCGGGCACACGCTCCTGCCAGGCGGCCTCGGTTCCCTGCCAGGCATGCTCTGGATCGGGGGGCTCGGGGACCTGGTGGGGGTCGAACACGAGGACCAGATCGTGGTGTTCTCCTTCGGGAATCTCGAGCCTTGCCGCCAGGGCATGCCCGCGATGGCCGTCCGCCTGGGGGGAGGCTCCCTTCGCGCCGCTCCAGCAAGCGTATGCGCCGCTGAGGCGCCCGGTCCACACTCCCTCGTCGGAGCGCCGCAGGTTGCGAACCGGGGAGGCGCCGAACTCGCTGCGCAGGTTCAGGACGACGCTGACCCGAGCGGTTCCCTGCAGGGCGATTATGCGTCTAAGGACGACGGCGCGTGCGGAATCAGCGGGCATGGCGAGTGCCTCGCGACATTCGATCAGGCTGCCCTCCGTGACCCAGCGGCTGCGCCATATCAGCGTGCCCGGCTCGTAGAAGCCGCCCCACACGAACCTCCCAAGCGGTGTGACGGCATAGGCACCGCCCCCTCCGATCAACGAGGAGAAGAGCGCGTCGCTGTCCCAGCCGGGAAAGCACATCCAGACGAAGTCGCCCCGCGGACCGACCAGCACGCCGCGCTCGCCGTCGGCCAGCAAAGCGTACTCGCGCAGGACGTGAGGACGGGCGAGCCCCGGCTGCAGCTCGTATGCGTCGGCGCTCATCGACCGAAGCGAAGCAGTCCGACCGCAGCCGCGGCCGCACCGGCCAGCGCGCTGGCGATCAGCGCCCGGTGCGTCGTCGCCCACAGCTGATAGCTGTGTCCGCGCGCCTGGCGGTCGAAGCGCCCGTGGGTGGCTGCCTCCTCGGGGACGGGCTCATAGAGGTTGTTCGGGCGGTCGGGGTCGACGGGATCGCCCTTGATCTGCTGCGAATCGAATCCGGTACGGGCCAGATACCTGTCGGCGAGACCCGGCGCCAGCTTGTTGCCGACGATCGCCTCGACTGCGGGCAGACCGCAATAGACCTCGCGGCGGCGATGATGGGCGGCGTAATAGATCGCTGCGGCCGGAACCTCGGGCTGGAAGATCGGGGGCACCGGCTGGGGGTGGTCGGGCAGCTTCGTGCGGCACCAGTTGAACTGCGGGGTGTTGACCGCCGGGAGCTGGACCATCGTTATCCAGACCTTGCTCTTGGCATGCATCAGCTCGGTGCGCACCGAGTCAGTGAAGCCCCTGATCCCGAACTTCGCGCCGCAGTAGGCGGCCTGCAGCGGGATCGCGCGGTAGGACAGGGCCGAGCCCACCTGGACGACCGTGCCACGGTCGCGCGCCACCATTCGCTTTAAGGCTGCCATCGTCCCGTACACCGCCCCGAGATAGGTGACCTGGGTGGCGCGGGTGAACTCCTCTGGGGTCGTCTCCGTGAAGGGCGCGAAGATCGTCGCCATCGCGGCGTTGACCCAGACGTCGATCGGCCCGAAATGATCCTCGGCGGCCTGCGCCGCCGCTTCCACCTGCCCTGCGTCGGCTACGTCGGTTGGGATAGGGAGAGCCTCCCCCCCGAACATTTCGACTTCGCGGCGAGCCCCGTCGAGCCCCTCCTCGCCGCGGGCCAGGAGCGCCACCCGTGCGCCTCGCTTGGCGAAAGCGTGGGCAACTGCGCGGCCGACGCCAGCCGAGGCTCCGGTCACGACGACCACTTCTGAGTTCTGTGCGGCCATCAATTCACTCCTTTTCCAAGTGAGAAGGGTTGAGCTTCACTGCGTCATCCCGCCGACCGTGGCGAGTGCAGAAACCATTCCGTGTACCGCAGCCGGTTGTCATGATGAGGCACCGGTGCCCCAATCCTCTTCCATTCAGGCGCCGGTCGGCACCCAGCCTGCGAGCGCTGCCACTATCCCGCCGGGCTGGAGCAAGAACCCCACCTCATTTGGCCGACGGGCGCTGCTTGCCGCACTCGCCGGGGGCGGCTTCCTGCTCGCTCTCTATCTGACTCTCTATCAATGGCGGGCCTGGGGGAATGTCTGGGATCCGTTCTTTGATTCGCGGACGGTGCTGGACCTAACCTCGCCGGTCCCCGACGCCCTGGCCGGCGTCCTTGCTTACGGCACCGAGCTGCTGCTGCTTGCGCTGGGCGGCCGTGATCGATGGCGAAGCCTGCCCTGGGTCTGCCTTACCTTGGGAGCGGTGCTGACGGTTGGAGCGATCGCCTCGATCGGCCTGATCGTAATCCAGCCTTCAGTGGCCGGAACGTGGTGCACGCTGTGCCTCGTCTCGGCGGCCCTCTCGCTGGCGCTTTTCGCGCTCGGCATCGACGAGGCACGAGCTGCCTGGCAGCACGTCAAGCGGGCACGCAGCCAGGGAGTTTCCCTCGGCGACGCGATCTGGGGACGCGCCGCCTACGTGTCCACGGCCGTCGCTGAGCGCGATGCGTTTGCGGGCACGCCCCCTGGGTAAGGTATTCAGGTGCCAGGGCCGGTCGGCGTTGCTCTGACTGCGGACTCGGCCAGCTAGAAAAGGACCCCGCGTGTCAGGCGGCGACAGAGGAGCACTCAATGAGCCAAACCGTTAGCGACTTCTTGCTCGCCCGCCTCTTTCACCAGTGGGGCGTCAAGCGAATCTTCGGTTACCCGGGCGACGGCATAATCGGCATCCTCGGCGCGCTCGGAAGGAGCGAGCCGGGTCGCGATCGCCCCGATTTCGTGCAGGTGCGCCACGAGGAGATGGCGGCGTTCATGGCCTGCGCCCACGCCAAGTTCACCGGCGAGGTGGGAGTCTGTCTCGCCACCTCCGGCCCGGGGGCGATCCACCTGCTGAACGGGCTCTACGACGCGAAGCTCGACCACCAGCCGGTGATGGCCATCGTCGGACAGCAGGCTCGCCCGGCCCTTGGCGGCAACTACCAGCAGGAAGTCGACCTGACGAGCCTGTTCAAAGATGTGGCCCACGAGTACGTGCACGTGGCTATGGATCCCACCCAGATTCGCCACCTCATCGATCGGGCCATGCGGATTGCGCTCGACGAGCGGACGCCAACGTGCCTGGTGATCCCGAACGATGTTCAGGAGGCCGCCGCGGTGGAGAAGCCACCCCGTGCTCACGGGACGATTCACTCGGCACCGGGCTACGATCGCGGCCGTCGCCTACCGACTGACCGGCTGCTGCGCGAGGCGGCAGACATCCTCAACGCCGGGGAGAAAGTGGCGATGCTTGTCGGCCAGGGCGCGCTGCACGCGGCCGAGGAGGTCACGGAGGTCGCCGAGCTTTTGGGTTGCGGAGTGGCAAAGGCCCTGCTCGGCAAGGCGGTGCTGCCCGACGACCTGCCCTGGGTCACAGGCTCGATCGGCCTTCTGGGGACCAAGCCGAGCTGGGACATGATGATGGGCTGCGACACGCTGCTCATCGTGGGATCGAGCTTTCCCTATTCCGAGTTCCTGCCGGAGGAGGGACAGGCCCGCGGGATTCAGATCGACATCGACGGGAAGATGCTCGGCATCCGCTATCCGGTGGAGCTCGGTCTGATCGGGGACAGCGCCGAAACACTCCGCGCGCTGATCCCGTTGCTCGAGCGCAAGCAGGACCGCTCGTGGCAGGAGAAGATCGAGGAGGAGGTTGGCGAGTGGTGGAACCTGATGGAGCACCGCGCCCACCAGAGTGCGGACCCGATCAACCCCCAGCTCCTCTTTCATGAGCTGTCGCCGCGGTTGCCCGATGGAGCGATCCTCTCCTCCGACTCCGGCTCCGCAGCCAACTGGTACGCGCGCGACATCAAGCTGCGCGAGGGCATGATGGCCTCGTTGTCGGGAACCCTTGCAACGATGGGGCCGGGCGTCCCCTACGCAATCGGCGCAAAGTTCGCCCATCCCGACCGGCCGGTGTTCGCGCTCGTCGGCGATGGGGCGATGCAGATGAACGGCCTCGCCGAGCTGATCACGGTGGCCAAGTACTGGCAGCAATGGGAAGACCCGCGCTTTTACGTGCTCGTCCTGAACAACCAGGACCTAAACCAAGTCACCTGGGAGATGCGGGCGATGGCGGGGGAACCCAGGTTCGCGGGATCGCAGGACCTGCCGGACGTCCCCTATGCTCGCTGGGCTGAGCTGATCGGCCTCAAGGGCATCCGCGTGGACACGCCCGAACGGGTGGGGCCTGCCTGGGATGAGGCGCTGAGCGCCGATCGCCCGGTCGTGATCGAGGCCGTCACCGACCCCGAGGTGCCCCCGCTCCCCCCGCACATCACGCTGGAGCAGGCCCAGGCGTTCGCCTTCTCGCTGATCAAGGGCGAGCCCCACGCCGGCCGCATGATCAAGCAGTCGGTCAAGCAGAAGGTCGAGGAGTTCATGCCGGGCCGATGAGTGCGACCCGGTCCGAGGGCGCGGTGGAAGTTCCTTCCGACTCCAGCGTGGCGATCGAGAAGGTGGAAGTCGCCGCGTACACAATCCCAACGGACGCCCCTGAGGCAGACGGCACCTACGAGTGGGACTCGACCACGATCGTCGTCGTCCTCGCCCACGCGAGTGGTAGGCGCGGGCTCGGCTACACCTACGCTGATCTCGCCACGGCCAAGTTGATCGAATCGAAGCTGGCATCGGTAGTGGAGGGGATCGGCGCGATGGCGCCGCGGGCGGCCTGGGAGGCGATGGTGCACTCGATCCGCAACCTGGGACGCCCGGGTATTTGCTCAATGGCAATCGCTGCGGTCGACACGGCGCTCTGGGACCTCCACGCCCGTCTCAACGACCTGGCGCTGGCGGCGCTGCTCGGAGCCACGCACGATCAGGTGCCGCTTTACGGCTCGGGCGGCTTCACCACCTACTCCGACGAGCGCCTGGCAGAGCAGCTGGCCGGCTGGGTGGCCCAGGGCATCCCGCGGGTCAAGATGAAGATCGGGACGGCGCCCGATCGTGATCCCCATCGGGTCAGAGTTGCGCGCGAGGCGATTGGCCCGGTCGCGGAGCTGTTCGTGGACGCGAATGGGGCCTACACGCGCAAGCAGGCGCTGGCGCTCGCCGATGTCTTCCGCGCGGATGCGGACGTCAGCTGGTTTGAGGAGCCCGTCAGCTCGGACGACCTCGAGGGCCTGCGGCTTATTCGCGACCAGGGGCCGCCCGGGATGGCGATCGCCGCGGGCGAGTACGGCTACGACGCTGTCTACTTCGAGCGCATGCTCGATGCCGGTGCGGTGGACGTGCTCCAGGCCGACGTAACCCGCTGCGCCGGGATCACCGAGCTCCTGCGGGTCGGCGGGCTGTGCCGTGCGCGAGGGATCCCCCTCTCCTGTCACTGCGGGCCCGCCATCCACGCCCATCCGGCGGCCGCGGTGGACCAGCTGGCCCACCTCGAGTACTTCCACGACCACGTGCGCATCGAGCACCTGCTCTTCGACGGCGTTCTGGAACCGCGCGATGGCGCGCTCTGGCCGGATCTCGACCGGCCCGGGAATGGGCTCGAGCTGAAGTCGGCCGACGCGGAGCCGTACGCGGCATGAGGCGCAGGCAGCAACGCGGTCCGCTGGCCCGGGCCGTTCACAACCTGCGTCAGGGCCGATTGCAGCGGACCCTCTCAGCCGCAACCGCCGCCACCGCGCTGCCGCTCGGGATCGAGGTCTACCTCGAGCACTACCGCGGCTCTTTCGGCGACAAGTGGGAGTGGACGCCGATCGTCCTGACGCCGCCGCTCGCGGCAGCAGGGGTGGCGGGCTTTTACTCCGAGCGTGCGGCGCGGACCTGGCTCCCGGCGATCTCGGCGCTCTACGCGCTCGATGGGCTGATCGGGACGGTCCTGCACGTCCGCGGCGTACGGCGCAAGCCGGGCGGCTTCAGCGAACCGCTGTTCAACCTCGTCATGGGCCCCCCGATGCTGGCGCCCGGATCGCTGGCCATGATCGGCGGACTGGGCATCGCCGCAGCGCTCGCGCGTCGGGAGCGCTGACCGTGGCCGAGCACTTCCGCGGTGCCGAGCACCTGCCCAACAAGAGCGGGGACGAGTGGTCTGACTCCGCCGAGCGCCTACCGCGCCAGCAGCGCGGAACCACGCCGCAGATGTACGGCCGCTACCCCGACTTCGACGTGCTGGCCGAAGCGGAGCACTGGGACGAGCTGACCCGGCGTGTGATTCTCGAGCGAGTCGAGACAGTGCCGCCGATTCGCTTCTTCACTCCCGAGGAAGCGAGGGCGCTGCGTCGCTTCTGCGACATCGTCATGGCCCAGCACCGCGAGCCCCGCATCCCAGTGCTCGAGATGGTGGACCGAAAGCTCTACGACGGCAAGCTCGACGGCTTCCGCTACGCGGACATGCCGGACGACCGCGAGACCTGGCGCCGGGTGGCCACCGGCCTTGACGAGGCAGCGGCCGGGTCAGGAGCCAAGGATTTCGCCGATGCGCCCCCCGACGCGGCGCGGGACATCGGCGAAGCCTTCTCGAAGGGCGAGCTCGAGGGAGGAGTCTGGGACAGCCTTCCCTGCGCGAAGGCCTGGAGCGTGGTGATGCGCGCCGTCCTCTCGGAGTTCTACTCGCACCCCTGGGCATGGAACGAGATCGGGTTCGGCGGCCCGGCCTACCCGCGCGGCTACGCGCGCTTGGGGGTCGGCCTGAGCGAGGGCTGGGAGGGCGAGGAGGCCCTCCACCTTGATCCTGTGCCCGACGTGAAGGAGAAGGGACTGGAGTGAAGCAGCAGCACAAGGCGCTGCTAAAGGGGTCGGCCGCTCCTCAGGACAACGACTCACACCTGCTGCTCGACGTGAATCGCCGTCGCGTGCCGGGGCAGGACCGGATGCGGCGCTACCGCGACGACGAGGCGGTTGACCTTGTGATCGTCGGCTGCGGTGCGGGCGGCGGCACGCTCGCGCAGCGCCTCGCCCGCCGCGGCTGGCAGATCGTCGTGCTCGAGGCCGGGCCATTCTGGGACCCCGACGAAGATTGGGTCTCCGACGAGGCGGGCCAGCACCATCTCTACTGGACCCAGCAACGCGTGATCGGCGGACAGGACCCGGTCGAGCTCGGCAAGAACAACTCCGGCCGCGGCGTGGGCGGCTCGATGGTCCATTACGCCGGCTATTGCCCGCGCTTTCACCCCTCCGACTTCGAGGTCCGCACGCGCGACGGAGTAGGCGCCGACTGGCCGATCTCCTACCTGGAGCTGAAGCGCCACTACGAGCGCGTCGAGCAGGAGCTGCCCGTTGCCGGTGAGTCTTGGCCCTGGGGCGATCCCCATCGCTACCCGCACGGCCCGCACCCGATCTCGGGCGGCGCCGAGCAGGCGTGGCGCGGCGCCCGTGAGCTCGGCATCGAGTTCCGGGTCGGGCCGGTCGGGATCACCAACGGCACCTTCGGCAACCGCCCCCACTGCATCTACCGCGGCTTTTGTCTGCAGGCGTGCAAGGTCAACGCGAAGGCCTCGCCGCTGGTCACCCACGTGCCCGATGCGCTCGAGCACGGTGTCGAGGTCCGCGATCACTCGATGGCCACCCGGATCGAGGTCGACGAAGCCGGACGCTGCAGCGGGATCACCTACTTCCGCGACGGTGAGGAGCGTTTCCAAAGAGCGGAAGCGGTCGCGGTGGCCGGCTATTCGATCGAGACGCCACGGCTGCTGCTGAACTCCACCAGCGCCCGCTTCCCGAACGGCCTCGCCAACGAAGCCGACCAGGTTGGCCGCTACGTGATGGTGCAGGGGGCCCCCCAGGTGGCTGGGCGCTTCCCGGACCTGCTGCGGATGTACAAGGCGCCGCCGCCGGAGATCTCCTCCGAGCAGTTCTATGAGACCGACGAGTCACGCGGCTTTGCCCGTGGCTTCGCGATCCAGACCGTCGGTTCGCTGCCGATTGCCTGGGCCGAGCATGTTCTGGCCGACGGGCACTGGGGCGATGCGCTGCGCGAGTACATGCGCGATTACAACCACTGGTTCACCCTCGGCGCGCTCTCCGAGCTGCTTCCACACCCTGAGAACCGCGTCACACTTGCCGACGAGGAGGACGACAACGGCATGCCGGTCGCGCGGATGGACTACACCCAATCCGAAAACGACCGCAAGAACATCGCTTATGCCAAGCGGACGATAACCGCCATCTTCAAGGCTGCGGGCGCTCAGGACCTGCTCAAGATCGACCGCTACGCACATCTGGTCGGCGGTTGCCGGATGGGCAAATCTGCGGAGGAGAGTGTCGTCGACTCCGGCCACCGCGCCTGGGGGGTGCCGAACCTGTTCATCGCTGACGGCAGCGTGATGCCTACTCAGGGTTCGGCCAATCCGGCGCTCACGATCATGGCGCTCGCCTCACGGCTGGCTGAGCGCCTGGACGTGAAACGCATCGGCCGGCATACCTAGGACACCACGGCGGCGGTGGTGGTGGTGGCGGCGGCGGCGGCTGTGCCTGACTTAGCGTTGGGGCCCGGCGGCGCTGGACGCATCCGGCCATCGCGGCGTGCCGCAAGCGCGATGGCAACGGCAACGGTCACCAACCGCTGGCGCAACTGGGATCGAGGACGTCGACGTCAGGGCTCTTGGACCGGGCTCTCGAGCGCATTCCTCCGCTCTGACCGTCCCTACCTGGCTGGCGAGACGGTCACGTCCGACAAGTTCGCCATGCGGGCGTGCGGCGCCGAGCACGAGATGCCCCAGCCGAAGGTGACAGCCTGGCGGTCTGCCATATCGGAGCGTGAGACAGGGATGTGGGGAGCTCGGACGCCCCGATAACAGTCGGGAGTGTGCGGCCGGGGGGGCGGGAGGCTGGCCCAAAGGCTTCCGTCGCAATGACGAGCACGATCATCCAAAGGCGCTAGAGCCAAAGCAAGCCTCGATTCTCAGTAACGCTAACCCCAAGAGGTAGCTTGATCTGGTCGCTTCCCTCGCACATCCAGACTCCTCCACCTCGCGTCGCTTAACCCCGACCTCAACCGCCGACACACGGATGAAGGATGCTGAGCCGGACCGGGTTCCACGGAGACCGTGTTAGGTGGGTCCTTCTTTCATTGAGAGGGAGATCAGTGAAGGCTCCTGGGGAGCGTAAAGGTCCTCGAACTCTGCGGGCGAGATGTCGCCCAGGGACTCGTGCAGGCGGACGGTGTTAAACCAGCCCAGGTACTCGACCACGGCCAGCTCGAGCTGTGATCTGGACTGCCAAACGCGGTCGGCCACAAGCTCGGTCTTAAACGAGTCGGCGAAGCTCTCGGCCAGGGCGTTGTCGTAGGCGTCGCCGACCGAGCCGACCGAGGCCAAGACGCCGTGGTCGCTCAGCTGCTGGCTGTAGTCGATCGAGGTGTATTGGCTGCCGCGATCGGAGTGGTGCACGAGCTCGACGTCGGCCCCGGGCCCGCGTTGGTAAAGGGCCATGCGCAGCGCGTCGAGCACCAGCGTGGTGCGCATGTGCGGCGCCAGCTGCCAGCCGATCACCCGGCGGCTGAAGGCGTCGATCACGAAGGCAAAGAAGAGAAGCCCCTGCCAGCAGCGCAAATAGCTGAGGTCGGCGACCTAGAGCTGGTTGGACCCGGTCGCGCTGAAGTCGCGGCAGACCAGATCGGGGCGCCGCTGGGCCTCGGGATCGGGCTTGGTGGTGCGCCAGGGCCGTCCGCGCCGCTTCGCGCCTTGGATCCCCGCTCGGCGCATCAGCCGCTGCACCGTGCAGCGGGCCACGGGCTCGCCGGCGCGCCGCAGGGCCAACCACATGCGCCGATATCCGTAGGCGCAGTAGTTGGCCGCGTGGGTCTCGCGGATCCGCGCCAGCAGGCGCTCGTCCTCGACGGCCCGCCGCGAAGGCGGGCCGCTCCTTCTCTGGTAGTAGGCAGACGCCGACACGCCCAGGGTGCGACAGATCGGCTCGACCCCGAAGCGGGCGCGGTGCTCTTCCAGGTAGGCGCTCACTTCGGTCGGGGCGGGTCGAGCTCCTTGGCGAAAAAAACCGAGGCCGACTTGAGGATCTCGTTGGCGCGGCGCAGCTCGCGCACCTCGCCGCGCAGTCGCTTCAGCTCCTCGCGCTCCTCGGTGGTGAGCAGATCGGCACGCTTGCCGGCATCGGCCTCGGTCTGGCGCACTCGCTTTCGCAGCGCCTCGGGGTGGATGCCCAGATCGGCGGCGACGTGGGCGATCGGGCGGCCGGACTCGAAGACCAGCCCGACACCGCGATCCAGCAACTCCTCGGGTACTTCCTTGGTCTTGGCATCGGCGGAGACTTGCCTTCCTCCAGGACAGAATCCTGGCGTCGGGGTCTCCGTCAAACCCGGCCTGGCTCAGACGGCGAAACAACCGGTTGTCAGCGGAAAGGATGGCTTGGGCCCTCCCCGAAACATCGACTCTTGAATCCGCTCGCCTCGGGGCCGCAAGGTCGCTGGTTCAAATCCAATCGCCCCGACTGAACAAGCTGAGCCTCGACCCGCGGCGCCAGGCACATGTAAACCGCATATTCCCGCGAATTCCCGCGCACGGTCGCAGCCCATTGGGTGACAAATGGGTGACACGGGCGAGGTGGAGGGGTGACACGGGTTTTTGGATAGGTCGCAATCCACCCTGTCGACTGGCCGACGAGCATCGCCGGGCCAGGGCTGTGCGTGTTTCGCGGTTTGCCCTGCTGGCGTCAGCCGGTCGGGCCCGCTCGATCCGGGCACCGGGGCCCAATGACTAGGAGTAGCAGGCCAATGGCGAAGATCCGTCTCGCTACGCTGGCCGACACCGTGACATCGCCCCCATCTACAACCACGGCGTCGAAGTGCGTGCATCGACGTTCGAGGTCGAGCTCCGCAGGCCCGAACACTTCACACAGTGGCTCGCCGACTCCGATTCACCGCTCCTGGTGGCCGAGGAGGACGGAAGCGCGGTCGGGTGGACCGGCTCAACGCCTACAGCCAACGTGCCTGCTAGGTGGGATCAGGGAGGCGTCGATGTACATCCACCGCGAGGCCCGTGGGCGGCGGATCGGAGTACGGCCCGGCGAGGAGTTGGGTTGCCAGGCAGCCCGTCGCGGGTATTGGAAGATCGTGGGGCTGCCGCTCGCCGACTCGAACCAGCGCCGCAGCTCGTATGATCCGTAATTGAAATAGGGTCACGAGCCGCAAAGCTAGGGCCACGAGACGCTAATGACTATCTCGCGCAGGCCGTCTCCAAGCGCTCTCCCAGAGGAACCGCGAGGGAAAATTCGTCGTTCAGCGCCCCGGGACCCCTGACGACCTGTAGGGAAGCTCAATCCCAGAGCAGCCTGAAGGGGACAAGGAGGAACCTGCATGCCTTTGCCAGCGCCGCCAACAGCGCCGGGCGGTACATCGGGGCGGCAGCTTGATGCCGAGTCGCGGGCGTGGTGGGTTCGCCTGCACAGCGCGGAGTCGGTGCGTCTGTCCGCAATCGCAGAGCTTCACGAGCGCCTGCGGCGCGAGGCGTGGTTTCAGATCCATTGGCGCGCCCGGGGCTTGTCAGAGTTTCCCAGAAGCGATCTCGACGATCTCGCCGTGCAGGCTGCCGACGACGCGCTGCTAGCGCTGTTGCGCAAGCTCGATGACTACCGTGGTGACAGTCAGTTTTGGACGTGGGCGCGAAGATTCGCCCAGCTTGAGGCGCCGGTCAGCATCCGCCGGCGCCTGGGGCGCGATCACCTCGCGCCGGGCGACCCCGACCGCGAGCTAGCCTTCTCCGACCCTGGCCGCTCTCCAGAGGAGCGAGTCGAAGCCCGCGAGCTGCTGCAGACGCTCAGCGATCTGATCGCCGCTCAGCTGACGCCACGCCAGCGCATCGTTCTAATCGCGATTACGATCAACGGCGTCTCCACTGACACGCTTGCGGCCGAACTTCACACGACCCGCGGGGCGATCTA
>JBBQBH010000005.1:0-76583 GCA_038317345.1 Solirubrobacterales bacterium
GGCCCAAAACGGCACCACCGGCACCGCGCCGACCCATTCCTGCAACGCGGGCTGCTTCGTCGACTCGGCCAGCCCAGTGAAGGTCATCTCGGCGGCAACAAGCGCCGGCATGGGCACCTATCTGACCACCGGTTACACGGCGTCGAGCCTCTCGCTCGCCACCCCGAGCAACACCAAGGTGTTGCCGGCCAATGAGGTCTACCGGGTGAACCTGGTCTGGTCACTGAACAGCGGACCCTGATTTTCTCGCCGAGGCACATCCGCTAAAGAAAGGCCCGCTTCGGCGGGCCTTTCTCTTGCTGCAATCCAGTCGAGGCATTGGCGCTCTCGCTTCGCGTAGGCTCAGAGCATGGCGCAGACCAGGAAACGCAGACGCCGCAAGCACCGCGGCACCCAGGGCGGTCGGATCGACACCAAGCGCCGCGGGCGGCCGCGCAGCCGGGCGGAGGCGCAGCAGCGCGCCCGCAGCAAGAAGCGCCCTGCGCGCGGCGATCGACCCCCGAGTTGGCGCAGCGCCATCATTCGCGGATTCGTGATCTCGGGGCTGCTGATCGTCACGCTGCTGGTCTTCCGCAAGCCGATTGCGGCGTCGATCGCCTTCGGCGTGATCATGCTGGCGGTCTATATCCCGATGGGCTACCAGATAGACCGATTCATGTGGCGGCGCCGTCAGCTGGCGCGGATGAAGGACGACTGATGGACGTCCAGTCGCTGACCGTCGGCCCGGTGGCCGAGAACTCCTACCTGCTGCGAGAGGGCGACTCCGATCGTGCGTTGATCGTCGACCCGGGGGACGAGGCGGAGCGCATCCTGGAGCCCGTGGAGGCGCTCGGTCTCACGGTCGAGGCGATCCTGATCACCCATTGCCACTTCGACCACATTGGCGCGGTGGCGCCGGTGGCCCGCGCGACCGGTGCCAAGGTCTATTGCCCGGAGATCGAGGTCCCGGTCCTGGCCGACATCATGTCCTGGGTTCCGGGGCCGATGTTCGGGCCCTTCGAGAGCTACGTGGCCGACGAGACGGTCGCCGGCGGCGAGACGCTGGAGCTGGCCGGCTTCGAGCTCGACGTGATCTTCACGCCGGGCCACAGCCCAGGCCATGTGACCTACTCGGTCCGCGGCGAGGACGCGATCTTCTCCGGCGACGTGCTTTTCGAGGGATCGGTGGGGCGAGTCGATCTGCCTGGTGGCGACTGGGACACGCTGCTGGGGTCGATCCGCACCCTGGTCGACGAGCATCCGCCCGAGACCACCGTGTATCCGGGCCACATGGGACTCACCACGCTCGGCGCCGAGCGCGCCAGCAACCCGTTCCTGGCCGAGCTTGCGCAGTGAGCTCGCGCCCCCTCGAACGAACAGGGGTCCGGGGCGCGTGCGAGCTTTAGCCTCGTGAGCGGCGGCTTTCAGGCTCCGAAGGGCACCTTCGACGTCCTTCCCGAGGACGCCGTGCGTCGCGCCCGCCTCGAGCAGGCGGCGCGGTCGATCTTCGAGCGGGCCGGCTACGGGCGCATCGAGACACCGATCTTCGAGGACACCGAGCTGTTCGAGCGCGGGGTGGGCCAGTCGACGGACATCGTCAACAAGGAGATGTTCACCTTCGAGGACAAGGGCGGGCGCAGCATCACCTTGCGCCCCGAGGGGACGGCGCCGATCTGCCGCGCGTACGTCGAACACGGCATGCACACGCTGCCCCAGCCGGTGAAGCTCTGGTACTCGGGCCCGTTCTTTCGCCACGAGCGGCCGCAGGCAGGCCGATTCCGCCAGTTCAGCCAGGTCGGCGCCGAGGCGATCGGAACCGACAGCCCGCTCGCCGACGCCGAACTGATCAAGCTGCTCCACGACCTGCTGCGCGAGCTTGGGGTGCCCGGGGTCGAGCTGAGATTGGGCAGCCTCGGCTCGCTGGAGGCGCGGGCCCGCTACCTCGAGCAGCTGAAGGGTTATCTGCACGAGCACGAGAGCGAGCTGTCCAAGGACGTTCGTGAGCGGATCGACCTCAACCCCCTGCGTGCCTTCGATGCCGACCATGAGGGGACCCGGGCTGCGATGGCAGAGGCGCCGAAGCTGCTCGACCAGCTCGACGACGAGGATGCGAGTCACTTCGAGCAGGTGCGCTCGCTGCTCGACGCGGCCGGGGTCTCCTACTCGCTCGACCCGAGTCTGGTCAGGGGGATCGACTACTACAGCCGCACGATCTTCTCCTTCGTCTGCGAGGGCCTCGGCGCCCAGTCGGAGGTCGGAGGCGGGGGACGCTACGACGGCCTCGTCGAGCAGCTCGGCGGGCCGCCGACCGCGGCGATCGGCTGGGCGGCCGGCATCGAGCGAATCCTGCTGGCGCTTGACGCCGAGGCCGAGCCGAGCTCGCGCGACGTCTTCGTAGCCGTCGCCGACGAAGAGCAGCGCCCGCGGGCACTGGCGATCGTCGTCGAGCTTCGCCACGCCGGGCTCTCGGCGGAGACCGACCTGGCCGATCGTAGCCTCAAGGGCCAGGTCCGCCAGGCCGACCGGGTCGGCGCCCGGCAGACCCTGATCCTCGAGGCCGACGGCTCGGCCCAGTTGCGCGACATGCAAAGTGGCGAGCAGCGTGCGATCGATCCCGGCCGCGCCGTCGACGAGCTGGCTGGCTGACCATGAACGACGGTTTTCCCGTCCTAATGCCGAATGCCTACCGGGATACCTGGTGCGGCCAGGTGCTCGCCGACCGGGTCGACCGCGAGGCCCGGGTCGCCGGCTGGGTGCACCGCCGCCGCGATCACGGGGGGCTGATCTTCATCGACCTGCGCGATCGCACCGGGTTGGTGCAGCTGGTCTTCAACCCCGACGTCGCCGGCGGGGCCCACGAGCTTGCCCACGAGCTGCGTCCCGAGAACGTCGTAAGCGCCGCCGGCCAGGTCGTGCGTCGCTCCGACGAGACGATCAACCGCGAGCTTTCGACCGGGGAGTTCGAGGTCCGCGTCGACGAGGCCGAGGTGCTCGCTGACTCCGAGACGCCGCCATTCGGGATCGAGTCCTATGGCGGCGAGGTGGGCGAGGAGACGCGGCTTCGCTATCGCTACCTCGACCTGCGGCGCGAGCCGATGCGCGACGCGATCGCCCTGCGCCACCGGGTCAGCTCGGCGATGCGCGCGTTCCTGAACCGCGAGGGCTTTTACGAGATCGAGACCCCGATGCTGACCCGCTCGACCCCGGAGGGCGCCCGCGACTTCGTCGTCCCCAGTCGCCTCCAGCCGGGCTCCTTTTATGCGCTGCCGCAGTCGCCGCAGTTGTTCAAGCAGCTGCTGATGATCGCCGGCTTCGAGCGCTACTACCAGATCGCCCGCTGCTTTCGCGACGAGGACCAGCGCGCCGACCGCCAGCTCGATTTCACCCAGCTCGACATAGAGATGTCGTTCGTGACCATGGAGGAGGTCCTCGACCTCAACGAGCGCCTGATCGCCGAGCTGCTCGCAGAGCAGGGCATCGAGGTGAAGCTGCCCCTTCCGCGTCTTGGCTACGACGAATCGATGGCGCGCTTCGGCAGTGACCGGCCCGACCTTCGCTTCGGCCTCGAGATCTCCGATCTGACCGACGCACTACGCGATACGGACTTTCGCGCATTTCGAGGCGTCGTCGACGACGGTGGCGCGGTGCGGGGGCTGAACGCGGGCAAGCGCGAGCTCTCGCGCGCCGAGCTAGATGGGTTGATCGAGGAGGCGAAGGAGCTCGGAGCGAAGGGCCTGGTCTGGGCCTACCGCGAGGGCGATGGCTGGCGTTCGCCGATCGCCAAGTTCCTTTCCCCCGAGGAGCTGTCGGCACTCAACGACCGCCTCGGCGCCGAGGAGGGGGACCTGCTGCTCGTGGTCGCCGACAC
Source organism: Solirubrobacterales bacterium (assembly GCA_038317345.1). Lineage (GTDB taxonomy): Bacteria > Actinomycetota > Thermoleophilia > Solirubrobacterales > 70-9 > Mayfieldus. The sequence goes on from JBBQBH010000005.1 coordinate 3,848, forward strand.
TGCGCCGGTCGCCGCGGCGACGCTGGGCGGATTGCGCAGTCGCCTGGCGGCCCGCTGGGACCTGATTCCCGAGGGCAGCAACGAAATCACCTGGATCGTCGACTGGCCGCTTATGGAGTGGGACGAGGAGGAGGGCCGCTGGGACCCACTTCATCACCCGTTCACCTCGCCGGCCGGGGACTTCGATCCCGAAAACCCGGGCGAGGCGAGGGCGCTTGCATACGACATGGTCTGGAACGGGGTCGAGCTCGGCGGAGGCTCGATTCGTATCAACCGCCCCGATGTGCAAAGCAACGTCTTCGAGGCGCTGGGGATCGCCAGCGACGAGGCCGAGGAACGGTTTGGTTTTCTGCTCGAGGCGCTCCGCTACGGCGCCCCGCCGCACGGCGGCATCGCCTACGGGCTCGACCGCATCGTCGCCCAGCTTCACGGGTCCGAGACGATTCGCGACGTGATCGCCTTCCCAAAGACAGCCTCCGGCAGCGATCCGCTGACTGGTGCGCCGGCGCCGGTAGACGAGGGCCAGCTACGTGAGTTGGGGCTGTCCTTGCGGGCTCCGCGCCGCCCGAACAGCTGACGGCTTCAGGCGGCGGTGCTACTTTCTGGCGGAGGCTCGAGCCCGTACGCCAGCTGCCTCGTGTAATTGACCCAACACAAATGGCTTGGGAGTCGATTTCCCGGCGTCCTGTGGGGCGTTGGGTAGACACCCACCTTCCACGAAGGGATCAAAGCCAGGGGCAGCACCGGCGGGCTGGGGCCTTTTAAATGCCTTGCTGCGGAGCCTTGGGCAATCCGTCAGGCGTGCGGAGGTTGTTCTGCCCGACCTTCTCAAGTGCGTCCTCGACCCAATCGCGCACCGTGGAGTGGTGAGGCTCCCAGATGCCCCAAACCGAGCGCGCCCAGGCCTCGACCGCGTCGCAGTGGGGCATCTCGCTGCGCATCTCCAGCACGTCCTGCACGGTCAGCGCGCCGTTCGTCGCGGGCGGGTTTAGCCACTTGAAGCCGGGCTCGGCCTCCACCACCCGGTTCTTCAGCGCCGTGGCGGCGGGGCCGTCGAAACCGCGCTCGAGCACCAGGTAGAGGCCGGACAGATGGGTGGCGACCGATCGGATCGAGCGAGGCTCGCGCTTACCCGGGTGCTGGGCCGCGTAAGCGTCGACGGTGAGGCGATGGCACTCGGGGTAACCCAGCTCTCCGTACTCGTAGGTCAGCAACTCCCCGTAGAGCGCCCAGCAGGCGGGGCTGGCGCCGATGTAGGGATGGGTCGGGCCGTCGAACTCAGGAAGCACGACACCACACCCCGCACAGAGCGCCTCTCCGCTCATGCACCTACCCTAGAACCATGACCGGATCCATGTCGCACCTCCTCTGGTCGGACTCGTCGCGGCGTGGGCCGGCGGCGGACGGAGCGTTCAGCGGCGCCGCCGGAGGTGCCGCTTGCGGCGATCTGGCAAGGCTCTCTTTGGCGATCGAGGATGGCGTCGTCACCGCCGCCAACTTCGATTCCGAGGGCTGCGCAGCGACGGGTGCCGCCTGCGCGGCGGCGGCCGAGCTATCCGAAGGGCATCCGGTGCTCGACGTGGCAAGGATCGGCGCCGGCGACCTCGACGCGGAGCTGGGAGGTCTCAGCCCGGCGATGCGCCATGCCGCCGGGCTCGCCGCTGACGCACTTCACCGGGCGCTCGCCGCGGCTGCGGCGTCCGGGGTCTCTCTGGCCGCCGCGGGGGAGAACCGCGTACTGGTGGCGATGAGCGGCGGCGTCGACAGTGCCACCGCAGCGCTGCTCGAACGCGAGCGAGGGGCGCAGGTGGTGGCGGTGACACTGAAGCTCTGGGCCGATCGCCAGACCGACGGCGAGCGCAGCTGCTGCTCGCCCGAGGCGGTGGTGGCGGCGCGCGACCTCGCGCACTCACTCGGCCTCCCGCACCTGACGCTCGACCTCGAGCAGCGCTTCCGGGCCGAGGTGGTGGACCGATTCATCGCCGGCTACGCCGCCGGGCGGACGCCCAATCCCTGCGTGCTGTGCAACGGGGAGGTGCGGCTCGAGGCGATGATCGATCTTGCCGGGAGGGTGGGGGCGAGGCGGCTCGTCACCGGCCATTACGCCCGCATCGTCGACGACGGCGACGGGCCGCTGCTTGCCGCGGCGGCTGACCCCGCCAAGGACCAGAGCTACATGCTCGGTGCCCTGCGCCCCGAGCTGCTCGAGAAATTGAGTTTCCCGCTCGCCGAGCTGGAAAAGCCTGCGGTCCGCGAGATCGCAGCTCGGAACGGATTGGCGGTGGCGAGCAGGCCCGAGAGCCAGGACCTCTGTTTCCTCGCCGGTCAGGGGAAGCGGGCGTTCCTGCGCCGCCACGGTCAGCTCCCCGATCGCGAGGGCGAGTTGATCGACGCTCGCGGACGGACGCTGGCCCGTCATCGCGGCCACCATCACTTCACGGTCGGCCAGCGGCGTGGCATCGGAGTCGCCGCCCGGGAGCCGCTCTACGTACTGTCGACCGACGCCGCTGGCAACACGGTCACGGTTGGGACTGCCGAGGAGCTGCAGACGCAACGGGTCGCCGTTTGCGACGCGGTGCTCCATCGCCACGGCGAGCGCGTGGACAGGGTGCGGCTGCGCTACCACGCCCGACCGGTGCCCTGCGCTGCGCCGGCCGCCGACCCCGGCCGCCACGAGCGCCTCGAGGTCGAGTTGGCGGAGCCCGCCGCTGCGGCTGCGCCGGGTCAGCTGGCGGCGCTGATGTGCGGCGAGACGATCGTCGGCCACGGGACGATCGCCTAGCTCAGTAGCACCACCGCCTTCGCCGCGTCGCTGCCCGGCGGAAAGACCGGATAGATCACCTCGTCGATGGTTCCCCCGCGGGCGATCAGGGTGAGTCGTTTGTAGAGGCGCATCCCGCCAGTTTCGAAGGTCGGAAGCCCGGGATCGTCCGCCGGCCGAAGCTCGCCGTCGTTGAGCAGCGGGAAGGGGATCTGCTCACGCGCGGCGAACTCGCGCTGCTCGTCGAGCGGCTGAGCGCTCAATCCGCGAACGGTGGCGCCGAGCGCGCGCAGCTCGCTGTGGAGGTCGCGAAAGCCACAATTCTGCGGCGTGCAACCGCGGGCGCCGGGGAACTCGCCCCAGCCCTCCGGGAGCGGTTGGCCCGGAACACCGGTGCGTGGGTAGACGTAGATGACCAGCGTTCCAGCGGTGGCATCGGCCAGGTTCACGTCCTCGCCCGAGGTCGCGGGAAGCGTGATTGGCGGCAGTTCTCCGCCCCGCAGGTGGTCGGCGCCGCCATCGTCCTCGGGGACCGGAAGGTCGGGCGGGAGATCGCGGAAGCTCTCCATCCCCGTAGATTCTCACCTTGTGAAAGCCCAGCAGATCCGCGACACCTACCTGTCCTACTTCGAGCAGCGCGACCACAAGATCGTGCCGTCGGCCTCGCTGGTGCCTTCGGCGCACGACCCGTCGGTGCTGCTGACGACCGCCGGGATGCAGCCCTTCAAGCCCTACTTCCTGGGCCAGACCGAGCCGCCGGCGAAACGGGTCGCCGACGTGCAGAAGTGCTTTCGCACAACCGACATCGAGGAGGTCGGCAACACCGCCCGCCACCTGACCTTCTTCGAGATGCTCGGCAACTGGAGCTTCGGCGACTACTTCAAAGAGGAGTCGATTCAGATGGGCTGGGAGCTGTCGACCGAGGGCTTCGGCTTCGACCGGCAGCGGATCTGGGTGACCGTGTTCGAAGGCGACGAGGAGCTGGGACTCGGGCCCGACACGGAGGCGATCGAGCTCTGGAAGCAGGTCGGCGTGCCCGAGGAGCGGATCGTGCAGCTGCCGCGCTCGGAGAACTTCTGGCAGGCCGGACCGACGGGTCCCTGCGGTCCATGCTCGGAGATGTACTTCGACCGTGGGGAGGATTTCGGGGCAGCGGACGAGCGCCCCGGAGGCGATACCGACCGCTTTATCGAGTACTGGAACCACGTTTTCATGGCCTACGACCTGGCCGACGACGGATCGCTCTCGCCGCTGCCGATGCGCAACATCGACACCGGCATGGGGGTTGAGCGAATGGCGATGATCCTGCAGGAGGTCGAATCGGTGTTCGAGACCGATGTGCTGCGGCCGCTGATCGACTTGGCGGAAGAGCTGTCGGAGCGCAAGTACGGCCAGGACGCCGCGACGACCCGCGCGATGCGGATCGTCGCCGACCACTCGCGCGGTATGACCTTCCTGCTCGCCGAAGGGGTCGTCCCCTCCAACGAGGATCGCGGCTACATCCTGCGGCGGATCATGCGACGGGCGATCCAGCAGGGCCGGGTTTTGGGCCTCGAGTCACCCTGGCTGGGCCGCTTCGCCGAGCGGACGATCGAGATCATGGGGAAGACCTATCCGGAGCTGGTCGCGGGACGCGACGCGATCGATCGCTGGGTTGGTGACGAGGAGGAGAGCTTCGGGCGCACCTTGGAGCGGGGAACGCAGCTGCTGGAGCAGCTGGTCGAGGGGGCAAAGGAGTCGGCGACGTCGTGGATCGACGCGGCCGACGCGTTCAAGCTGCACGACACCTACGGCTTCCCCTACGACCTGACCAAGGAGCTGCTCGCTGAGCAGGGGCTGTCGGTCGACGACCAGGGTTTCGAGGAGCTGATGGAGGAGCAGCGCAGCCGGGCACGGATGGGGGTCGCCGACGCCCACGGATCCGAGGACCGTCATGGCAAGGTGATGAGCTTTGCGTCCGCTGCCCCGCCGACCCGCTTCGTCGGCTATGAGAGGCTTCGTGCGACGACCGGGGTCAGCGCCGCAAGCCCCGAGAACGGGCGGGCGCTGATCAAGCTCGAGGAGAGCCCCTTCTATGCCGAGGGCGGCGGCCAGGTCGCCGACTCCGGACTGCTGCGCTGGGACGGTGGGGAGGCCGGCGTCGCCGACGTCTATCGGATCGGCGAGGACCAGGCGATCGAACTAGTGCCGGCCGCCTCCTCAGCTTCGCTTCCGGGGGCGGCCGGATCCGAGGGGCCCTGGCCGGAGCCCGGCAATCGGGTTGAGGCAATCGTCGAGCCCGAGCTGCGCCACGCGACGATGCGAAACCACACCGCGACCCACCTGCTGCACGCGGCGCTGCGCCAGCGGCTCGGGACCCATGTGCGCCAGGCAGGCTCCGCGGTCCGCCCCGACAAGCTGCGCTTCGACTTCACCCACGGCCACGCTCTCAGCCCCGAGGAGTTGGGCGACGTAGAGGACCTCGTCAACGAGTGGGTGAAGGCGAGCCGGCCAGTGCGCTGGATCAACATGGACCGCGCCGAGGCCGAACGGCTCGGCGCGATGGCCCTGTTCGGCGAGAAGTACGGGGACTGGGTGCGGGTGGTCGAGGTCTCCGACGTCTCGCGCGAGCTCTGCGGTGGCACCCACGTCCCCAACACCGCCGAGGTGGGGATTTTCAAGATCACCTCCGAGGGCTCCAGCGCCGCCAACGTGCGCCGCATCGAGGCGATCACCGGGCCGGCGGCGATCGACTGGTTCCGCGAGCGCGCCTCCGAGCTGCGCCAGGCCGGCGAGCTGCTCGGCTCGCCCCAGGACCCGCTTGGCGCCGCACGGCGCGCCGCCGAGCAGCTCGAGGCGCTCAGTAAGGGCGCCCAGGCGGCGGAGAGGGACCGGCTCGCCGACACGGCGAAGGAGCTGATCGAGACCAGCGAGGGCGTCAACGGCGTGCAGATGGTCGTCGGCGAGGTGCCGATCGCCGATCAGAAGCAGCTTCTGGAGATCGCCGACCGGGTACGCCAGTCGCTCGGCGATGCCGCGGTGGTGCTCGGCGGCGCCGGCGACGGACGGGTCGGAATCGTCGCCTGTTTCGCTCCCGCCGTCGTGCAGCGCGGCCTCTCGGCCGCTGACGTCGTCCGCGAGGCGGCGGCCTTGGTCGGCGGTGGCGGGGGCGGTCGCGACGACGTTGCCCAGGCCGGAGGCAAGGATCCCGAGCGGCTCGGCGAAGCAATGGCAATCGCGAGGACGGCGATCGAGCGAAAGCTCGCCGGTTGAGATGCGGATCCTGGCCCTCGACTACGGCAGCGCCCGCATCGGATGCGCGATCTCAGACCCCAGCGAAACGCTGGCGCGTCCGCTGACCGTGTTGGAGCCGCCCGATCCAGGCGGCGTGGCGGAGCTGGTGACGGCGAACGGGGTCGAGCGGGTCGTGGTCGGGATGCCGGTGCACCTGAACGGACGCGAGGGCGAGCAGGCCGAGGCGACGCGGCGTTTCAGCGACGAGCTCGAGCAGCTTCTCGATGTCCCCGTGGAGACTTACGACGAACGACTGACCACGCGGATGGCCGAGGCCAGCCGCCGGGCGGGTGCGCAGGCGCCCGAGGACGCACTGGCGGCCGCCCATATGCTTGAGAGCTATATGGCCAGTCGCCGACGCGGGAAGGAGGGGGCGTGAGCGACGACTGGACCCCCGACGAGGCGTTCCTCGACTCCGACGATCCAGAGGCGCAGGCTCGCGAGCAGCGCCGCCAGGAGCGTGAGGCGCGTCGCCGCGAGCGCGAATCCAAGCAGGAGCCCGCTGAGCCGCCCAGTCCTGGGGCGTCCTCTGCCGCGGGTGGCGCCGAAGGCGTGCCGCCGCCGCAGCGGCGCCTACCCAGCAGTCCGGCCCGGGAGCCGTTCGCCCAGCGAATCACCGCGATGCGCAAGCGTCTCGCCGCATCGCGCCCCAGGCGCTCCCCCCGCGAGCCGCGACCGCCGCGAGGGGGCCAGGGACGCGGTGCGGACCTGATCAAGATGGCGGCTGACAACTGGCGTCGCATCGCCCTCGGGATCGTCGGCGTCCTGGTGCTTTGGTTCCTTTTGGCCCTTTTCCAGCCGTTCCACGGCTCCTCCCAGGGAGACCCGGTCGTGGTCACGATCCCAAAGGGGGCGAGCGCCAGCGAGGTCGGCGATCTGCTCGACAACAACGGGATCGTCTCCAGCAGCACCCTGTTTCAGATTCGCGTCACCCTGGCGGGGAAGCGCTCCGACCTGCTCCCCGGCACCTACACGCTGCACAAGAACGAGAGCTATGGCGACGCGATCGACGATCTCACGACGCCTCCCGAACAGCGCCGCACGGCCACGGTGACGATCCCCGAGGGGCTCAGTCGTGGGCAGATCGCCCCGCTTGCCAAGCAGGCTGGGCTGACGGGCCGCTACGTGAAGGCGAGCGTTCGCTCGAAGTACCTGCACCCGAACGACTACGGCGCTCAGGGCCGCGCCCGCAACCTTGAGGGATTCCTGTTTCCCGACACCTACGAGTTGAAGGCGGGGGCCCCGGTCTCGAACCTCGTTCAGCTTCAGCTCCAGGACTTCAAACGCCGGATCAAGACGGTGAACATGAAGTACGCCCGCTCCAAGAACCTCACCACCTACGATGTGCTGATCATCGCCTCGATGATCGAACGCGAGGTGCAGGTGCCGAGCGAGCGAAAGCTGGTCGCCGCTGTGATCTACAACCGGCTGCACCGAGGAATGCCGCTGGGAATCGACGCCACGACGCGCTTCGCGGTCGGCAACTACACCCAGCCGCTGACCGAATCGCAACTCAGCAGCCCCTCTCCCTACAACACCAGGCTGCACGCAGGCCTGCCTCCCGGACCGATCGGCAACCCGGGGCTGGCCGCGGTTCGGGCGGCCGCCAAACCTGCCAAGGTCAACTACATCTACTACGTGGTCAAGCCGGGGACCTGTGGGGAGCACAACTTCTCCTCGACCGCCGCCCAGTTCGCGCAGGATCAGGGCGCATACCAACGGGCCCTGAAGGCGAAGGGCAGCTCCCCGACCAGCTGTCCCGGCTGATGCGCCGCCTTGCCGTCCTGGGGTTCCCGATCGAATTCTCGCGCTCGCCCGCGATTCACAACGCGGCGTTGGCGGCGCTGGACATGGACGGCGAGTGGTCCTACGAGGCGATCGAGGTCTCGCCCGACCAGTTCGAGCAGCGGGTGCGGGCAATGCCTGGCGAAGGCTTCGTGGGCGCGAACGTGACGGTCCCGCACAAGGGAGCGGCACTGCTGGTGTCAGAACGCCGCTCCGGGGCGGCGCGTGAGATCGGGGCGGCCAACACGCTCACCTTCGAGGAAGACGAGATCCGCGCTGACAACACCGACGCCGAAGGATTGATGGAGGCGCTGCCGGAATCTCCCGCGGGCCGGCGGGCGCTGGTGCTCGGCGCTGGCGGCGCCGCCCGCGCGGTCGTCTGGGCTCTGACTCGGGAGGGCGCCGAGGTATCGGTCTGGAATCGCACTCCCGAGCGGGCCGCAACCCTCTGTGCCGAGCTGGGGGGAGAGGTCGATCAGGACCCGGGTCCGGGCGACTACGAGCTGATCGTCAACTCGACCAGCGTTGGTATGCACGGGGAGGACCCATTCGCCCAGTTGCCGCTGTCACGCGACTGGTTTGGCTTCTCGCAGACCGTTGTTGATCTCGTCTACGGCGAGCGCAAGAGCAATCTCCTGGACGTTGCCGGCGAAGCCGGCGCCGAGGTGGTCGACGGGCTCGAGGTGCTGGTGTGCCAGGGTGCCGCCTCATTTCGAATCTGGACCGGGGTCGATCCACCGCTCGACGTGATGCGCGACGCGGCACGCGGCTAGCGGGGCAAGAAGCAGTGGCGCGCGCTGAGCCGGCTCAGCCGAAGAAGGCTTGGTGCGTCACTACCGCCACGTAGATCCACGTAGCGGCGTCGAGTGCGATCAGGACCATCCGCTTGGAGGTCCGGTCCCAGCTTTGGGCCAGCAGCATGCCGGTTCGCCACCGCCCCCCTGAGACCTGTGGTTGCCGCATCCCCCGAAGTATCGGGTTGCTAACTTCAAAAGATGAAGGGAAACCTGCGTTTACTCGACTCAATGCCTACAAATGGGGACTTCGGTCGGTCGGCGGGCGCAAACGAGCCCACGCTGCCCGACGCCGAGGCCTTCGACGCCTACTCGCGCACCGTCGCCGGCGTGGCCGAGAGGCTGGGCCCATCGGTCGCCCATCTGACCGTCTCGCGCCGCACGCGTCGCGGCCGCCGCATGGATGGGGCAGGCAGCGGCGTGGCGATCAGCCCCGACGGCTTCATGCTCAGCGCCGCCCACGTGGTCGACGGCACCGACGGCCGCGGCCGCGCCTCGTTTCCCGACGGCCGCCAGTTCAGCTTCGAGCTGATCGGCGCCGATCCGCTGTCCGACCTCGCCCTGCTTCGGGCCGAGGCCGGCGACCTGGTCCCGGCGAGGCTCGGTGACGCCGAGGACCTTCGAGTCGGCCAGCTGGTGGTGGCGATTGGCAGCCCGAACGGTTTCAGCGGCTCGGTCACCGCCGGCGTCGTTTCGGCGTTGGGGCGCTCGCTGCCGACCCGCACGAGTTCCGCGACCCGGCTGATCGAGAACGTGATCCAGACCGACGCTGCGCTGAACCCCGGAAACTCGGGCGGAGCGCTGGCCGACGGGTTGGCACGGGTGATAGGGATCAACACCGCGGTCGCCGGCATCGGCCTCGGCCTCGCGGTGCCGATCAACGACACGACCCGCCGCATCGTCTCTGAGCTGATGAGTGAGGGGCGCGTGCGGCGCGCCTACATCGGCATCGTCGGCGGTTCGCGGCCGCTGCCGCCGCGGCTGGCGAAGGAGCTCGGTCGCGGCCAGGGGATCGAGGTCGTCGAGGTCGTCGAGGGCAGCCCCGCGGCCGGCGCCGGTCTGCGGCCCGAGGACCTGATCGTCGAAGTCGACGGCGTCGCGCTCAGCGACGTCGGCGACCTCCAGCGCCTCATGGTCAGCGAGCGGATCGACCGGAGCCTTGCGACGCGGGTTTACCGCGACGGGAGCACGACGGAGTTGAACCTCGTCCCTGAGGAGTTGCCGGCGTAGAGGCTCCGCAGCGCCCGGTCCCCGGCTTGCCGACCAGAAGCCGGCCGGCCAGCCTTCGCGAGTCCACCGTTCTCACCGGGAAGGTGCCGATCCTTGACGCGAGCAGATCGAACTGCGCGGGCGCGAACGGTGTCACGGCGTCGGTCAGCCCGAGTGCGGGGATCTCGACGTCGTCTCCGAATGGCGCGGCGACCTCGAGCCTCAGCTCGTCGCCGCGCTCGATGCGTACAGTCTTCGGCGGCCGGTTCGAGATCCGCATTCGGGAGACCAGGAGCAGGCCGGTGCTGGAGGGAGGCGGCGCGTGTCCACCGGTGTTCGCCTGATGCTTCCGCTTGTGGACAGGGGTCGCCTGTTTCTTGTCGGGGGTGGGCAGGAACACCGCCGCCAGGGTCGAGAGCACCAGCAGGACGAGCATGACAACGACCAATCGACGGGCAGCCACGCCGATAGCCTAGGCGTGAGATGCCATTTCGCTTCGTCACAGCAGGTGAATCGCACGGCCCGGGCCTGACCGCGATCGTCGAGGGCATGCCCGCCGGCTTGGGGCTGGATCGCGCGGCGCTCGACCGCGACATGGCGCGGCGCCAGCTCGGCCACGGCCGCGGCGGGCGCATGAAGATCGAAAGCGACGCGGTGGAGATCCGCTCCGGAGTGCGCCACGGGCGCACCCTCGGCAGCCCGATCGCGATCCTGGTCGCCAATCGCGACTACGCCAACTGGGAGGAGCGGATGAGTCCCTGGCCGGTCGACGCCGACGTCGAGGAGGTCCACCTGCCACGGCCGGGCCATGCCGACCTGGCTGGGCTTCAGAAGTTCGGCTACCGCGACGTCCGCAACGTTCTGGAGCGCGCCAGCGCCCGTGAGACCGCGGCCCGCACCGCGGCGGGCTCGATCGCCCGCGCGTTGCTGACCGCGCTCGGCGTCAGCGTCCACAGCCATGTGATTCAGATCGGATCCGCGAAGGCCCCGGAGCGCGAGGACCTGAGCCGTTCGGATTTCGAGGGCGTCGACGACGACCCGGTGCGCTCCCTCGACCCCCAGGCGAGCGCCGCGATGGTGGAGGAGATAGACCGCCTCCGCAAGGCCAACGAGAGCCTAGGCGGCAGCTTCGAGGTCCGCACATTCGGACTCGTGCCCGGGCTCGGATCGCACGTCTCCTGGGAGGAGAAGCTCGACGGCCGCCTGGCGCAGGCGATCGTCTCGATCCAGTCGATCAAGGGCGTCACGATCGGCCCCGCCTGGGAGGTCTCCGGGCGCCCCGGCTCCGAGGCCCACGACGAGATCTTCTTCAGCGAGGAGCGCGGCTACTTCCGCGAGACCAACCGCGCCGGGGGCTTGGAGGGAGGCATGACCAACGGTCAGCCGCTGGTCGTTCGGGCGGCGATCAAACCGATCTCGACCCTGACCAAGCCGCTGCGCTCGGTCGACACCGAGACCAAGCAGCCCGCCGAGGCGCTGCGCGAGCGCACAGACTCGACGGTTGTGCCCGCCGCCGCGGTCGTCGGCGAGGCGATGGTGTGCCTGACGCTGGCCGCCGCCTACCGTGAGAAGTTCGGCGGCGACCACATCGACGACGTCCTCGGCGCGCTCGCCGCTTACAAGCAGCGCATCGGGTGGCGAGATTGAGCGGGAAGCGGGCGCTCGTCTTCATTGGCTTCATGGGCGCCGGCAAGACGACGGCGCTCGCCGCCGCCCGCGAGGCGGGACTGGAGACGACCGAGGTCGACGAGCTGATCGAGCGCGAGCTCGGGACCACGATTGGCGAGTTCTTCGATCGCGAGGGAGAGCAGGAGTTCCGCCGCCGCGAAGCCGAGGTCGTTGTGCCGCTGCTGGAGCGTGCAGATGGAGGCGCGATTGCGCTGGGCGGCGGCAGCGTGCTCGCCGAGGGTGTGCCGGAGGCGCTGCGCCGGCACCTTGTCGTCTGGCTCCAGGTCGGCGTCGAGGAGGCTTGGCGACGGGTGCAGGGATCGGACCGGCCGCTGGCCCGCGACAAGAATGCGTTCGAGGCGCTGATGCCCGCACGCGAGCGGCTCTACGAGCAGCTCGCCGATGCGATGCTGCCGGCGAGCGACCCGGGTCAGGTGGGGCGCGCGATGCCGGCCCTGCTCGGGCTGCTGCGCGAACTGCCCGCCGGCACCCGGATGGTCTGGGCTTCGAGCGCTTCCGGCGAGTACCCGATCTTTGTCGGAGACGCGCTGTTGGGAAGCGACTACTGGCCGCTCGAGGGCCGGCGCTTCTGTGTCACCGACGCCACGGTCGCCAAGCTCTATGCGGGCGCGCTCGAGCCGCTGGCCGGCCAGGTCGCGGTCGAGCCCGGCGAGCAGGCCAAGACGCTGCCCGAGGCAGAGAGGGTGCTGCGCGAGCTGGCGCAACTCGGGATGACACGCTCCGACCATCTGGTCGCTCTCGGTGGAGGCGTGGTCGGCGACCTTGCCGGGTTCTGCGCGGCGACCTACCAGCGCGGCGTTCCCGTCGTGCAGGTCCCGACCACTCTGGTCGCACAGGTGGACTCTGCGATCGGCGGTAAGACCGGGGTGGACCTGCCGGAGGCAAAGAACTACGTCGGTGCCTACCACCTGCCTGCGGCCGTCCTTGCCGACACCCAAACGCTCTCGACGCTGCCCACCACCGAGCTTGCCGCGGGCTGGAGCGAGGTGATCAAGACCGGTCTTCTGGCCGATGGGCAGCTCTGGGAGCACGTGCGCGCAATCGATGGACCAGGTGCATCTGATCTGACCGACGTCGTCTTCGACTGCGCTCGCTTCAAAGCCGAGGTCGTGGCCGCCGACGAACGCGACTCCGGCCGCCGCGCGATCCTCAACCTCGGTCACACGGTGGGGCACGCGATCGAGGCGGCGACGAGCTACGGCCGCTATCGCCACGGCGAGGCGGTGGGGCTCGGGCTGCTGGCCGCCCTGAGGCTCTCCGACGCCGACGAGCTGCGTGCGCAGGTTCGAGCGATGCTCGAGCAAGCCGGCCTGCCGACCCGGATTGACGGCGACGTTGACCCAGACGCGATCCTGGAAGCCCTTGGCCGCGACAAGAAGCGCGACTCCGGCGGGCTTCGCTTCGTACTTCTGTCGGCGCCTGGCGAGCCACGCGAGGGCGAGCGCGTCGAGCCGGATAGGGTCAGCGACGCGATTGTGGAGCTGATCGGTTGAGCGCGCGCAACAGGGTCGAAGTGATGCACGGCGTCAACTTCGATGTGCTCGAGCGGCGCGATCCGGGGATCTACGGTGGGCTGGCGTTGATCGAGCTGGAGAATCGGATCAAGCACGGGGCCCGCGAGCTCGACCTGGAGGCGCGGTTCTTTCAGAGCAACAGCGAGGGCGAGTTCGTCGAGCACCTGCATCGGCTGCCTGAAATCGCCGACGCGGTCGTGATCAACGCCGGTGCATGGACCCACTACAGCCGCGCGATCGGCGACGCGCTGGAGCTCGCTCGGGTGCCGGCGGTCGAGGTTCACATCTCCGAGATCCATTCCCGCGAGGATTGGCGCCGAGTTTCGGTCTTCGAGGGGATGGTGATCGCGCAGATCTCCGGCAAGGGCCCTGATGGCTACCACGAGGCACTCGAGGTCCTCGCCCGTGAGTTGAAAGTCCGATGAGCGTCGAGCGGGCGGACCGCCTGGCGAAGCTGGTATCCGAGGAGGGGCTGGAGCGGCTGCTGGTCACCAATCTGGTCAACGTTCGCTACCTGACCGGGTTCACCGGCAGCAACGGCGCCTGTATCTGCGGCCCCGGGGACCGCGCCTTTCTGACCGACTTTCGCTACATCGAGCGGGCGGCCTCGGAGATCGGCGGATGGGAGCTGGTCGCGGTGAGCGTCGCCTGGACCACCGGACTCGCCGAGCGCCTATCCGGTCGCTGTGGCTTCGAGGACCAGCACGTCAGCGTCAGGGAGCTGCGCGAGCTCACCGAGCACGCTCCCGAAGGGGCGGAGCTGATACCTGCCGGAGGGATTCCCGAGCAGCTGCGTCGTGTGAAGGACCCCGACGAGCGCAACGCGATCGCCGAGGCCGCGAAGCTGGCCGACGGGGTCTACGAATGGACTCTCGAGCAGGGCCTGGCCGGCAGGACGGAGATCGAGGTGGCCCGCGCCGCGGTGGCGCGGATGCGGGAGCTGGGGGCCGAGCCGTCCTTTCCCCCGATCGTCGCGGCCGGGTCGAACGGCGCCATGCCGCACGCCGAGGCGGGCGAGCGGGAGATCAAGACCGGCGACATGGTGGTCTTCGACATGGGGGCCGAGCTCGACGGGTACTGCTCCGATTGCACCCGGACCTTCGCGGTCGGAAAGCCCTCCGCCAGCGCGCAGGAGGTCTACGAGCTCGTCCTCGAGGCACAGACCAAGGCGCTTGACGCGATCGCGGCGGGAAAGACCGGAAAGGAGGTGGACGCGGTTGCCCGCGAGCTGATCGCCAATGCCGGCCACGGCGACCACTTCGGCCACGGGCTTGGCCATGGTGTCGGGCTCGAGGTCCACGAGGCCCCGCGCCTCTCTCAGCGCTCCGAGGACACCCTGGAGACCGGCGAGGTGGTCACCGTGGAGCCGGGGATTTACATGCCCGCGCAGTTCGGGGTACGGATCGAGGACCTGGTCGTGGTCACCGGCAAGGGCCACGAGAACCTGAGCAGCCTGCCGAAGGAGCTTCGCAGCGTCGAGTAAGCCAAGGCGCGAAGCTGTCGCGGTGAGCGACGGGCGCCGAATCGCACCGCTCTCGGTCGGCCTCGTGCTGCTGGCGATCGTCTCGATCCAGTGCGGGGCCGCGATCGCGATTTCGATCTTCGACCGGGTTGGGTTCGCGGGAGCCGTGCTGCTGCGCAACCTGCTTGCGGTCCCGGTGCTGGCTGCCATCTGGCCGCCGTCGCTGCGTGGTCGCGCCCGCTCGGAGCTCTGGCTGGTTGCCGCCTTCGGGGTGGCCCTCGGGGTGATGAACCTGGCGATCTACGCGGCGATCGACCGCATCCCGCTGGGTGTCGCGGTGACGGTCGAGTTCCTGGGGCCGCTGGGGGTTGCCGTGTTCAAGGGTCGCGGGCCGCTGGCACTTTTGTGGGCAGCCCTGGCGGCGTGCGGGGTGGCCGCGCTCGCCGGTCCGTTCGGCGGCTCCGCCGACCTGCTGGGGATCGCATTCGCAGCCGTCGCCGCGCTGGGCTGGGCCTCCTACATCCTGCTCGCCGGACGGGTGGGGCGCGTCTTCGCGGGCGCCTCGGGGCTGACGATCGGAGTGACGATCGCGGCGCTGATCCAGCTCCCGGCGGGCCTCGCCGCCGGAGGTTCTGAGCTGGTCGCACCGGCGGTGCTTGGCGCCGGCGCGGCGGCGGCCGTATTGAGCACCGTTGTTCCCTACGCGTCCGAGATCGAGGCGCTGCGGCGAATCCCCCCGGCGCCGTTCGGGGTTCTGATGAGCCTCGAGCCTGCCGTCGCTGCGCTGGTTGGCCTGATCGCCCTCGACCAGGGACTCGGCGCCGGCGAAATCGCGGGTATCGCGCTCGTCGTCATCGCCAGCATCGGCGCGATCGGCACCGCTCGCCTGCCGGCGCCGGTTGTCGATTGAGGGTCGAACGCTGAACCGTGGGCGGCCGCGCCTCGTACTCCCGGCAAGGAGGAGACAACCCACTTCTCGCAAGGAGGCGATGTGAAGACAAGACGACTGTTGCGGTTGATCCCGGTGCTCGCTGCAGCCGTGGCGCTGGCGCTGTCGGCGCCGGGCGCTGTGGCGAAGCACAAGCATCATCACCACCATCACCATCACAACGGCCAGAGCAGCATTCCGGGCTACACGTACTAGCTCGGCCTTCGAGGCTAGGCGGGCGGCGGCTCAGGCGAGAGCTCGTGGCGCAGCCGGCTGCGCCCCTCGCCGTAGCTGATCGTCTCGTAGACGATCATCGCGCAGAGAAGGGCGTCCACCAGTCCGAGGATCACGAGCGGCGACACCTCGCGCGCGAGCGGGACGAGCGCAAACAGCAGCAAGGCGAGCAGCAGCCGCTGGCGGTTGATCGTGTGGACGTGGCGGAAGCGGAACGCGACGTGGCCGAGGAGGTAGAGGGCAGTACCACCGAGGAGCGCCACGGCGGGGACGGTCTCGAGCGGGTCATCCACGTGGAGAAGCGTCTTCTTCAGCCCCAGAGCGACCAGCACGATGCCGGCCACCATCAGAAAGTGCAGGTAGGAATAGGAGTCGCGTGCCATCTCGTTCTGCTCTCGGCCGACCGGTGCCGCGACGAGGCGCCTCGCAGCGACCAGGGCCACGACGTCGAAATAGATC
Organism: Solirubrobacterales bacterium; assembly: GCA_038317345.1. Taxonomy (GTDB): domain Bacteria; phylum Actinomycetota; class Thermoleophilia; order Solirubrobacterales; family 70-9; genus Mayfieldus. The sequence continues at coordinate 19,956 of JBBQBH010000005.1, forward strand.
CACCACAGGGCCGCGGCGAGCGCGATCCCCAGCACCGCTGCGACGGCGATGCCCACTGTGAGGCTGGTGTGGGCACCAGTTCCGATCGCGACGATCGACTCACCGAGGGCGATGATGATGATCAGCCCGTGACGCTCTGCGAAGTGACCTGGGACGAGCTTCCAACCCTCTGAACCGAACAGATACGGGCCTCCCATGTCGAGCACCAGCGCCAGCACCCACAGCGCTGCCAGACCGGTGCCGCCGATCAACGCCCCGCCGATAAGCAGCGCGGCGCCGATTGCGGTGCTGACCGCGAGGCCGGTCACTGACTGGCGAAGGTCTGGGTCTTCTTGACTCGCGATCACGAACAGCGTGATCTGGCCTGCCCGCACCACGCCGTAGGCGACCGCGAAGGTGAGCGCGAGATCGCCGAAGGCCTCTCGCACGGTGAGCGAAACGACCAGCAGCGCCGCCATGGCGGCGAAGATCGCGATCCGAACCTCGTCGTCCTCTGGATCGACGACGCTGGTCAGCCAGGCGTAGCCGACCCACGCCCACCAGAGAAGCGCGAGCACCAGCAGGCCCTGGGCCAGCCCTTCCCAGGTCGGGTGCTGGGACATCAACGCCGTGCACTGGGTGATCGCAAGGACGAAGACGAGGTCGAAGAACAGCTCCAGCGGAGAGACCCGCGCGTCCTCGCGTAGCGCGGTTCTGAGGCGGTGAGCGCGCGTGCCGGTCGCCGTGGCCATCACGGCCGTCATCCTCGCAAGTCGCTCCGCTGGCCGACTGAGGGGCCGCCGGGCAGCGGTCGCTACCCTGATCGGCCGTGATCTCCACAAACCAGTTCAAGAACGGCTCCCATATCGAGATCGATGGGTCCGTCTACCGGATCCTCGAGTTCCAGCACGTGAAGCCCGGCAAGGGCGGCGCCTTCGTGCGCACCAAGGTGCGCAGGATCGACGACGGAAGCGTGATCGACAAGACCTTCCGGGCCGGGGAGAAGTTCCGCCCCGTGCGTACCGAGAGCCGCAAGATGCAGTACCTGTACGACTCCGGCGACGCGGCGGTCTTCATGGACACCCGCGACTACGAGCAGCTCGAGCTGCCCCGCGCGCTGGCCGCCGACGCGATGCCCTGGATGCGGCCCAACGACGAGGTCGACGTGCTCTTCGTCGACGAGCGTCCCACAGAAGTCCAGGTTGCAAGCGCCGTCGAGATGAAGGTCACGAACACCGACCCCGGCGTCAAGGGCGACACCGCCTCGGGCGGCGGCAACAAGCCCGCCACGCTGGAGTCCGGCGTCGTCGTGCAGGTGCCGCTGTTCGTCGAGGAGGGCGACACCTTGCGTGTCGACACCCGCAGCGGCGAGTACGTCTCGCGCGCGTAGGCTTCCAGCATGCGCCGCTCCGATCAGCGCCGTGACGCCGTCTTTGCCTGCTACCAGCGGGACGTCACCGGGCACCCGCTCGCCGAGCTGATCCCCGACGACGCGAAGCCGTTCACCCGCGAGCTGGCCGAGGGGGTGGAGGAGCACCGCGAAGAGCTCGACGAGGCGATCGCCCGCCACGCGACCGGGTGGTCGCTGGAGCGGATCGCGCCGCTGGACCGCAACGTCATGCGGATGGCCCTCTACGAGATCGCCTACCGCGACGACGTGCCGACCGAGGTCGCGATCGACGAGGCGATCGAGTTGGCGAAGGAATACTGCGGGGCCGACGCACCGGGCTTCGTCAACGGCGTGCTCGGGGCCGCCGTGCGTGAGCGCGAGGCAGTCGGAAAACAGGAAGCGGCCGAGTCCTCTTGAGCCGGCTCGAGGAAATATCCGCGCGCCTCGAGCAGATCACTGCCGAGCTATCGGACCCGGAGATCGACGACGAGCGGGCCGGTGAGCTGAGCAAGGAGGCGGCCGCGCTGGCTGCAGAGGCGTCGGAGGAGGTCAACCGGGCGCTGCGCGACGCGTCCTCCGATGAGTGACTACCCCGAGGACCTGCGCGCGCTGGTCGATGCCCACCTAGAGGGCCTGCGCTTCTCGGCAACCGCCTCGACCGCCGGCCTCGAGGAGGCGATGCGGTACTCGCTGCTGGCCGGCGGCAAGCGGATCCGGCCAGTGCTTGCCCTGGCGGCGGCGCGCAGCCTCGGCGCCGACCCCGAGGCCTATCTCGCCGCCGCCTCGGCGATCGAGCTGATCCACACCTATTCGCTGATCCACGACGACTTGCCGGCGATGGACGACGACGAACTGCGCCGCGGGCGGCCCACCTCGCATGTCAAGTACGGCGAGGACGTCGCGATCCTCGCCGGCGATGGTCTGTTCGCCGAGGCGGTACGGCTGTTCTGCGAGCAACCTGGCTCGCCCGATCGGGTCCTTTCCGCGCTCGGCGAGCTGACCGCGGCGACCGGCGTCCGGGGCATGGTCGGGGGCCAGTACGTCGACGTCACCCAGTCCGAGCTCGACGCCGACGCCCTGCGTGCGCTGCACGGCCTCAAGACGGGGCGCCTGATCGGTGCCAGTGTCGGCGTCGTATTGATCCTGGAGGGAGCAAACGAACCTGAGACAATTCGATATCGCCAATTTGCGGACGAGCTCGGCGTCCTCTTTCAGATCGTCGACGACATTCTCGATGTGACCGGAAGCGACGAGGAGCTCGGCAAACCACATGGCTCCGACGAGCGGCATGGAAAGGTCACCTACGTCAGTCTCTTCGGCCTCGAGAGAGCACGCGAGCTGGCGACCGAATCGCACGGCAAGGCACGCGAGGCGCTCGCCGAAGCCGCGCCCGGCAGCGACGACCTCGAGCTGATCACCGACTTCATCTACACCCGCCACGCATGACCCAAAACCCGAGCGACGAGCGACGAGCGACGAGCGACGAACTCTTGGCCGAAATCAACGGCCCGGAGGACCTCAAGGGCTTGGACGACGACCAACTCCAGGACCTCGCCCAAGAGATCCGCGGCTACATCATCGACGTGATCGGCGAGATCGGCGGACATTTCGGCGCCAACCTCGGAGCCTGCGAGCTGGCCGTCGCCCTTCACAGCCTGCTCGACTCGCCGCGCGACAAGATCCTCTGGGACGTCGGCCACCAGGCCTACCCCCACAAGGTGCTGACCGGGCGGCGCGACCAGCTTTCGACCATCCGCCAGTACGAGGGCCTGGCTCCGTTCTGCTCGGTCTTCGAGTCCGAGCACGACATCATGGGCGCCGGCCATGCCTCGACCTCGATCGGCTACGCGGTCGGCCTCAAGGAAGCGATGCGTAAGGGGATCGGCGAGGACGGCAAGGTGGTCGCCGTGATCGGCGACGGGGCGCTGACCGGCGGGGTCGCCTACGAGGCCCTGCACAACGCCGGCGGGCTCGAGACGCCGATCGTGATCGTGCTCAACGACAACGGCATGTCGATCTCGCCCAACGTCGGCGCACTGTCGCGGCTTTTCCAGGGGGTGCGTCTCAATCCGGGTCTGTACCACGCGCGCGAGGGGGTCGAGGACCGGCTCACGAAGCTGCCGCTGGGGCTGGGGCGGCGGATCGAACGACTTGGGCCGGAAGTGAAGGCGGCGATCAAGTCCTATCTTGCCCCGGGCATGTTGTTCGAGGAGCTCGACCTCGCCTACATGGGGGTGATCGACGGCCACGACGTCGGCGCCCTGCGCAGTGCAATCGGCGAGGCGCTGCAGGCCGACCGGCCCGTCGTCGTCCACATCCACACCGTGAAGGGCAAGGGTTTTGCGGCGGCCGAGGAGGGTGGCCTCGAGGGGATGGAGAAGTGGCACGCGGCCAAGCCGGGCTCGATCATCGACCGCGAGCCCGCCGACGCGAAGCCGAAGCCGGTCGCGGTCAAGGAGTCCAACGCGCCGGAGTCGATCGCCCCGGAGAAGCTCGAGGAGCCCAGGCCGCCCGCGCCACCCCAATACACGGCCGTGTTCGCGGACGCGATGGTCGCCGAGGCACAGCGCGACAAGCGGGTGATCGGGATCACCGCCGCGATGGCGGGGGGGACCGGGCTCGACAAGCTCGGAAAGGAAATCCCCGAGCAGTACTACGACGTCGGCATCGCCGAGCAGAATGCTGTGCTGTTCGCCGCCGGCCTGGCGCTTCAGGGTGCGAAGCCGGTCTGCGCGATCTACTCGACCTTCCTCCAGCGCGCCTTCGACCAGCTCGTCCACGACGTCTGCCTGCAGGAGCTGAACGTCGTCTTCGCCATGGACCGGGCGGGACTGGTCGGCGACGACGGGCCGACCCACCACGGCGCCTTCGACATCTCCTACTTCCGCCCGCTGCCCAACATCACCCTGATGGCGCCGCGCGACGAGGCGATGCTGGTGCACATGCTTCGCACCGCGCTGGTCCACGATGGACCGATCGCGCTGCGCTATCCGCGTGGCGCCGCCGAGGGCGTGGCGCTGCCAAAGCGACCGCAGGAGATCCCGATCGGCAGCGGCGAGCTGCTCGCCGAGGGCGAGCGGGTGGCACTGCTCGGCTATGGCTACGGAGTCCAGGTCGCGCTCGGCGCCGCGAAGCTGCTCGGTGAGCACGACCTCACCGTCACCGTCGCCGACGGACGCTTCGCCAAGCCGCTCGACACCGAGCTGGTGCGCCGTCTCGCTCGCGAGCATGAGCTCGTGGTGACGATCGAGGAGAACCTCTTGGCGGGCGGCTTCGGCTCGGCGGTGCTCGAGCACCTCGAGGACGCCTTTACCGATCCCGGCTCACGCGCCCGGGTGATGCGAATCGGGCTGCCCGATCGCTACGTCACCCACGGCAAGCCGGCGCTGCTGCGCGAAGAGGTCGGTTTCACCGGCGAGTCGGTGGCCGAACGAGTGCTCGCTGCGCTTCGCTCGCCCGAGCGGGTTCTCAGCTAGCTCGACGTATTCAAGATCGGGCGGCGAGCGCGGAGCAGCGGCGGCAGGCGCCGCGCCCAGCCCAAAGCCGCCAGCAGCCGCGGCGCCAGCGCGATCGCGGCGATGTCGAAGAGCACGTAGATGCTGGCGATCCCGCTGGGCGGGTTGCCCGTTCCAACGGGGGTGCCGGGGATCGTTTCGGCCCAATGCCAGGCGCCGATCGAGGTCCCGTAGAGCTCCAGGAAGGCGACGATGATGAAGACGCCCGCGTAGAGGGTCGGCGCGCGCCCGCGTATGAGCATGTAGACGAGCGCGACACCGGCGAGAGCCCCCAGAAGGTCGGTGCGCTCGAGCAGCGCCAGCCCGACGGCCGCCCAAACGACCACCGCCGCCGCGGTGGCCGCGACGAAGGCACGGGCATGGCGCCTGACCGGGCCCGATTGGCTGATTCGCAGTCCCGCGAGGTAGACCAGTCCGTGGCCGGGGGGGACGAAGGCGGGCAGGTTTTCGAGGCGGTAGGTGTAGGCGCCGAGGACGATCGAGCCCAGGACCTCGGCCCCGGTCGCGACCAGAACCACCAGTGCGACCCGGGCCCGCTCCTCGTGGCTCAGAGGCAGCCACGCGGCGAGGAGAACCGCCCAGGTCGCGGTGCCGATCGCCAGCTGTCCGTAAGCGCTCGAGCCGTGGTCGAGCCCCAGGAACGCGACGATCACCAGCAGCACGGTGGCCGCGAACGCAAGGGGGTGCTTGGTGAGCTTCCTGGCCACCAACCTGCTATTCGCAGGAGGATCGCGATCGGATCATCTGGCCGGTCAGTCTTGGGCGATCAACTTGATCGTCTGAACGGTCGTCTTGTCTCCGAACTGACCCTTCTCGACGGAGGTGACGAATGCGGTGGTTTGGCCGTGCTGACGAAGCCTGCGTCGATCGCGGTGGGAGAGTCGGGCGGTGACGTCGTCCTTCTTGCCCTGCTCGATGCTGTAGGTCTTCGGCGCCCCTTCGCTTTTCTCGGAGTGCCCAATTCTCAGCTTTCCGGCGCATGGGGCCGTCAGCGACGCGGGACAGCGGAGCCGCACGGCCGCCCGGCCATCTGTTCCGACATTCACCGAATGTCGCGAGATGACGACGTTTGGGCCCTCGTTGACGGCGCCTACCGTGATGTACTCGCAACCCAACCTTCCGGAACCAAACGCGAACACGTCGATGGCGTCGAGGAGGTCGATATCGAGCAGTCCGTTCCCGATCCACATTCGAGACGGTTGTCCAATCCCCCGTCGCGGGCCAGGAGTTGGTCGTTGCCGGACCCTCCAAAGAAGTCGCCGCCGCCGCCTACTGCGGGTCCTCCGATGAGGACGTCGTTGCCGGAATCTCCCTGGAGGGTGTCGATGCCATCGCCTCCGTCGAGCCTGTCGTTACCGCCCCCGCCGAGCAGGGTGTCGTCGCCGGCTAGCCCGTTCAGGGTGTCCGCTCCCGATGTGCCGCACATCCTGTCGTTGCCAGGTCCCCCGCCCGGCGTGCCCAGCGTCGTGCATACGGCGTGCGCGGGGGAGGCAGTTATCAGTGCGATCGCAAGGCCGGCAGCGACGGCTGCGATCGTGATCGTGGCGTGGGCCTGGGTCGAGCTAACTTGACGCTTGCTCATCACGGGGTACCTCCAGGGGGACGAGACGGGGACGAGACGGCGTCCCTAACTATCTGCGGCATTGACCCCTGAGTCAAGTCATTGCGGGGAAAACCCAAGTACTGCCATCGCGGAGTTTGGATTTTGGGTGCGCCGGAGGCGCCGTTCGCTCTAGTTACACAAAAGAGACGCCCCGCCTTATGGCGGGGCGCTCTCTCACGGGCGCTCAGCCCCAGGACGCCTCAGTCATCGGACGGAAGCTGGTGGTCAGGATCCGCATCCGCCTGGGGCGCGTGACCGTGAACATCACGACGTCTGCGACCTCGTCCGCGGTCAGCATGCCCTCGAGCTCGGGGTCACCCTCTTCACGCCCCGCCCCGATTGCGAATTCTGTCTTCACGCCGCCCGGACAGATGCAGGTGGCTCGCACGCCCCGCTCGCGCAGCTCGTGGTCGAGGGAGCGCGTGAAGCCCAGCTGGCCGAACTTCGATGCGTTGTAGACCGACTCGCCGGGGAAGGCGCGGAGGCCGGCAACGCTTGCGAGGGAGACGAAGTCCCCCTCGCCCGACGCGATCAGATGGGGCAGCGTCGCGGCCGCCGTGTAGATAGTGCCCTTGAGGTTCACGTCGATCATCGTCTCGATCTGTTCCGGATCGAGCTCGAGGAACGGCCCGTAAGCCCCTACGCCCGCGTTCGCGATGACGATGTCGAGGCGGCCAAAGCGTTCGACGACAGTTTCGACGGCGGCGCCGACCGCGATGCGATCGCGGACGTCGCAGTTCAAGCCGAGCGCACGCTCGAGCCCGAGGTCGTCGCCTCGCCGTGAGATCAGTCCGACCGACGCGCCGGCCTCATGCAGCTTTCTAGCCACCGCAGCGCCGATGCCACCGCTGGCCCCTGTGACGAGTCCTACCTTGCCTTCCAGTTCCATCGCCATCTCCTCCGTTCGACTGGTCAGTGCCCGAGCTTATGCCGCTTACTGAGGGGTAGGTTTTCCGCATCCAGACGCGCCGCGCGACGAGGCGGTCCCGTGCCGCCCTGGACGCGAGAATCCGAGGCAAACCGAGAAGGAGGAGAAATGGGTTTCAATCAATACCACGAGCCGGCCGGTGAGCTGAGCGCCGAGACGCGGACGTTCGCCCGCATGATCGTTTCGATGACCGAAGAGGCGGAGGCGATCGGTTGGTACGAACAACGCTTGTCGCTCGAGCCAGACGCGGAGGCCAGGGCGATCATGGCGAACGCCCAGGGCGAGGAGTTCAAGCACTTCGGGATGGACCTCGAGTTCCTGCTGCGACGCACGCCGAAGTGGCGAATCGCCCTGCAGACGATTCTCTTCACCGACGGTGACATCGTCGAAAGCGGCGAGGAGGCAGAAGATGCCGAGAATTCCTAGCTCGTCGGCGCCGGCTTGAAGCTCGTCCCCGAAGACACGTAGGACCGTGTGCGCAAGCTGATCTACTCGATCGGGGTGTCCCTTGACGGCTTCATCGCCGGGCCCGACGGCGAGATCGACTGGTCGGCGCCGGACGAGGAGTTGCATCGGTTCCACAACCAGCAGGCCCGCGAGGTCGGCGTGGATCTCTACGGACGGCGGCTGTACGAGGCGATGATCCTCTGGGAGACGGCCGACGAGAAACCGTCGACCCCGGAGGTCGAGCTCGAGTTCGCCCGCGTCTGGAAGGACACTCCGAAGATCGTGTTCTCGAGGACCCTCGAGAGGGTCGAGATGAGCAATGCGAGGCTGGTCAGGGACGGCGCCGCCGCAGAGGTCGCCAATCTGAAGGAACAACCAGGCAATGACCTGGCCGTCGGCGGCGCCGGCCTCGCCTCCACCTTTATCAAGCTGGGCCTGGTCGACGAGTACCGGCTCTTCATCAGTCCGGTCGTGCTGGGCGGAGGCACGCCTTACTTCCCGGCGCTTGACGAGAGGATCGAATTGGAGCTGGTCGAGACACGGACGTTTGGCTCTCGCGTCGTTTACGTTCGCTACCGGCGTGAGTAGACGACAGCATGAGCCGCGTCCAGAGCCAGACAAAGTCAGCGAGCAGCTCCAACGCTGGCTGAGTAGCGAGGGTGACAACACCCTGGGCAGCCTCATCGACGTCTTCGGGGAGAAGGGCTTCGCGATCTTCTTCGTGCTTCTGCTCGGCGTGCCAGCGCTCCCACTGCCGACTGGCGGCGTCACACACGTGTTCGAGATCATCGCCGTACTGCTCGCGGTTCAGCTGAAAGCCGGCCGCGAGCAGATCTGGCTGCCCCAGCGCTGGAGCAAGCTCGAGTTGGCGGGCCGCAATCAACAGCGCTTCATCAATGGACTGATGAGGATGATCCGCCGGCTCGAGCGCTTCTCCCGCCCCCGCTGGCGGTTCCTGTTCGACCATCGTTTGAGCAACATTGTCTTTGGGCTGCTTGTGATCGGCGGCTCCGCTGGCGCCTTCTTCGCCGTCCCGTTTTCGGGACTCGACACCCTGCCGGCGCTGGGTGTCGTACTGCTGTCGCTCGGCGTGCTGGGCGAAGACGTCATCGTCGTGGTCGTCGGGCTCGGCGTCGGCATCGCCGGCGTCGTGCTCGAGATCGTGGTGGGTAGCGCGGCGGTCAACGAAATCGGGAAGATCGTCTAGCTCTCAGGCCGACTGCGCGGCGATCGCGGGTGCGCATGAGGCCAGCTCGCCGCGGCTGGGTATGTTGCGGCGAAGCGCGTTGAACGCGATCCCGCCGACGATCAGCGGAAGCCAGGAGAGGATCAAGCGGTAGGCGAGCACCGCTGCCGCCGTCGTGGCGGCGGGCGCCCCATAGACGATCAAGGTGCCGATCAGACCGAGGTCGATGCCGCCGATGCCGCCGGGAATCGGCAGCAGGCCACCGAGTTGGCCGATCAGGTAGCCCATCAGCACGACCGTGATGGCGGGGGAGGGGCCGAACGCGTGGTAGCTCGCCCAGAGCACGGCGTTGTCAAAGAACCAGTACCCCAACGTCCCGGCAAGCACGCGGACATCTCCCGAGCGCAATATCTGACGCGCCTCCCTGGCGCCGCTCGTCACCGCGAGCCGGGTCGCAGCGCTTGCGCGGCGGAAACGAGAGGCGCCCGGGGTGGCCTCGAGGCCGGGGCCGAGGCGTGGGATCGCCGCCGCCGCGGCGATCGAAAGCGCCGCCATCACCGCCGGGAATGCGGTCAGCCAGAGCGAACGGTGGGGCCCGACCCTGAGCGCCATGGGGGTTCCGAGCACGGCAACCGCGATGAAGTTCGCGCCACTTTTGATCAGAAAGAAGGCGACCGAGCGGCGCGCGATCCGCTCCCCGCCCATGCCGCCGCGGTGCAGGATCCAGGCGCAGTCGAAGACCGCCAACGTCCTCTTCGCGGTCGAGGCGACGCGCCGCTGGGCGAAGGACGGCATCACCGCCAACGCAGTTCATCCGGGCGGGATCCTCGCAACAAACCTCTCTCGGCACATGGACCCTGAGTACCTGGCGGAACTCCGCGCCTTAGCTACCGAAGCAGAGACATTTGGCGGGTCAAAAGCGGAGATACAAGACGATCGAGCAAGGAGCCGCGACGAGCGTCCTTGTCGCCACCTCACGCAGCTCGAAGGCATCGGCGGCCGCTGCTTCGAGGACTGCAACCAGGCGCGGGTCCTCGACCCCAACGCCCCGAACACCAGCACCTCCGGTGTCGCGGCCGACGCGCTGGATCCAGCCAACGCCGAGCGGCTCTGGGACGTGTCGGAACACCTCGTCGGCTAAGTCGCCACCACGTCTAACTACGGCGAACCGTTGCGGCGATGGAGACGCGTCCCAGGTCTCCCGCCTTCGCGTGAAGCGGGAGCGCAGACCGCTCGGCAGAGCGGGTTACGCCAGAGAGACGCCCCGCCACTGGCGGGGCGCTCTGGGGTACTACAGGGAGGAGAGATGTGTATCCCCATGCGTGAATTTGGCGAAAATCGCTTGATCAAGCCAAATTGGGACCGCTACGGACCGCTATTGACCGCTCAGATCAGGTGCTGACTGGCGCACAACTGGCGCACCGATCTGTCCGGATGGAGGCTGAAATCGGGTCGCTAGCGCAGCTGCGGCGGCGGTAACCGGGAGATCGGCCAAACCTCCTTCGCCGCCCGCGCTCGTTGCATCAGTCGGGCCCGGCATGCCCCGATGACTACTGCTCTCGCAACACCTCCGACGGGCTGAGCCGCCGCAGGACCGACAGGGCCACCAGCACGGAGAAAAGGGTTGCCGAGACGAGCAGTGCCGCGAGCAGGGCGGCGTCGCCCCAGGGCAGGGTGGTGACGGGGGGGAGGATGAACAGCGGCTTCAGGACGTGGACGAGCAGCAGGCCCAGCGCGGCCCCGACGATGGCACCGGCGAGCAGGCCGCTGGCGGCGACGAAGGCGGCCTCGCCGAGGATCAGCAGGTGCAGCCTGCGGGCGCGCAGGCCCTGGGCCCGCAGGACGACGTACTCGCGGCGGCGCTGCAGCATCAGCCCGAAGACGAACATCGCAATCACCGCGGCGCTGATCGCGAGCGTGTAGAAGGAATCGAGATCCACCAGCCCGCGAATGTTGAGCGCGGTGAGGCTCGACTGGTCCTTGTTGAAGGTGGTCTCGGTGGTATCGACGCTGAGCCGGTCGCGGGCGCCGGGCCCCGCCTGCACCGCCTTTGCTGCGGCGGTCACCCCGGCGGCGCTCCGATCCTGCGTGCGGGCAAGGAAGAAGTCGACCTTCCGGATCCCTGTCTGGCGCTGGAAGTAGCCGAGGTTGGCGACTACGTGTAACCCGTCCGGGAAGCCCGGAAAGCGATCGAACAGCCCGACAACCGTCACCGTGCGCAGCCGCTGGCGGCGGCTTCCCCGCGCCAGCAGCAGCTCGGCCATGTCGCCCACCCCGAGCTTCAGCGCCTCGGCGGAGCCGACGTCGAGCAGGATCCCGGCCGGATGAGCGCGCAACGCAGCCAGCGCCTTCGATGCGGTCGAGCCGGGGAAGAAGTCGTCCTTCAGCGCCGCCGTGGCGGCGAAGCTGGGGACGTCGATCGCCGCCAGGTCCTTGACGTCGCTGTTGAATCTGGACCGCAGGAACGCGTTCTCGAGGCTGCCGACGACGGGCGTGGCGCTGGTCACTCCTGCAACCTTGAGTCGGCGCGCAAAGGCGGCCGGGTGCGGCTTCGTGCTCGCCGGGCTGGGCGTGATGCGCAGGCTGGACCCGACCGTGAACTGTGCATCGGCCGTCTTTGCCCGGTTGTAGGTTGAAGCGAACATTGCAAGCCCGATGCCGAAGGCGATCACGAGGCCGACGCCGACGATCCCGGTGATCAGCGAGTGGGAGCGGCGACTGAGCGTGCGGCTGAGGATCCCCGCGACGATCGGGCCAAAACGCGGCGGCGGGCTGAGCGGCAGGTTTCTTGCAACGCCCTCGAAGGCGCGCACGGACAGAAGCGTCCCGGCGAACCAGACCCCGAGAGGGAGCAGGAGCAGATGCGAGGGCAGCGAGATCGCCTCGCCGGTCGAGACCGCGCCCGAGGGCGCGTCGAAGGCGCCGTTGCGGAGCGCGACCGCCGCCCCAACCCCCGCACCGATCAGCGCCGCGTAGTCGAGCCGCCAGCGCCGCCAGGCGGGCTGGGTGCCGATCGCAAGCTCGCGGCGCTCGCCGCTGACCTCGCGGCGCAGCGCCAGCCGGCCCGGGATGTAAAGCGCCAGGCCCGTTGCCACCAGATCGGCGCCGATCGCGATCAGCGCCGAGGCGCCGAGCTGCGTAGGGGCGGCCTCGAACAGCGACGACGCGCCGAGGATGGCGAGGATCGAGACGAACCCGGCCGCTGTCCCGAGCAGCGAGCCGGCGCCGGCGAGGATGAGGGTGCGGTAGGCGAGGATCCGGTTCAGATGCCTCGGGCCGGCGCCGCGCAGCCGTAGGTTCGCCTGCTCGCGCCGCGCCGACGCGGCGAGGATGCTGCCCGCGTAGGTCGCCAGAAAGCCGGCCAGCAGCAATCCCGGCAGGCCCAAGAAGATGAACATGCGCTTCGCCCCGGCGGCGTCGGCTCGCGCCACGGTGAGCGTGTTGGAGATGTTGTCGAGCAGGAAGTCCTGGGTGGGGGCGATCCGCTTGATCCCCTTCGCCACCGCGCTGGTCTGGGCCAGGGCGCGGCCGGGATCGGAGTTAAGCGGTGAGCGGTCGACCTGGACGTCGACCTCGAGCGTGGGCGGGCTCTTCACGGCGAGCGCGCTGCCGCGCGCCGCGATCGCGCGGCGAAACGCCGGGATCGCGATTCGCTGGAAGTCCTGCGGGCTGATCACGATCGAGTCGGGCAGGTAGAGGAAGTCCTCCAACTTGCCCCCGGTGCGGCTGTTGAAGAGCTGCCTCGCCCGGGACAGATCGGCGATCCCGCTGACCCGGAGTCGTGCCGGGCGCCTGGCTCCCGGGACGGTCAGCCTGACTTGGTCGCGGGGCCGCACGCCCAACCCGCGCGCCGCCTCGGAGCTGAGCAGCGCCGCGCCCGGCCGAAAGCCGCCCCGCACCAACCTGATCGCCGGGTACTGGCGGGCATAGGCCGGCTCGAAGCCGAAGAGCTTGGTCGGGCGGCCAATCTTTGACCCGCTCGCGGCCAGCGACCCGGGTGGCAGATCAGCGAACGCCAGCTGGTTGGCCTGCGCCACTCCCGGCAGGGCGGCGATGCGATCACGCAGACGATCGAGCGGCACCGGGTGCGGCAGGTTCGCGGGGTCGGGGACGATCTTCTCCCGGGTGGAGATCGTCGCGCCCAGGTGGAGATCGGGGCCAGCCGGGATCGGGCGCCGCACCCTCACCGTGTAGGTCAGCCGAACCGTCGCGCCCGGCGCGACCGTCCCGATGTTGAGGCCGATCAACCCCGGACCGTGCGCGAAGGGGCTCTGGCCCGCAGGGTCGGGGAGCGGCGTTCCGTCGCGCTCGGCGCTGCCGCGAACGTAGGTGAGGGTGGGCGGGAGCTTGTCGTTGACGACGACCTCGTTGGCCGGGGTCAGGCCGCGGTTTCGCACCGTCAGCTGCATCGACGCTCGCTCGCCCTGGCGCAGGGGGCCGCGGCCGGCGAGGCGCTGCTCGAGCCGGATCCCCTCCCCGAGCGGGGAGGTGAGCACGCGCTGCATGTCGATCGCGACCGGGGCGATCGCGCGCTTGGTCATCGAGGCCCCGGACCCGTCGATGAAGAACAGCACCCCGGAGAACAGCGCCACCCCCAGCACCACCCCGACCAGCGAGGCGAGGGTGCGGCGCGGGTTTCGCAGCAGATCGCGCCGCGCGTAGCTAAACACCCCCGGCGACCTCCCCGGCGTGCGGAGCGGCGTCCACGGCGCCGGACAACGCCGGCTTTGAATCGGCGGTCACCCGGCCGTCGGACAGGGCGATCTGGCGGTCGAGCCCGGCGGCGACGGCTGGGTCGTGGGTGATCACGATCAGCGTCGCCCCGACCTCCGCCTGTGCCTCGCGCAGCAGGTCGGCGACCACCGAGGAGTTGTCGACGTCAAGCGCCCCGGTCGGCTCGTCGGCGAGGATCAGCGCGGGGCGATGGACGAGGGCCCGCGCGACCGCGACCCGCTGCCTTTCCCCGCCCGAGAGCTGGTCGGGATACTTGCCCGCCGCGCCCCCCAGGCCGAGCGCATCGAGCAGCGTCAGCGAGCGCTCGTAGCCATCGTCGGCTCCACTGAGCGCGAGCTGCAGGCTCACGTTCTCGACCGCGGTCAGGAACGGCTGCAGGTTGTCGGATTGAAAGACGAACCCGATCAACTCGCGGCGGATCGCGGCGCGATCGGTCTCGTCGAGCTTCGATACCGCGACCTCGCCGATCTGCACCCGGCCGCGGCTGGGGCGCTCAAGTGCTCCGATCAGTGAGAGCAGGGTCGACTTGCCGCAGCCGCTGGGCCCGGTGATCGCCACGCTGGCCCCTGGCGCCACCTCGATGCCGATCCCGTTGACGGCTTGCACGGGCCCGGCGTCGGTTTGGAAGTGCTTGTAGACGCCCAAGAGGCTGACCGAGGATCCCCGGCTCACCGCTCGATCACCTCAGCATCCGCTTCCTCGAGCACCTCACCGTTCGCGACCCGGAGGCGGCGCTGGGCAAGCCGCGCCAGCTCCGGGCTGTGGGTGACGAGCAGAACGGTGAGCCCGCGCTCGGCGGATGCCGCGAGGATCAGCTCGACCACCCGCCGGGCGCTTTCGGAATCCAGCTCGCCCGTGACCTCGTCGGCGAGCAGCAGGTCGGGCTTGTTGACTAGGGCGACGGCGATCGCGGCGCGCTGGGCCTCCCCTCCCGAAAGGCGCCGGGGGAGGTCGTCGGCGCGGCCGGCAAGGCCGAGCTCGGCGAGCAGCTGCCGCGCAAGGTCCGCCCGCCGATCGCCATAGGCGAGCTCGCTTGCGAGCTCGACGTTCTCGGCCGCGGTCAGGAACGGGATCAGGTTGTCTCGCTGCAGCACGACCCCGATCCGCCGCGCCCGCAGGGTCGCGCGCTCGGCCTCGCCCTTGCCGGTCAGGGCCTCGCCGTCGAAGCGAACCTCCCCGGAGTCGGGCAGCATCAGGCCTGCGAGGATCGAGAGCAGTGTCGATTTCCCCGCCCCCGATGAGCCGACCATGCTCACGGTCTCGCCGCGGCCGAGGGCGAACGAGGTGCCGGTCAGGACAGGGGTCTCGACTCCGGCGTCGCGGTAGGCCTTGCGAAGGCCCTCGACTTGGACCAGCGCCGGGCCCGAGTCAGCCACGCCGGGCCAGCGGCTGGCCCCGGAAGACCGCCGGGGACTGCCTGGGGGCGTTGTGGTCGAGCGCCAGCGCCTGCTTTGTGACCTCAGCCAGAGCCTGCGGGCTCAACCTCGTCAGGTTGATCATCTTCTCGACGTCCTTGTGGACGCTGGCGCTCTTCGGAACGTTGTCGATCTGCCCGACGTTGCGGGCGTAGTACTTGAACTCGTTGTCGGGCGCCGAGGCCTTGCCTTCACGGACGATCAGGACGTCGTTGAAGCACTTGAACGGAACGCAGTGACGCGCACCGACGTCGATCACCTCGGCGACGCTGTCCTCCTCCTTGTCCGGCTTTGAGACCGAATAGAAGGGGGTCTTGGTCTTCGGGTGCGCCTGGACGAGGATCCCGGCCTTTGCTCCGTTCACCCCGTGCAACCAGGGATCGATCGCGGATACAAAACGCCCGCCCTCGTACTCCTGCGTATAGCCGCCGAGGTTCCAGACGTTGCCGGCCACGTCCTCGGCCAGGTAGTCGAGCGAGATCTGCGAGACCTGCCCCCCGTCGACCTCGTAATCCATCACCAGCACGGTTCGCACCCCGGCGATCGTCCGGTAGGCGTCGGTGACGGTGGTCGTCACCTGATGCGGGACAGCGCGGCCCCCGACCCGAGTCGAGCCCTGGCGCACCGACTGCGTCCCGGGAACCAGCGGCAGATACCTGCTGCGCCCGGTCGCCGGGTCCCCGAAGTTGGCGGGATCCAACTTCGTTGTCGAGACCGCGGTGCGCTTCTGGTCCGCCGCCTTGCTGCCCGACCCGCAGGCTGTGAGCACGGCGCCCACACAGACCATTGCCGCGATCGACAGGCCCGCTGCGAGAAGCCTGCTGCGCAGCGGCTTCACCAGTGACTCTTCTTCTCGAGCGTGCATGCACGGCCAGTCTGCGAATCGGAGATGAATGCCTGATGAAAGGCGCTTCACGGCTTCAGCTTCGGGGGCCGGCTGAAGGCCGCCCGCCAGGGATTCGGGTTCGCGGCTCGCGCGTGTGCAAGTGCTTGCACGCCGAAGGCCGACTCGAGGCCCCGCAACGCCCCGTACTGGTTCATCGGGGTTGCCAGGCGGGCGCCGCGACGGACATCCGGCCCGACCACGATTGCCGGCACGTGCCTGCCCCCGGTCGCCCGCAGCAGCCGCGTTTCGAGGTTCCTTCGTCCCAGAGGATGAAACAGCGCCCCGTGCGGTCCGAGCCCGCGAATCAGCGGCGGGACCAGGCCGGACAGGAAGCGATCGCCGGTGGAGACGCTGCAATGGTGGGTGTCCTGGCAGAGGCCGCGCGTGATCCAGGAAAGGTCCGGGAGTTCAGCGGCTTGACGTAGTTGCTGGCGCGAGGGCCGCGGTAGCAGCTGCCGGGCACCCCGGCGACGTAGGCCCTCCAGGAGAATCCGGCCGCGCCGAGCTGGGTGAGCAGGTCGGTCCGGCGAACTTGCAGCCGGCGCAGTCGCTGTGAACGCCCTGAGTGGAGCCGGTCGTCAAGGCCAGGTAGTTGGGCAGGGGTGGGCGACGTCATAGAAGCGGGTGCCAGCGCACAGCGGCGCGCAAGCGAGTTCAGGTAGGGGGCGGCGGGGCTTCCGATCACCTGGCCTACTCCTTGTTCTCCAGCACGATCACGGCAACGCGCGAATGCTGGGTTCGGGCCGCCTCGGAGGGCTGCACCGGAAAGGCCCCAGCCGCCGCCGCGGGCGCCGGCTCCTCGCCCTCGGCGAACGGCTCCATCGCAAGCCAGGCAGTCGCCGCCACTGCGCTGACCGCGATCGCGCCCGCCAGCGTCCGCTTGGCTTTGCGTGCCAAGCGCAACAGCTTGAGGTAGCCGGATGAGATCGCTGTGAGGGCGGGCTTCAGCAAACCTAAGCAACCCCAAGTCCTCCTTTCATCCTCTCTTCAGACAAGCCGCCGACGATGGGCAGGTGGCCGCGACGCGATCCCAGGTCCTGCGGCGCGGCGTGCCGGGCATGCGCTGGCGACCGCTTCCCGTCATCGGGCTGCGGCGGCTGGTCGCCGGGCTGGCCATCGCCGCCCTCATTGTCTCGATTCCCCATCTTGTCGCCGCGGGAGTAGGCCACCGATCAGGTCAGCTCGACACTGCCCCATCCTGGCTGCACGGGCTCTACGGCGGTGGGTCGCGGACTCCCGACAAGAGCTACTTCGGCTTTCTCTGCCTGGCCTTCGTTGCCTATTTGGTCCTGCTCGCAACGGCTACCTCCCTCCCGGCCAGGCTGCCCTGGGGCCTGATCGTCGGCGTGACGGCCGCCTTTACTGTCGCCCCTCCGCTTCTTTCCCACGATGCATTCGGCTACATCGCCTATGCCCGCCTCGGGGCGTTCCACGGCCTCGACCCGTATACGGCAACGGCCGCAGCGGTACCGTCCGACCCGGTCTTCGCTTACGTCGGCTGGCCTCACACGGCAAGCGTCTACGGGCCGCTGTTTACTCTGCTGACCTACCCGCTCGGCCTGCTGAGCGTCCCGCTCGCGCTCTGGACGCTGAAGGGAGCTGCGGGTTTCGCGGTTCTGGCAATCGTCCTGCTGGTCGCACGGCTGGCAAGCCTGAGGGGCCTCGATCCGACGAGGGCAGCGGTCTTCGTGGGGCTGAACCCGCTCGTCTACGTGCACGTGGTCGGCGGTGCCCACAACGACGCATTGATGGTGCTGCTGTTGATGCTCGGGGTGGCGGCGGCGCTGAGCGAGCGCAGCCTCGCCGGCGGGGCGGCAATCGTAGGCGCAGCTGCGATGAAGGTCTCGGCGGCGCTCGTCGCCCCGTTCGCCTTGCTCGGCGCCGTCAATCGGCCCAGACTCGTCGTCGGGGGCGCTCTGGCAATGCTGGCGATTGGCGGGGCGGCTGCCAGCGTCTTCGGCTCAAACGTTCTCGCATCGATCGGTCTGGCGGCCCATGATCAGACCGTGGCCAGCCGCTACAGCGTCCCGGCCACTCTTTCCCGCCTCGCGGGGATTGACCGCGGAACTGTGAGTGTTCTCGCCATTGCCGCATGCGGCGCGGGACTTGCCTGCCTGCTGATCTGGACGGCGTGGGGCGCGGACTGGGTGAGGGCCGCTGGCTGGGCGATGCTCGGCGCCCTGCTCGCCACCGCGTGGCTGCTCCCCTGGTACGTCATCTGGGTGCTGCCGCTAGCGGCGATCTCCCGCGACCGCAAGTTGACCTTTGCCACTCTCGCGCTGACCGCCTTTCAACTCGTAAACCGGGTGCCGGTGTAGGGCTGCGCTCAAATGCCGCCGTCGGCCCTGATCCTGTAACCGGCCCCCCGAATCGTCTCGATGCTCTCGACTCCGAAAGGCCGATCGATCTTCTCCCGTAGGTAGCTGACATATACGTCGACGACGTTGGAGCGGTTCTCGTACTCGTAGTCCCAGGCTTGCTCGAGTAACTGGAAGCGGCTCATGACCTCCCCAGGGTGGCGCATGAAGGTCTCCAAGAGAGAGAACTCCTTGACAGAGAGACCGATGTCGGTCTGTCCGCGCCAGACGCGGTGGGTAGCGGGGTCGAGGTGCAGATCGCCGAGCTCCAGCACCGTCGGCTTCTCGATGCTGCCCCGACGGGTGAGAGCGCGGATCCGGGCGAACAGCTCTGTCAGCGAGAACGGCTTGGTCAGGTAGTCGTCGGCACCGCCGTCGAGACCAGCGACCCGATCCTCAACCGCATCGCGGGCGGTCAGCATGATGATCGGGGCCCAGAGGCCGCCGGACCGCAACCGACGGCAGGTTTCAAAGCCGTCGATGCCAGGCAGCATCACGTCGAGAACGATGGCGTCGTACTCGACCGACCCCACCATCCACAGCGCGTCCTCGCCCTTGGTTGCGACATCCGCGGCCAGCCCCTCTTCGCGCAAGCCGCGACGGATCAGGCTCGCCATCTTCACTTCGTCTTCGACGACCAAGACTCGCATCGCTCCTGATCCTGCCGGAGCAAGATGAGAGCACGATTAGAGACGGCGACCACATGGTCGCCGTCTCTGCAATGTCGCTATGCGCGCCGCTCGAGTCGAATATGCGAGCGGGTCCCCTGGCCTTACTCCTGGCCCTGGAACTGGTGGTCGGCATTGGCGTTGCCGGACTCGTCGGCATGACCGCCGGGCCCGTCGTTACCAGAGACCTCAGAAGCCGACTCGCTTCCAGATGCCGCAGAAGCCGACTCGCTTCCAGATGCCGCAGATCCGGTGTCCGGTGTGGACTGGTCCCCGGACTGAACATTGTCGGTGTCCGGGCCTGTGCTCTCAGCCGCCTGCGCCTGCTGTGACGGTGCGTTTTGACTCTGCGCTCCGGCGAATGCCGCACCGCCGACGGCCAATGCCGCCAGGGCGGCTATCGCCGCTATTCCCATCTTCATGCGCTTGAACATGGTGTTCCTTTCTGTTGCTTGGCTGGTCAAGCGCAAGCGAAAGTAGACCGAGGGGATTAGGCAGCGGTGAGAGGATTAGGCGGAGATGAGAGCGGCAGCTCGATCCATACATCGGCGCCCCCGCCTTCGCGGTTGGCGGCGTGGGCGCTGCCCTCGTGGGCCTCGGCAATCGCCGAGACAATCGCCAAGCCGAGCCCGCTCCCGCCGCTCGTACGACCTCGGTCAGCACGAGTGAAGCGCTCGAATGCACTGTCGATGAAATCCGACGGAATCCCCTTGCCCTCGTCGACCACGTGGATCTCAACCCGTTCGCCGTTGCGCCGCGAATACAAAGCGATCGGGCCCTGACCATGGCGCAGCGCGTTCTCCATCAGGTTGGCCAGCGCCTGTTCCAGGCGCAACCGATCGGCGAGGATCGTCAGTCGATCGCCGGCCTCGATGCTGATCGACCGTCCTTGAGTTGCGGCGCGGGCCGCGTAACGCTCCTCCGTTCGCTGCAGTAGCTCGCTGAGGTTGGTCTCGCCCAGCCGGATGGGGAGACGGCCTTGATCGGAGCGGGCGATGACAAGCAGGTCCTCCGCCAGCTGGGTGAGGCGGCTGGTCTCCTCGGCCGCCGAACGGATCGCCCCCTCCAGCTCCTCCGAAGTGCGGCGCCGCCGCAGGGCGAGGTCGAGCTCGGTATTGAGGATCGCCAACGGAGTCCGAAGCTCGTGGCTGGCGTCGGAGACAAAAGTTCGCTCGCGCTGAAGGGCCTCCTCCAAACGCACAAGCATCTCGTTCAGGGTGTTGCCGAGCCGAGCCATCTCGTCTCCGCTAGGCGCGATCGGGAGACGCTGACCGGGCGAAGACGCCGAGATCTCGGCGGCTTGGCGACGCATCGCTTCCACAGAGCGCAGAACCCCTGTGGCGACCCCATACCCGGCGAGGCACGCCAGGAGCAGGGCAATCGGGGCCCCGATCGCCAGCAGCTGTCTGAGATTCGCCAGAGCTTGATCGCGGGTATCGAGGGAGGTTCCGACAACTACCACCAGGCCTTGGTCCTGGGCGTGGACCGGGGTGGCAAAGAGCCGAGAGGACTCATCCACCCCGGGGAGCGACCCGCGATCCACCGTGAACGAGCCTGCCAGGCCCCTGGAAAGTTGGCTCCCGTCAAGGAGCGGACGGTTGCGGACCAGCGGCGTCGCATCGACGATCCGGCCACGCGAGTCAAGGATCTGGGCGAACCCTTGCCCCTGTTCGGTGAGCGGGCTGCGCCCAGCCTGGTTTAGACCGGAGTCGGCCTGCTTGATCAGTGCCGTGACGTCGGCGGCGCGCGACCGCAAGCCTTGATTGACGGTGTTATCCAGATCGGCGCGAAACTGCAGGTACAAGATCAGCCCCATCGCCGCCAGAACCATGGCCATGACGACGGCAAAAGCAAGGGTCACCCGCAGTCGGATCGGCAGACGCATCATCGGCTTAAGGTGCAGAGACGGTACTGCGAGCAGATGAGAGGGAAATTAGCCGCGATCAGCGGGCGGAAATCGCGACTCGATCAACTCGAGCCGAGCGTTGAGCCGGCGCAACTCGGCGAGGGCTTGCTCCTCAAAGGCGTGCTCCCGCGACTCCTCCGGCGCCTCGTCCTCGCGGACGAACAGCGAGGCGAAGCCTGCGGCGGTCAGCGCCAGCAGGAGGTAGCCCAACACCATGATCAGGCCCGACAAGGCCTTGCCCAAGACAGTCTGGGGGGTGCCGTTGGCGAAGCCCACAGTGGTCATCAGCGACAGCGCCCACCAGACTCCTTCCCAGTAGGACTCCACGGTGTCGGTCTCAAGCGCCGCAAATCCACCTCCGGCGAGCAAGACGACGATGGCGGCGCCCGGAACCAGGTAGCGCAACCGGCGCCGGGCGGCGAGCAGCAGGCGCACCGGCCAGGGTCGCGACCCGGCGCGATCGGCTCCGGAGGACTCGTGCACGGCGGAAGAAGCTGCCACTGCCGGCGGACGTTCTGACGTCGGCATCGATCCGCAGCCGGCTACCGCCCCGGCTTCAGGAGGCGGGTCAGAAGCGGCGTCTTGGGAGATCCCGCGTGTCCGAGCGCGGGCAAGCCGAAGCCGGCTTCGATCGTCCGCAGCAGCGCGTAGTGGTTCGCCGGAACCGCGTCGGTGGCGCCTCGCCGAGCAGCTCCGCCCGCCGCGATCAGGGCCACGTGACCGCCGCCCGGCGATCCGCCGACCCCGGAGCTGTCGCTGCGTGCGGCCTCGTCCCAGGTCAGGTAGTCAACATAGAGAGGGATGGTCTGGGTCCCCGAGGGTGGTCGCCGAGGTCCTCGAGGTGTTGCTCGACAGCGCCTATCGGCATGGTTCGGGTGCCGTCGAGCTGACAGTCCGCGACGCAAGCGGCTCGATCGCCATCGATGTTGGTGACGAAGGCCCCGGCCTCGGGGTCGACCCCGAGGCCGCTTTCGCCCGCCGCTCGGGCTCAGGGACGGCGAGGGCCACGGAATCGGCCTTGACCTGGCGCGCTCGCTTGCGCTCGCCGAGGGAGGGCGCATCCTGGTTACGCGCTCGACCGCGCACCCGATCCTGACCCTCTTTTTGCCGGCAAAGCGGTTGAACGGGGAGGGCAAGAAGTAAGCCCAGCCGCCAGTCGAAGCAAAGAAGACCGATGGCAATCAGGTCGACGTGCATCTGGATCGGAACTTCAATCTCCTTGACGCGCACTCCGACGCCAACGGCTCCGCCGACGTCGGGCCGAGCGACTGATCTGGGCGCCTACGATTCCGGCGGTCCCACTATGCGAGATCGTCGACCGCGGCGGCTAAGGGCGCACACCCGAGCAACCAGCTCTTCGAAGGAGTAGGGCTTAACGATGTAGTCGTCCGCGCCACAGTCCATGGTGCTGCGTCGATCCTCGACGCTGTCCCGAGCCGTGACCATGATCACGGGCGCCCCGTTGCCGTCCTCGCGCAGGCGACGGCAGACATCGAATCCGTCCATGCCGGGAAGCATCACATCGAGAACGATTGCGTCGTAATGAGTGAAGCTAGCCCTCGAAATGGCCTCGTCGCCACGGCTGGCGACATCGGCTGGTATTCCCTCGGCTTTGAGCCCTCGGCGGATTACCGAGGCCATCTTCAATTGGTCTTCAACAATCAGTACGCGGAACGTAACTGAGGCTCGCGAAAGCGGATGAAAAAGCCATGAAGGCGGCCCCTCCTCACGTGCCCGTCTCGAGGGTCGCGGTGTCAAATACATCCTCACCCGGAGCACTTGGCCGACAACTTGTGCGAACTCGACTACCAAAAAGAGACGCCCCGCCAAAAGGCGGGGCGCTCTGGGGTACTACAGGGAGGAGAGATATGTATCTCTATATATGTGGATCTGTGGGAGGTAGTCGAATCCGTCAGGCGCCGCGGATGCTGAACCGCGTTGATGCGGTCAGCACCAAATGTGCGGCACCGAACCCGACCAAAAAGGCTGTTGCGATCGGGGGTGCGCCACCGATGCCGAGCGCAAGCCCGACGACGGCTGCGATTCCACCGATCAAGTAATCGAAACTGGCGTGCGCTCCGAGCGGGACCGTGCGCTGCTCACCGTGGGTGGAGAGCGCCAGGCCCATCAGCATCGTGCCCAGTGCGATCGAGACGGCGCCCGCTGCGGTCCCGAATCCGAGCACGAAGGGGGCGGCGATCAGCACCGGCGCGGCGACGATTTCGATGACGCCGTGCACTGCCAGGGGAATTGTTCTGAACAGAGCCATTACAGGTATCGAGAATACGAACGTATGTGCGATTTGTGTGTGATCGGCCTCACACATTCGCCGGCCCCCACCCGGCGCAGGTGCGCTCCGGCGCTACGGTTCGCGACATGTCGCGTCAGCGCATAGACAGGCTGCTCGCCGAGCGTGGAGCCTTTTCCTCGCGTACGGCCGCCGCCGCGGCCGTACGGGCCGGAGAGGTGCAGCTTGGCCAGGACGGCCCGT
The DNA here is from genome assembly GCA_038317345.1 of Solirubrobacterales bacterium. GTDB lineage: Bacteria > Actinomycetota > Thermoleophilia > Solirubrobacterales > 70-9 > Mayfieldus. The sequence goes on from JBBQBH010000005.1 coordinate 43,461, forward strand.
TTGCTCTGCGGCCGAGTCAGCTGGTCGAGCTGGAGGCCGATCTGATCGTCGCTGATGGCCCACGCTATGTATCGCGCGGCGGCATCAAACTTCAAAATGCCCTCGAGGCCTTCGGGATCGACGTTGCCGGACGCGACTGCCTCGACGTCGGGGCCTCGACCGGCGGCTTCAGTGACTGCATGCTTCAGCACGGCGCCGCGCGTGTGGCGGCCGTCGACGTCGCCCAGGGCGAACTCGACTGGGGGCTCCGGAACGACCCCCGGGTGACCGTGATCGAGCGTCTCAACGCACGCTCGCTGGAGCCGGCGGACCTGCCGTTCGTTCCCTCGCTGGCGACGGTCGACGTTTCGTTCATCTCGCTGACCAAGGTTCTGCCCGCGGTGGCGGAGGCGTTGAGCGAGGACGGGGAGGTACTGGCGCTGGTCAAGCCACAGTTCGAGCTCGGCCGGGAGAAGGTCGGCAAAGGCGTGGTGCGCGACCCGGCGCTGCGGCGCGAGGCCCTCGCCTTGGCCGCTGAGGCGGCGGGGTCGCTCGGGCTCGCCGTGCGCGGCATTGTCTCCTCGGGGCTGCCGGGCCCGAAGGGAAACCGCGAGTCGTTCCTTTGGTGCTCGCGTGGAGGCGAGTCGCTCGCCGATGTCGAGGCGGCGATCCACGAGGTGGAGTCGTGAGCACCGAGGAGACAAAGGCACCGCCGGCAGTGCGAACCGTTGCGCTGGTCACTCACTCGCATCCTCCTGCCGCCAGCGAGGCAGTCGTGGCCGCGGTGTCCGCCGCCGAGTCCGCGGATCGCCGCCTGGTGGCAAGCGCAGCCGAGGCGGCAAAGCTCGAGGGCGCGGCGGAGGGAATCGAGGTCACCGAGGCGCTGCCGCCCGATCCCGACCTCTGCCTGGTCCTGGGCGGGGACGGCTCGATCCTCTGGGCGCTGCGCCAGTACGCGGGAACGGGGGTGCCGGTGTTCGGGATCAACTTCGGGACGGTCGGCTTTTTGGCCGCGGCGGAGCGCGATCAGCTCGACGAGGGCCTGCGCAGGGCGTTTGCCGGCGACTTCGAGGTGATCAACCTTCCAGGTCTCGAGGTTTCGACCGGAGAGACGAAAGGGCTGGCGCTGAACGACGTCACCTTCATCCGCCGGCCCCAGGGTCGCGTCGCCGTGCTCAGCTACCGGATCGCCGGGGAGGAGGTGGGCAACGTGCGCTGCGACGGGTTGGTCGCCGCAACCCCCCCTGGCTCCACGGGCTACAACCTCGCCAATGGCGGCCCGATCCTCGCCTGGGGAGTGGAAGGGTACGTGGTCAGTTACATCGCCCCGCATACGCTCACAGCTCGGGCGCTGGTCGTCGCCCCCGAGGACATGCTGCGGGTCGGAAACGCGGAGGGCCGCGATCCCGTCGACGTGGCCATTGACGGAGAGATGCTGTGTGAGCTACGGCCTGGCGGCGAGGCCGAGGTCAGCTTTCGGCAGCAGGCCGGGCGCCTTGCCCAGCTCCCCGGCTCGAGCTTTTATAACCGCATCGGCGAGAAGTTCGGCCACCTGGCCCACTAGGACTGACGGGCCGGCGCAGCGTCGGATCCTGGGTGTCCGGCGGCGTTCCGGTTCCATCCTGTAGAAAGTGAAGTAATGGAACGCAAGTGGTGGACCTTGCTCCTGGTCTCGATCGCGACGTTCATGTTGCTGCTCGACATCACGATCGTGAACGTCGCGCTGCCGGACATCCAGCGCGACCTGCACGCCAGCTTGTCGAGCCTCCAATGGGTCGTCGACGCCTACTCGCTGATGCTGGCGGCGATCCTGCTCACCGCGGGATCGCTGGGCGACAGGCTGGGCCGCCGGCGCGTCTTCTCGCTCGGCTTCGCGGTATTCACTTTCGCTTCGTTCCTCTGCGGCATCTCCGGCGACCCGACCCTGCTCAACCTCGCCCGCGGCCTTCAGGGGGTTGGTGGTGCGGCGATGTTCGCGACCTCGCTGGCGCTGATCGGACAGGAGTTCACCGGCCGCGATCGGGCGATGGCGTTCGGCGTCTGGGGTGCGGTGATCGGCGGCGCGGTCGCGATCGGCCCGCTGGTCGGCGGGTTGGTCACCGAGCACCTCGGCTGGCAGTGGATCTTCTTCATCAATGTGCCGATCGGCCTGATCGCGATCGCGCTCACCGAGTTGCGGCTCGAAAACGTCGCCGCCCAGGACCCCGAGCGGATCGACGTGGCGGGGCTGGTCACGTTCTCGAGCGCGCTGTTCCTGCTCATCTTCGGCCTGATCCGCGGCAACCCCGAAGGTTGGGGCAGTGCCCCGATCCTTGCCTCGTTGATCGGCGCCGTGGTGCTGTTGACCGTCTTCGTCGTGATCGAGCATCGAAGCACGCACCCGATGCTCGATCTGTCGCTGTTCCGCAAGCCGGCCTTCAACGGGGTATCGGCGGTTGCCTTCGGCCTCTCCGGGGGAATGTTCGCGTTATTCCTCTACCTCACGATCTACATCCAGGGCGTGCTCGGCTACTCACCGCTGCAGGCCGGCCTGCGCTTCCTGCCACTGACCTTTCTGTCCTTCGTCGTCGCTCCGATCTCCGGGAACCTCTCCCACCGGATCCCGGTGCGGGTGCTGATGGGTGTTGGGCTGGCGACGGTGGGCGTCGGCCTGATGCTGATGCACGGGGTGACCGTCGACTCGGCCTGGACAACGCTTTTGGCCGGGTTCCTGGTGGCGGGCGTCGGAATCGGGCTCACCAACCCAGGCATCGCCCAGGCTGCGATCGCGGTCGTGGAGCCTGCTCGCGCGGGAATGGCCTCGGGCATCAACACGACCTTCCGTCAGGTCGGGATCGCTACCGGCGTCGCCGGGCTCGGTGCCGTCTTCCAATCGCGGATCAACAGCAAGTTCGCCGAGCTGATGCCCAATGCCCCCCATGGGCTCAGTGACGCGGTGGCCTCGGGTGGATCGGTGGGAGCGGTTCGGGTCGCGCCGCCCGGCATCCGCCAGCAGGTCGTCGTTGACTCGAAGATCGCCTTCGTCAGCGCCTTCAACGACATCCTTCTGATCGCCGCCGTGCTCTCGTTCGTGGGGGCGGCGCTCGGTTTGCTGCTGATCCGCGATCGCGACTTCGTCGCTGTGCCTGGCCAAGAAGCTCCGGAGCCGGCCGAGGCACCGGAGCCGGCCGCCGCCTAGCAGCCGCTGGGGAGAGTCCGTCGCCGCCTGTTGCTAGACAGGGCGAACGATGCTGCGCGAGTTGCGAATCGAAAACCTGCTGCTGATCGAGCGCGCCGAGCTGCGCTTCGACGAGGGCTTCAACGTGATCACGGGGGAGACCGGGGCCGGTAAGACGGTCCTCGCGCACTCGCTCGACCTCTTGATGGGCGGCAGGGCGCGGCCGCAGATCGTGCGTCCGGGCGCCTTGGAAGCCTGGGTCGAGGGGACTTTCGACCTTCCGGACGACCTCGCCGCTGACCCACAGCTGGCCGAGGTCGCGGAGCGGCTGCCCGAGGATGCCGATCAGCTGGTCCTGGGACGGAGGGTTTCCGCTGCCGGTCGCACCGCGGCCTTCATCGGCGGACGGTCGGCGTCCGTCGGCGAGCTGAAGCTGTTGGGCGCTCGCCTGCTCGCCTTCTACGGTCAGCACGAGCATCGCCGGCTGGTGTTGTCTTCGTCGCAGCTCGAAGTTCTCGATGGCTTCGCGGGCGAGGCGCATCTCGAGAGACGGCGCCGCTACCGGGAGGCCCACAGGCGGGTGGAGCACGCGCGTCGCGAGCTCGAGCAACTGCGCGAGCGCGACGGGGCGAGTGAACGGGACCTCGACCTCTATCGGTATGAGCTGTCCGAGATCGAGGCAGCCGCTCCCGACGGCGCCGAGGAGGCGGAGCTGAATGCAGAGCGCAGCCGCCTCGGCCACGCGGAGGGCCTGCGCCTCGCAGCAGCCGGCGCCCTGGACGCGATAAGTGGTTCCGACCAGGATGGGGGAGGCGGCGCCGGCGCTCTGGCGGCGGCCGAAGGCGCGATGCGCGCCGCGGTCGGCGTCGACCCCGAGTTGGACCGGGTCGAAGAACGAGTTGCGGCGCTCGCGGTCGAGACGGGCGACGTGGCCGGCGAGCTGCGCTCCTATCTGGAGAGAGTCGAGGCCGATCCGCAGCGTTTGGTGGAGGTGGAAGAGCGACTCGACGTCCTCGACCGCCTGAAGCGCAAGCACGGGGGCTCGATCGAGTCGGTGCTTGCGCACGCGGAGCGTTGCCGGGCCGGGATCGAGCGACTCGAGGGTGCCGAAGGGCGCGGAGCGGAGCTCGAATCGCAGCTGGCGGGCGCCGAAGCGCGCCGCTCTGAGCTTGGCGCCGAGCTGACCAGCGCCCGGCGGAAAGCCGCGCGTCGGCTCGAGAAGCGGGTCGCGGAGGAATTGGAGGAGCTGGCGATGCCCGGGGCAAAGCTCGGAGTCGAGCTCGAGCCGGTGCCTGACGGCTTCGGCCCCTCGGGCGCCGAGACGGTCACCTTTCTGATCGCAACCAACCCAGGGATCGATCCGGCGCCGTTGCGCGATGCCGCTTCCGGCGGGGAGCTGTCGCGCGTGATGCTGGCGCTGACCGGTCTCGGTGCGTCGACGAGCACGGCGACGCTGTGCTTCGACGAGATAGATGGTGGCGTCGGCGGCAACACCTCGCGGACTGTCGGTGAGCGTCTGCGCAGCCTCGGGCAGGCGCGGCAGGTGATCTGCATCACCCATCTGCCCCAGGTCGCCTCGCTTGCCAGCGGCCACTTTCGGATCAGCAAGCGGGTCCGCCGCGGCGAGGCGTTGGCCTCGGTGCAACGGGTGGACGGCGACGAGCTGGTGGCCGAGATCTGCCGCATGCTGGGCGCCGACCGAGGCGACGAGGCGGCTAGCCGCCACGCCCAGGAGCTGCTCGCGGCCGCCTAGCACTGTCCAGGGGTTAATCTGAGCCCGTGGCTACCGCCAGCCGCTCCAGGTTTGGCCGCCATCTGCTGTCCCGGCGCAACGGAAACAGCCAGAACGGCGTCATCTTCGGCACCGCCCGTCTGGGGCGAAAGACCAAGCACCTCGTGAAACGCCTGGGCCCAGGCGACATCGCGGTGATCGACCACACCAACATCGATCGCATCGCCGCCGAGGAGCTGATCGCCACCGGCGCCGAGGCCGTGATCAACGTCTCGGACTCGTCCAATGGCCGCTACCCCAACGCGGGCCCGCTGATGATGACTCGGGCGGGGATCCACCTCGTCGATGCGCCGCGGGCGCCGCTGTTCGAGCAGGTGAAGGACGGCGACCCGCTGACGATCGAGGGCGGCCGGGTGATTCGGGGAGGCGAGGAGATCGTCACCGGGACCGTGATGGAGACCGAGGCGCTGGCCCTCCAGCTCGACGAGCAGCGCCAGCGGGTCGACGACGCGCTCTCGGCCTTTGCCGAGAACACGATGGCGCACGTTCGCCAGGAGGGGAACCTGCTCACCGGCCGGGTCGAGTTCCCGGCGATCCGCACCAAATTCCGCGACCGCCACGCCCTGATCGTCGTACGGGGCACGACCCATCGCCGTGACATTCAGGCGCTGCGCGCCTACATCCGCGACGTGAAGCCGTTGCTGGTCGGTGTCGATGGCGGGGCCGATGCGATCCTCGAGGCGGGGCTGAAGCCCGACGTGGTGATCGGTGACATGGACTCGGCCAGCGACGCCGCGTTGTGCTCCGGCGCGGAGCTCGTCGTCCACGCCTATCCCGACGGCCAAGCGCCGGGCCGCGAGCGGGTGCTCGACCTCGGTCTCGAGCACACAATCGTCCCCGCAGCGGGGACCAGCCAGGACGTGGCAATGTTGATGGCCTTCGAGAAGGGGGCGGCGCTGATCGTCAGCGTCGGCGCCCACTTCAACCTGATCGAGTTCCTCGACCGCAGCCGCGAGGGCATGTCGTCGACCTTCCTCACCCGGCTGCGGATCGGCGAGACGCTGGTGGACGCAAAAGGCGTGAGCAGGCTCTACAACCCGGGCGTGGGAGGCTCGCTGTTCGCGCTCTTCGTGCTCGTCTCGCTGGTACTGCTCGTTGTCGTCGTCGCCAGCTCCGACAGCCTCAGGGAGTTCGTGAATCTGGTCTGGCTCAAGCTCCGCGTGCAGACCGGCATTTAGGCACCGGCCAAGCCCCCCTGTCAGGCGGCAAAGCCGCCGCAATTTATTCTCTCTCGCTATGGGTTACAGCTCGCGCTATCACGCGGCCTCGCTGGCCGCCGTGTTCCTGGCACTGGCGATCGGGATTCTGATCGGGGTCGGGTTCGGCGACAACGTGCTCTCGAACACGAAGAAGAACCTCGAGGCGAGCCTAACCGGCGACCTCGAGGCGGCACGCAGCCACTCCGACCAGCTCGCAGGGCAGCTCAACCGCTCCGACGAGTTCGCCCAGCGCGTCTATCCAGTGCTGGTTCGGGGACAGCTGCGAGGACGCCGGATCGGCGTCGTGGCACTCGGCGGGCTCCCCAACGATCTCTCGACCGACATTGAGAACGCGCTGCAACCGTCCGGCGGCCGTCTGGTCGCGGTCGCGGTCGTGCGCGAGCCGCCCGACATCGGCGGTCTCGCCGGCGAGCTCTCACAAACCCGCCTCTCCGATCTGGCGACCAACGGCGATTCCGTCGAGGCGCTCGGCAAGGGGGTCGGGAGGCAGATCGTCCTCGGCGGCACCCTGCTCGATCGGGTGCGAAGCCGGCTGTTGTCGCGGGCCAGTGGGCGCTTCGGCGGGCTCGACAGCGTGATCGTCGTTCGCCAGCAGCCCACCGACCTCAACGGACAGGACAAGGCGACGACCGGCAGGCTCGAGTCGGGCATTCTGGACGGGATCGAGGCTGCCGGCGCGAAGCAGGTCGGCGTCGAGACCAGCGAGACCGACCCCTCCTCGATCTCCTTCTTCTCCTCCCACGGCCTCTCGACCGTCGACAACCTCGATTTCGTCTCGGGTCAGGTGGCGATGGTCTTTGCGCTGCTCGGCGCCGAGGGCAACTTCGGGGTCAAGGGCACGGCCGACCGGCTGCTCCCCGACCTGCTGACGCCGTCGCCGGGCCTTCCCACCGCACCCGCCGGCACGCCCTAGATGAGCGATCCCACGTGCTCTGGATAGGGCTGCCGCTCTCCTTCGGCCTCGCTCTGCTGATGGTTCCGGCGGGCGTACGGGGCCTCGTCGACGCCGGATTGGTACGCGACAACTATCGCGGCCGCAGCCTCGCATTCCCGCTTGGCGCCGTGCTCGCAACCACTGCTCTCGTCGCCCTGGCGCCGCTCGCCTTCCTCAACGACCGCGCCGACCTCGACCTGCTCGACCCTGACCTGCGGCGTTGGATTCCCTACCTCCTTGGCGTCGCCTTCCTCGGCTTTCTCGACGATTCGCTGGGGCAGGGCACCCATCCAACAGCGCCGCGTGGTTGGAGGGGACACGCTCAGGCGCTTCGCGAGGGGCGGCTGTCGACGGGGGCGATCAAGGCGATCGGCGCCCTGGCGCTTGCCGCCTATGTCGTCTCGGGGCGCGGCCTGCAGTCGTTCGACTACCTCGCCGACGTCGCGCTGCTGATCCTTGCCACCAACCTGTTCAACCTTCTCGACCTGCGTCCAGGGCGGGCCGAGAAGGGCCTGGTGCTGCTTGGCCTCGGACTTTGCATCGGGGCCTGGACCGGAGAGCCGGTCGAGCTGCTCGGGATCTTCCTCGGCCCGGTACTGGTGGGAGCCTGGTTCACCTTGGGCGAGCGGGCGATGCTCGGCGACACCGGATCGAACCTGATCGGGGCGATTGCCGGTGTCTGGCTCTTGACCACGCTCGGCCAGAGCGGCCGGCTGATTGCCTTGGCGGTGGTCGTGGCGATCACGATTTACGGCGAATTACGGTCGATTTCGAAAGCAATCGATTCGTTTCCGCCACTGCGATCTCTAGACTCGCTGGGCAGGGTCAATGAATAGAGGCAAACCGGGCGACACGCGATTCATCTTCGTCACAGGCGGAGTGGTGTCGGCTCTCGGCAAAGGCATCACCTCCGCCTCGATCGGGCGACTTCTGGTCAGCAGGGGCTTCCGGGTCCAGATTCAGAAGTTCGACCCCTACATCAACGTCGACCCGGGGACGATGAGCCCGTTCCAGCACGGCGAGGTGTTCGTCACCGAGGACGGCGCCGAGACCGACCTCGATCTCGGACACTACGAGCGCTTCACCGACGAGAACACGTCGCGTGCCTCCAATGTCACTGCGGGCGCCGTCTACAACTCGGTGATCAAGCGCGAGCGGCGGGGCGACTACCTCGGCGCCACAGTGCAGGTGATTCCCCACATCACCGACGAGATCAAGCACAGGATCCTGATCGTCGCCGAGTCGCAGGCGGTCGATTTCGTGATCACCGAGATCGGCGGGACGGTCGGCGACATCGAGTCGCTGCCCTTCCTGGAATCGATCCGCCAGCTCTACACCGACCTTGGGCCGAAGCGCTGCATGTTCGTCCACCTCACCCTGGTGCCCTACGTCGGGCACGCCGGCGAGCTGAAGACAAAGCCGACCCAGCACTCGGTCAACGAGCTGCGCCGGATTGGGATCCAGCCCCACGCGCTCGTCTGCCGTTCGGAGGGCGGGCTGGAGCGCGATATCAGGCGCAAGATCGCACTCTTCGCGAGCGTCCCCGAGGAGGCCGTGGTCTCGGCCCGCGACGTCGACAACATCTACAAGGTGCCGCTGGTCTTCCGGGCCGAGGGCGTTGACGACCTCGTCCTCGACCATTTCGAGATCGAGGCGCCGGCCCCCGACCTCGGCGAGTGGGAGGAGATGGTGCGCCGTGCAGACGCCGCAAAGGGCACGGCCAAAATCGCATTAGTTGGAAAGTACGTGCAGCTCGCCGACGCCTACAAGTCGGTGATCGAGGCACTCGAGCATGGCGGCTTTCACCACGGTGTCAACGTCGAGGTGGAGCTGGTCGACTCAGAGGACTTCGAGCCGGAGCGCCTCGACGACGCCGACGGGGTCCTGATTCCGGGCGGGTTCGGCGAGCGGGGGATCGAGGGCAAGGTGCAGGCGGCACGGATCGCCCGCGAGCGTTCGATCCCCTACCTGGGGATCTGCCTCGGCATGCAGATCGCCGTGGTCGAGTTCGCCCGCAGCATCGCCGGCATGGATGGCGCCAACTCGTCCGAGTTCGACCCTGAGACGCCGTTCCCTGTGATCGACCTGCTCCCTGAGCAGAAGGAGGTCTCCGAGATGGGCGGGACGATGCGGCTCGGCGCCGACCCCGTGAAGCTCCATGACGGAACGCGCGCCCGCGAGATCTTCGGCGAGGCCGTGATCTACAAGCGCCACCGGCACCGCTATGAGGTCAACAACATGCTGCGCCGGCGGCTCGAGGACGAGGGCCTGATCTGCGGCGGCACCTCCCCCGACGAGCGGCTGGTCGAGATGATCGAGCTGCCCGACCACCCATTCTTCGTCGCCTCCCAGTTCCACCCCGAGTTCAACTCGCGCCCCAACCGCCCCGAGCCGCTGTTTCGCGAGTTCGTCGGCGCAGCGGCGGAGCTGGCCCGCGAGCGCGCCCCCGAGGAGGCCGCGCCCGAGGGCGAGCCGGCGCCCGAGGGCCCTCGCATTCGCCGCTCCGCCTGAGTCTCTTCCCCAGAGCGCCCTCGCGGTGGATACTGATCTCGTGACCGATGCTCGCGAGGAGCTGATCCGGGACGTATTCGAGCGTTGGAACGCCGGGGAGCGAGAGATCGACCCCGCGGCGGTTGATCCTGAGGCTGTCGTGCACTCGACGATGACCAACACCTCGTACACCGGTTACGAGGGGATCCGTGGCTGGATGGCTGAGATCGACGAGCAATTCGAGAGCTGGCAGATCTCAATCGACGAGCTACAGATGTGCCCGAAGGTTCGCTCGTCGTACTCGGGCGCGTGCACTTTCGGGGTAGCTCGAGCGGCGTCGAGTTCGACCAAGCGATCGCTTGGTTGATCTGCTTCGCGGGCGAGCGAATCTCGTCGATGCGCATCTTCTCCGGCCACGAGCGGGCGCTGGAGGCGGCGGGCCTTCCCAGCTCATAGCCTTGTCGCCGTGAGCAAGGAGCAGCGACTCCACGAACGCTTCGTCCGCCTCTGCGAGATTCCAAGTCCGACCGGGGACGAGCGAGCGGTCGCCGATGCGGTCATCTCGGAGCTACAGGAGCTGGGAGTCGCGGTGGTTGAGGACGACGCCGCTGGGCCGGCCAAGGCCGGCGCCGGCAATCTGATCGCCCGGCTGCCCGGCGCCGACGATCGCTGGATCGCGTTCACGTCCCACCTCGACACCGTCCCCCACGAGGGGCCGGTCGAGGTGGTGCTCGAGGACGGCGTCTACCGCAGCAAGGGGGAGACGATCCTCGGCGCCGACAACAAGGCCGCGGTGACGGTGCTGCTGGAGCTGGCGGCGCGCCACGCGGCGGAGCCGCCTCCGATCGGGCTCGAGCTTCTCTTCACGGTCGCCGAGGAGGACGGCCTGCGCGGCGCGAAGGCGCTGGACGTCGGCGGCCTGCGCTCACCGTTCGGCTTCGTGATCGACCACGCCAGCCCAATCGGCGAGGTGATCGACGCGGCGCCCACCTACCAGCGGCTGGTGGCGGAGTTCGAAGGGGAGGAGGCGCACGCCGGCATCAAGCCGGAGGCCGGGCATAGCGCGATCGCTGCCGCCGCGGCGGCGATCGCGGCGATGGACCTGGGTCGGCTCGACGAGGAGACGACGGCCAACATCGGCATCATCGCGGGAGGTAGCGCCTCCAACATCGTGGCCGGGCGCTGCCGGATCGAGGGCGAGGCGCGCAGCATCGACCCCGAGCGTGCCGCCGCAACGGTCGGCTCGCTGGTCGACGCGTGCAGCTGGGCGGCGAGTGAGCACGGCTGCGACGTCGACGTGCAGGTCACGGAGCTGTTTCGGGGCTACCGCTCAGGTGCCGGTTCGATCCCCGCCCAGCTTGCGATGGCGGCGCTGGAGCGGTGCGGGTACGAGGGGCGTCGCGTCGCCACCGGTGGAGGCAGCGACGCCAACGCGTTGATCGCCTCGGGGTTCGACTGTGTATTGCTGGCGAACGGGACCGACGCGAATCACACGCCCGAGGAGAGCGTCCCCGCAGCCCACCTGGACCAGATGCTGGAGATCTGCGAGGCGATCGTCGAAGAGGGGGCGAAGTCGTGAGGACGCGGTGCTGAAGCTGCGCCGCGGAGTGGTTGTCGGCGAGAACCCGCTGACGGTCGAGATCGACGGCGAGGCGCGTCCGGCCTGGGCGGACCATGAACTGGTGGGTGAGGTTCGGGAGGGGGATGAGGTGGTGGTCAACACCGAGGCGCTCGACCTCGGGCTCGGCTCGGGCGGCTTCGACGTCGTGCACGTCAACCTGACCCGCGGGTTGGAGGGTGGCGGAGTTGCCGGCGCCCATGTGATGAAGCTCAACTACACCTCGCTTCAGCACCCGGTGGAGCCGGTGGAGGCTGCCGATGGGGACCTGGAGTCCAGCGTGTCGAGCGAGATGCCGGTGCTCGTGATCCCGCTACACGGCCACCTTGCGCCGGCTGCCTGGGCTGCCGCGCAGATCGGCCCGGAGATGAAGGTTGGCTACGTGCAGACAGCCGGCGGCGCGCTGCCGGGGTCGATGTCGCGCGACGTCGCGACACTTCGCGAACGCGGATTGCTGTGCAGCCACATCACCGCAGCGCCCACCTACGGAGGAGATCGCGAGGCACTCAGCGTCGCCGGAGGGCTCGATGCCGGGACCGGCTTTGGCTGGGACGCGGCGATCGCCGGTCCTGGTCCGGGGATCGTCGGCTCGGATAGTCGCTACGGCCACGGCGGCATGGCGGCGCTGGACACGGCTCACGCTGCGCTGGCATTGGGCTTGACGACCCTGCTCTCGCCTCGCTTCTCGACCGCCGACCAGCGCCCCCGCCACCGGGGGCTCAGCCACCACACCCAAACCGTGCTCGAGCTTCTGCTGGTCGGCGTGGACGTGCCGGTGCCCTCGACTCCCAAAGAGTTCCGCAATGCGCTGCGGCCGTTCCTCGGCGGCCTTCACCACACGAGCATTCACCCGGCCGACCTCGACGGTTACGCGGCGAGCGGCCTGCCGGCGCGGGTGATGGGCAGAGGCCTCGACGACGATCCGCTCTTCTTCGCCGCGGCACTTGCCGCTGGCGCGGCGCTTGGCGCCGCCGCACCGGGGTAGGGTCTCTCAGATGGAGCGAATCAGCTCGCGAATCACCCACGAGGGGCAGGTGGTCAGGGTTCGCGTCGACGAGATTCGCTACGAGGACGGCTCGACCTCGGTGCGCGAGATCGTCGAGCATCCGGGCGCTGTCGCGATCGTCGCCCACGATGACCGCCACCTCTACATGGTTCGCCAGCCTCGGGAGGCGGTAGGGGAGGACTCCCTGTTCGAGCTGCCAGCGGGAAAGCTCGACGTCCCCGGCGAGTCGCCGATCGACTGCGCGAAGCGCGAGCTGGTGGAGGAGGTCGCGTTGCGCGCCGCCGAGTGGAGGGCGCTGAAGAGCATCTACACCAGCCCCGGCTTCACGGACGAGGAGACCCACATCTTCATCGCAACCGATCTCACCCAGGTCGACCCACAACCCTCCGAGGGTGAGCGGATCGAGATCGTGAAGGTTCCGCTCGACGAACTCGACGAGGCGATCGAGGCCTGCGTCGACGCAAAGTCGCTGGTCGGGTTGCTGCTGTTTCGCGAACAGCGCCAGGGCTGATGGGCGGCGGCCTTGCGCCGCCTCCCTGGCATCTCAGGCGGCGAAGCTGCCGCAAGTTTGTGTGAGGACCCGCCTGGTCCCCGTCTTGCGTGCCAAGGGGAACGCGACGGCTCGCAGAAGTGGGCCCGCATGCACCCAATCGCCGTGGAGGAGAGAACTGCCACGCCGGCCAGGGCGGGCGATCGATTCGAGGGCCTCGTGCTCGACTTCCTCGCCTACCTCGAGCTCGAGCGGGGGCTGTCGCGCAACACCCTTAACGCCTACCGCACCGACCTACTTCAGTACGGGACCTTTCTCGCCGGGAGGGGCGCCGATGCTCTCGCCGTCGGACCCACCGACGTGTCTGAGTTCCTGGCTGAGCTTGCGACTGGGAACGGCAGGCCCCCCTGTTCGGCTTCGACCATCCACCGCAAGGCAGCCTGCCTGCGTTCCTTCTACAAGCACCTGCGGCGCGAGGAGCTGGTCACCGAGGACCCAACCGCGGCGCTGGTCGCCCCGCGCCGCTCGCGCAAGCTGCCCCACGTTCTCAACTACTCCGAGGTCCAGCACCTGCTGGCCACGCCGCGCGGCAGCGAGCCAACCGCGCTGCGCGACCGCGCACTGCTCGAGGTGATGTACGCGTGCGGGTTGCGGGCGTCGGAGACGATCGGATTGGAGCTGTCGGAGATCGATCTGCGCCGTGGCTTTCTACGCGCGCATGGGAAGGGATCGAAGGAGCGGCTGGTTCCGCTGGGCACCAAGGCGGTGGCGGCTATCAACGCCTACCTGCGCGGCGGCCGGCCGAAGCTGGTCGGCGAGCGGCAGGAACCGAAGTTGTTCCTCAATTTCCGTGGTGGGCCGCTGACCCGGCAGGGCCTCTACAAGATCGTCCAGAAGCATGCGCGCGCGGCAGGGTTGGACGGGAAGATGAGCCCCCACACCCTGCGCCACAGCTTTGCCACTCACCTGCTCGCCGGTGGCTGCGACCTGCGGGCGGTGCAGGAGATGCTCGGACACGCCGACGTCTCGACCACCCAGATGTACACGCATCTGTCCGGTGAGCAGCTCAAAGAGGCTTACTTCCGGGCCCACCCGCGCGCCGTCGTTCGCTGAACGCCGCCGTCTGATCGCGCTTCCGCCCTGATAGAACGGGTCCGGTGGGACGACGCTGGCTCGCCTTGCTCGCGATCCCCGCGCTGGCTGTCGCCAGTGCGGGGTGCGGCAACGAGCGCAACCACCCGACTGGGCTCGCACAGCTCGGGGCGCCGGTGTCGCTGGTCAATTTCACTGCCCCCTCGGGTGACGTCAGCTTCGGGCGCCCGTCGACATGGAGCGTTGGCGGAGGCAATCTGCCCGAGATCGCGCAGATGTCCTCGGGCAGCGCCGTCGTCACCGTCTACGCTTATCCGCGCACCGACCTCTCGCTGAGCCAAGCTGGGGCCGAGGCCGCGCGCCAGCGTCTGCTGGCGTCGCTGCGGGAGCGAGCACCCTCGTTCGAGGTCCTGAGCAGCCGGGTGCGCGAAGTCGACGGAGCGCAGGCTGTGGAGATCATCGGCCGCGGGACGATCACCGGGCACCCGGTGATGACGAAGAGCGTCCACGTCTACAAGGGCGCCGCCGAGTACGTGATCGACGCCTACTCCCGCCCGAAGCTCTTCCGTCAGGCCGAGACCGAGGCCTTCAATCCGCTGCTCGCCACGATCCGCCTCGGTGGCTTCCCGGAGGGACCGGTCTCGGGCGGCACGAAGGCGCCGGGCTAGCGGACCCCTGATGCCCGAGCTGCCGGAGGTCGAGACGATTCGGCGCCAGCTCGAGCCGGAGCTGCGCAATCGGCGGATCGAGCGGCTCGAGGTGCTCGACGCCCGCTGGACGCGTCCGGTCGACCCGCGCCGGGTCGAAGAACAGGTGAGTGGACGGAGAATCGAGTCGCTGCGCCGGCGTGGCAAGTACCTGCTGATGAACCTCGAAGGCGGCGTCACCCTGGTCATGCATCTGCGGATGACTGGAAACCTGCTGCTGGTCGACGAGAACGACCTGGTCGCCGCCGTCGATGAAAGCACCTTCGAACGCGGGGAGCGATATCTGCGCGCCCGCTTCTCGCTCGACGACGGACGCGAGCTGTGGTTCAGCGACGCACGTCGCTTTGGCGAGGCGTTCGTGCTGGCGACCGATCGCGTCGAGGAACGCTTCGCGGGCCGGGTGGGGATCGAGCCGTTCTCCGAGCAGTTCAGGGCCGACGCGATCGAGCGGATTGCGGCGGGCCGAACGGCGCCGCTGAAGTCGTTCCTGCTCAACCAGGCGGGAATCGCGGGGGTGGGGAACATCTACGCCGACGAGGCTTTGTGGAGGGCTGAGCTGCACCCGCTCTCTCCCGCCGGCTCGATGCGGCACGAGCATGCGGAGGCGCTGCGAGAAGGGGTGATCGACGCGCTTCAGACCGGCCTCGACGAAGGCGGGGCATCGGTCGACGACTACGTCGATGCGCGGGGAGAGCGCGGCTCGATGCAGGACGAGTTCATCGTCCACGGCCGCGAGGGCGAGATCTGCCCCCGCTGCGGGGACACGATTCGCCGCATCGTCGTCTCCGGGCGCTCGACCTACTTCTCCCCGGGCTGCCAGGTGCGGCTGCGGAGGCGGCCCCGACGCAGGCGCCGGAGCCGATCAGCGACTACTTCTTGAGCTTCAGCTTGAAGGTCTTGTGGGCCCCGTTTCTGCTGTTTCGCACCTTGGCCTTGACCTTCAGCTTGCCCTTCTTGAGCAGTGCCTTCTTCGCTTTGCCCTTCAGCTTCACCTTGATCGTGGCGGTCTGAGTGGGCGCGACCGAGTACTTCTTCTTGCCGATCTTCTTATTGCGCGAGATCGTCGCTTCACGGCCGAGCGTGTTGGGGCTGGCCAGGAGCTGCACGATGCCGTCGCAGTTGATCGTCGCAGCGACCGGGAGCTGGCAGGTGATCGGAATCAGGATTTTGCCGTTCTTGTACTTGGCCGACTTCGGGAGGTCGACGCCGACCGCGCCGGAGAAGATGTCGGGCGGCTGGCACTTGATCGGCGCATCGTTGGTGAGACGGAGGTTGTCGACGAACACGGCCGAGTCGTAGATGTGGTCGCTGGCGTCGAATATCGACAGGTAGAGGGTGTGGGCGCCAGGAGTCACGGGTGTCTTCGTCGTCACTAGCGCCGATGCCGCGTCGTAGGTCGTCCCGGCCGCGTTCGACGGAGAGACCGCCGTCGGGCCGATGCTGTTGATCGAGATCTGCGTGCCCCGCGCCGCGAAGTCGAGTGGCGCGGTGCTCGTCTGGCCCGAAGCGCTCCAGTTCGAGGTGTCAAGCTCAGCCATGAAGCGGTCGTTGAAGGATGAGCCGACGAACTCCGGGAATTCCTCCGAGAAAAACCGGTAGTCGAAGTTCAGGCAGTTGCTCTGCTGGGGAACGTTGAAGCCCAGGCTCAGAGTGGTCGGATCGTTGGCGTCGCCGCGGGCGGGCGGGTTGTAGCCGCGGCTCAGCCCAGCGTTCTCCGAGTCGTTCGGGGCGGCGGCCAGCGCAACGTCCCCGGTGGTGAGGATCGTGAAGGTGCTGCCGTTGGTCGGGAATCCGGCCAGCGGCGAATCGGAGGTGCCGTTGACGAAGGGCGGGGATGGGTCGGGCGAGACGTCCAGGCTTGCCGACGGAATCGCGAAGCTGGACATTGCATTGGCGAGGGTGCCGGCGTCGTTGGTGCCGGTAATTGCGGCTCCGGCCGGCGCGGCGGCGACCGCCGCGAATGCCGTGCACGCCGCCAGCAGGGTGCCGACTCGGCGAATTCGCTTCGCGACTTCTGGACCTGGACGCGGACCGGACCTCATCTGGATCCCCCTTTCATCGACTGACTCCCCGCTTCGCTGATCTCACGCTACCTCCGCGTGGGTGCCGAATGCAAGCGGATTGGACGGGCTTCGCATTCGCATACTGTCCCTGCGTGCTCCCTGTCCCTGAAGGCTTCTCGGTCGGCCACTGGACCGACGCCGAGGCGCGCACCGGGTGCACGGTGGTGATCGCGCCGCCCGGGAGCCATGGTGGCGTCGACGTGCGCGGCGGCGGACCGGGCACCCGCGAGACCGACGTCGTGGGACCGATGGCCGGCGACCATGAGGTGACCGCCGTCGTGCTCGCCGGGCGCAGCGCCTTCGGCCTTGCCGCAGCGGATGGGGCGGCGCGTTGGCTGGAGCAGCACGGTCGCGGATATCCGACCCCCGGGGGGCTGGTACCGATCGTCCCGGCTGCGGTGGTCTATGACCTGATCGAGGGCGACCCCTCGGTGCGGCCTGGGCCCGACCAGGGCTACGCGGCCTGTGAGGTAGCTGCTGGAGGCGTTCCCGATCGTGGACTGGTCGGTGCCGGCACCGGCACCGCAGTCGCGAAGCTTTTCGGGCGCGAGCGCGCCACCGTGGCTGGCATCGGCTACACGGCCGCTCAGAGCGGCCGCGGGGAGACGGTCGCCGCGCTGGCGGTTGCGAACGGGTTCGGCGACGTGGTCGCGGAGAACGGGAAGGTGCTCGCCGGCCCGCGCGGCGACGACGGTGCGATGCGATCGACGGCCGAGGAGATCGCCGCTATGGAGGGTTCGCCGGACTGGACCCGGCTCGCGGAGCGAAACACGACGCTTGTCTGCCTGATGACCGACGCGCCGCTCACACCGCCGGGCTGCACCCGCGTCGCCCGGATGGCGAGCGGCGGGGTCGCCCGGGCTGTCAACCCGACCTTCTCCGACGTCGACGGCGACGTCGTCTTCTGCCTCGCCTCGGGACGGGGTGAGCCGGATCGATTCACGTCCATTTCGGTGGGGACGATCGCGGCCACCGTCACGGCGGCGGCGATTCGCGACGCCGTTCGCTCGGCCGCCTAACTCGTTTTCCGAGCCCTCATAAGGGCCGGTGCGGCCGCTGGTCGCGCATTGCCGTCCGGCGGCGGCGAGATCGTAGATTGGTTAATGGCTGGCAAATTCAAGACCGAGGCCGTGGTCCTGCGCAGCATCCGCTTCGGCGAGGCGGACAGGATTCTCCACCTCTACAGCGCCCAGCACGGGCGAATCGGAGCGATCGCCAAGGGCTCGCGCCGACCGCGCTCGCGGTTTGGAGGGCGGCTGGAGCCGTTCTTCCGCCTCGACCTGGTGCTGCACGAGGGTCGGGGCGAGCTGGCAACGGTCACCGGCGCCGCCACGGTGAATGGCTATCCGCGGCTGCGGGAGAGCTCGGCGACGCTGGGCGCCGCGGCGCGGGCCTGCGACGCGGTGCTGCGGTTGCTCGATGCGGCAGAGCCCAACACGGCCGCCTACAACCTGCTCTGTCGCTACCTCGCGATGCTCGACGAGCGCGGCGGAGACCGGGCCGGCCTCGCGGAGGCGCTCGCCTTCCGGCTGAAGCTGGCGTTGGCGGCCGGCTTCTCCCCCGAGCTCGGCTCCTGCGCGCGCTGCGGCGAGGCGGAGCACCTGACCGGCTTCTCGGGCGCCGCAGGCGGGGTGGTGTGCTCAAGCTGTGAGGGCGGCGGGTTTGAGTTTTCGCCCGAGGCGCACTCGTTCATGGTCGAGGGCCTGGCCCGGCCCCTTGCCGAGGCACCGCCGGCCGGCGCGGTGGCGCTGCGCCAGGCGGAGCGAGCGGTCTCCGAGACCCTCGAGCACCACGCGCACGTGCGGCTGCGCGCCGCCGCCTAGAATCGCGGCAAGGAGGACCTGACCGACTTGCCGACCACCACCAGATCGCTGCAGGAGCGCGTCGAAGCGTGGGAGGCCGAGTTCCTCGTCGAGGGGGCGACGCGTTCCTATCCGGCGATCAGGGGCATCGATGAGGCGGACAGCCCGCTGCGGACGCCGTTTCAGCGCGACCGCGATCGGATCGTGCACTCGAAGGCGTTTCGCCGCCTCAAGCATAAGACCCAGGTCTTCATCGCCCCGGAGGGCGACCACTACCGGACCCGGCTCACGCACACGCTGGAGGCGTCGGGGATCTCGCGCACGGTTGCCAGGGCGCTGGGCCTCAACGAGGACCTCACCGAGGCGATCGGGCTCGGTCACGACCTCGGGCATCCGCCTTTCGGGCATATCGGCGAAGAGGCGTTGGACGAGGCGCTGCGCGAGCGCTGCGGCTCCGGCTTCAAGCACAACCTTCACTCGCTGCGGACCGTCGACGTGCTGGAGCGCGACGGGCAGGGGCTGAACCTCACCGAGCAGGTCCGCGACGGCATCCTCAACCACACCGGCCCCGAGAAGCCGGCGACGCTGGAGGGGCGGATCGTGCGCCTCGTCGATCGCGTCGCCTACATAAACCACGACATCGACGACGCCCTGCGGGCGGGGATATTGGATCCATCCGATCTCCCGAGCGAGGAGATCGAGCTGCTCGGGCCGACCGGGGCGAAGCGGATCGACACCTTGGTTGGGGACCTCGTCGAACGCTCGGAGGCCTGCGGCGACATCGTGCAGAGCGAGGAGGTCGGTGGGGCGATGCTGCGGCTTCGCAAGTTCATGTTCGACCGCGTTTACCTGGGGCCCGAGGCCCGGCGCGAGGTCGAACGGGTCCAGCGGACGTTGCGGGGGCTGTTCGATCACTACATGGACGACCCCGATGAGGTCCCTGTGCTGGACCCCAATGCGGACCTTTGCCAGCGGGTGACCGACTATGTCGCTGGAATGACCGACCGCTTCTGCATCTCGCAGTTCCGCGAGCTCGCGATCCCCGAAGAGGCACACTTCTAGCCATGGCGCTGATCTCCGATCAGAGCAAAGAGCGGGTCCGCCAGGCGGCGGACATGATCGAGATCGTCAACCAGCACACCGATCTGCGCCAGCGCGGCGGCAGCTGGTGGGGCCTGTGTCCGTTCCACGAGGAGCGCACGCCGTCGTTCAAAGTCAACCCGACCGAGAAGGTCTATTACTGCTTCGGCTGCGAGGCGTCCGGCGATCTGTTCCGCTTCGTCCAGGAGAAAGAGGGCGTCGATTTCCCCGAGGCGGTCGAGCTGCTGGGGGAGCGTTACGGGGTCGAGCTGGAGCGCGAGGACGAGGATCCGCGCAAGGAGGCCGCCCGGCAGCGCCGCGAGCGACTGCGCCAGCTGCTGGGGCGCGCGGCCGCTTTTTACGCCAGCTACCTCTGGGAGTCGAAGGAGGCGGGCAAGGCGCGGGACTACCTTCAGGGGCGCGGGCTCGGCGAGGAGGTATTGCGCGATTTCGGGATCGGCTACGCGCCGAGCGCCTGGGACCAGATCTTGACCCGTGGGCAGAGGGCCGGCTTCAGCATCGACGAGTTGCGGGCGACCGGTCTCGTGCAGCAGGGGCGGGGCGGGGGCGTCTACGACCGCTTCCGCGAGCGGATCGTCTTCCCCGTGCGCGACACGCGCGGCCGGGTGGTCGGATTCGGGGCGCGGGCGATGCGCTCCGAGCAGGGCGCCAAATACGTGAACTCGGCCGAAGGTGAGCTCTACCGTAAGAGCGAGACTCTTTACGGGATCGATCGTGCCCGAGGCGCGATCGTCAAGGCCGGACGCGCGGTCGTGGTGGAGGGCTACACGGATGTGCTCGCCATGCACCAGGCGGGCATCGGGGAGGCGGTGGGCGTGATGGGCACCGCAATCACCGAGGAGCAGGTCGGAATGTTGTCCCAGCAGACACGCGAGGTGGTGCTGGCGCTGGACGCCGACCGGGCCGGTCAGGAGGCGATGCTGCGCGCCCAGCGCAAGGCCGAGGGGCGGGATATGAGGCTCAGGGTGGCCGCGATGCCGGAGGGCGAGGACCCGGCGCAGATGATGGCCGAGGAGGGGGGAGCCGAGAGATTCAGGGAGCTGGTCGGGACCGCCGTGGAGCTGCCCGAGTTCCAGGTCGGGTTGGTGCTCGACGGAGCGGATCTGTCCTCGCCTGCCGAGCGCGACCGGGCGCTGGCCGAGGCGGCGCCGGTGCTGGCGGAGATGGGGGAGAGCGCGACCCGCGACGAGCTGGTGCGGACCGTCGCCGAACGGCTCGACATGGACCCGGCGATGGTGATCGGGCGCATGGCCTCGGCGCGGACGCGAACCGAATCGGGGGGCGAATCGGAGGCCGGGGGAGAGGCGGCCGGCGCTGCGGCGCTGACTCCGCGGGAGCGGCGCGAGCGGGCGCTGCTGGCGATGTGCATCGCCGACCCGAAGGCGGGGCGCGAGCTGCTCGACCGGCTGACGCCGGAGCATCTGTCGTCGCCGTTGGTCGGCCGGGCGCTGGAGTGGCTGCGGGGGCATTTGGATCAGCCGCTCGCCGGTTTGCCGCGCGAGGATGAGGAGCTGGTCTCGCTGATCACGCAGCTGGTGATGACGGCGGAGCGCGAGCCGACGTCGGGGGAGGCGATGGAGATCAACTTCCTATTGCTCGAGCAGCGCCGGCTCGAGGACCTGATCGCGGAGGCGGAGAAGAAGGGCGACCCTAAGCGAAGCGCCGAGCTTCACCGGGAGCGCGCGGCGCTGGGTGAGCGAATCATGCGCCCCGAGCGCGTCGGCAAGAGCGGCGCCTCGGAAGCGGCATAGGTTCCGCTTCGCGTCGGCGGCGATCACGGGAACATACGTTCGCTTTTCTGTCCGACTCGGATGCAAGGCTTTCCCCATGGACAAGCGGTTTCTGGAGGATTGTCTGGCGGAGGAACTATCGCTCGATCAGATTGGGCAGCGGGTTGGTAAGCACCCTTCGACTGTCAGCTACTGGCTTGGGAAGTACGACCTTGAGCCGAACGGACGCGACCGCCATGCCCCGACTGGGGCTGTTGACCCGGAGCGCTTGGCGGAGCTTGCGAGCAACGGCGCCTCGATCAGAACGATCGCGGCCGAGCTGGGCGCCGGGTATTCAACGGTGAGGTATTGGTTGAAGCGGCTGAACATCGAAACGCCGCGAGCCCGTCTGAGGCGCGAGAGTGCGGAGGCGCGTCGGCTTGGTGAACCCAATCCAACGATGACCTGTACGAAGCACGGGCGGACGAGCTTCATCCGTTTGCCCCACGGCGGCTATCGGCGCTCGAGGTGCAGCGGACAGCTTGTGTCGCGGCGGAGGCGCTACATCAAACGACGTCTCGTCGAGGCCTCGGGCGGAGCTTGCGCACTCTGCGGGAACGCCCGGCACCCTGGAGCGCTCCATTTCCACCATGTCGATCCCTCCCAGAAAGGATTCGGCCTAAGCCGCAACGGCGTCAGTAGATCGCTGGATGCCGCGCTCGAGGAGGCGCGAAAGTGTGTCCTCCTTTGTGCGAACTGCCATGCGGAGGTGGAGGCCGGGGTCTCGAAATTGCCTGACGAGCTATCGATAAAGTGAACAGGCTGAGCTGCTCTCGTGGGTAGCTCAAACGGTCCGGGGTAGCTCAATTGGTAGCAGCGCTCGGCTGTTAACCGAGAGGTTGTGGGTTCGAGTCCCACCCCCGGAGTTTCTGTAACGGAAGTGTCTCGTCCTAGGCCCTAGCGAACCGCTCTACCAACTCCGCGCCCCGTCGCGAACCGTCGTTCTCCCGTCGCCAGGTCGCGAACTCGCCCGCCCGCGCCGTGAACGACGGATCGCCAAGGATCCGCCGCGTCGCCCAGCGCAGCGGCGCCGGCCGGCACAACCGCCACGGTAGCGACAGGCCGGCGCCGGTCCAGGCGACGCGGACCCCGTTCTCGGCCATGTCGCCCGCGACCGGGCAGCAGAGTACTGGCACACCGGACCCGAGGGACCTCACCGTCGTCCCGTGCCCGCCGTGGCAGATCACAAGCGCGGCCTGTGGCATCACCTGGCTGTAGCTAAGCCAGTCGACCAGCACTGCGTTGCCGGGCGCGTCGATTGGCTCTTCCGGCTGCGCCCGGTTGGTCGTCGCCAGCACCCGGACCGGCTCTCGCGCCAGCGCCTTGAGCGCCACGCGCACCAGCCGGCATTCGGGGTCCTTCGCCGTGCTCGGCGCGACCAGGACCAGCGGCGCGTCGCCGGCCGGCAGCGCAACGTCCCCGTACGGCAGCTCGAACTCCATCGGCCCGGTCACCTGCACCTCCGCCGGCCACCGGCGCGGGTACTCGAGCTGCGGGAAGGTCGCCACCAGCACGAGGTCCTCGCTGATCCCACCGTGAAAGCGCTCGACCGGCGCCAATCCCATCGCCGCGCGCTGCTCATTCAGCTCGTCGCGCCCCTTGCGCAGCCCGATCTCAAGCAAAGGGGTCGCCGCACGCCACAAGCCCTGCCCGACCGGGGTACGAGCCGGCCTTGCGCCGGTGGCGAAGAACGGCTTGCCCGGCTGTTGGACCGGATAGGGATGGGGGATCAGCGTCGCCCGCGGTACCCCGGCCGCCTCGGCGGCGAGCGGGGGCGCAACCGTGAGGATGTCGCTGACCAGCGCGTCGGGCCGCCAGTCCTCGAGGAATGGCAGCAGCGCTTTCGCCGCTTCGGCGGCCGTCGCGTCGCCTGAGTCAGACGCGGGGGGAGGGAACACCGTGTACTCCTCGGCGGCCGCGAACCGAAGCCCCAGCTCCCCCACCGGCTCGCGCCACCGCTCCCAGGTCTCGACCAGGACCTCGTGGCCGCGCTCGGCCAGCGCCCGGGCCAGCGAGATCGCGGGGAACGCGTGCCCCGCATCGCCAAACGCGGTGACCATCAGCCGCAAACGACCGTTGCGCCGGTTCATCGCTCGCCTCGCATGAAACATCCCTTTCGGTCGCCGCTGCCGGCGACCGTCGGCGGGGCGCACCCGCTATCCCTTGCCATGTGAGCCGCCGCAGAGATCACGCCGCGCGCCTCCGCACCGTGGTTGATCTGCTGCCGCGCCACACCCGCGAGGGCATGCTGCGCGGCATCGACTCGAACGCAATCATCGTCGGCGGCTACACCGACGGCGAGGGCGGCGTCTGCCCAATGCTCGCCGCGCACCGAAACGGCGGCCGAACCAGCTTCGCCAGCTTTGCGCGCGCCTGGGACGCCTTCACCGGCGCCGGCAAGCACCCCCGCCGCGCCAGCCGGCGCGAGGTTCGCGTCCTGCGCACCCATCTGGAGATGAGCCTGCTCGAGGACGACACCCGGATCGGCACCGACGTCTCGCTGACCGCGATCGCAAAGCAGATCCGCGCCGAGCGCCAGGAGATCGGGGAGCGCGGCGACGCGCCGGAGCGACCCCGCCCCGGCGACCGCAACCGAACCCGCGAGCTGCGTCACCGTTCGCGCTGGTCCTGGCTGCGCCCGGCCCGCCGCTACGACGTCTACCAGGCGACGCTCGCCGCGGCCTCCGAGCAGATCTCCGAGCAGCGCATCGACGGTCTGCTCTCTGACTCCGAGCGCGAGACCACACCCGCGCATCGTTAGCGCCCCTCCGTACCTTTAGGGCGTGTCCGTGTCGCCCGGCCGGGTGAAGACGATCTCCGGGATCAGGCAATAGCGCGAGGTGCGCAGAAGCAAGCGCACAGCCTCCGCCAGGTCCTCGGGGCGGATCATCTTCTCGGCCTCGACAGAGCCCTTCACGAAGTCGGTCATCGGCGTGTCGACGAATCCCGGGGCCAGCGCCGTGACCTGGATCCCCGCCTCGCCGACCTCCTTCTGGGTCCCCTGGCTGAAGTTGATCACCGCGCCCTTAGTGGCCGCGTAGACCGACAGCCAGGGCTGTCCGGTCTTGCCCGCGATCGACGCCGTGTTGACGATCAGCGCCTTGCCGTGCTCGGCCCCGGCTTCCCTCAACATCGGCAGCGACTCCCGCGTGGCGATGATCAGCGAGCGCAGATTGACGTCGAGCTGAAGATCGAGGTGCTTGGTATTGATCTCGTGCATCGCCTGGCCGACCCCGATCCCGGCGTTGTTGACCAGCACGTCCATGCGCCCGTACTTGTCGCGGTGCGCGGCGACCAACCCGACCACGTCGTCCTCCTCGGCCATCTGGGCGGGAACGCTGTGCACCTCCAACCCCTCGCCGCGCAGCTCCTCAGCCGCCGCCTCGAGCTTCTGGGGGCGGCGCGCCGAGATCGTCAGCGCGTAGCCATCCTCGCCCAGAGCTCGCGCGATCGCCAGTCCGATCCCGCTCGAAGCACCAGTCACCAAAGCAGCACGATCCGCCAACCTTCCTCCTCTCGTTCTCTCGTCGGCGCGGACCCTATCGGCAGCGAGGCGGCGATCGCGATCACGCATCGGTCGGCAGATGCGTCTGAATAACATGCGGGCGTGCGCATCCTCCGGGTCGCCAATCTCGCAGGGCCGCTTGCCCTTGCCGTTCTACTCGTCGCCGGCTGCGGCGGGTCGGGGTCCGGCGGCAAGGTCGAAAATCGCCCTGCCCCAGCGGCCAGCAGCTTCCCGAGCAGCAAAGGAAAGAGCCTTTTCGAGGTACTGAAGGGAGCCAGTGGGTCGACGACCCTGGTCTTGCTCCCGACTCAGCAGGTCTACCACAAGGGCGAGAACCGCTTCGGCTTCGGTGTCTTCACCCGCAGCGCCAAGAAGCAGGTCGCCAATGCTCAGGTCGCCCTCTACGTCGCGAAGGCGCCGCCCCCCGGACAGGTGCCGACGCCGAAGGCGAACGGCGCCAGCGCGGGCAAGGGGCCGGAGAGCAAGCTCGCCGTCGAGCTTGGCAATCCGGCCAGCGGCCCCTATCCGGCCAAGGTCGAGAGCCTCGCGACAGAGCCCGCATTCAGCTCCAAGACGACCGCCGACGACCCCAACGCCGGAAAAGTGGTTTACACGACCGAGATCAACCTCCCCAGCAACGGCGAATGGCGGATCGGGGCGCTGATCAAGGACGGCGACAAGCTCTCCGCAAGCGTGCTGCCCAGCGCCACCGTCGGCCAGTTCAACGACATCCCGCGGGTCGGCCAGAGGCCCCCTGGCATCCACACGCCGACTCCGGCATCGGTCCGGGGAGACCTCAGCAAGCTCACGACCCGCATTCCACCCGAGAGGATGAACAAGGTCGACTTCGCCGACGTACTAGGAAAAAAACCGATTGTGCTCTTGTTTGCGACCCCCCAGTTCTGCCAGAGTCG
The DNA here is from genome assembly GCA_038317345.1 of Solirubrobacterales bacterium. Lineage (GTDB taxonomy): Bacteria > Actinomycetota > Thermoleophilia > Solirubrobacterales > 70-9 > Mayfieldus. The sequence goes on from JBBQBH010000005.1 coordinate 69,100, forward strand.
GGTATGCGGCCCGGTTGTCGACGAAGCTGCGCAGGTCCAGCGTGACTTTGGCGACAAGGCTGAGTTCATCCACATGGAGATCTACAACGACAACGATCCTTCAAAGGGAGTGCGGCCGCAGGTCCGCGCCTTCCATCTGCCGAGCGAGCCGTGGCTCTTCGTGATCGACAGCAAGGGCGTGATCCGAACCGCGATCGAGGGAGCGTTCAACGTCCAGGAGCTGACCGACGCCGTCAAAGGAGTGACCGGAGGCTGAGCGAGGAAATCGACATCAAGCTGATCGAGTCGTTCGCCGAGGAGGCGAGGCGCCGCTGCGACGTGATCGTCGCCGGTCTGGAGACCGGCACCGACGACTACGAGGCATTGCGGGCCGAGTCCCACGCATTGAAGGGGACCGCGGCCGTGGTCCAGCTGCAGCGGCTGGCCGAGCTCGCGGGCCTGATGGAGTCCGATCTCGCCGAGGCGGCGAAGACCGGGCAGTTGCGCGACAACCGGATCCAGCAGATATCCGACGCCGCGAAAGCGCTCGCCGAGGGCGCCGAGGCAGCGGCTGCCGGAAACGAGGAGCCGGCCGACGTCGGCCGCTCGCTGGCACAGCTTTTCAGCGCCTGAGTCTCTCCTACGGACAGGCGGGCAGCGAGTTGGGGAGGCTCCGGAAGCGTGACCGGCAATCCCGGAAGTCCGGCGACCGGAAGGCTTGCGCTGTCGAGAGATCCAAAGTTGCTGTCGATCTGGCTCCGGATCGCACCACAGAGTGCCGCAACCCGAGGGACCAGAGCGTCCAACTGAGCCTGCAGCGCGCCCAGCGAGACCGAGCCCGGGATCAGGGAGCAGCTTGGCGCTCCCTGGGGCGTGATCGAGCCGATCGCCTGAGCGGCGGGACAGCCATTGGTCAGCGAGCGCTGGATCGTGCTGTCGAGGGACGACTCTTTGACGTCGGTGCCGGTGATCGAGTCGTTGCGCACCTGATTTGATCCAATCGCGTTTTTTGCCACCTTGCGGTGGGTGACGGCGTGGCGGTGCAGATCGACCTTCTTGACCTGCCTGTTGCGGATCTGCTTCGAGCCGACGCTGTTCTTGGCGACTCCCCAAGCGGTGCCGCCGAGCGCAATGAATAGGGCGAGCACCGAGACGACGTTGGCGAAGCTGACGTGAGCCCGAAGCTTTTGAATTTTCCCCCGCTCAGAACCTACGACTGCCAGAGTTCCGAGTCCAGCCTGATGGTCCAGGAATTACGAAAAGTCAGTAGCCGCCGCACCGGTACCGGTGCCCCTTGCGAAGGGCGGTCTGGTCGCCGCGCCTCCGCGCCTCCAACGCCTGAACGGCGCGCTAGGCTCGCCACCTGAAGCAACCCGGGCCGGTAGCTCAGTTGGTCAGAGCAGCGGACTCATAATCCGCCGGTCGGAGGTTCGAGTCCTCCCCGGCCCATAGGAAAAGCCCCGACTGAGCATGTCGTCCACATCGGTGAGGGTCCGAGGGGCGACCGTTACAGCACCCGACGGATCTGGGAGCTCGAGCGGGAGGCCCTCGCCACTGCTCAGAACCTGCTCGGCGCTTAGGACTGCGCGCGTCCTGGCGGGCTGGTCGAGGTAGCGGTCCAGAATCCGTCGCTCGATCACTTGCCGGTCAAGGCCTACCTCTGCCGCCCGCTCGGCCCAGCGCTGGCGGAGGCTGGCTGGTTGATTCCCTACAACTTCAGACGACGTCCCCCGGCGACAAGCCGGGAGTAGCTAGGGTCACGGAGCTTGAACAACGTCATGGAAAGCAACACCTAACGGTGCTTGTGAGATAGCTGCCTGCACTTCTGCGTGTGCCGACCAACAGCCGAAGTTCCATCCTGATAGGTGAACCTCGCCTGGAAATGGATCTTTTTGTCCCGGCACGTGGCCGAGACCAGATACCGGCGCTTGCCGCGGTAGCGATAGTGCTTCTTGACCCTCGTGTTGAACTCCGTGATAACCGCGCTGCCGCCGGCCAGCGGAGGCACCTGCACGGTCAGCGTGGTGCCGTACTTTCGCCCCGCCGACTTGTCCTTGGCCAACTTGCCGATTAGCACCTGGGCGCCTGTGGTGCTGTTGTAGGTGAAAAGGATGAGGGTATGGTGGGCGCCGTTGAACGCGGTCACCGTCGCGTTGATTATCAGCGGCGGCGTCGAGGGGCCGGACGAGATCTCGATCCGCGAGCTACCGCCGCCCACCAGTGAGGCGTGGCAGAGGTTCTGCGCCTGGGCTGTCGTGGTGGCGGCCGTAAAGTGGTTCGGGTTGCAGGTATTCAAGCCCCTCTGCTGGAATCTCAGGTCCTTGTCGAAATCGACCTTCGCAATCGTGGTCGGCGATGGCAGCCCATAAGGGTTGGAAGGGTTGGTCGTCGAGAGGTCGACGAACACCGACACCTGCTTGAACTTACCCTTCTTGAAAAGCTTGCTGGGCCTGACCTGCCCAGTGATCGACTGGATGTTGGCGGCCGAGGCGACCCCGACCGCTGCAACGGTCGCGAGGCACGACACCAAGCCCAGGGCCCGAATAAGTTGCTTGCGCATCATCTCTCCTATCGGCGAGCGTTCAGTCAGCAGGCGAATAGCCGCTTGCTTCCCACCAACCCGTTCACGCTCCTTAAGTTGCGCCCCAGTTGGGGACGCTGACCACGCGCGTCTGGCTGCCAAAACTTGCCGAAGCGCCTCGTGCGCAGCCGGTCAGCCCAGGGGTCGGCAGGTTGCTGGTGCGAGAGAGCGCGATTGAGAAGGGACATTGGGTCTAGCGTACGTTCATCTCCGCCCCCGAGACCTTGACCGTCTTCGCAGCCGGACCGGCGGTCACCGTCGCCTTGCTGGTGTCGATGGTCTGGCCGATCGCAACGAACGGGATCTTTGGGTTTCCAAGGACGCCGAACCCTCGGTGAAGAGTGCCGGACTTCGAGTCCGGGCAGTAGATTCGGTGAAGTTCCCTGGAGCCGGGGACGTGTTGCCGTCGGAAGGCCAAAGGTAGAGACACCCATCCGCCCCCGGTCTGATCATTGCTGGCGGTCGCATCTCTCCACCGTCTGCCGATCCTCAAGCACTCCTTCAGGCCGCCCGATATATGCGAGGCGCCGATCGGCTGAAACGGAGTCCAGGTCCGTCGGTCGCAGGAGCCCGAATCTTGTCCCGAAGCTTGTCCCCGACTCCACCCAACTCAATGGACGGGACCGGATTCAGGCGATCTCCTCAGCCACGATCGACGTCCTCAGACGCCATCCTCGGCAACTCATAATCCGTCGGTCGGAGGTTCGAGTCCTCCCCGGCCCATGAAAGCCCTGTAATCAGGCTGTTTTACCGAGCCGTAAATTGAGGCAATTCGCATTTCGTCCCAAACCTTCTAAGCGAGCGAACGAATGCGTCTGCCCGACTCACGCCGCCGGGGCTCTATCGTCAGTACCGATGGTGCCAAGTCGCCGCAACTACCGCGCCCATCTGAAGAGCGCGGTGGCTATGAGCGCAGCACCGTATGGCTATACGCTGACCATCTGGACCTCAGGAGCCGTAGCGACGCATCAGCACGGCACACCCTCCGCCTGGGAGGCTCTTCTGTTCTTACTGGGTGCCGTCCTGGGATTCGGGCTGACGGCGGCCGTTGCCCACGGAAGCCCGGCGGCGACATTCGGCTCCGATAGGGACCGACCTGTGCGTCTATGGGGAGGCCTTCATCTGGTTTCGGTCGGTGCGGCAATCGGCATTTCGGCCGCGGTCGCGATGCAGGTGGGAAACCCGCTGGTGTGGCTGCTCGTCGGCTTTCTTGCGACCACCGTGTACCTGACGCTGATCGCCGCGCAGTTCACGCTCGCCGAAAGGCATTGAGACGACAACGAAGGCCAACCATGGTCCGAACCCGCGACTCCGTGCACAGAGACGACGGTAAGTGATCTGCCTGTTCCCAACGGCAGCTAGCACGTTCGAGGGCTTGACCGGGATCCTTGAAGGCGTCGCCGTCTTGGTTCTCATGGTCGGGCTCCTGCTCTACGCCGATCGCCGAAGGACGCGGCGCGACGCCGGACAGCGATCGACCGACAAGTCCTCCGAGCCCGATTGACATGGCTGCCGTGGAACGGCTGCGGGGGTGAGGCGGCCGGCCCCTTGGAGCCCGGCTCTGCTCGGAGCCCAGCTGTATATCGCTGCTGGTCCTCGCTCAAAGGAACAGCGGCTCCGCGCAGCCAACTGGGTTGGCTGACCTTGAGCCAATTTGGTCCTGAGGTCGCCGCCACCAACGTTGCGAGCTCGTGGCTAGGAATCTTCCAGAGCGAGAAGGTCGAGGTCGTGCATCCGGACATATCCGCACCATTTGCACGACAGCAGATAGACGTCTGTGCGGGGTTTCTCCACGAGCTGAACTTGTCCGCTGCTCACCCATTCACGACGGCCACACGCGGGGCAGCGCATCGTCGCTTTTTTCACCTTCAGGACAGCTTGGGGATCTAGCGCTTCGCCGGCCAAGCGAGAAAGGCTAGCTGGTGGATGATCGCGGACCAGAAGCAGGTGGCGCGAGCGGCGGATGTTGACTCAGGTCTGGCTCCCGAAGGTCTCGATGACGGCTCGCTCATCGAGAACGCGGATCAGCGTTCAGAAGGCTCTTTGAAAGAGCCGTCGATGTGGCTCGGATGAATATGGAGACAACAACGCAGGCGATCGTTGTCCAGACCACGACGTTGGCCTCATCCCGGGACAGCGCCCCTGAGCTCACCACGATCGCCGCATAGAACAACGCCGCGACTCCGCGAACCCCGAAGAAGCCCAGAAAGAATCGTTCGCGAAGAGACGCCAGCCCCGGGCCGCTGCTGGCCAGAACCAGCACCGGCCGGATGATGAGGATCAGCAGGGGCGCCAGCAGCCACCCGCTCCATCCCGGAATCGACATGCCTTCACGCGTCAGCATCGAGCCGAGCAAGAGCAACACGAGCAGCTCGAGAAGGGTTCCGGCGACTTCGGCTCCCTGGTGAAACCGGGCATTTACCTCGTGCTCGTACTCGTAGCGGCGAAACGCGACGCCCGCCACGAACAAAGCGATCAGCCCGTAGGAGCCGACGAACTCCGACAGCCCGTAGATGAAGAGCACGAGCGCGATCGCAGCGAACCCATCGAGCGCGGGCGACATCAGCCCCCTCGCCCTGGCGCGCGTGACAACCCACGCGGCTCCCGCCCCAAGCGCAGCTCCAAGGACGATGGCGATCCCGACGGCGTAGATCACATCTGCCCAGATCCACTCACCGATCCACGACGTGCCGCCCCGGGTGGCGACGAAGAGCCCGACGACGACGAATGGAGATGCCAGTCCATCGTTGATGGCAGCTTCGACATGCAGCGAGAACCGTGGCTCTCCGACCGGCTCGGTTCCTGGAGGGCCAAGTCCGACATCTCCCGCCAGGACCGGGTCGGTCGGGGCGAGGACCGCACCGAGAAGCATCGCTGCGCCGAACGAAAGCCCCATTGCGTAGTAGCCGAAGAGAGCGATTAGCGCGACCGTCAGCGGCATCACCACGAGGAGGAGAATTGCGACCGAGATCACCGATCGCCTTCGTACCTGTCGTTCGACCGAGAGCCCTGCAGAGAAGACCGCGACGACCAAAGCGAGCTCTGCGAGGCGCTCGACCAGGCCGTGGTCGCGGACCGGGTCGATCGGCGAAACGTCCAAGATTGACAACGAAAGAGCGCCGAGCGCACCGAGGAGTACGTAGATCAGAGCGGCCGAGAAGGCACGCTCGTGCTGGTGTGACAGCGCGCCTATCCCGGCGGCAAGAGCGACGCCGAAGCCAAGAAGCGCAAGGACGTAGAGACCACCGGCGTGGAATCCCTCGCTGAGGGCTAGCGGCATCGAGCCAGGTTATCCGTGACCGGTCAGTGGCCAGTTGCAGTCTCGGGCGCGTCAGGGTCATTCGGCTTGGTTGGATCGTTGGGGATTCCGACAATGAGAACCCGGTAAGAAGTTTGTCCCGAAATTTGTCCCCGACTCCAGCCAACTCCCTGGACGGAATCGAACTGGATCGGCCTCCTCAGTCACGATTGCGCTCCTCAGACGCCATCCTGGGCAACTCATAATCCGTCGGTCGGAGGTTCGAGTCCTCCCCGGCCTATAAAGCCCTAGAAACCAAGCCAAGTGTGCAGGCTCTCGTGTTCCTCCCGGCAAACCGGGCAGCCTTCGAGGTGAGTGCGCAGGCCAGGATTGCGTGCGCCGGCATCGGCGCGGCCAATCTCGAGCTCGACGTCCTGGGATGGCGAACCCCGGGCCACGACGAAACCCTGTTGCAGCATCTCGTGGACCGCTTGCCTTTTCGCGCCTGTTTCGGACGTCGCGGGCTGAGCGAGGGTCAGTCGTCCTGCAGCCAACCGGGGGGGATCGAGGGTCGAGCGCCATTGCTACCGGGTGCTGATCGACCACGTCTGGCGGCGCGGAGGCCGGGCAACGCTCACGACCGTCTAGATGCTGACCCGGGTTCGGAGGCATCCGGGCGGGGCCAGCTCCCCCCTGCGACCTCGACGAGGCAGCCGGCACGCTCGGGATCGTGTGGCTCGAAGCGCATTAGCTTGGCCTGCGGGTCAACCTCCGCCAGGAGCCCGGCGGTGATCCCATGGTGCAGGGTGCAAATGAGATCGGGGTTCTCGCGCACCGAGTCGCGGTAGGGACAGTTTTCAAGCCGGCAGGCGAACTCACCGGGGCGCTTGACATCCATCGCGGGTTGAAAACCCAGCACGGTGAAGATGCGGCGGAAACTCTCGGGTGGGTTATCGGCACCCTCGGGCGCAAGCTCGCGACCGATTTCGCGACCCGTTCGCTCGACCTCGCGCAGCCGACCCGGACCCGCGGGGGTCGCGCGCGCCAGCCAGCGAGCTAGGTCGGAGTAGGCCTTGGGCCGCTCGCCGCCGGGATGGGCCCCGGCTGCCACCAGCCATTGATCACGCGGGCGGCCTGTCCGCCCTCGCGCACTTCGTCGCTCGATCAGCCCGGCGCTTTGCAGACGCTCGAGGTGTCGCCGCACCCCATTGGGGTGCATATCCAGGCGTTCAGCCAGCTCCTCCGTGCCGGCCGCGCCGTTGCACTCCTGCAGTAGGCCGAAGATGCGCGCCCGCGTCGGCTGCGCGAGCACGTCCCCGCTTGGGGTGGGCGCGTCCATCGAGCCCGCAGTTTTGCACACGGCTTCTGTGCAAAGGAACGATCGTTTGCTACTTTGACCATTCCTCGTGTGAAAACAGCCAGCCGCGGAGAAACCGATGACCTACGTGATCAACGAGCCTTGCATCGGGACCAAGGACAACTCCTGCGTAGAGGTGTGTCCGGTGGACTGCATCCATCCCACGCCCGAGGAGCCCGACTACGAGCAGAGCGAAATGCTCTACATCGATCCCGACGAGTGCATCGACTGCGATGCCTGCGTCGAGGCCTGCCCGGTAGACGCGATCACCCCGGAGGACCAGGTGCCGGCCGAGTGGCAGAAGTACATCCAGATCAACGCCGACTACT
>JBBQBH010000006.1:0-74183 GCA_038317345.1 Solirubrobacterales bacterium
CCCCCCGACTGCGCCGACCACATGTAGTGGCGGTTGGGATAGGTCGAGGCCATGATCGAGCAGTGGAAGTGGTCGTAGAGCTGGAACGCGTCGGCCGCGGAGGGAATGAAGGGAAGGTCCTCTTTGAGGTAGTAGCCGGCCGCGTATGAGTCGCTGCCGGTCCCGGCGTTGTTGCCCTGCACGAAGCCGTCGAGCTTGCCTCCGTCGTACTGGTGGCGACCCCCATACCAGGAGTGGTCCGGATCGCGGAAGGCGCAGCCCTGGAAGTCAGGCGTCAGGTGATGGGTTCCAACCGGGTTGCCGTTTGCGTCCGGGTAGCTGAGGCCGGCGTTGCGGGCGTCCGCCTTCGGGTGCCAGCCGAAGTAGTGATCGAAGGAGCGGTTCTCCATCATCAGCGCGACGAAGGTGTCGATCGGCATGTTTTTCGGGCTCGGCAGCTTCACGCGCTGCTGGATGCGCGCGGCGGCGTTGACCAGCTGGTCGGGCGACATCATGCCCGCCAGCGAGACCCCTCCGGCGAGGGCCGCGGTGCGGGCGAGAAAGTCGCGGCGGCGCAGCGCTTCCTCCGGATGCTCGGCCTCGAAGCGCTCGTTGGCCGCCGGGTCCCGTAAGTCCACGCCCTCTTGGCTCATCGTCGCCCTCCTGTCGTGTTTGGTTCGATCACCGTCTCGCAGTCGACGACGCCTTCCTCGCTGGCGTCCACGTATGCCGTGTCGTTGCCGGGTCCGCAGTTGATCTCGTCCTCTTCGCCGTCGCGGGCGTCGATCACGTCGTTGCCATCGCCGCCCATCGGAACCCCGTCCAGCTCGTTGAACTGGTCGTGTCACCGGCCGCCGGTCATCGTCCCCCGCCGGGACCGCCGATCAGCAGATCGTCCCCGGGACCGCCATTGAAGGTGTTGATGCCCGCGCCGGCCGAGAGGTCATCGTCGCCGGGGCCTCCGTTGAGAACGTTCTTGCCCGGGCCGCCCAGAAGCTGGTCGTTGCCCTGCCGGCTTTCAGCCTGTCGTTCCCGAGGCCGCCCCGGAGGACGTCGTTGCCGGGTCCGGCCAACAGCTTGTCGCGGCCCTTGCCGCCCTTCAGACGGTCGGCCCCCTTGCGTCCGATCAGGGTGTCGCGCCCGCCCGTCCGATCAGCTTGTCGGCGCGCTTGGTCCCGACCAGCTTGTCGCGCCCGGGCGTGCCGCGCTCGACCTTCGCGAGCGCCACGCCGGCGACGCTGACGACGGTAAATGCGCTGATCGCGACCAGCAGAGGAGTTTTCCCGCGTTTGCGCAAGCGACGTCAAACGCTAGGGCATCTGCCTGTCGCGATGTTGCAGTTCGGGAAAGCCGCTAGAGCGGTACCTCGCGCGAGGTCAGGTGCGTGCCCACCTTGCGCTTCACCCGCTGCAGGGCGTTGTCGACAGTCTTCGTGTCGCAGTCCAGCTTCTCGGCGATCACCTCATAGGAGTAGCCGTCGAGATAAAGCGACAGCACCCGGCTTTCGAGCTCGGACAGCACGCTGGACAGGCATGAGACGAGGCTTTCCAGCTCCTCGGTCGCGATCACCTGATTGACCGGATCGAAGGCCGTGGGTCCGGGCAAGATCTCGTCGAGGGTCGAGTCCGAGTCGCCCGCAGCCGCGGGCGACTGGCTGAAGGAGACGTACTGGTTCAGCGGCGTGTGCTTGTTGCGGGTCGCCGTCTTCACCGCCGTGATGATCTGACGCGTGATGCACAGCTCCGCGAAGTTGCGAAAGCTCGACTCGCGATCGGTGCGATAGTCGCGAACCGCCTTGTAGAGGCCCAGCAGGCCCTCCTGGATCAGGTCGTCCGACTCGCCGCCGAGCAGGAAGTACGAAGAGGCCTTCAGACGCACGAAGCCGCGGTAGCGGCGCACGATCGCGTCATAGGCATCCGGCTTGCCCTCCTTGGCGAGGGCGACGAGGTAATGATCATCAAGCTCAGGTTGAGCATTAGGCTGCTTGATCGCTGGCGCAGTCGCCTGAACGGACGCTGGCAGCTTGGTTTTCTGCGTGGGGGTAGCTGGGGCCACTGAACTTCCTCCTTCGAGTGAAGTTGTCGTGGCGCCACGTACCTCCCCTGGGCGCCTCTTTAAGGGTGCTGCCTCAGACTCAAGTTGAGGTTCACCCTTGTTGGCCGGGCAGTGTGACGACAGCATGGGGTTCTGTCAACCCCAATTCCGAAAAGACAGGGAAATCTGCAAGGCGGTTTGCGTAGTGATGCCCGCGGCGCGGCTTAGCGACGCCTGAGCGGGACCGCGTCGCGGCTCAGTCGTGCCTGAGCAGGACGAGATTGCGGAACTTGACCCTCGGGTCGCCCCCGGTCGGCGTGTAGGCGATCCTCGCCTCCACATCGACCCGACCGGCGTCGCGCAGCGTTGCCAACGCAGAGCCCTTGGCCCGAACCGGCAGCAAGATGGTCGCCTTCCCGGCCGGCCGTTTCGTCACCCTGACCAATCCCTGTCCGCTGAGCTTCAGGGTTCCGGCGCCCGGGACCTTGACCCAGATACTGGCCATGCCCCGGAGCCGGTCGCGGGTGGTCGATCTGATCGTGAACACGTTCGACGGCTTCGGAGGGACGACGACGCTGCTCGCCGGGCTGACGCTGCCCGCGGTGGCCGTGCTGTAAAGCTGCTGGGCGGTGTTGCCGAAGTAGGGGCCGAACATGTAGCCGCTCAGTGGGCCGCTGGTGTACCGGTAGTCGGTGACCGAAAGCGCCACCGGCGGGCTACCCACCAGCCACGGCCCACCGCTGGAGCCTCCCGTGAAGTCGCTGGAGATCCCCATCGTGGCGGGCGAGAAGAAGGGATCGTCAACTGCCCAGGGAGCGGTGAGCTCGTAGAGGCGGGTGCCGTCGTATGGAAACGCCGCCGGATAGCCGTACTCCGTGTAGGTCTGGAGGCGGGACTGGTTGAAGCCGATCCCGACCGCACCGACGACGCTCTGGATCGTCGACCCGTCCCCGGGACGGTTCGCCAGGGTCAGCATCGCCATGTCCCCAGCCTCGTCGGCGTCGTTGGGGTCGCCGGTACCGGCCGTGGTCTCCCACTGGGAAGTGGTCGCAAACGTCGTCGCCGGCCAGTCGCCAAAGGTGTGGATTGCGTCGCGGTAGCCGGGCAGGAAGACGATGTTAGTCGCGTGGGTGCCCGTGCCGGGCGCGATCACACAGTGCCCGGCAGTGAGGACCACATTGCCGGCCGGACTATCGACGACGCTGCCCGAGCACCGGTAGGTGGTGGTCCCGTACTTGAAGAGGACGACGCCGTTGGCGCTGTTCGGGTAGAGGGTCGGGTCGCCGGTGTCGGTGCCATCCGCCGACGGGTCGGCGGCCGCCGGCGAGCTGTCGCCCGCTTGAACGACCCGCCCGCCGGGCCTGGAGTAGGTGAGCACAGACAGCGGCTCGGCTTGTCGAATCCGCTTCGCGGTCCAGAAGGCGCGCGGATGGGGACTCGAATGCACCGCATGGACCACGATCGAGGAGCGGCTCTCACCCCCGGCGCCTTGCGCGGTTGCGATCCCAAGGCCCCAGATCGCGAGTATGCAAACGGCAAGCACGGCAACGAAGCGGCTCGCTGTTCGCGGTTTACGCGCTCCCGCACGAGGTTCGCCGAGCATCACCGATAGTGAAGCAGGCGCGATCGCGAGAACGATCGGATAAACGCTGAGGCTGGCTGAGAATTCGATCCTGCTCAGGCGCGCTGGCGCAGCGCCTCGAACAGCAGCACCGCCGCCGCGGCCGAGACGTTGAGCGAGTCGGTCCGCCCGCGCTGGGGGATCGCCAGCACCCCGTCGCAGCTCGACGCGACCCGGGGTCTCAGCCCCTTCCCCTCCCCACCGAGGACGAGCACAGTGCCGCCCTTCAGGTCGGCCTCGGTGTAGGCGGTCGGCGCGCCGGCGTCGGCGCCCCAGGCCCAGAAACCAGCGTCGCGCGCCTCACCCAGCCAGTCGGCGAGGTTGCGCACCCGCGCCACCGCAAGGTGCTCGACCGCGCCCGCCGACGCCTTGCAGGCGACCGCGGTGACCGCCGCGGCGCGGCGCTGCGGAATCACGACGCCGGCCGCACCGGCGACCTCGGCCGTGCGGCAGACCGCGCCGAGGTTGCGCGGGTCCTGCACCTGGTCGAGCGCCACCAGCAGGGCGGAGCGATCGGCGAGCAGGGCGGTCGGGTCGGCGTAGGGATAGGGATCGACCTCGGCGACCACTCCCTGGTGATCGGGCGAGCCGGCCAGCCGCGTCAACTCCTCGGCTGCTGTCTCGGGGGTGCGCCAGACCTGATGTACGCGGCGGCGGCCGCACTCCGCCTCGGCGACCGGGCGGCGCCCGTAGATCAGCTCGCGACCGGCCATTTGCTACTTGCGGCGCACGAGCCGGGCGCCGTCGGGGCCATCGCGGACTTCCCAGCCCAGCGCCACGAGCTGGTCGCGGATCTTGTCGGCGCGCTCGAAGTCGCGCTCCTCCCGGGCCTCCTCACGCTCGGCGAGCAGCTGCAGCGCCTCGTGGTCGGGCGCCTGCTCAGGGCGGGCAAGCGTTTCGAGGCCAAGCACCTCGAGCATCTCGACCAGCGCCGCTCCTGCCCCCGGCAGCTCGCGCCGGTTGGCCTCGGCGACCAGCTCGAAGGCCTCCGCCAGCGCCTTCGGGGTGTTGAAGTCGTCGGCGAGCGCGTCGAGAAAGCGCTCGCGGTAGGCGGCGGCCTCCTCGCCGACCCCTCCCTCGGTGCCATGTTCGCGCAGGAAGTTGCGCAGCCGTTCGACTCCCGAGGCGGCCTGCTCCAGCGCCTCCTCGGAGAACGCGAGGGGCTGGCGGTAGTGGCCGGAGACCAGATAGGCGACCACGGTCTCGCGCTCGAAGCGATCCAGCGCCTCGGAGAGCTGAAAGATGTTGCCCTCGGACTTCGACATCTTCTCCTGGTCGATCTCAACCATCCCGTTGTGCATCCAGATCCGCGCCAGGGGCACCCCTCGAGCCGCCTCCGACTGCGCGATCTCGTTCTCGTGGTGGGGAAACACGAGATCCAAGCCACCGCCGTGAATCGCAAACGTCAGGCCCAGCTCGGCCTCCGCCATCGCAGAGCACTCGATGTGCCAACCCGGTCTGCCACGCCTCCAGGACGAGTCCCAGGCGGTGTCCTCGCCCTCCTTGTGAGCCTTCCAGAGCGCGAAGTCGAGCCGGTCCTCCTTCAGCGACTCGGTCCCAGCCTCCTCGCCCTGGTCCATGTCCTCCGGGTTGCGGTTGGAGAGCTTGCCGTAGTCCTCGAAGCTGCGCACCCTGAAGTAGACGTCGCCGCCGGACTCATAGGCGTGCCCGGAATCGATCAGGGCCTCGATCAGCGCCACGATCTCCTCGATCGTCTCCGAGGCCAGAGGCTCGGCGTCCGGGCGCCCGACCCCGAGCCGGTCGGTGTCCTCGACATAGGCCTGCGTCATCTCGTCCGCGAACTCGGCCGAGGGCTCTCCGGCCTCCGCCGCGGCGGCGTAGATCTTGTCGTTTATGTCGGTGACGTTGATGACCAGCTTCACCGGGTAGCCCTGGCTGCGGAGATATCGCGCAAACAGCGAGAAGACGACGAAGGGGCGCGCATTGCCGATGTGGATTCGCCCGTAGACGGTCGGCCCGCAGGCGTAGATGCCCACTTCGTCGCCGTCGCGCAGGGGGCTCAGATCGCCACTCAGCGTGTCGCGGATGCGTATCTCGGGCACGGCGGCGTCATGCTATGCCGTGGCCATGACCACCAACCAGAACGCGACCACCCCGGCCGAGATCACGGGGGCGGCCATGGCCAGTTTCGTGAACTGCCCGGACGAGCGCTTGCACGAGCTGATGCAGTCACTGGTCCGCCATCTGCACGCGTTTGCCACCGAGACTCGACTCAGTGAAGACGAGTGGCGGGCAATGATCCGCACCCTCACCGATACCGGAAGGATCACCGACGAGCGGCGCCAGGAGTTCATCCTTTGGTCGGACACCTTGGGCCTCTCGATGCTGGTCGACGCACTGGCGCACGAGCTGCCGGCGGGAGCCACCGAGTCCACGGTGGTGGGCCCTTTCTACGTTCCCGGCTCGCCGCTTCGCGAACACGGCGAGAGCATGGCTGAGGAGGGAAGCGCCGGGATTCCGGCTTGGGTCTACGGGCGCGTACTCGACATCGAGGGCAATTCGATCGGCGGCGCAGAGCTCGACGTATGGCAAAACGGCGACGATCGCCTCTATGCGGTGCAGCGGCCCGAGGCCCCCGAGTCCCACCTGCGCGGTCGGTACGCCACGCGCGACGACGGGACCTATGCGTTCCTCGCCGTGCGGCCAGTCCCCTATCCGATCCCCGATGACGGTCCGGTGGGAAAGATGCGCGCCGCCACCGGCCGCCATCCGTGGCGCCCCGCCCACATCCACATGATCGTGCGTGCGCCCGGCTACAAGACCGTCACCACCCACATCTTCGACGCGGAAAGCGAGTACCTGGACTCCGACACCGTCTTCGCCGTCAAGCCCTCACTGCTGCGCCGGTTCACGACCCACGCTGCCGACGACCCCGATCCTCCTCCCGGTGTCGTCGGCGAATGGGTTTCACTCGAAAACGACATCGTGCTCGCCCGCGACAGATGAGCAATGAAGCCGAAGATCGGGCGCTGATTCGCGACCTGGTCGAGAACTGGGCGTTGTGGCGCGACGCGGGGGACTGGGATCGCTTCGGACCGTCTGGCACGAGAACGCGGTGATGATGGCGACCTGGTTTCAGGGCCCGGCAACGGAGTTCATCCGCGTAAGCCGCGAGGGGTTCGAGCGCGGAGTGAACATCCTTCATTTCCTCGGCGGGACGACGATCGACCTTGCGGGGGAGCGGGCAATCGCGCAGACCAAGATGACGATCTCCCAGCGGGCCGAGGTGGAAGGGGTGATGTGCGACGTGACATGCACGGGGCGCTTCTATGACTGTCTCGAGCGCCGTCAGGGGAGCTGGGGGATCGTGCTGCGGCAGCCGATCTACGAGAAGGACCGGCTCGACCCGATCGACCCCGCGGCGAGCCTCGCCCTGGACTCGGATCGGCTGGACCGGTTTCCGGTCGGATACCGGCACCTGGCCTACCTTCAGACCGGAATCGGCTACGACGTGAAGGTCGACATGCCGGGTCTCGTCGGTCCTGAGGTGGAGCGCCTCTACCGCCGCGGCGAGACTTGGCTTGCTGGTGGCGAGCTGGGCGACCCGCGTGCGACTTCGGCGACTTCGGCTTAGGCGTCGCCGGGGCACGCCGGGGCCATGCAGTGACGTGGGGTCGATCCTCTAGGGTTTGGAGCCGCTGATGGAGGGCAGCTCGATCCAGAGGCACCGACTGCGTCGCGTCCAAGCGGCGTTCGCGTCGCTCCCCGACCGCTACCTGGGAGGCGAGGAGGGCCGCGAGGCGACCGTTCAGGTCCGGCTCTCCGACCTCGGCCGGACCTGGGAGGTCGAGATACGGCCCGACCGCTGCAAGGTGCGCACCTCGCCGACTCGCAAGCCCGACGTCGTGATCGGGACCGACGCCGCGACCTGGCTGGCGCTCCGCGAAGGGCGGCTGTCGGGGCTCGACGCGTTCCAGCGCCGCCGCCTCTGGGCGCGCGGCGACATCGACGTCGCGGTCAGCTTCGAGGGTCTGTTCAGGCTGCCCGACGACCGCCCGCCGCTGCTGCGCATCCACGACGTGCGCGTAAAGGGGGCGCGGATCTCCAGCCTCACCGCCGGCCACGGCGACGAGCACGTGATCCTGATCCACGGCCTCGGCGGTGCGAAGAGCTCGTTCAACGAGACCGTCGCCGCGCTCACCCCCGAGTACACGGTCCACGCGATCGACCTGCCGGGCTTCGGCTCATCCTCGAAACCGCTTCCCGCCTCCTACAACGCCGAGTTCTTCGCCCGTCACGTGCTGCGCTTCATGGACACGCTGGCGATCGACCGTGCGCATCTGGTCGGCAACTCGATGGGCGGGCGGGTCTCGATCGAGGTCGGCCTGCAGGCGCCAAGCCGGGTGCGCACGGTCAGCCTCCTCGCCCCGTCGATGGCGTTCCGTAGCGGGCGCGAGTGGGTACCGCTGATCCGGCTTCTGCGGCCAGAGCTTGCGGCCATTCCCCACATGCTGCGCCCGAACCAGGTCCGCGACCGCTTCTGGGGCTTGGTTTCGCGCCCCGAGCGCCTCGACCCCACGGTCGGGGACGTCGCAGCCGACGAGTTCCTGCGCACCTACCGGTCGCGTGCCGCTCGGGTGGCCTTCTACGCCGCCGCCCGCCAGATCTATCTCGAGGCTCCGGATGGCCCGAAGGGTTTCTGGACCCGACTCGGCCAGCTGCAGCCACCGGCCCTGTTCATTTGGGGAAGCGACGATCCCCTGGTCCCGGCGCGCTTCTCGCGCCACGTCGCCACCGTGCTTCCCAACGCGCCCCAGGTGGTGCTCTCCGACTGCGGCCACGTGCCGCAGATCGAGCTCCCCGAGCGCACCCACGGGTTGATCCGCGAGTTCATCGCTTCGGCCGGCGAGAGCGCTTCGGCCCCGGCGCGCTTGGCGCACTCGGCCTAGCTGAGCCGCCCACACACGTTGTGAACAGCTGAAAGGCCATCCGGGCCCAACCAGAGGCTGTGGGTGTCTACGCCCAAGCTCAAGGAGGACCCGGATGAAGGTTCACGCTAACGCTGCCCTCGGACCCGCAGGCTCGCACTCATTCGCCCGATCGAGTCTGGCCTCACGTTGAGGGCGGCAGCTGCCGCCCTCAACGTTTCACCGGCCACCGCGCACCGCTGGTGGCATCGCTGGCTCAAAGCAGGCGAGGAAGAGCGTCAAGGCGGCGCCTGGATGGTGGACCGCTCTTCGCGCCCGCAGCGTTCTCCGCGGCGTCTCTCAGCCGCCCAGGAGGAGCCAATTCTGCGTGCCCGGCGCCAGACCAATCTCGGCCCGGGCCGCTTGGCGGGGATCTGCCGACGGGCCCGATCCACGATCTGGAAGGTCTTGCATCGCCACGGGCTCTCACGGCTGCGCAGAGAGCCCCAGCCCCCCGCGCGCCGCTATGAGTGGTCGCGGCCAGGAGCGCTGATCCACGTCGACACCGCCCAGCTACCGGCCTTTCGCCAGCCGGGGCACCGCGTCAGAGGTCGATCCACCGAGAGTCGCCGAGGCCGTTCCTCGCTGGGCTTCGTCTATCTGCACGTCGCGGTTGATGACCGCACCCGCTATGCCTACGTCGAGCAGCACCCCGACCAGCACCAGGGCACGGTCGCCGGCTTTATGAAACGGGCCCTCGCTCACTTCGGCGAGGTTGGCCTGGGCCCGCCGGAGGCGGTGATGAGCGACAACGGCAATCCCTACCGCTCCAAGATCTTTGCCCAGCTCTTGGAGCGAGCGGGCGCCCGCCAGATCTTCACCCCGCCCTACACGCCGCGTTGGAACGGAAAGGCCGAGCGCTTCATCCAGACGCTGAAGCGCGAGTGGGCCTACGCCCACGTTTGGCCCAGCTCAGCGCGGCGGTCCCGTGCTCTGGGATCCTTCCTTCGCTACTACAACCGACGCAGGCCCCACAGCTCTTTGGGGGACCGGCCGCCGATCAGCCGCGTTCACAACCTCCGTGGGCAGGACAGCTAGCCCGGCGGCGCCAGCGCCTCGATCGTTTCGCCGAACTTGTCCGGCGTCGTGATCGGCAGCAACACCGGCAGCGTCACCCCGCCTTCGACGTAGGCGGCGAGCCGCTCCTGCATCTGTTCCGCGGTCCCGAAGATGAATGTGTCGGCGATCAGGTCCCAGGGGGCTGCGGCCATGGCGCGCTCGCGGTCGCGGGCGTCCCAGGCCTCGCACATCTCCGCGATCTGCTCGCCGTAGCCCAACCAGCGGAAGAAGTTTGCGTAGACGGGGACGGTCACGTAGGAGGCGAACATGAAGCGGGCCAGCGGCTCGACCTGCTCGCGCTCGCCGGGCAGGCAGAAAAAGCGGCAGAGCAGCTCGAAGCCCTCCGGCGCGCCGTCCAGTTGCTCGACCACCTGCGGCAGCCCAGCCAGCGGCAAATAGTTGCTGAAGGCGCCGTCGCCCTTTTCGACCGCCAACTTCAGCATCTTGCCGCGCAGCGCCGCGAGCACGATCGGAACCCGCTCGGCCGGGGCCTGCTCGAGCTTGAAGCCGGTCTCGGTGCGCTCGCCGTCCAGCGCCGTGCGCAGGAAGTCGATCGACTCCGAGACCCGGGTCAGCGGTTTCGAGAAGTCCATCGCGTTCCAGCCCGAGACGATGCGGTCCGAC
Source organism: Solirubrobacterales bacterium (assembly GCA_038317345.1). Taxonomy (GTDB): domain Bacteria; phylum Actinomycetota; class Thermoleophilia; order Solirubrobacterales; family 70-9; genus Mayfieldus. The sequence goes on from JBBQBH010000006.1 coordinate 10,246, forward strand.
GAGGCGCCGATGCCAAGCACGAAGCGTCCGCCCGAGGCGTCCGCCAGCGCGGCCGTCTGCTGGGCGAGCAACGCCGGCCCCCGGGTCATCACGCCGACGATCCCGGTGCCGAGCCGGGCTCGGTCGGTCCAGGTGGCGGCGAGGGCGAGCGGGGTGAAGCCGTCCGGCCCGTTCGTCTCGCCCGACCAGAGGTCGGTGTAGCCGGCCGCCTCGGCGCGGCGCACGTGCTCCTCGTGGTCGGCCAGCGGCAGCTGCGGAAGAGGCAGCGTCAATCCCCAGCGGCTCGCCATCATCAATTGGGTTCGCGCTCGGCCCGACACCGAGCTCTCTTACTGAGCCTCGCGCTCACAGCGCCGCACCCTATAACGGAGATGCGGACCGCCCCGACGAGCCCCATGCATCGGATAGGCTCGCCCGCGTGGAGTCCAGGGTGCGGCCAGCAGACGAGAAGACCCGCCTGCAGCGGTCCGAGTTGGTCGGGCTCGCGTCATCCGCCGTGCTCGTCATTTCCATGTTCCTGCCCTGGTATTCGCTCAGCCACACGCCCGAGCGAATCAAGCAGAACTCCTGGGCCTGCGGCGCCGGCCACTACGACTGCAGCGGCTGGGCGACGTTCCCAATCGCCCGCTGGCTGTTCCTGCTGGCGGCGGCGGCGCCGATCATCCTCACCTACTTCATCCTCACCAGCCAGAAGGGCAAGTACCCGACCGGCGAGGCGACGATGACCACCGGCCTCGCGGTGGTCGTCCTGGTCGGCTTCAACGGCATCGTCTCCAAGCCCGGGAGCGGGGTGCAGTTCGGGATCGGCCTCGAGCCCGCATACTTCCTGGCGATGCTTGCTGGCCTGGTGATGGCGGGGGCAGGCGCCGCTCGTTCGCTGGAGTCTGGCGGCGGCGCGGAGCGAAAACCGCCAGCCACCTTCTAGCCTCTCGGCCATGGGCGTCATCTCCCACGATGTTCGCTCCGGTACCAAGCCGGACCGCAACCTGGCGCTCGAGCTGGTGCGCGTCACCGAGGCTGCAGCGCTGGCCGCGGCGCGCTGGGTCGGCCGCGGCGACAAGGAAGCCGCCGACCAGGCGGCGGTCGACGCGATGCGACTGATGATGCACACGGTCCCCATGGACGGGATCGTGGTGATCGGAGAGGGGGAGAAGGACGAGGCGCCGATGCTCTACAACGGCGAGAGCATCGGCGACGGAAGCCCGCCGGTGGTGGATATCGCGGTCGACCCCCTGGAAGGTACGACGCTGACCGCCCAAGGGCAGCCCGCGGCGCTCTCCGTGATCGCCCTCGCCGAGCGCGGATCGATGTTCGATCCCGGCCCCTGCGTCTATATGGAGAAGCTGGCCGGGGGCCCTCAGGTCGCCGACTGCCTCAGCCTCGACGTCCCGCTCACCGAGGTGATCGAGCGAGTGGCCGAGCGCAAGGGCGTCGGGGTCGGAGACCTGATGGTGATAATGCTCGACCGCGAGCGCCACCAGGAGGCAGTGGTCGAGATCCGCAAGTTGGGCGCGCGGATCCGTTTCATCAGCGACGGCGACGTCTCGGCCGCACTTCAGGCGGTCACCGAGAGTCGTGGCGTCGACCTCTTGTGGGGGATCGGCGGCACCCCGGAGGGGGTTCTCTCGGCGGCCGCGATCAAATGCCTCGGCGGGCAGCTGCTGGGGCGGCTGTGGCCGCGCGACGACGCCGAGCGCAAGGCGGCCGTCGACGCCGGTTACGACCTCGACGAGGTGCTGACCGTCGACCGCCTGGTCGGAGGCGGCGACGTCTTCTTCGCCGCGACCGGGGTCACCGACGGCGATCTGCTCGATGGGGTTCGCTATCTCGGCGACGGCCACGCGACCACCGAGTCGCTGGTGATGCGCTCGCGTTCGGGCACCGTGCGAACCGTGAAGGCACGCCACGATCGGGCGAAGCTGCGCGAGATCACCGGTTCCCAGATCTACGGCTAGGCGGTTCGCGACGCCTAGCCGGGCATCTGTCCGACTTCGCGCAGCGAGCCGGTGTCGTGCACCTCGTGGCGCACTGCGTTGATCACCGCGCCGGCCAGGATCGAGAGGCTGAGCGCGTAGAACCAGAGCAGCGCGATGAGGACGAAGCCGACGGTGGAGCCGAAGCGGCTGAGGCTGGAGACATTTGCGAGGTAGAACGGGAAGGCCCAGTTGGCGAGGCCGGTCGTGATGGTCACGAACAGCGCCCCTGGCCACACTGCTTGCCACGGCATGTGTCCCTTGGGAACGGCCCAGAAGATTACGCAGCTGACGAGGAAGGTCAGCGACAAGGCAGCGACGATCAGCAGGATGTTGTCAACGGCGCGAATGTGGGAGAGCCCGAACGGAAGGTCGTTGGTGCTTGCCACCAGCGATCCCTCGACGGTGGGCAGCACAACGCTGGCACCGAGGAACAAAAAGACGACGATCAGCATCCCGAAGGCGAAGCGCTTCTGCTCGACCCAGCCCCGGCATTCGACGTGGTAGATGCGGCAGAAGGCGGTGTCCATCGCCCCCCAGAACGAGGCGCCGATCCACAGCGAGCCGACCGCGGCGACGACGCCAAAGGTCGTCGAGTTGTCCCGGATGCGGGTCAACACGTCGGTGAGCGTGTGCTGCTCGACGTTCGGAAACAGGCGCTGCAGATCGAGCAGGATGCTGGTCTCGACGTCCGTGCTGCGCAGCACCTGGCCGAAGATGAAGAGGACCAGGAGCACGAACGGGAAGACCGCCAGCAGCAGGTTGTAGGCGACCATCGCCGACAGCCCGGTGATGTTCTCGCGGTAGGCCCGGTGCCAGAAGGCGACCAGGTAGGCCCGCAGCCGGTGCTCTCTCGGCGACCGCGTCGGCGTCGTGGCCGAGGGTCGATCCGCGGCCGAGCCCTGGCACGGCCGCGTGGCTGCCATCAGCGCCCTACGACCCTCCCGAGACCGCCGACGGCGCGACCGGCGAGCTTCAATCCCGCCGCTGCGGCACCCGCCGCGAGCTTGGCACCGGTTTGTGCCAGCTGCTCGACCTCGGCGAGGTCGGAGCGCGAAGCCTCGCGCGGCGATTCGGCGGCCGGTTCGGTGCGGGCTTTTTGGGCAGCCGCGCGAGCGCCGGCGCGCCGCGGGCTCTCGATGTTCGGACGGCGCCTTGGCAGGCTCCCGAGGATCTCCCTTTCGTCTTCAGCGTCGGGCATCACGACAAGAGGAGTTCGCGCTCGGCCCTACGGCATGCTCCTTTGATGAGCCTCGCGCTCACGGGGCGAGCGTAACAATCTGCTCCGCTGGTGTTCGATCTTTTCCCCACGGGCTTGGGTTTCAGGGACCGGTACCGATACTTCCGCGCAAAACGCCGGTTTTGGCTTGAAATCGGGCTGTCAGATCTTGACTTCATAAACTGAAGCGGATAGGATACGAACATACGTTTGACTTGAGCGCCAGCCGACCGACCCCGGCACTAGCAGTACAGTCGCGGATCCGCTTGCACGGTCCGCGTTTTTGTGACTTTAAACGCGGTTGAGCGCCAGGCACCTGGGAACAAAGAACGAATAAGGGAAAAGGATGCTGGTAGCAGAACTTCAAGAACTTGAAGAGGTAAAGGGCCTCGTCACCAAGGGGCAGCAGTTTGGCGTGCTCACCTTTGGCGATGTCGCCTCCGCGGTCTCGGAGGTCGATCTCGACGAGTCAGACGTCGAGGATCTCTACGGACACATCGAGCGACAGGGAATCGAGCTGGTCGAGGACGTCGACCCAGCTCAGAAGACCTCTCCCGATGCCGAGCCCAGCGACGGCAAGCGTGGCCGGCGCCGCCAGAAGCAGACGCTGGACCTGAAGCCGGACATGACCACGGATTCGCTGCAGCTCTTCCTCAAGGACATCGGCAAGGTTCGCCTGCTCACTGCCCAGGAAGAAGTTGATCTTGCGAAGCGGATCGAGCGCGGCGATCTCGACGCGAAGCAGAAGATGGTGGAGTCGAACCTCCGCCTCGTCGTCTCGATCGCCAAGAACTACCGCAACCAGGGCCTGCCCTTCCTCGACCTGATCCAGGAGGGCACGCTGGGCCTGGTCCGTGCGGCGGAGAAGTTCGACTACCGCAAGGGCTTCAAGTTCTCGACTTACGCGACCTGGTGGATCCGGCAGGCAATCGCTCGCGCGCTCGCCGACAAGGCGCGCACGATTCGCATCCCCGTCCACGTGGTCGAAAAGCTCAACAAGATCGGTCGCGCGGAGCGCAAGCTCGTCACCGAGCTGGGCCGTGAGCCCACCCCGGAGGAGATTGCCGAGGTGACCGGGATCGACCCCGAGGAGGTCGACTCGATCAAGCGTTCCGCCCAGGCGCCGGTCTCGCTGGAGAAGCCGGTCGGCGACGAGGAGGAGTCCGAGTTCGGGCAGTTCATCGCCGACGAGAAGGCCGAGTCACCGTTCGAGCGGGCCGCCGATCTGCTTACCAAGGAAGCCCTCAAGGAAGCGCTGGAGAATCTCTCCTACCGCGAGCGTCGTGTGCTCGAGCTTCGCTACGGGCTTGGCGGCGAGCACCCGCGCACCCTCGACGAGGTGGGACGGACCTTCAACGTCACCCGCGAGCGCATTCGGCAGATCGAGAATCAGTCGCTTAAGAAGCTGCAGAGCCTCGCCGAGGCTCAAAAGCTCCGCGAAGTCGCCTAAGGCGATACGCGGTTAGGCTCGGCCGGTGCAGCAGCCGGCCGGGCAGATCTCGGTGCGCAGGGCGCAGCCCGGAGATCATCCACGGGTTGCCGAGGCGTTGGCGGCTGCCTTCGCCGACGATCCTGCCTGGTCGTGGCTGATGCCATTCGCCGATCGCCAGAAGCGCCAGCGGCTTTTCTTCGAGACCGAGTTGCGACTCCTGGTGCCGGATCGGCGCGAGGTCTGGACGACCGAGGACGGCAGCGCCGCCGCGCTCTGGGCGCCGCCCGGTCGCTGGTCGGTTCCAATGGGAACGGTGCTGCGAGAAGCGCCGCCGATGCTGCGCGTGTTCGGACGCCGGCTGCCGTTGGCGCTGCGTTACCTGCTGCGGGTCGAACGCCTGCATCCGACCAAGCCTCCCCACTGGTATTTGGAGATCATCGGAACCGAGCCAGCCCAGCAGGGCCGGGGACTGGGGTCGGCGCTGTTGCGCCCTGTCCTGGCGCTCTGCGATCGGGACGGTGTCGGCGCCTACCTGGAGGCCAGCAGCGAGAGGAGCCGTGCTCTATACGAGCGCCACGGGTTCCGCGTCGTCGAGAGGTTCAACATGCCGGGCGGCGGTCCGGAGATTCGCCGCATGTGGCGCGACCCAGGCGGCCCGTAGCCGTCACATCTCGGCGTCCTCGGGCGGTCGTCTTGCTCACTTGCGATCTCAGCAAGCTCGCTACGACGACCGCCCTGCGTCCACCGACCTGCTCGGCTCCGTGCCGCCTGAGGTGACCGCCTACGGGCAGATCACCACGAGGTGAAAGTCGCCGTCGACGTCGGCGCCGGTGTTGTCACGCGTGCGAACCTGCAACGCATTCGGTGAACCGGATACGCCGTTGGTCTGGGCGTACCCAGCCCCCGGGGTGCCCGTGGCCGCGTTGTTGCGGGCCGCGACGTTCGCGCAACCCGAGACGTCGAACGGGAAATTCACCGTCACCGCTCCGCCGCTCTCCTGCAGGGTGACGCCAGAGGTGTTGGTCCGCGCCAGGGAGACGTTGTTGGGCCCTGCCGGGTTGTTGGCCACCACCCAGAACACGTTGGTCGCCCGCTTGGCGCTGGGCACCGTCCCGATCTTCGAGGTATTGATCTGGAAACCGGTCAGCGTGTTCTTCTTCAGCTTGCCGCCGCCGATTGACTGCTTGACGATCGAGCCGCCGTTGATCCTCTGCGCCGCATAGGCGGTGCCCGCCAGCGCGACGATCAGCGCGATCACGGAAACGATCAGTGCAGGCGACGGCCGCGTCCACTTGAGCTTGCTCATGGGACTCCTTTCTTGCTCTACTCGAGCCGCGCTGCCTTGTTTCCTGCCGGCGGCTCTCTCAGCGCTACCAACAATTGAGCATGACCGGCGATGCGGTGGGCGAGCGTAAGATCTCTTTCCCCAGTTTTCCGGAGCCCAGGCGTTGAGCCTCGGCGGCGAGGCTCAACAACGCCTGGAGTCATGTCGATCCCAGCCGCATGGAATTGGCAAGCCTCAATTTCGCCGTCTGCTGGTACGTGACCCTCGCGGTGCTCGGGTTCGCGACCTGGTTCGCCGCCCGTTCACGGGTCCAGGTCAGCCTCGAACAGATCGGTCTCGTGTTCCTGGTCGGGATCGCCGCGGGGCTGGTCATGTACCTCGCCCCGAGCGGGGTCGCCAGTATGCATTCACCACACGACCTCCAGCTGCGCTTCTTCTGCGCGCTCGGGATCTCCTGGCTGGTCGCGATGCGGGCCATGCCGGCAGGCGCCGGGCCGGCGGGTTATTCGAGCCTCGCATTGGCCGGCTTCGCCGGCGTCAACGCGCCCCTCTTGGCCTTCGTGGCCTCCTCGTTCATGGTCTGCGGCGGCCAAGCTGGCTGCGCCCTCTAAAGGCTTCGCCCAGTCTTCCGATAAGCGTCACGTGTTCGATCTCGATTCCGCGCTGCGTGAAACAGTCGAATTGGGGGGCTCCGATCTTCACGCCAAGGTCGGCTCGCCGCCGATGGCTCGCGTGCACGGCGAGTTGGGCCCGCTCGAGGGCTACGAGTCCCTGAAATCGGAGGACACCGAGGCGGCGCTGGAGCAGATCCTCACCGACGTCCGCGCGCACGCCGAGTTCAACGAGGTCGGCGAGGCCGACTTCGCCCATGCGATCCGAGGTCTCTCGCGCTTCCGCGTCAACGCCTTCCGCCAGCGAGGCTCGGTCTCGATCGCCTGCCGCGCGATCCCGTTCCAGGTCAAGACGATCGAGGAGCTGGAGCTTCCGGACGTGATTCGTACCCTCGCCGAAGAGCCGCGAGGGATCATCCTGCTCACCGGGACGACCGGCTCGGGCAAGTCGACGACCCTCGCGGCGATGATCGACCACATCAACTCGACGCGGGCGCGTCACATCGTCACCCTCGAGGACCCGATCGAGTACCTGCATCGCGACAAACAATCGATCATCAACCAGCGAGAAGTGGGGGTTGACACGGAGAGCTTCGCCCGCGCCCTGCGACGGGTGATGCGCCAGGACCCCGACGTGATCCTGATCGGGGAGATGCGCGACGAGGAGACTGTCCGCACCGCGCTGTCCGCTGCCGAGACCGGCCACCTGGTCCTCTCCACGCTGCACACCCTCGACGCCACCGAGACGATCAACCGGATCATCGACTTCTTCCCGCCCCACCATCAGGGACAGGCACGCGTAATGCTCGCCTCGACCATGCGGGCCGCGATCTCTCAGCGACTCGTACCCCGCGCCGATGGCCAGGGCCGCCTTGCGGCCGCCGAGATCATGGTCTCAACCGGCCGCATCCAGGACTTGATCTTGAGCCCCGAGGACACGGGCAAGATCAGCGACGTGATCGCCGAAGGCGGCTTCTACGGCATGCAGACCTTCGACCAGGCACTGCTCGGCTACGTGATGGACGGGGTGTTGAACGAGGAGGTGGCGCGCGGTTTCGCCACCAGCCCGCACGACTTCAAGCTGATGCTCGACGCAAAGGGCGAGCGGGCCAGCGGCATAGAGCAGGTGATGGGCAACGGGGACGGCACCTCGGTGCCCGGCATCTCCTCCTGACTGCCGCGCCTGGACGAAGGTCCTGAGCAGAACTCGGCGAAGGTCCTAAAGAGAATTCGGCGTTGCGTTTTCAGCGCCTCAAGTCACCCGCAGGAAACGCCGATGCTGCCTCAGTGATGCGCCAAATTCGCCGCCTGCAGAAAAGGCTCGCTGCTCTCGCAAGCAGCGAGCGGGGGGTCGCCATCGAGATGGTGCTCGTCGTGATGGTCATTGGCCTCGGCTTCTCTGCCGTGGCCATCAACGCTGCGATCAGCTCACAGAGCGGGACGACTCGAGATCAGGCCAGAAAGGATGCTCTGGCGATCGCCGACGCGGGCGCCCAGCGGGCTCTCTACACGTACAACAAGATCACAACCCAGGCGCCGACCCCCTGCGTCGTGAAGACCGGCAGCGGCGGCACCGCCACGCTGAGGGAGGGCGGGATCTCGGCGGCGACGAATCCGTTCTGCGCCCCGGTGGGCGGGTCCGCTGACTCGGACGCCATGGTCGGCAGCGGCTACTTCACCTACTGGGTCCACCCCTGCGTGACCCCTCCAATGCAGGGGGGCGCCTGCAACTTCGTAGCTGGTCAGACGCGGGAAATCAAGATCGTCTCCGAGGGTTGTTCCAACATGTCGCCGACCTGCGCCGGTGGGATCACCAGGCGCGTCGCGATCACCGCGTCCGGGGTGCCCGGCTCGCTCGCCACAGGCTCGGCGAAGGTGATCGGCCTCGACGGCATAAGCATGGAGGGCTGGACCGAGATGGAGGTGCCCGCGGCAACCAACAAGACCTTTGTAATGCGGGCTCAAGGTGGGTGCCCCGGAGACACCCAAGGGCACGCCGGCTGCCCCCGCATCTGCCCTGGGGATTGGAAGTATCCGGTCGAGGTCAGCGTCGGCCCAGACCCGAATGACCTCATAGAGGCGCCCGGCACCCAGCGCTGCACGCCGGGCAGAAACAACCCGCCTGGCCCGCCAGAGTCGGACGCGGTGGTCATAAAACGCACCATCACCCTCGCCCCCGTCGACATCGGCACCGCGAAAACCCAAAACGACAATGGCCGGCTGGGTAATTGCACGACCAATTGGACCAATCAAGCTGCGTATAACGCGGCGATCGCGTGGAACGCGGACCCGGCGCACAGCCTCCCGAGCCAAAAGGTGCCGGTCCCGAACCCGATCTACGTGAGCCAGCCAGGCTGCACACTAAACGCGCCGGGCAGCACACCCGGCGTGAACAATGGGCCAAACAAGGACACGTCAATCGCGCCCGGGACGATCAGCTGGGACCCGGTGACCAGGACGTTGACCATGAACGGAACCGGCGACGCGCAACACCGGCTGACGCTCCAGATGCTTGGACGGAACTACCTCTTCTGCAGGGTCCAGCTGACCGGCTGGAGCGACCTGCAGGTTGCCAACACCACGGCGATGCCCGGCACGAACAACGTGGCATCGAAGCTCTTCTTCGACTCACCGGAGAACTGCCCGGGCAGCCCCACGACGCAGATCACGGTGAAGGACGGGTCGAACATCGACAGCTTGAACTGGAACGCCTTCACCAAGCCATCACCGGGCGTGCTGCCGCTGATTGCGATGGTCGGGTCGAGCAGCAAGGCGACGACGGCGGAATTCCGAACCGGCATCTGGTTCTTCGCCAACAAAGCGATGCTCTACGCCCCGCGCACCGACATCGTGCTGGACACCTGGGCGAGGGAGAACGAAGGCTGGTATGCGGGCAAGACGATCGCGATGAAGAGTGGCGCGGAGATCGAGAGCCCTCCGACGCTCGACCCGGTCGGTGTCGGCATCGCGCCTTCGGACTTCATCCTCTTTCACCAGGAAACCTACGTTGAATGTGGCCCACCGGGCAGCACGATCGACGCCAATTGCTAGGCGCGGCGATCGGGCCGCGACCGTCAGCTGCAAAGCCACGCCTCAAGGTTCCCGCGTCTGACGCCGAATTGGTATAGGCGATGAGAGAGGCGATCAATCAGAATCGCACCGTGCAGCTCGTGCTGCTTGGCGTGCTGCTCCTGGGGGGCGGTTTCCTGTTCATGAAAGTGACCAAGGGCAGCGGGAGCCAGTCCGGCGCCACGGCGTCGACCTCCTCGGCCACCGCCGGCGCCACCGGGAGCGGGTCCAGCGATAGCGGCGGGGTCGCCGCGACGGCAGCGCCGCTCGACAGTTCGGTGTCCGCGTCATCCGCGGGGTCTTCCTCAACCGGCTCGGCCGGGTCCGCGCCCGCGGTCCCGGCAAACCTGATCCCCGGTCCCAGTCTGCCGAAGAGCCTGCTGGCTTCCTACAAGCGGGGTGACGGTGTGGCCCTGCTCGTGATGCGCGCCGGAGGCATCGACGACGCAATGGTGCGGCGCTCGGTTGAGCTTCTGCACGGCGTCAGCGGCCTGTCGGTGTACTCGACGAAGGCCCAGCAGATCGCGCGCTACGCCTGGATCACCCAGGGCGTCAACCTCACCGACCTTCCGGCCTTGGTAGTCCTCCTCCCACGCAAGCTCAGCAAAGGGGTGCCCACCGCGAGCGTCAGCTATGGGTTCCGCGATGCTGCGAGCGTCCTTCAGGCGGCAAGGGACGCGCTCTACCGCGGGCCGACCCACCTCTCCTACCACCCCTAGCCATGTCGAGCCCATCGCAGGTCACGCCCGGGTCGATTGATCTGACCGACGAGATCTCGGCGAACGTTGCCGAGCCGATCGAGGAAGTAACTGCCGAAGATGTGCCGGGGCTGATCCCACCACGCCGGCGTGGGCACTCGGGACGCTTCATCACCGACGTCTTGTTCGAGCTCGGCTACGTGACGACCGAGCAGGTCGATCTCGCGATCAGCGAATCGCGCGCGGCGGGTCGCTCCCCGGAGGATCAGTTGCTGGGCGACGGGACCATCAACGCCGACCAGCTCTCGCGCGCGGTCGCCGAGCGCTACGGGCTCGACTACGTGGACTTGAACATCTACAAGGTCGACATGGCGGCGGCCAATCTCGTCTCGCCCGCTGCGGCCAGCCGGACCCGTGCGGTGCCGGTGGGCCACGTCGACAAGGAGACCCTGCTGCTGGCGATCGCCGACCCGGCCAACGTGCTCGCTGTCGATGACATCCAGATGGCGACCGGGCTCAACTGCCGGGTCGCTGTGGCCGCGCCCGAGGACATCGATGCGCTGATCGCTCGACTCAACACGCTCTCCACCGCGGTCAGCGAGGCGATGGACGAAGCCGGTCAGGACGAGGAGGAGGAGATCACCGATCTGCGCTCCTCCGCCGGGGACGCTCCGGTGATCAAGCTGGTCTTCAGCCTCCTCGGGCAGGCCACCAACGAGGGCGCCTCCGACATCCACTTCGAGCCCGGCGAGGAGGAGATGCGGGTTCGCTTCCGCATCGACGGAGTCCTGCGCGAGGCCGCACGGGTGCCGAAGAAGATGGTCTCTGGGGTGGTCTCGCGGCTGAAGATTATGAGCGAGCTCGACATCGCCGAGAAGCGCGTTCCTCAGGACGGCCGGGTCAGCCTCAACGTCGAGGACCGCCGCGTCGACCTGCGGATCACCACGCTGCCCACCCAGAACGGCGAGGGCGCCGCGATCCGCATCCTCGACAAGTCCAACGCCTCCTACACCCTCGATGACATCGGGCTCGACGGCGAGGCACGCAAGCGCTTCGAGGACTCCTTCCGCCAGGCCTACGGCGCAGTGCTGGTCACCGGGCCGACCGGGTCGGGCAAGTCGACGACCCTCTACGCCGCGCTGCAAGAGGTAAACGACGTCGAGAAGAACATCATCACGATCGAGGACCCGGTCGAGTTCCGCCTCGCGGGAATCAACCAGATCAACGTCAACCGCAAGGCCGGGCTGACATTCGCGACCGGGCTGCGCTCGATCCTGCGTGCGGACCCCGACATCATCATGGTGGGGGAGATTCGCGACGCAGAGACGGCCCGTATCGCGATCGAAGCGGCGCTCACGGGCCACATGGTTCTGTCGACGCTGCACACCAACGATGCGCCGGGAGCCGTCACGCGACTGGCCAAGATGGGGATCGAGTCGTTCCTCACCGCCTCCTCGGTGGACTGCGTGGTGGCGCAGCGCCTCGCCCGCCAGCTCTGCACGCACTGCAAGCGCGAGACGACCCTTTCACCGAGCGCACTCGCACAGGGCGGATTCCGGGTCGAGAGCGAAATCTCGGCATTCGAGGCGGTCGGCTGCGCTCGCTGCGGCAACACCGGCTACCGCGGGCGCGCCGGGCTGTTCTCGGTGATGGTGATGAGCGAGCACATCAAGGACATGGCGGTCTCGGCGGCGTCGGAGGCGGAGATCGCCGAGGTCGCCCGCGAGGAGGGCATGGTCACGCTCAAGGAGGACGGCCTGGACAAGGTCAGGGCCGGTCTGACCAGCATCGAGGAGGTCGCGAGGGTCGCGACCTGAGAACCCTTGCTCAAGTCCGGCCGGGAGCCGGACGATGAAGGCAGCAAGCATGGACTTCGACTTCGCACAAGTGCTCCAAAAGATGGTTGAGGCGCGTGCCTCAGATGTACACCTGACCCCCGGCTCGCCGCCGGTGCTGCGGGTGCGCGGCCAGATCAAGCCGATGGAGGGCTATCCGGAGCTGACCCCCCAGCAGACCCGCGACGTCGTCTACGGCATCCTCGGCGACGAGCAGCGCAAGCGCTTCGAGAACAACAAGTCGCTCGACTTCGCATACGCGATTCCCGGTGTGGCCCGATTTCGCGTCAACACCTACTTTCAGCGCGGCGCGGTCAGCGCCGCGCTCCGCCACACCCCCGACCAGATCCCCGAGCTCGAGGAGCTCGGCCTGCCGCCGGTGATCCGCGAGTTCACCAAGCTCCCGCGCGGTTTCGTGCTGGTCACCGGGCCGACCGGATCGGGCAAGTCGACCTCGCTGGCCTCGATGGTCAACATCATCAACCAGGAGCGCGAGGAGCACATCCTCACGATCGAGGACCCGATCGAGTTCCTGCACAAGCACGGCAAGTGCATCGTCAACCAGCGCGAGATCGGTTCTGACGCCGTCGACTTCTCGACCGCCCTTCGTGCGGCGCTTCGCCAAGATCCCGACGTGATCCTGGTCGGTGAGATGCGCGACCTGGAGACGATCTCAACGGCGCTGACCGCTGCCGAGACCGGCCACCTGGTCTTCGCCACCCTTCACACCCAGTCGGCGTCGCAGACGGTGGATCGCATCATCGACGTCTTCCCGCCCCATCAGCAACAGCAGGTGCGGATGCAACTCTCGATTGCGCTGCAGGGGATCGTCACACAGCAGCTCCTGCCCACCGCCGACGGATCCGGCCGTGTGGCGGCCTGCGAGGTGATGGTGCCGACTCCGGCGGTCCGCAACCTGATCCGCGAGGGCAAGACGCACCAGCTCTACTCGACGATCCAGACCTCGGGGTCGAGCGGAATGCAGACCATGGACTCCCACCTCGTCCAACTCGTGCGCCAGGGCAAGATCAACCGCGCGCTGGCCGAGCAGCGCGCGGGGATTCCGGAGGAGCTCAAGCGTCTACTCGGCTCGGCCCCGGGCCAGACCGACGGGTCTGGGTCGCCCGGGGCCGTCACCTACGCATGAGCACCTACGCGTTTCGCGCCGTTGACGTCGCCGGCATGCCGTCCCGCGGAGAGGTCGAGGCGGAGTCCAAGGTCCATGTCTCCGAGGAGCTTCGCCAGCGCGGCCTGATCGTCCTCGACGTCTCCGAGAAGCGTGAGGCGCTGAGGCTGGAGACCCTTTTCGAGCGTTTCCGGCGCGTCCCGATGCGCGACCTTGCGGTTTTCTCGCGTCAGTTCGCCACCCTGATCGCGTCGGGGATGCCGATGTTGCGAGCCCTCAGCACCCTCGAGGACCAGAGCGACAGTGAGATCCTTCAGCATGCGATCGCCAGCGTGCGCAAGGACGTGGAGGCGGGAAGCTCGCTGGCTCAGGCGATGGAGCGCCACCCGAAGGTCTTCGACAACCTCTACCGCTCACTGGTGCGCTCCGGCGAGAGCTCGGGACAGCTCGAGGCGGTGCTGGATCGCATCGCCTTCCAGCTCGAGAAGCTCGACGCACTGCGCAGGCAGGTGCGCTCGGCGATGACCTACCCCGCCTTCGTCTTCGGCTTTGCCTCCCTCGTGATGATCGCCATAGTCGCGTTCATCGTCCCGGTGTTCGTGGGTGTCTTCAAGGACATCGCCGCGAGCCAGCCGGCCGGCACGGTGAGCCCCAAGCTGCCGGCGATCACCCAGTTCACCGTAAGCATTTCCAATGCGATCACCGGCTACTGGTTCGTGCTGTTTCCCGGTATGGCCCTCTTGGCCTTTGGGTTTTTGCGCTTCAAGAAGACCGACGTCGGGCGCAAATGGTGGGACCGTGTGAAGCTTCGCATTCCGGCCCACATCGGCGACATCGTCCAGAAGGTGGCCCTGGCTCGATGGTCACGAACCCTCTCTGGGAGCGTGGCCGCCGGTGTGCCCCTGCTGCAGGCGATCAAGGTCACCGGCCAGACTTCCGGCAACGTGATGGTCGAGGAGGCCATGGACGAGGTCTATGACTCGGTCAAGGAGGGGGGGACGATCGCCGCCCCGATCCAGCGCAGCTCGATATTTCCGCCGATGGTCGGCCACATGGTCGCGGTCGGCGAGGAGACCGGCCAGCTCGACCAGATGCTGATGAAGATCGCCGACTTCTACGAGGCCGAGGTGGACGCCAAGGTGAAGGCGCTGACGGCGCTGATCGAGCCGCTGATGATCGTCTTCGTCGGCGGCGCGGTTGGCTTCATCGTGATCTCGATGTACATGCCGATGATCACGGTCTACAACAACATCCGCTAGCCGAAAGCCGGCGCGCCGGAGCACGATCCGGTGCACTTTCCCGCCTCATACAAACGTCTCCCAACTATTGATGCACAGGCGTACCTCGTAGCCGGGATGCAGCGGTAAAGGCCTCTCGCCCGCGGTCCGATACCCGTCATGCAAGTAAAGGCCAGCGGCCCCGGATGGGTCTTTGGCGAACAGCAAAGGTCCATTAGGAGGTACCTAAATGCTGAACAGGCTCCGTGAGAGGGCCGGAAGCGAGAAGGGGTTCACCCTGATCGAGCTTTTGGTCGTGATGTTGATTTTGGGAATTCTGGCGGCGATCGCCATTCCGGCGTTCCTCAACCAGAAGAACAAGGCAACCGACAGCCAGGCAAAGGTCACTGTGCGGACGCTGCAGACCGCGATGGAGACGTGTTCGACCGATAACAACGGCACCTACCCCGCGGCCTGCAGCATTGCCGCGCTGCGCGCGATCGAAAAGTCGCTCCCGCAGGCCGGTGCGAACGAAATCGCCACGCCGGGTACGCCGGCTGGCGGATACACAGTCAGCGCGATTTCGTCCAACGGAAACAGGTTCAATGTCATTCGGGATGTAAACGGCGCTGTGACACACACGTGTGTTGTGCCCGCCGGCAAGGACCGGGGTGGCTGCCAGACAGGCAACACCTGGTAACCGAAGCATGACCGAGGCCTGATGGCCAAAGTCGAATCGTGTGAGGGGCGGGCCTGCGGGCTCGCCCCTCGTGCGCTCCACCTGACCGTCAGTAAGTGCTCCCAGCCGGTCGAGCGAGCTGCCCCCTTGCTTCAGGTCCAGGCTCCAAGAGCCGATCAAATGAAAGAGATTTGCGCTGATGCACAACAACGCTGACAAGCTGAAGACCCGAACCCGAATCCTCAGGCACCTGCTCCAGGAGCGAGGCTGGACCCTGATCGAGCTGTTGGTCGGGATCACGGTCACTCTCGGGGTAATGCTTGCCGCTTTTCCGATCATCGACGGAGCGGCCAACACCTCGGGCCGGGTCCAGCAGGCGGCGCAGAGTGTCGGCGATGCGCGGGTGTTCTCGGACCAGGTCCTGCGCGACCTGCGCCCCAGCTATCAAATTGGGGGCAACTCCTCCACCGGATTCACGGTTTACACCTACGTCCGGCACGCTTGCGGCACCGGCAACCCTTCGGCTGAGACCCCATGCAGGGTCACCTACTCCTGCGCAGAGACAACCCCCAGTACCACCCCTGCTACCTATGAATGCGCGCGTCAGGAGAGCAATCTCAACGGCAGCGGGGCGGGGCCCTCGGTCACCATGGTCACCGGGCTTTCCAGTGACGCCGCGTTCAACTACCCAGCGACGACCTGCGACTTCGTCTGCTACGTGGGCATCAGGCTCGTCCTTCCGAACGATCAAAGCACCGGCGGCGACGCGATCACCCTCCACGACGGCACCGCCCTGCGAAACGTCGGATCATGAATTTCCTCGCAAACGCCCGCCGCCGCGCCGCCGCGCCCGCGGACGAGGACGGCTTCGTACTGATCGAGGCAGTGATCGCCGCATTCATCCTGATCCTCGCCGCAGTGGCGATCTTCGACGCCTACGACGCCAGCAGCCGCGCCACCTTCCGCGCTCAGGCGACCCAGGTCGAGTTGGGCCAGGCCCAGAAGGAGTTGGAAACGATACGAACCTTGCCGTACACCCAAATCGCGCTCACGTCCGAGCCCGCCCACTCCACCGTTCCCACGAGCCCGTTGAACCGGGTGCTGAATGGACAGTTCAACCTGGCCCGCGCCGGTTCCACAAACTACGCGTCGATGGTGTGGAACGGCAGCCCCAAGGATGATGGAACCCAAGTGGACAACGGGACAATCAATCCCGGCCCCGAGACTTTCACGAGCGGCGACATATCGGGAACGATCTGGCGGTTCGTCGTCTGGCAGAGCGACAACGGTTGCCCTCTGCAGAGTTGCAGCGGACAGGACCTGAAGAGAGTGATCATCGTTGTCCAGCCCGACGCCACCGCTGCCGGAGGTACCCGGCCCTACATCGAGCTCCACTCCGACTTCATCGACCCGACCGCCAACTCGATGCCCGCCAGTGTTCCCCCCGGTAACCCGGGGGACCAGCAGCAGCAGTTCTGGCTCAGCGACACCCCCTGCGATCCCGTCGGCCCGACGATACGCCAGGACATCACCGCCCCCCATCTCCTCCACAACACGCTCGGAGACTGTATCGACGGAAAGCGGACTGGGGCGACGCCGGGGGCCCCTGACGCATTGCTTACCACCCAGCCCCCGGGCGACCTGACCGACCCCTACTACGACTATCAGAGCGAGTTGAATCCGCCTCCCCCGGGCACCGACGAGGGGATCCAGATCGTGCCCGAGGTAAAGAGCACCCCGCCCGACCCGCCCAACCCACCGTGCAAATGGATGGCGGACGGGAGCCCCGACCCCCACAGCAGCTTTCACGTTTGGCTCAGCGACGAGATACCGCCCACGATTCAACCCTTTAGGCTCAGCGGGACGGTCACACTGTCCTTCTTCTCGCGGACGCTGAGCCCCAACCAGTTCCCGGGAAAGATCTGCATCTGGCTGTTCAGACGCACCCCGGGTGGCACCAACCTCCTCTTCGGCGGCGATACGCAAACGGCGTCGTGGACCTACTCGTCGGGCGGCAACTGGCCGGCCGACTACGGCGATCCGTCAGACGAGTTGCCGATACCCATCAAGGCCACCACGGACCTAGGGGCACAGAGTGTGGAGCCGAAGTCGAGGATCGGCCTGGCGATAAGCGTCGCATCCGACGTCCCCGAAGCACTGGAGCTGATGTACGACCATCCGCTCTTTCCCTCCGAGCTCCTCATCGATACCACGACCCCGCTGCCACCGACCCCCTAGCGGGGAGAGTCCTGGGCGGCTCCGTCCTTATCCTCAAGCGGTGCCGTCGCGACGCCGATTGAGCAGATGATGGCCGCAGCAGCATCACTCGCATTCCTCGGCGGCATCTGCGCCGGAAGCTTTGTCAGCGTGGTCGCCCACCGGGTGCCGCGCCGACTCTCGATCATCGGACCGCGGTCGCAGTGCCCGAGCTGCGGGGCCCAGATCGCCGCCTACGACAACATTCCGGTGATCTCCTGGCTGCTGCTGCGAGGTCGCTGCCGCAGTTGCGCAGCGCCGATCTCGCTGCGCTATCCGGCCGTCGAGCTATCCGTCGGCGTGGCCTTCGTCGCCACCGTGCTGGTGCTGTGGGACCAACCGGCACAGCTTGCCCTCGGCTTGGTCTTCGTGGCGACGCTCGCGGCGATCACCCTCACCGACCTCGAGCAGAGGATCATCCCCAATCGCATCCTGGTGGTCTCGGCGCTGATCGGCGTCGCGATCGGGGCTGCCGTCGACCCCGGCAGCCTGCCGGAGCGCGGGCTCGCGGCACTTGCCGCCGGGGGGCTGCTGCTGCTCATGGCGCTCGTCTACCCGAGGGGGATGGGCATGGGCGACGTCAAGCTCGCTGCCCTCATGGGCCTCTATCTGGGCAGCGCCGTGGCCCCGGCGCTTTTGATCGGCTTTCTCGTTGGGGCCCTCGTCGGCGTCGGCTTGATCCTGCGCGACGGCGCCGCCGCACGCAAGCAGGGAGTGCCGTTTGGGCCCTTCCTCGCCTTGGGAGGGCTCTGCGGTCTGCTGGCAGGCAACCAGATCATCGACTGGTACCTGAGCACGTTTCCAGGCCATTAGCTGCGACCCCGTTGCAGGGGTTGCAAGGCCACGATCAGAAATCCACGGGAGCTCTCAAGCCCACGTCGAATACGGCCGATGGTGACTGGGTCACCTGGACGTGCGTATTAGTGATGCTCTCCACCAGCAACGACAAGTCAATCATCGGGCTCGACGTGGAGGCCGGAAGCCTGGCTGCCTCGCAGCTCGCAGGCGACGGATCGCGGTCAGTTTCCCAGGTCGCCATCACGCCGCTCGAGGGTGGCCTGATCAAGGAGGGCGAGGTCATCGACCCAGAAGGGCTCAGCACTGCGCTTCGCTCGATGTTTTCCGAGCACAAGCTCTCGAAGACGGTTCGTGTCGGGATCGCCAATCAACGAGTCGCCGTGAGGACGTTCCGGCTCCCGTTGATCGAGGATCCCAAGGAGCTCGACACGGCGATTCGATTCCAAGCCCAGGAGCATCTGCCGATGCCACTGGACCAGGCCGTCCTCGAGCACCAGGTGGTGGCTCGCTCGGACGATGGCGACGGGAACCGCAGCATGGAGGTCGTCGCCGTGGCCGCGCGTCGGGACATGCTGCAAAGCCTGCTCACGGCGCTGTCCGGGGCCGGGCTGCGCCCGGCAGGGATCGATCTTTCCGCCTTTGCGTTGATCCGCGCCCTCTCCGGCGTGACGGACGGCCCGACGGCCGACCCGACCGACTCCACGGTCGCTTCGGAACCAGGGGCTGAAGGCACTCACGCCCCTGCGTCTCTGTACTGCAACCTCGGCGACGTCACCAACCTCGCCGTGGCGCGTGGCTCCAGCTGCCTCTTCACTCGTGTCTCTCCCTTTGGAGTCGAGGTGATCGCCCAAAGACTCGCCGAGCGCCGCACCCTTGCCATGGACCACGCTCGGCAATGGCTCACCCACGTCGGCTTCGAACGCCCCCTTGGCGAGATCGAGGGCGACCCCGAGATCATCGCCGCGACCAGAGAGGTTCTCGAGGAGGGAGCTTCGAAGCTGGCCGACGAGCTTCGGCTTTCGCTGGAGTTCTACGCAGCACAGGAGGGCGTCCCGCCGGTGGAGCGGATCGTGATTGCCGGCGCCGGTAGCGCAATCCCGGGCCTCATCGGTCGTCTGCAGACGGGACTCGGCCAAGACCTGGCAACGGTAAGGCCAGGTGCCCTCGCCCAGCTCGGAGACGAGGCAGCGGCCCGACTGACGGTTTCCTACGGCCTCGCCCTGGAGGACTGAACGTGCGCCCCGTCAACCTCATCCCGCCCGAGGATCGCCACGGTGGGACACCGGTGCGCACCGGTCCAATCGCCTATCTGCTGGTCGGGGCGCTTGCGATTGCGCTTGCTGCGGTGACGATGGTGGTCCTCGCCAACAACAAGATCGACGATCGCAAGGCAGAGATCGCTCAGTTGAACCAGCAGGTAGCGGCGGTCAGCGCGCAGGCGGACCAGCTGCAGCCCTTCATCCAGTTCAGCGACAGCGAGCGCCAGCGCACCGACACCGTCCGGGCCCTCGCCAACAGCCGCTTCGACTGGGAGCGCGTCATGCGTGAGCTCTCGCTGGTGCTCCCCGGCGACATCTCGTTGACCGACCTCACCGCCACAGCGCCGAGCGCAGCCACAGCTGACGCCAGCGGGACGGCGACAGGCGCGCCCACAGTGCCCACCCTGGAATTGACCGGATGCGCGCAGGGACATGACGGGGTCGCAGGATTCCTCTCGGCTCTGCGCGACATCGACGGTGTGACCAGCGTCGATCTGCAGAGCTCCGAGCGCGCCAGCGCTGACGAAATCTCAGGTTCGAGCAGCACGAGCACCACAGATTGCCGCACCAACCTCTCGATTTCGAAGTTCACCCTTACGGTGGCGTTCGGTGCCGCTCCAGCTAGCCAGGGATCGGCTGCCGCCCCCGCTGCTGCCGCGCCCGCCGCTGCCGCGCCCGCGTCAACACCAGCTGTCCCGGCCTCGGCCACGACCACCGGAACGGGAGGCTGAGATGAATTTGAAGGGAGCCGATCGCAACATCCTCTTCGTGCTGCCCGTGATCGTGGTCTTGGCGGCCGTTTGGATTCTCGTGGTCTCGCCCAAGCAGGACCAGGTGAAGAAGCTCGACACGGCGATAAGCGCGCTGCAGAGCCAAGTCGAACAGCAGCGTGCCACGGTGCAGCAGGGCCGCCAGGCGCGAAAGCACTTCGCCAGCGACTACCAGCGGCTGGTCGTGACGGGCAAGGCGGTCCCGGCCCAGGACGAGGCCGCCTCGCTGCTGGTCCAGGTGAACAAGATCGCAGGGCTCTCGGGAGTCAAATTTCAGAAGATCTCGCAGGGCGGCGACCAAGCTGCATCCTCAGGAGCATCGGCCACCACCCCGGCGGCGACCACCGTGTCGGGCGGCGCCAGCCCCGGGCCGGGTGGCCTGACGACGCTGCCCTACACCCTCACCTTCGAGGGCAACTTCTTTCAGATCGCAGACTTCATTGCGAGGATCGACCGGCTCGTCGATCCGAAGGGAGGCACGATCGCCGCCAACGGCCGCCTTACGACCATCGACAGCTTCACCTTGGGGGCCGATGGAACAAAGCCATACCCGCTTCTGTTGGCGACCGTATCGGTCACGACCTACATGACCCCGGACGCCCAGGCAGCCGCCGCAGGGGCAGCAGCGCCGGCCGCTGCCCCGGCATCGAGTGCCGCCCCGGCACCCTCGTCGTCTTCCACCGCCCCCGCTTCCTCCACAACCGCAGCGCCGGCAACCCCATGAACTTCCAAAGTCCACAGCTCCTGACCGACCTCTACAGCGACCTGCGCGACCGGCGCCTGCTGCCACTGATCGTCGTCCTGCTTGCCGGGATGGTGCTGGTCCCAATCGCGCTCTCCAAGTCGTCGAAGACTCCACCCCCGACGGCACCCGGGCCCGTTACGGCGGTTCCGAGTAAGTCGTCGGTGCCCGCCACGCAAGTGGCCTTGTCCGATCCGGGCCTGCGCGACTATCGGCGCCGCTTGAGCGGAGACACGCCGCAGGATCCCTTCCTGCCGCAGTTGGGGGCCTCTTTCGGCTCCGGGACCTCCACAGCTGCCGGCAGCAGCACGGGCGGGTTGACTCCGACTGGTGGGCTGCCTCCGACAACGTCGAGCGGATCGAACGTCGGGCTGACCGCGGAGGGCAAGGCTGCAGCCGCCGCGGCCGGTGCAAGCACTCCGACTGGCGGCAGCACTACCCAGTCGTCGTCCACACCCACGACGACTACGCAGAACAAGTACTTCTTCTACCGCGTGAAGCTGCGGACCGGCGAGGTTGGCCAGAAGCTGACCGTGCGCGACAGCGTCGGCACCCTCACCCCATTGCCGAGCAAGAGCGTGCCGGCGCTCGAGTTCCTGGGCGTGACCACCAATTCTTCCTTCCAACCAACGAGGGCGGTGTTCCTCGTCTCCTCGGCGGTCAGCTCGATCGACGGCGAGGGCACCTGCACCTTCGCCGGCACCTATTGCCAGATCCTCTCCCTGAAGCCGGGCGAGCACGAGGATCTGGTCTGGACCGACGGCCGCGCCTTCAGGGTCGACCTGGTCAATTTCGACCTCATTGTTCGCAACAATCCGCCGTCGGTCGCCGGCCAGGGCTCGTCGGGCAACGGCCCCAGCGGCTCCCCAGGCCGGCACTTCACTTTCTGAAGCATCGGCGCTACACTTGCTGAAGCGAGGGAGGACCCCCGATTCCTCTGCTTCTATGAGCGCAATAAGCAACGCCAGCTGCCCAGTTTGCCGCACCTCCGAGATCGTCTCGGGCAAGTGGACCCTCTTGGTGATTCGCGACCTCGCCGACGGCAGCCGGCGCTTCTGTGAGCTCGAGCGGTCGCTCGAAGGGATCAGCCCGCGGACCCTTTCGCTGCGCCTACGGGCCCTCGAGGAGCAGGGAATCGTCAAGCGCAACACCTATCCCGAGGTTCCGCCGCGGGTCGAATACGCGCTGACCGAGAAGGGTGAGGCTCTGGTGCCCCTGATCGAGGACATGCGCACCTACGGTCGCCGCTGGCTGCCGAGCAGCGCCTCGGACAAGGTTCCGGCCGCCGCATAGTAGGGCCGCTCTTTCTCTGCAAGCACCCGTGCAGCCGCAGGAGGCGCTCGGGCACGGAAGAATCGTGTCGGCGTGCGCGCCGACCCGAAGCTTCAAGAGGCAATGCGGAGACTCGCCGCCGAGGCGGCGACCCGCTTCACCTCGCTGGTGGCGACCGGCGAGGAGCTTCCCTTCGACGTGGCCGAGACCGAGGGCGAGCACACGTTCCACTGCTATGTGCCGCTGACCGCCCAATTCGTCCGCGACCACGCCGACGAGCTTCGCTCACTCCCCGCCTTCGGCCCCGCCTGCAGCGCCATCGACGCCGCGGGCATCGCCGCGCCCTACTTGGAGGCCAGGGGGGAGGCGGTCCCCGAGGACGAGGTCGAGCGCGCCGACCAGATGCTGGTCGCCTTCATCGCCAGGCTCTGGGACGGATCGGCTGAGTTCAGGCTCGACAGGCCTCGCCTCGAGGCCGCGCTGCACGAGCTGGAGACCGAGGCGCGCGACGTATCGGAGGCCGAGGTCCTGCTTGCGCCGCTGGTCGGGTTGCAGATGCCGCTGGCGCGCCTCGAGTTGCCGAGCGGCGTGCAGATCGTGCGCGCCGACACGGTGAATGCGCCGGCCGGGGTGACCCGCAGCGACGGCATGCAGCGCAGCGCCTGGGAGCCCCAGTTCCTCGCCTTCGCCGAGAAAGAGGAATGGGTTGCGGGCGCCGCGCCGGCGATGCGGATGCTGCGCGAGCTGATCAGCGTGCTGAGGCTCTTCAAGGAGGGCGGTGTCGGTCTCGGCCCCTACGCCTACACCCCGACCGGCGAGGGGACCTGGAGGCGGATCGCGACCGGTGTTCCGGCAACCCGTTTGGGTGGCTACAAGCTGAGCGAGGCCGAGGCGGCCGACCTGGCCGACTTCGCGCGCTCGCTCGAGGCGCGACCGGACCCGGACGGCGCATTGGCCTGGGCTGTCGGCCGCTTCGAGATGGGCTGCGATCGCCCCACCGCCCTCGATGGACTCAGCGACCACCTGCTTGCGATGCGGGCCCTGTTCGAAGGTGCCGGCCCGGTCGGGGCCAATCTGCCGATGCGGGTCGCGGCGCTGATCGCGCAACCGCCCGAGCGCCCCGAGGCCTACGAGAAGCTGCAGGCTGCCTTCGAGCTCGAGCGAGCGATGATGGGCGGTCACGAGTTCGACCTTGGCGCCGCAATGGGCTTGGCCGCATGGATGGAGGACGCCGCACGTTCGATCGTCCGCGGCGCGGCGCTGGGCGAGCACGGCAGCGACGTCGCCGCCAGCGCCGACGAGAGCCTTGTCGTAAGCGGACTGGAAGCGGGGGAGGGAAGCGTCGAGCAGATGGGCGAGATGGACGAGTGGGAGCCCCCGACCCGCGAGGAGGCGATAGAGGAGCAGCACCCCGAGGTCGTCGTCCCCGACCCGGAGGCGATCCGGATCAGGGCGGCGGAGAAGCCGGATGTCGAAGCGGACTCAGAGGAGCAGGCGTCACCCGAGCCGCAGGTCGAAGCCGACAACTCCTACGAGGACGGCATCTACTACGAAGGGGACGAGGACAACGAGCTTGAACAAACAGGAGCTGAGCAAGGGGGGAACCACCGCGACACCCCCGGAAGCGCAGCTGAGGAGGTGTCGCGCAATGACGACGAGGAGAAGACCGTGAGGACCAGCACCGAGCGTGATTGGTTGAGCGAGGTCTCGGATGCCGACGGCGGCGAGACGCTGGAGTGGCCGGCGCCCGTCGCAAGGCGTTCGCGGGAGCAGGACGAATTGCGCCGCGACGCGGGGGACGAGGAGCCGCTCGAGGAGCCGCGGGTGCGCCACCTCTTCCCGGTGCCCGATGACGCCGACTGGGAGGTCGGCGAGCTCGACTACGACCGGGACCGGACCCGAGTCCACTAAATCCGGCGCCTAGGGGCGGCACCGGCCATCAAGCACTGAGCAGCGCGGCGCGTTCCTCTTCAGGGGCGAACAGGTAGCGATTGATCTCGGCCAACCCGGCGAGGTCGTGCACGTCCTCGTCGAGGTAGGGCACACGGATCACGCTCTGCGTCCGCAGCTCCGCCGCCAGGTGATCGATGTTGGCGGCGTCGCGGGCGGCGAGCGCCTGGTAGTCGCCGACATTGGCGGCGACCCGATCGGCCAGGTCCTCGTCATCCAATAGCTCCGCGAGGGCCCGCCGCATGTCGGCTCCGTTTCCGCGCAGCTGGTTGTTCGAGCAGTGCACCTTGTTGACGATCACGCCGCCGAACGGAAGCTTTGCCTCGACCAGCTTGCGATGGAAGTAGACGGCCTCGGAGATCGGCTCCCCCTGGGGGCCGCAGACGACCAGAAAGCTCGTCGCCGGGTCGGCCAGCAGCTCGTTGACCCGCTTCGCCCGCTCCTGGAAGCCCTCGACCATGCCGCTGAAGGCGGTGAAGAACTCCGAGAGGTCGGCGAGCAGGTCGAAGCCGACCAGCCGCTTCAGGATCCCGAACATCACCGAGGCGCCGCGCCCGGCGATTCGCATCCCGATGCCGGTCGGCTTCATGAAGATTCTCATCGACCGCCCCTCGATGAACTGAGTGAGCCGTCGCGGTGCATCGAGGAAGTCGAGTGCGTCTCGGCTCGGCGGCGTGTCGAGGACCAGGAGGTCGAAGCTCCCTTCGGAGTGCAGCTCGAAGAGCTTCTCCATCGCCATGTACTCCTGGGAACCGGCCAGCGCGTTGGAGATCTGCTCGTAGATCCGGTTCGACAGCACCCGGTCGCGCGTCTCCTCATCGGGGGCGTGACGCCGCACCAGTTCGTCGAATGTCGCCTTGGCGTCGAGCATCATCGCCCACAGCTCACCCTCCATCTCGATTCCCTGCGCCTCGAACAGAGAGGGGTCGACGCGCTTCGCCTCGTTGCCCAGCTCCTCCAGCCCAAGCGAGTCGGCGAGCCGCTTCGCGGGGTCGATCGTGAGCACGCAGACCTTCAGCCCGCGGGCCGCCATCCCGGTCGCGATCGCAGCCGCCGTCGTCGTCTTGCCGACCCCGCCCGACCCGGCGCAGATGCAGATCTCGCGGTCCTCGAGGATGTCGGTGACCGCGGGCATTGGCTAGTCCAGTCTCGCGGCGAGCTCGCGGGCGTCCTCGACGCCCAGCACGGGCTGGAAGATGAAGGGAAGGGTTTTCACGGGCGTGCTTACTCGGCGTCGCAATCGCGCCAGCTGAGCGCGTTGCGAACGCGCCCGCCGATGTTCGGAGACGGCGGCCCGAAGCGCCTCGCGGACCGCGCCGGTGGCCTGCGGCCGTTCCCCCTCGAGCCGCTCCGCCTCGCCGTTGGAGAAGCGCTCCGGGTAGAGCGCGTTCATGTAGACCCGATCCACCGAGATCCCGATCTCCTCGCGCAGCTCTCGCTCCAGCGTCGCCGTCTCATTTACCGGCATCTCCTCGGGCAATGCGACGATCGCCACTCCGGTCGAGGCATGGTCGGTGATGAACCGATCCAGCTCCTGGGCCTGGGCGTGAATCGGGCCGACGCGGGCGATGTTCGCGAACGTGCGAGGTGTCTGCAGGAAGCCGATCCCGTGCCCTGTCGCGGGCGCGTCGACGATCACGAGGTCGTACTTGCGCCCCTTGCGGACTTTGCGGTCGAGCTGCGACAGCTCCCAGATCTTTCCGATCGTCACCAGCTCCTTGAGGCCAGGAGTCGCGGCCGTCATGTAGGTGAAGACGCGGCTGCGGAACAGCAGGTCGCGCATCGCCCGCACCTTGAGCTGCAACAACACGTACTCGCGCATCGACTCGTCGGGATCGATAGAGATCGTCCAAAGGTTGTCCTCGAGCTGCACCTCGTGGAACCCCACCTGGGCACGGTTGAAGAGGCGCGACGTGTGCTCCTGAGAGCCGATTTCGCAGACGATCGTCCGCTTGCCACGCGCCGCGGCCGCGAGGCCAAGCGAGGCGGCCACGGTCGATTTGCCGACGCCCCCCTTGCCGGTGACGAAGAGCAGCCGTTTTTCGAGCATCTCGGGCATCAGGCCATTACATCAACGCAGACTCAGCCCTTACCCGCTGCAGGCGATCTAGCAAATATTGAGGACGGCAGGAAAACCCCTTCCGCATGCGAATAATCCGCGCATATGGGTTTTCTGAGCCGTAAATCGACGCCTGAGGAAGAACCTCAGGCAGAGCAGGACCAAGCGCCCGATTCGCCCGTGGAGACGATCGAGCAGACGCCCGACGAGGGCGGCGGCGAGATCAAGATCTCCAAGGGCTCCCCGAACGGCGCTCCGGAGGTTGATGACGACCCCGCCGCTCCCGAACCGCAAAGGGAGGACGAGGCGGCGGATGACACCTCTGGCAGTGAGAGCGCCCGCCTGAAGGCCGAGGAGCTGATCACCCCGAGCCGCCACGGTCGGTCCGACGAGGAGGAGGCCGAGGTCAAGACCGCCAAGGTGATCTCCTTCGCCAACCAGAAGGGTGGCGTAGCGAAGACCACAACCACGCTCAATCTTGCCGTCGCATTCGCTGAGTCCGGCCACCGGGTCCTCTGCATCGACCTCGACCCGCAGGGCAACCTGACGATGAGCCAGGGCATCGACCCGGACAAGGTCGAGACGAGCCTCTACGACGTGCTCGTCCACGACGTCCCGATCACAGAGGCGATCGCGCATCGCGAGATCGACATCGCGGTTGCCTCGATCGACCTCGCCGGCGCCGAGATCGCGATGAGCACGAAGATCGGGCGCGAGCGCTCGCTCGAGAAGGCCCTGAAGCCGGTCCTCGGTGATTACGACTTCGTCTGCATCGACACGCCGCCCAGCCTCGGGCTGCTGACGATCAATGCGCTCACGGCGTCTGACAAGGTGATCGTCCCCGTCCAGTGCGAGTATCTGTCGATGCGGGGGTTGGTGCAGCTTCAGAACACGCTGAAGATGATCCAGGAGAACCTCAACCCCGACGTCGAAATCGAGGGAATCCTCCCGACTATGCTCGACTCGCGTACCGTGCACGCCAAGGAGGCGGTGGAGATCCTCGAGGAGAACTTCGGCGAGCTGGTCTTCAAGTCACGGATCCGCAAGGCGATCAAGTTCGCGGAGGCACCCGTGCGTGGCGCCTCGGTGCTCAAGTACGATTCGGACAGCAACGCCGCCAACTACTACCGTGAGCTGGCCAAGGAGGTTCTGAACCGTGAGCCGGCCAAGGAGGTTCTGACGAATGGGTCGTCGTAAGCGCGCAAGCATGCGTGAGGGGCCGCTGGCCGACCTCTTCCGCTCGACCGTCGACGACCCCCCCGCGGACCCGCCCGAGGCACCGATCCCGGGTGAGAAGCGGGCCGACGAGCTTCAGGGTGGGCCCGACCGGCCCCGTTTCGGCCGCGACGATCCGGTCCCTTCGGACGAGCCTCGCTCCGAGACCCCGCAGCCTCCCGCACCGTCACCCGATCCGGCGCCCTCCCCGCAGCCCGGACCGCCTACGCCCCAGCCCGAGCCGCCCAGCCCAGAGCCAGAGCCGCCGACGCCACAGATGCGCCAGCCAGAGGCACCCACGCACCCGGAGCCCAGGGAGCGGCTGCAGAAGATCTTTGCCGACACGTCTCCGGACGTCGTAACGACGCCCCGCTGGGGGCGCGAGGAGCCGCAGTACCACCCGACCGCCGCCGGACCGCGCAGCCCGATCATCCGGGTGATCGGAGTCGGTGGTGCGGGTGTCAACGCGGTCAACCGTATGGTCGAGACCCAGATTCCCGGAGTCGAGTTCATGGCCGTCAACACCGATCTTCAGTCGCTCCAGGTCTGCACCGCCGACGTCACCGTTCATATCGGGGCCGAGGCCACGCGGGGTCTGGGATCCGGCGCGGACCCCGATCTTGGCCACCGGGCCGCCTTCGACGAGCAGGACAAGATCAAGCGCCTGCTGAAGGGCTCCGACATGGTCTTCGTTGCGGCTGGCGCGGGTGGCGGCACCGGCACCGGCGCGGCGCCTGTCGTCGCGCGCCTCGCCCGCGAGGTGGGAGCGCTGACGGTTGGCATCGTCACCAGGCCGTTTTCCTTCGAGGGCTCTCGCAGAGCCGGCATGGCCGACAAGGGCATCGAGGCGCTGTCTGCGGAGGTCGACACGCTGATCACCGTCCCCAACGACCGGCTGCTGTCGGTGCTCGACGAGCAGACCTCGATGGTCGAGGCCTTCGAGGTCGCGGACGACGTCCTGCGCCAAGGCGTGCAGGGGGTCTCCGACCTGGTCACCCTCCCGGCGCTGATCAACCTCGACTTCGCCGACGTGCGCACGATCATGTCGGACGCCGGCCAGGCCCTGCTTGGAATCGGAATGTCGACCGGCGAGGGTCGGGCGATGGCGGCCGCCGACAAGGCGATCTCCTCACCGCTTCTGGAGACCTCGGTGGAGGGAGCGCGCTCGATCCTGCTCTCGATCACCGGCGGGCCGGACCTTTCGCTGGTCGAGGTCAGCGAGGCCGCCAAGGTGGTCGGCGAGGCTGCCCACGCGGACGCCAACATCATCTTCGGCGCCAACATCGACGAAGAGCTGACCGAAGAGGTCTGGGTCACCGTCGTCGCGACGAGGTTCGACGGCATGACCAGGCCGCGGCGTCAGATCGACGAGCCGACGATCCGCGCCACGAAGGGCGAGCGCGCCAAGCCGGCGCGCAGCGACGACCTCGGCGGCGTCGAAGTTCCCGAGTTTCTCCCGGGCTAGGAGCCGAACTCCGTGAGAGGAGTCGTTGCCGCTGGGCACCCGCTCACGGCGGAGGCTGGCGCGAATGTGCTGCGCGAGGGTGGCAACGCCGTCGACGCGGCGGTCGGTGCCGTGCTCGCCTCATTCGCGGTCGAGAGCCCGCTGACCGGCTTCGGCGCCGGCGGCTTCATGCTGGTCCACGACCCCGGGAGTAAAACTGGGGGTGAGCAGGGTGGGCACCACCCCGCCGCCCCCGGACGCATCCGAGCAAGCTCGGATCACCGGTCGCCTTCGGCTCCCTGGGAGGAGGCGGCGGGCAGTAGCGACGTCCTGATCGACTTCTTTGTCCAGGCGCCGGGCCTGGGAGGGGTCGAGCGTCGCGCAGAGCTGGTTCCGATCGAGGTCTACTTCGACGAGGTCCCGCAGACGTTCCACGTCGGCGCCGCCTCCTGCGGCGTGCCGGGTACCGCGGCGGGCCTTGCCCATGCCCTCGGTCGCTTCGGCACAGCTCCACTTTCTGAGCTGGTGGAGCCGGCGATCGATCTGGCCTTCGACGGTGCTCCGCTCAACGCCCAGCAGGCCTACATCTTCCACATCCTCGCTCCGATCCTCACCCTCGATGAGGAGTGTCGCCGGCTCTACGCGCCCGCCGGCCGCGTCCTCACCGAGGGCGAGACGTTCCGCTTCCCGGAACTGGCCGAGGCCCTGGAGCGCTACGGGGCCGAGGGCCCGGAGCCGTTCTGCTCGGGCGAGGTCGGAGTGGCCGTCGCCGATCGGGTCGGGGAGCTGGGCGGGACTCTTTCGCGCGAGGACATGGCGGCCTACGAGGCGATCGAGCGGCGCCCGGTCCGCGCCCGGTTCCGCGGTACCGAGGTGTTGACCAACCCGCCGCCATCCTCGGGCGGCATCCTCATCGCCCTCTGCCTGGAGCTGCTCGAGCGCCTCGGCGACGCTGGGGTCGACGAGACTGTGGCGGCGATGGAGGCCGCCCAGGACAGCCGCGGCGAGCGCTTCCAGGAGGGGCTGTATGAGGACGGCTTCGCGGACCTCTTCCTGGAGCCCGAGCAGCTCGACGAGATCGCCTCCCGTCTGCGCGAGTCGCTGGGGGGTGGCGACGCCACGCCGGACGATGGGCTCGGCTCGACCACGCATTTGGCGGTGCTCGACTCGGAGGGGATGTGCGCGTCGGTGACCTGCTCGAACGGGACCGGTTCCGGCGTCGTCGTCCCGGGCACGGGCGTCCATCTCAACAACATGCTGGGCGAGGAAGACCTCAACCCGCAGGGCTTCCACCTCACCGAGGCGGGACGCCGGATGCCTTCGATGATGGCGCCGACGGTGGTGATGCGCGACGGCGAGGTGATCGCCGGGCTGGGCAGCGCCGGCTCGAACCGGATTCGCTCCGCGATCCTGCAGACGGTGCTGCGCCTGGTCGTCGATGGGATGAGCGCCGCGGATGCCGTGCGCGCACCCCGAGTCCACTTCGAGGGGGGAGCGGTGCAAGCGGAGCCCGGGATCGACGAGGCGGCCCTGGGGCGGCTCGAGCAGAACGGTGTGCCCGTGGTGCGCTGGCGGCGTCCCAACCTCTACTTCGGGGGTGTCCAGACCGTGGCTCGCGACCCCGATGGCACCCTCGAGGGGGGCGGCGATCCGCGCCGGGGCGGCGCCGTGGTGCTGGTCGACTAGCGGTGATGGAGAATCCGCCGATGCCGGAGATCGACTTCGAGGCGGAGGGCATGTTGGAGGGGCTCGAGGGTGAGGCGAGGGAGGCCCGGCTAGCGCTTCTGCAGGAGCTGAGCGACGACGGCGTGCCGATGGAGGACCTGCGCGAGGCCGCGGCCGCGGGCAGGCTGGTGCTTTTGCCGGTCGAGCGGGCGCTGGTTGGCGGCACCGGGCCCAAGTACACGGCGCGCGAGATCGCCGAGCGCTCCGGGGTGGAGCTCGAGTTTCTGCAGCGTTCTCGGGTTGCGCTCGGGGTTTCCAACCCCGATCCGGACGCGCGGGTGCTCGGCGACGACGATCTCGATGCCGCCGAACGTCTGCGGGCGTTTCGCGAGGCCGGCCTTCCCGAGGAGGGGATCCTTCAGGTCTCGCGCACGATCGGGATGGCGACGGCCCGGATCGCCCAGGCAAACCGCGAGCTGATCCTGCGCACGGTGGTCCAGTCCGGCGACAACGAGCGCGACCTCGCACGGCGCCTCGAGGCGGCCGCCAAGGTCACGCTGCCGCTCGTCGGCCCGGTCCTCTCCTACGCGCTGCAGACCCATCTGCTGGAGCAGATTCGCCGCGACGTGATCGCCGAGGCCGATCTGGCCTCGGGCGAGGTCCGCGGTATAAGCGAGCAGACGGTCTGCTTCGCCGACCTGATCGACTTCACGCGGTTGGGTGAGCAGGTGCCGGCCGACGAGCTCGGGGTGATCGCCGCGCGTCTCGAAGAGATGGCGACAGCGGTCGCCCAGGGGCCGGTGCGGCTGGTGAAGATGATCGGCGACGCCGCGATGCTGGTCTCGACCGAGCCCGAGCCGCTGGGCGAGGCGGCGTTGAGCCTGGTCGAGGCGGCAGACGCCGAGGGGGAGGACTTCCCGCAGTTGCGGGCGGGCCTCGCCCACGGTCCTGTTGTCGCCCAGGGCGGCGACTTCTACGGCCGCACCGTCAACCTCGCGAGCCGCATCACCCAGATCGCGCGGCCGGGCAGCGTGCTGGCGACCCAGGAGGCAAAGAAGGCGCTGGGAGATCGCTTCCATTACTCGTCCGCTGGGGAGCGGCGCCTGAAGGGGATCGACGACCGGGTGCGGTTGGTGCGCGTGCGGCGTCAGCCAAAGGACGCGGAGACTTAGGTGCCCGACTTCAGCTTCGTGGTGGTGGCGGTGATCGCCTTCACGGCCCCGGTCCTGCGCGAGCTGATCCCAAGGCTCTTCGTGCCGGTGATCGTGCTCGAGTTGGTCGGCGGGATCATTGTCGGGCCGCAGGTCCTCGACATCGCTCATTCCAGCCAATCGGTCGAGCTCTTCTCCACCATCGGTCTGGCGGCGCTTCTGTTCCTGGCCGGACGTGAGATCGACGTCAACAGGCTTCGCGGTGAGGTGCTCGAGCGGGGGCTGGCCTGCTTTGCCCTCGGCTTCATGATCGCCGCGGCGATCGCGGCTCCGCTGCACGAGGTGGGATTGATCAAGACGCCGCTGCTGGTCGCGGTGATCCTGGTCGCCACGTCGCTCAGCGTGATCATCGTGCCTCTGCGCGACGCCGGCGAGGTCAACACGGCATTCGGCCAGCAGGTGATCGCCACCGCGGCGATCGCCGAGTTCTCCTCCGTGATCCTGATCTCCTTCTTCTACTCCAACGAGCGCGCCGGGCCGGGCACCGAACTCGTTCACCTCAGTGCCTTCGCGCTGCTCGCGATCGTGGTCTTCGTCTCTGTATCGCGGGCCGGGAGAAACAAGCGTCTCAGCGCGGCCCTGGCGAGGTTGCGGGAGTCCAGCGCCCAGATCCAGACCCGCGCCGACCTGGCGCTGATTGCGATCGTGGTCGGGATCACCAGCCAGCTCGGGCTCGAGTCGATCCTGGCCGGCTTCACGGTAGGGGTAATCCGGGGCATGACCGAGGAGCGCGACGAGGGTGCCGAACAGAAGCGAGAGGCGGTCGCCCTGGGGATCTTCGTGCCCTTCTTCTTCGTCAGCAGCGGGCTCGACTTCCAGCTCGACCAACTGTTCGCGACGATCGGAGGCGTGATTCGCCTACCCGTGTTCGTGCTCGCATTGCTGGCTGTGCACGTGATCCCGGCGCTGATCTACCGGCGCACGATGGGAACCCGGATGGCGATCGCCGCCGGGCTCCTTCAGGCGACCTCGTTCTCGTTCGTCATCGTCGCCACCCAGATCGGCCTTCAGCTTCACATCATGGTCCAGGCCGCCGCCACGGCCCTGGTCGGCGCGGGGCTGATCTCGGTCATTGCCTTCCCGGCGATCGCCTTCGCGCTGCTCGGAGAGCAGCGCCAGAAGGGCCAGCTGTCGCTCGGCGAGGAGGTCGAGTTCGCGACCGACGGCGGCGCCTAGATGATCCTTTCGAGACGGTAATCCGTAGTCCCCAAGGAATCGGGAATGGCGCTGCTCATCCTCTTTGCACTGATCGCAGGCGCAGGGACCGCTCTGTCGCCCTGCGTGTTGCCGGTTCTGCCCGCTGTGCTCTCCGCCGGCGTCACCGGCGGCAGGCGCCGCCCGCTCGGCGTCGCCACCGGATTGGCCCTGTCCTTCACCTTCGCGACCGTCGCCCTCGTCTACGTGATCGACGCGCTGGGGCTGCCGAACGACTTCGCCCGCACGCTTGCGATCGTCGTTCTTGCCGTGTTTGGGGTCACGCTGCTGGTGCCGCCGCTCTCCGACCGGGTCGAGGCGCTGGCGAGCAGGTTCGTGAGCGGGCCGCAGGGCTTCCGCGGTGACGGCTTCTGGGGCGGGCTGCTGCTCGGGGCGAGTCTCGGATTCGTCTACGCGCCCTGCGCGGGGCCGATCCTCGCCGGCGTGATCACGGTGTCGGCCGCGCAGCCGTTCACGGCCGACAAGCTCCTCGTCGCCTTCGCCTATGGGGTCGGGTCGGCGGCGGTGATCTACGCGATCCTGCTCGGTGGGCGGCGGGTGACCGATCACCTCGGCCGGCTGCGCGGACGGGTCAACTACGTGATGGGGGCGGTGATGATCGCGGTTGCGATCGTCCTCGCGACCAACACCGACATCAAGTTCGAGACCAGCCTCGCCAAATCGGCGCCCTCCTTCCTGGTGTTTCCGACCAAGTCGATCGAGGAAAGCTCGGCGGTGCAGAGCGACCTCGCACAGCTCCACGGGTACAAGGTGCAGCAGGCGGTGGGGGAGAGCGAGGCGAACGCGGGGAGCAGCCTGCCGGTGGTCGCCCCGGCGCCGAACTTCAGCCACACGCAGCGTTGGTTCAACACGCCCGGCGGCCGGCCGCTGTCGATTCCGGGATTGCGTGGCAAGGTCGTGCTGATCGATTTCTGGACCTACACCTGCATCAATTGCCTGCGCACGCTGCCCCACGTCGAGGCCTGGTACCGCAAGTACCGCCGCGACGGGCTGGTCGTCGTCGGGGTCCACACGCCCGAGTTCCCGTTCGAGAAGGAAGCCGGCAACGTCGACGAGGCGATCGCTTCCAACGGCCTCACCTACCCGGTGGTCCAGGACAACGACTACGGGACCTGGAACGCCTACGCGAACCAGTACTGGCCCGCCAAGTACCTGATCGACGCCCGGGGCAGAATCCGCTACGTCCACTTCGGCGAGGGCGACTACGGCACAACCGAAAGCGTGATCCGCTCGCTGCTGGCCGAGCGCGGGGACGGCAAGCTGGGCGGCATGACCAGAGTCCGGGCGCAGACGCCCTCGCCCGGCCTCACCACTCCCGAGTCCTACCTGGGCGGCGCCCGCGCCGAGCGGTTCGTCAACAGCCCGCGGCCCGGTGCCCACCACTACACGCTCCCCGCCGGCCCGTTGCCGCCCGACCACCTCGCCTACGGGGGTCGCTGGCGGATCACGGCGGAATCGGCGACCGCCCTTGGCGGCTCGACACTGAAGCTCGAGTTCGGTGCCCGCCGCGTCTTTCTGGTCCTCGGGTCGCCGCAGGCTTCGTTACCGCTGCGTGTCCTGCTTGACGGAAAGCCGATCCCCGACCGCCTCGCCGGGGCCGACGTCCACGGCGGGGTCGCGACGATCGACGCCCAGCGCCTCTACAAGCTCGTCAACCTTCCCCGGGTCGAGCGCCACACGCTGACCCTCCGCTTCGCGCCCGGGATCTCGGGCTACGCGTTCACGTTCGGCTAGCTGGCCGACGGCTTGCGCGCCGAGAGCACCAAGTTGTAGAACAGCTGCGGCGGAAGCCGCGGCTCCAGCAACGCCCCGTCGAGGCGCTGCAGCGCCATGTAGGTGCGAAACGCGAACACCCGCCAGCGCATCGGCACCTCGTCGGGCTCGGCGGTCGACTCTAGGGTGCGCACCCCCCACCCGTAGACGTTGGCGAGCAGCTCCTCGCCACGCACCCGCGGCTGCTCGAGGCCCGCGGCGGAGAGCATCCTTCGCAGGTCGCCGGGGGCGAAGGAGTGCACGTCGACCTGCGATTCGAGAATTGCCCCGCCGTCGCCCTCGGGTGCGCCGTTGACGCAGCGGCCAGCGCCGAGGGCGCGGCGCCACAGCGGCGAGACGGCTAGGGCGGCGCGCTTCGGCAGCGCCGCGAGCAGGTCCCCGTAGCGCGAGGGCTCGCCGCAGAAGGCGACCCGGCCCCCCGGTCGCAGGACGCGAGCGAACTCCGCGAAGGCCCGCTCGAGGTCGGGAATGTGGTGCAGGACCGCGTGGCCGAAGACGAAGTCAAAGCTTTCGTCGTCGAAGGGGAGCTGTTCGGCGTCGGTCGCGACCGTCTCCACCGCGACCCCCAACTCGTCAGCCGTCGCACCCAGGGTCGCCAGCATCCCGGGCGAGATGTCGGTTGCCGTGGCGCGCTCGATGATCCCGAGTTGGAGCAGGTTCAGGGAGAAGTAGCCCGTGCCTGCACCGATCTCGAGCGCGTCGCCGAACGGGCGCTCGTCGGACCCGCCCAGCGCCTTGCGCAGCTTGCCGAGCACCTGCTGCTGGCCGACCGCCCCGAAGTCGATTCCCCACTTGCCGTCGTATGATGCGGCGGCCGCGTCGTGGTAGCGCGTGTTGACGTCCCGTATGCGGTCCGGGCTCTCGCTGAGGGCCGCTGGCATTGCCGGCAATGCTAGTGCCCTGGTTCAGCACCCCTGCGTTTACATCGTCTAGGGTCGGGTTCCGTTGCGGACCACCCTCCGCGCCGTGCCTCACCTCCAGCAGAATCAGCCCCCCGACGTGCCGCCGCTCGAGCTGACCGGCGAGCGAACCCTGCCCGACGTCCCGGAGGAGAACTACTGGTACCGTCGCCACGTCGCCGTCTATGAGTGGATCGCGGAGCGCTCCACCGGGCTGCGGGTCGCCGATCTTGCCTGCGGCGAGGGTTATGGCTCAGACCTTCTGGCCGGGCGGGCGGCGCAGGTGATCGGGGTCGACGCCAACCCGGAGGCGTTCGAGCATGCCCGGATGCGCTACCGCCGCTCCAACCTGCGCTTCGGTCGCGGGCTGGTGGAGGAGTTCTCAGAGCCGCAGGACGCGATCGTCTTCCTGCAGACGATCGAGCACGTCGAAAGGCCGGACCAGCTGCTGCGTCGGTTCGCGGAGCTGGCCCCGGTCTCCTACGTCTCGACCCCGAACCGCCTCACCCTGGCGCCCCCGGGCGCCACGAAGTCGGACAACCCCTGGCACCTGCGCGAATACACGTTCGAGGAGTACAGAGAGCTGCTGGATCCCTGCTTCTCGCGGGTCGAGGTCCTGGGGCTGGTCCACGCCGGCAAGCTGCGCGCACACCAGATCGCGCTGCGCCTCGGCTGGGACAGGGTCCACCCGGCGCTGCGCCTCACCGAGCCCTTCTACTCCCGCTTCGTCCCGGCGATCACCTCCTCCGACTTCGATCTTCGCGACGGCGACCTCGAACGCGCCCTCGACTTCCTGGCGGTCTGCCATGCGTGAACCGGGGGGTCAGCAAGGTCGCGACCACCCCGTCGCCCCCGCAAGCGGAGCTGAGGAGGCGACGGTTATTGGTGACCTGGCGATCGTCCTCCACTCGCACATGCCCTACGTCGAGGGCTTCGGCACCTATCCCTTCGGCGAGGAGTGGCTGTTCGACGCCGCGGTCCGGTCCTACCTTCCGGTCCTCGAGGTGGCGGGCGACCTGACCATGACCGTGACGCCGGTGCTCGCCGATCAACTCGAGGACC
Organism: Solirubrobacterales bacterium; assembly: GCA_038317345.1. Lineage (GTDB taxonomy): Bacteria > Actinomycetota > Thermoleophilia > Solirubrobacterales > 70-9 > Mayfieldus. Next base: position 46,980 of record JBBQBH010000006.1, read on the forward strand.
CGGGGGCGCGGGAGCGCCTGCGCAGCTTCCTGGTCGAGCTGCGGATCGCGGCCGCCGAAGCCGACCTCGAGGAGGTGCCGGCTGAGAACCGCGACGCTGTTCGGGCTGAGGCGGAGCGCTACCGCCATTCGCTGGATTTGCTCGACGCCTGCGAAGGCGACCTGCCGGCGGCCTTCCGCAGCGCCCGAGACGAAGGACGGATCGCACTGATGGGGTCAGCAGCCACCCACGCCGTGCTGCCGCTGCTGGCGACCCGGGCGGGGCTGCGGCTGCAGCTCGACGCCGGGCTGCGCTCGCATCGGCGCCGTTTCGGCTGGGACGGGGGCGCCTGGCTTCCCGAGTGCGCCTACGTGCCCGGATTGGAGCGGGAGCTGGCCGAGCAGGATGTCTCCCACTTCTGCGTCGACCAGAGCGCCCATGAGAACGGGCTCGACGCGCTTACGCCGGTCGCCACCGAGGCGGGCCCGGTCGCCTTCACGATCGACTGGGAGGCCGTCTCGTGGCTGTGGTCGGAGACCGGGTACCCGGCCGGGCCGGACTACCTGCAGTTTGCGGCCAAATCGATGCGGGGGATGAGGCTGTGGCGGGTTGGGGGCGGGGCCTACGACCCGGCCGCTGCGGCTGGAGCCGCCCGTCGCCACGCGGTTGAGTTCGCGCAGGCGGTGGCAGAGCGGTTGGCGGTCTTCCGGCGCGACAGGGGGCGGGCCGGGCTGATCGTCTTCGCGGTCGACACCGAGCTGATCGGCCACTGGTGGTCGGAGGGCCCGATCTGGCTGCGGGAGGTGCTGCGGCTGGCGCCCGAACACGGCATACGGCTGCTGACCCTGCCGCAGGCGCTCGCCGAGCACGAGCCCGAGCAGCGGTCGCTTGGCGCCGCAAGCTGGGGCGAGGGCAAGGACTTCCGCACCTGGGACGCGCCGGCGGTGGCCGATCTGGCCTGGGCCGCGCGGCGCTGCGAGTTGCGGCTGCTGCGGGCCCTGGGGGAGGGCCTCAACGGTCCGCGGGCGCTGCGCGCCGCGCGCGAGCTGCTCGCCCTTCAGTCGAGCGACTGGGCCTTCCTCGATGCCCGCCGGCAGGCTGGCGATTACCCGTTTCAACGCGCCACCGGGCACGCCGGGGCGATGCTGGAGGCCATAGACTCAGCCCGCGAGCCCGACCCGCGAATGCGAGCCCTGGCACCAGACCTCAGCCTCGTCCCATTGCTCGAGCCCTAATCCACCCTTGACCCGGCTGCTGATCCTCTCTTGGGAGTACCCGCCGTTGATAGAGGGTGGGCTGGCTCGCCACGTGCGCAAGCTCGCCGAAGCGCTGGTCGACCTCGATCTCGACGTGCACGTCCTCACCCGCGGCGGGGAGGAGTCGCCCGCCGAGGAGCAGGCCGGCGGGGTGACCATCCACCGCATCCGTGAGCCGAAGCGGCCGACGGACCTGGGCGAGTTCGTCGCCTGGGTCGAGCGGATGAACTCCGACATGCTGGCGGCGGGCGTCGAGCTCGGCGATCGCTTCTCCTTCGATCTGGTCCATGGGCACGACTGGCTGGTCGCAAACGCCTGCGACCACCTCGCGAAGCGCTTCGGAGCGCCGCTGATCACGACGATCCATGCCACCGAGCACGGCCGCCACCAGGGATGGGTCGACAAGCACCCGCAGTCCTATATCCACGGCGTCGAGCGCTGGATCACCAATCGATCGGACCGCGTGATCGCCTGCTCGTATTACATGCGCGAGCAGATCGCCGACATCTTCGGCGTCGAGGGAGAGCGGGTCTCGGTGATCCCCAACGGCATCGACCCCCGCGACCTGCAGCCGCAGGACCCGGCCGAGCTTCGCCGCCTGCGGCTCGAGTTCGCCGATCCCAATCAAAAGCTGGTGCTGCTGGTCGGGCGGCTGGTCTACGAGAAGGGGTTCCAGCTGGCGCTGGAGGCGATGCCGGGCGTAATAGAGCGCGTCCCGGGCACCCGCTTCCTGGTCGCCGGATCGGGCACCCACGAGGCCGAGCTGCGTCGCCAGGCGGAGGGCCTCGGGTTGATGGAGCACGGGACGTTCTTGGGCTGGATCGGGGACGACGTCCTGCACTCGCTGTACCCGATCGCCGACATCTGCGTCGTTCCTTCGATCTACGAGCCGTTCGGGCTGGTGGCGCTGGAGGCGATGGCGTCCGGCTGCCCATGCCTCGTCGCCGATACCGGCGGGTTGCGGGAGGTGGTCCCGCACGAGGAGGCGGGGCTGCGATTCCGCGCTCGCGACCCCGAGGCGCTGGCAGAGATGGCGGTGCGCGTGCTGGGCGACGAGCAGCTCGGCGAGCGCCTGGTCAGCGAGGGCCTCGAGCACATCCGTCGCTTCGACTGGGCGGACATCGCCGAGCAGACCGTCGCGGTCTACGAACAGGTGGTTGGCAAGAGGGCCAGCGCCTGATCAGGGCTCGACCGGATCGGACCAGCGCAGCTCGCTTGGCGCCTCGCGCATGCGGATCACCTTCGCCGGCACGCCCCCGACTACCGCGTTTGCCGGTACGTCCTTGGTGACCACGGCGTTGGTCCCGATCACCGAGTTGTCGCCGACCCGCACGCCGCGCAGCACGCAGGCGCCGTAGCCGATCCAGACGTTCGACCCCACGACTGTGTCGCGCTTGTAGATGCCCTGGACCCGGATCGGCCGTTCGACCTCGGCGACGCCGTGATCGAAGTCGATGAACATCGCGCGGTCGGCGATCACGCATTGCTCGCCGATCCGCACCCGCTGGTAGGCGGAGATCGTGCACTCCTGTCCGATCACCGTCTTGTCGCCGATCTCGACCACTCCCTCGTGACAGCGGATCTTGGTCCGGTCGCCGATCCAGACGAAGCGCCCGAAGCGGATCGTCCCCCGGCGCCCGATCTGCAGCTCGAGATGCGGACCGAGGAAGAGCAGGCCATTCGTCTGCCAGCGCCAGCCGGCGCTCGTGAACAGGCGCCGCCACAGAAAGCGCCACAAAAGGCGCGCGTACTCGGGCGTCAGCATCCTCTGTTGGGCCAGAAAGCGGGTGAGGCGAATCATCGGGAGCCGCACTGTAGAGGCCGCGTCTAGACTCAGCCGCCGTGGCGGAGGCCGCAAAATCAGCCTCGCTGGCCGAGCGGGTTCTGGAGGGCGACAAGCGCGCCCTCGCCCGCGCGATCACGCTGATCGAGTCCGATGACCCGGCGGGCTGGGAGCTGGTGCGCGAGGTCTATCCACGCACCGGCCGCGCCAGGATCGTCGGCTTCACCGGGCCGCCCGGGGTCGGTAAGAGCACGATCATCGGCGCCCTGACGACGCAGCTGCGCGCCGCCGACCGCGAGATCGGGGTGCTCTCGATCGATCCCTCGAGCCCGTTCACGCGCGGCGCCCTGCTCGGCGACCGGATCCGGCTCTCCGAGCACTTCCTTGACCCGGGCGTATTCATCCGCTCGATGGCCTCGCGGGGGGCGCTCGGTGGGCTCTCGGAGCACGCCCTGCAGGCGGCGCTGGTGATGGACGCGGCGGGCAAGGACGACGTGCTGCTGGAGACCGTCGGCGTCGGACAGGGGGAGATCGACATCGTCGATCACGCCGACACCATCGTGCTTGCGCTGATGCCCGGGTCGGGGGACTCGATCCAGGCGCTGAAGGCGGGGGTGATGGAGATTCCCGACCTGATCCTCGTCAACAAGGCGGACCACCCGATGACCGACACGATGGTGCGCGAGATCCGCAGCGTGCTCTCGCTGGCCGAGGACACCGGCGGTTGGCAGGTGCCTATCCTTCGCACCGAGGCATCGAAGGGCGAGGGGATCGAGGAGCTTGCGACCAAGATCGATGAACACCGGGCGCATATCGAGAGCGAAGGGACATTGGAGCGACGCCGCGCCCGCAACCTTCGAAACGAGGTGTTGGGGATCGCGTCTGCGCGCCTGCGCCGCCGGCTCACAGAGGCCGTCGCGGACGATCCCCAGGTCGCTGAGCTGCTGGAGCGCGTCGTGAAGCGCGAGCTCGACCCGGCGACCGCGGCCGGCGAGCTGCTGGAGAGGCCAATCGATGGCTGAGCCCAAGCCAGCCGGCAGTGCCCCCCCGCCGCTCAAGGAGGCGCTGGGCTGGATCGGCTTTCGGGTCGACGACATGAACGGCTCCCGGGTCGCCCGGGTGGTGGGGATCTACGTTGACGCCGAGGACGAAGAGCCGGTCTGGGTGGTGGTCAAGCTGGGGCGGTTCGGCAAGGTGACCGCGATCCCCTACGCCGATTGCGCCGATGGTCCCGGTCGGCTTTGGGTGGCGCATGGGCGTAAGTCGGTTCGCGGCGCTCCACCGATCGACCCCGGACAACCGCTGACTCGCGAGCGCGAGATGGACCTCTACGACCACTATCTGATCCGCCCCGATCGCGGGCGGCACGGCAAGATCGTGGAGCGCGACGAGGAGTCGGCCACGGCGAAGCCGGCCGCCGAAGGCGGCCAAGGCTGATCAGGTTTGCCTCAGGCTGACAGTCGACGGCGGGGCTCGTCCAGCGACGACCAGCTCCCCACGACCAGCTCCCCAAATCGGACAGTGCCTCGTTGAACTGCTCCGATTTGCGGTCACCGCGCCGCCGTGGCGGGCTGTCTTGCCCCACCGCGCGCAACTGAGCAGGCTGGTCTGCGAAGTCCGCCTGCGCATCCATGATCTCTTGCCAGCGGGTGTCTCTCTCCTCGTCCATCTCCACCTCCACGACTAGGTGACAGAACGAACGTAAGTCTCCCTGCGCCGTCGGTCGTCGCGCCACCCATGCCGAAAATTCACTCAGCAAGCTGCGCAATGAGCGTGCCTGTGAGCGTGCCTGTTCAGGCGTCTAGCAGCCGAGTTGGCGGGCGATCACCATCTGCTGAACCTCGTCGGTGCCCTCGCCGATCGTGAGGACCTTGGCGTCGCGATAGAAGCGGCAGACCGGGTACTCCTCGATGTAGCCGTATCCACCGTGGATCTGGACCGCCTCCTCGGCGGCGCGCACCGCCAGGCGACCGGTGATCAGCTTCGCCTGCGCGGCGGTGAGCGTGAACGGCTGGTCGTGGTCCTTCTCCATCGCCGCGCGGTAGGTCAGCAGCCGCGCCGCTTCGATCTGGGCCGAGAGGTCAGCGATCTTCGTCTGGATCGCCTGGAAGCTCGAGATCGGCTGACCGAATGCCCGGCGCTCCTTCGCGTAGGAGATCGCCTCGTCGAGCGCCCCCTGCGCGAGCCCGACCCCCATCGCCGAGACCCCGATCCGCCCGCCGTCGAGGATCTGCAGGAACTGCTTGAAGCCGTCGCCGCGCCGGCCGAGGAGGTTTGACTCCGGCACCCGGCAGTCATCGAATGAGAGTGGGCGGGTGTCGGAGGCGTTCCAGCCCATCTTCCGGTACGGCTCGCCCTGCTCGTAGCCGGGCGTGCCGTTGGGGACGATGATGTTGGAGATCTCCTTGTTCCCGGGGCTCCGCCCCGCGCCTCCGGCTTCGCCGTCGGCTCCCCCGCGGTCGGTCACGGCGGTGATCGTCACGCAGCCGGAGATCTCGGTGCCGGAGTTGGTGATGAACTGCTTGGCGCCGTTGATCACCCACTCGCCGTCGCTGAGCTCGGCCGTCGTGCTGGCGTTTCCGGCATCGGAGCCCGCCCCGGGCTCGGTGAGCCCGAAGGCGGCCAGCTTCTCGCCGCGGCAGAGCGTCGGCAGCCACTCGGAGCGCTGCTCGTCGGTCCCCCAGATGTGGATCGGCATCGTGCCAAGCGAGGTATGGGCCGCCACCGTGATCGCGACCGAGGAGTCGACCCGCGCCAGCTCCTCGATCGCCATCGTGTAGGCAAGTGTGTCGGCGCCGCCCCCGCCGCTGTCCTGCGGGAACGGGATCCCCATCAGCCCCAGCTCTCCCATCTTCGCCACCAGCTCGTAGGGAAAGCTCTTCGTTCGGTCCAGCTCTTCGGCGACCGGTGCGATCTCCTCGCGGGCGAAGGCGCGCACCGTGTCGCGCAGCAGTCGCTGCTCGTCTGTGGGTTCGAAATCGATGCGCGGAGCCTAGACGGGCGATGTCGGCCGCGGGAGCCCGCCAGACGGGCGATGGGGGGGAGCGGGAGCCCGCCGATCAGGTGAGGCGCGCGCTTGCAGCGTCCTCTAAGGCCGGGCGTCGAGAGGGAGGGGGGGCTCCTGAATTGCCTGGGGATCTTCGGAACGGAATTTGCGCCACAGGCAAGTCAGGTCCACCTTGCGGACGACCCGTCCCTGTGACGCACGGGAATTCACTGTGACGCACGGGAATTTACGAAAATCCCCAGTCATGGCGAAAGGGGTCACACAGATCACGCTTATCAATGCGTGGGCCGCCATCGTCTCCGCTACCACTGGCTCTGGAACAGCGGTCGCCAGGTCAAGTCGACCAGCTATGAGCAGATCGAGACCTTGAATCGCTGGGAGCTCTTCTACCGCACGCCTTATTCGGAGATGGTTGGTGCTCGTGCGCGCCGAGCTCGGACGAGCCGCGGCCTCACGCAGGGAGCGCTGGTGGGAAAGATTGAACGGCCCCGCGGTGGCTACTACTCACGAGGCCTGCTGTCGCGTATCGAAAAGGGCTACGCGAACTCGCCGCTCTACGTCTACATGCACATAGCCGAGGCTCTGGAGCTGGAACCCGGCCGCATGATGGGTTCCGACGAAACTCAGAAGCCGATCAGCGAGTCCGAGATGACGCTCATCCGCTTCCTGCGGCGGACCGGAATTAAGGTCGATGAGGCGCTCGCGCTTCTTGCCGCGGGGAGGCGCGCCTAGAAGGCGCGCCTAGAGCTGCAAGGCCTTCGGCTGCAGGTACTCCTCGATCGCGAAGCGCCCAAGCTCGCGACCGTGCCCTGACTGCTTGTAGCCGCCGAACGGTGCCAAGGGGTTGAAGGCGGCGCCGTTGATGTCGACCTGGCCGGTGCGCATCCGACGCGCCACGTCCACGGCGTGCTCCCCGTCCGCCGACCAGACGGCACCCGCGAGGCCGTAGATCGTGTCGTTGGCGATCCGTACGCCGTCCTCCTCGTCGGAGTAGGGGATGACCGAGAGCACGGGCCCGAAGATCTCCTCCTGGGCGATCGTCATCGAGTTCTCGACCCCGGAGAAGACCGTCGGGCGCACGAAGAAGCCCTGCTCCAGGCCTTCCGGCGGCTTGGCGCCGCCGGTCATCAGCTCGGCGCCCTCCTCGATTCCCTTCTCGATGTAGCCGCGGACCCGGTCGCGCTGAGCTTCGGAGACCAGGGGGCCGAGGCGGGTTGCCTCGTCGAAGGGGTCGCCGGGGGTGAACTTCTCGGCTGTTGCGGCTGCGATCCCGGCGGCGTCGGCGAGCATCTCGGCCGGCACCAGCATCCGGGTGAGCGCATTGCAGGTCTGGCCCGAGTTGAGGAAGCACTTGGCGACCGTGTCGGGCACCGCCGCGGAGAGGTCGGCGTCGTCAAGGATCAGGCACGGGCTCTTGCCGCCCAGCTCCAAGGTGACCGACTTCACGGTCTCCGCCGCCAGCTCGCTGACCCGGCGGCCGGCCCTTGTCGAGCCGGTGAAGGAGACGATGTCGACGCCCGGGTGGGCGGCGATCGCCTCGCCGGTGACCGGCCCGGTGCCGGTGACGAGGTTGAAGACCCCCGCCGGCAGCTCGGCCGCCTCGATCACCTCGGCGAGGATGAAGGCGTTGAGCGGCGCCACCTCGCTCGGCTTCAGCACCACCGTGCAGCCGGCGGCGAGCGCTGGAGCGACCTTGGCGCAGATCTGGTGCAGGGGGTAGTTCCAGGGGGTGATCGCTCCCAGCACCCCGATCGGCTCGCGGACGATCAGCGAGTTGCCGACCTCCTCCTCCCAGGCGACCTCTTCCATCAATTCCGGCATCGACGCGAACGACGCGATCGGCAGCCCGGCCTGGATCCGGCGCGAGAGCTTCAGCGGCATCCCCAGCTCCGCCGAGATCGTCGCGGCGACCTCGTCGGCGCGCTCGTCGAGGCCGGCGGCGATCGCGCGCAAGAAGTCGGCGCGCTGCTGCTGATCGGTCTGCGACCAGCGCTCGAAGGCGTCGCGGGCGGCGCCGACGGCGCGGTCGACGTCCTGCGGCGACGCCTCGGGGATCTCTCCGATCGCCTCCTCGGTGGTCGGATTGATCACCTCGATCCGCTCCGAGCCCTGGGGTTCGACCCATTCGCCGCCGATGAAGAGATTGTCGCGAACGTCCTGCTGCGTTGCCGTGGCCAAGGGTCCTCCTAGTTAGGCGGCGAGGCCGCCGCGGTCGCTGTCTTTGCCGGAGCCGACACATTGTCGCCAATCGAGGCGTTCGCCCCGGCGGCTATCGCCTCCGCGGTGCGGTGGGCGAGGGCCATGATCGAGATCATCGGGTTGGTGCCGGAGGCGGTCGGCATCGCGCTGCCGTCGCCGATCCAAACGCCGGGCGTGTCGTGCAGCTCGCCCCAGGGACCGGCGACGCTGGTCTGCGGGTCGGCTCCCATCCGGCAGCTGCTCATTTGATGCGCCGAGAAGAGCTTTTGCCCGCCCGCCCTCAGCGGCACACGCTGGGCGTGGGCGATGAAGCTGTCCAGGTCCTCGCCGCGCCGCCAGTGCGGCAGGCCGGAGGCAAGCGAGTAGATCTCCAGCGCGCCTGCCGCTTCGTGAAGCTTTACCTGGGCGTCGATCGCGCGATGGCTGTTGCGGACGTCGAGCTCGTCGGTCAACGAGTAGAGGTGGACGGCGTTGCCGTCGGCGTCGATCGTCACCTGGCCGGCTCCGCGGTCGCGCAGCAAGCCGATGAAGCTGGCGCCGCGCGCGAACTCGTGCGTCATCTCCTTGTGCCGTCGCGGGTCGGTGTAGGGCAGCGCCGAGGTGCCGAGCCCGGTCGTGTACTGGGCCGTCTCGATCAAAAAGCCGTAGCCGTCCTCGATGTTCGCGAACTCGTCGACGACGCCGGTGTGGGGAGCACCCCACCAGGAGCGCTGGTCCTCGCCGTAGTAGGCGAACACCGCGGTGCACGGGTGCAGGTGCAAATTGCGGCCGGCCGCCGGACCGCCGATGCCCGAGCGCAGCAGCAGGGCCGGCGACTCGAGCGATCCGCAAGCGACGACGACGACCGGGGCGCGCACGGTGACCGCGGCCGAGCGCCCGCTCTCGGGATCGAGATAGGTGGCCTCGACGCCGGCGGCGCGCTCCGCTTTGACGAGAATCCTCTGCGCCGTCGTACGGGCGAGGATCGTGCCGCCCGCGTCGGCGACGTCGCGCAGGTAGGTCCGCGCCGTGCTCTGCTTGGAGCCCGTCTGGTCGCCGAACCCGAGGTAGCCAGCCGACTCGGGCGTGTAGGTGGCCGGGTCGGTATTGCGAATCACGCGCTCGAACGACCACCCGAGCCGCTCGGCGCCCTCCTTCATGCGCTCGGTCGGGCCGTTGTAGTCGCTGCATTGCTCGTTGGCACCGATCCGCTCCAGGACCGCGTCCATGTGGCGGTCGAACTCGGGGCCGTCGACGCCCTCGAGCCCGAACTCCATTGCCCACTGCTCGCGCACCCAGGGCCGGGTGCGCAGGCAGTTGGTCCAGTTGACGGTCGTACCGCCGCCGACTGTGAAGCCGGCCTGCATGCTGACGTTGCGATCCGCGGTCGGGGTCGGGCCCCCGCGGTAGTAGAGGTTCTGGAACGCCCAGAGCTCGAGCATGTTGAAGTCGGCACGGTCGAAGTAACCGCCTGCCTCGAGCACGACCACCTCGAGCCCGCTGGCGGCCAGCATCCCGGCGATCACCCCTCCGCCGGCGCCGGAGCCCACCACCACCGCGTCGGCGTCGAGGCTCAGCTCGTCCCCGTCGGGGACCAGTGGCTCGAGCGAGCGCGGCTCCTGGGGCGGGGCGCTGATCGGACCCGGATAGCCGAAGGTTCGCAACATCGGGTTCTGCCCTGTCTGCGGATCGGGGATCCCGTAGGCCATGAACAGCGTTCCGCTGACCAGCGCGTCGACTCCGACCGCCGCCTCGGGGCTGACCAGGGTCAAGGTGCGAAGGATCTGCTCGCGCGAGCGCGCCGAGGCGCGGCTGAACCCCTGGCCCTCGATCTCGTCCAGCAGTTGCCCGATTCCCTCCAGCTCCTCGGAGGGCAGCGCGGAGAGGACCTCCGCGAGGGCTAGGTCCGCGCCGACGTCGGTCGCCTTGCGCGCCCAGAACCCGTCCGGGTCGTGCTGACGCTCGATCGCCGGCACCACGGTGTCGCAGAGCAGGCTCAGCGTCGCAAGCTGCCGTTCGCTCAGCCGAGATTCCACTTGCTCCGTCTCCTAGGTCTTCGAAAGGTCCTGCGCCAGCGAGATCAATAGTCGCACGCCGAACCCGGTGGGACCCTTGCCGACGTAGGCGCGATCGGTGTCCCAGGCGGTGCCGGCGATGTCCAGGTGCACCCAGGGCTTGCCGTCGACGAACTCCTCCAGAAAGGAGCCGGCGTAGATCGTGCCCGCCTTGCGCTTCGACGATGCGTTGGTGAGGTCGGCGATCGTCCCCTTGGTCAGCTCCTTGTACTCGGCGTGAAGCGGCAGCCGCCAGGCCAGCTCGCCGCTGCGCGTAGCCGCCTCGATGACCTCGCCGGCCCATTCGTCGTCGTTGGAGATCAGCGCCGCATAGGTGGAGCCGAGCGCGACCAGCACCGCCCCGGTCAGCGTCGCCAGATCGACGAGCCGCTCGGCGCCGAGCTCGACGCAGTATGCGAGCGCGTCGGCGAGGATCAGCCGCCCCTCCGCGTCGGTGTTGTTGACCTCGACCGTCTTGCCGTTGTACTGGGTGATCACGTCGCCAGGCTTGATCGCGGTCGCGGAGGGCATGTTCTCGGTCGACGGCACGACGCAGATCAGCTCCACCGGCAGCTCGAGCTCGGCGACCGCGGCGATCGCCTCCAGCACCACTGCGCCGCCCGACATGTCCATCTTCATCTCTTGCATCCCCTGGGACGGCTTGATCGAGATGCCGCCGCTGTCGAAGGTGACCGCCTTGCCGACCAGGCCGACCGTCGGCCCAGCGCCGCCGCCCGCGTAGCGGAGCACGATCAGCTTCGGCTCCTCGACGGTTCCCTGACTGACCGCCACCAGCCCGCCCATTCCCTTGTCGGAGATCTCCTCGCGGCCCAGGACCTCGAAGCTGACCTTGTCGTGCGCGGCGACGATTTCGGCCGCGCGCTCGGCGAGGAAGCTGGGCGTTGCGACGTTCGAGGGCAGCTGCTGAAGCTCGCGGGCCCGGTTCTGCGCATCGGCGCCGATGCGCGCCGCGTCGACCGCCGGCGACAGCGCCTCGGCGCCGACGATCGTCAGCTGCTCGATGCTCGGACGAGTCTCGTCCTCCTCGGGCTTGCGATAGCGGTCGAAGCGCCAGCTGGCGAGGATCGTTCCCTCGACCAGGCCAGCGGCGACCGCCTCGGCCTCGTCGGTCTCGGGGACGACCCAGGCCACCGACTTGGCTTCGAGCCTGCCCGCCTGGCCCGCCGCGACGGCCGCCACGACCCGGGCGCGCTCGGCGTCGAACTCCCCGTCTTCGCCGAGGCCGACCGTGAGCGCCCGCGGGTGTCCCTCCGGGTGCAGGACGGTCGTTTTCCGATACCCGTCGCTGAAATCTTCCGCGCCGGGTGCGTCCTTGAGGGCATCGGGCAGGCCCGCGCCCTTGAACACCCCGGTCACCAGGAGGTCGGCATCGGCCTCCTGGGGCGATATCTCGCGTACGTCGACCTGCATTCGGGGCCAGTCTATTCGCGCCGGGCCCCGCCTCGCTATCGTCAAGTCCAAGTCTCCGCAGGCCAGAGAAAGGGACAGATGCCCAGCACAGTGATCATCGGCACCGCTCGAACTCCGTTCGGGAAGATGGGCGGCGCCCTCGCCAAGCTCGACGCTACGGAACTGGGGGGCAAGGCGATCGAGGCGGCGCTGGAGCGCTCCGAGGTCGCGCCGGACCAGGTCGAGCAGGTCATCTTCGGCCAGGTGCTGCAGGCGGGGCAGGGCCAAATCCCCTCGCGCCAGGCACAGATCAAGGCCGACATCCCCCGTGAGGTCCCCTCGGAGACCGTGAACAAGGTTTGTGCCTCGGGCATGCGCACGATCGGACTCGCCGACCAGGCGATCCGCGCCGGCGACCTCGGGGTCGCCGTGACCGGAGGCATGGAGTCGATGAGCCAGGCGCCCTACCTTCTCCCCGGCGCCCGCTTCGGCTTCCGGATGGGCGACGTGCAGGCGGTCGACTCGATGACCCACGACGGTCTCACCAATCCCTTCACCGGCAAGCAGATGATCAACGAGGCGAGCGAGGTCTCGAACGAATTCGAGATCACCCGCCCCGACATGGACCGCTTCGCCGAGCGCTCGCACCGGCTGGCCGCCGAGGCGACCGACGCGGGCCGCCTCGCGGAGGAGATCGTCAGCGTGACCGTGAAGACGAAGAAAAGCGAGGAGGCGGTCGAGGCCGATGAGGCGATCCGCCCCGACACCACCATCGAGGCCCTCGCCAAGCTGGCGGCGGTGGGCGGCGACGACGCCACCCACACGGCTGGCAACTCCCCTGGGGTCAATGACGGAGCGGGAGCGGTTGTTGTCGCCTCCGACGAGTGGGCCGAGAAGAACGGCCGGCCGGCGTTGGCGCGGGTCTTGTCCTACGGTGCCGTCGCCGACGACTTCGCTTACCTCGCAAAGACGCCGGCGGGGGCGGCCAGGCAGGCGCTGGAGAAGATCGGCAAGTCGCCCGAGGACGTCGACCTCTGGGAGATCAACGAGGCGTTTGCCTCGGTGGCGATCAACTCGATGCGGATGCTCGGCATCGACGAGGAGAAGGTGAATGTGAACGGGGGCGCGATCGCGCTCGGACATCCGATCGGCGCCTCCGGCGCCCGGATCGTCGGGGCGCTGGTTCACGAGCTGAAGCGTCGCGGTGGCGGGCTCGGTTGCGCCGCAATTTGCTCCGGCGGCGGACAGGGCGACGCGATCGTCCTCGAAGTCAACGGCAACTAGCGCCATGAGCGGCCGCGCAGCCGCATTCTTCGATCTCGACAAAACGCTCATGGCGGGGTCGAGTGGCATGCACTTCGCGCGGGTCGCGAGCCGCCATGGGATCGTCAACCGCCGCCAGCTTGCGCGCTGGGGCCGCGATCACCTGCGCTACCGGCTGCGCGGGGCCAGCGATGAGGAGACGAAGGAGGTGCTGCAGGTGGCGCGGGAGCTGATCACCGGAGTCCCCGTGGTCGAGATCGACCGCATGGGGGCCGAGGTGATGGCGTCGATTCTGCCCCGGATCTATCCGCAGATGCTCGACGAGCTCTATTCCCATCAGGATGCCGACCGTGCGACCTTCATCGTCAGCGCGGCTGGCAACGACCTCGTCTCCGCCCTCGCCCGGGTCCTCGGGGCTGACGCCGGCATCGGCACTCGCTACGAGGTCGACGCCGAGGGCAGGTTCACGGGGCGGCTCGACGGCCCGTTCGTCTACCGGGAGGGCAAGGTGGATGCAATGCGGCGCTTCGCCGATCAGCACGGGATCGACCTCGATGCCTCATACGCCTACTCGGACTCGGCCTCGGACCTGCCGATGCTGCGCGCCGTCGGACATCCGGTGGCCGTCAACCCTGACGCCGAGCTGGCGGCGGTAGCCGCGCAGGAGGGCTGGGACGTGATGCGGTTCGAGAAGCTCGGGCGCCGATTGGCGATCGCAGTGACCACGGTGATCGCCGTCGCGGTCGGAGGCATCGCCAGCTGGCTCGCGGCGCGGCGCGCTCCGCGCCGCCGCATCCCGCTTGCGTCCCGCAGCCGCTGACCCGAAACAGCCGCGGGGCGGCGGGCCCCGCATCTATCCTTGGCCTGTGAGCGCGAGGCTTTTCAAAAGAGCTTGGCCGTTGGCCGAGCGCGAACTCCATTGATGATGGCCATAGAGCCCGACGCGCGCCGTCGCGCCCACCAGTGGGCAGACGAGGTCTATGCGCGCCAGACCGAGCGGGAGGCCGAGTTCTCGACCCTCTCCGGGCACCCGATCGAGCCGATCTACACCGAGGAGGATCTCCCCGACTCAGCCCAGATCGGTTACCCGGGCGAGTCTCCCTACACGCGCGGGGTCTACCCGTCGATGTACCGGGGGCGGCTGTGGACGATGCGCCAGTTCGCCGGCTTCGGCACCTCCGAGGAGACCAACGCCCGCTTTCACTACCTGCTCGAGCACGGCAACAAGGGCCTTTCCACCGCCTTCGACATGCCGACGCTGATGGGCCTTGACTCCGACCATGCCCGCAGCATCGGTGAGGTAGGGCGCGAGGGGGTCGCGGTCGATTCGCTCGACGACATGCTCACCCTCTTCGACGGCATCCCGCTCGGCGAGGTCTCCACCTCGATGACGATCAACGCGCCGGCGGCGATCCTGCTCGCCTTCTACGTGCTTGTCGGGGAGGAGCAGGGCGTTCCCGCCGACAAGCTCGGCGGCACGATCCAGACCGACATCCTCAAGGAGTACATCGCCCAGAAGGAGTGGTGCTTCCCGATCGAGCCGGCGATGCGACTGGTCACCGACATGGTCGAGTGGTGCGCCGGCAACATGTCCCGCTGGCACCCGATCTCGATCTCCGGCTACCACATCCGCGAAGCCGGTTCGACCGCGCAGCAGGAGCTCGCCTTCACGCTCAAGGACGGCTTCACCTACGTCGAGCGGGCGATCGAGCGCGGGCTGGACGTCGACGACTTTGCGCCCCGCCTCAGCTTCTTCTTCAACGCCCACATCGACTTCTTCGAGGAGATCGCGAAGTACCGGGCGGCACGGCGGATCTGGGCCCGCGAGATGAAGGAGACATATGGGGCACAGCGCGAGGAGTCGATGCGGATGCGCTTCCACACCCAGACCGCCGGGGTCTCGCTGACTGCCCAGCAGCCCCAGGTAAACATCGTCCGCACCGCGCTGGAAGCGCTTGCGGCGGTGCTCGGTGGCACCCAGTCGCTGCACACCAACTCATACGACGAGGCGCTGGCGCTGCCGACGGAGGACTCGGTGCGCTTGGCGCTGCGAACCCAGCAGGTGATCGCGCACGAGTCGGGGGTCGTCAACACGGTCGACCCGCTCGGCGGCTCCTACTTCATCGAGCGGCTCACCGATGAGATGGAGCGGGCGGCGTATGAGTACTTCGCCCGCATCGACGAGCTGGGCGGGATGGTCGAGGCGATCCGCGAGAACTTCCCCCAGCGCGAGATCGCCGAGGCCTCGTTCACCTACCAGACCGAGCTCAACCAGCGACGGCGGATCGTGGTTGGGGTCAACGACTTCGTCCAGGAAGACGAAGAGGAGATCTCGATCCTGCGCATCGACCCGGCGCTGGAGCGCAAGCAGACCGAGCGTCTTGAGGCGACTCGAGCGCGCCGTGACGCAACCGCGGTCGAGCGGACGCTGGGGGAGCTGAAGCGCGCCGCCGCTTCCGAGGGCGAGAACCTGATGCCGCACATCGTCGAGGCCGCCCGGGCCCGCGCCACCGAGGGCGAGATGGTCGCCGCACTGCAGGAGGTCTTCGGGACCTACCGCGAGTCGCCGGTCTTCTGACCCGCGGGTCAGGACGAGCAGCGCGTAACAACCCGCTCACATCTAGGCTGCACGCCGATGGAAGGCTTCGCCCGATGCTGAGCGCGCGTTGGCCAAAGGCGGTGGCGACGATCGTGGCCGTACTGGCCCTGAGTGGCGTCGCATGGGCGGCCGGCTCGCAGCTCGGGGTGATCGGGCCGAGTAACGGGATTCAGCCCACGGGGCGCAAGTTGGACCCGGTCGGCAAGATGACCCAGCTGGGGAACTTCCCGACCGGTGGCGCGTTGACGAAGAACGGCCGTTTCCTTTGGACGCTGTCGACCGGCCGGGCCCGCAACGACATCCGGATCGTCCGTGTCAACGCCCGCTCCCGGCGCAAGGTCGGACAGGTCGTGCAGACGATCCAGATGCCGGGCCTGAGCGGCGGCATCGCGATGTCTCCCGACGGCCACACCGCCTACGTCTCCGGCGTCCCCGACTCTCCACACAAGGACCAGCAGGCACCGCCGGGCACGCCGGGAACCGGCGGCGACGTGATCCACGTGTTCACCTACGACCGCAAGACCGGCATCGCCCAGCGTGGCGGCGTGATCCCGGTTCCGCCGCCGACCGGCACCCTGCCCTACCAGGACTTCCCGCCCGGCTCGGCGACCAAGTCCTGGCCCCGCGACGTCGCCGTCAGCCCCGACGGCAAGACCCTGTTGGTGGCGCTCAACCTCGCCGACTCGGCGGCGATCATCAACACGGCGACACATGCGGTGCGCTACGTGAGCGTCGGCCACTATCCCTACGGCGCCGCGATCACCCGAAACGGGCGCTACGGACTCGTCACCGGCGAGACCGAGGGAACGGTGTCGGTGATCAATCTCGCCACGGCCAGCGTCACCAAGACGATCCAGGTTGGCCCCCATCTCTCGCATCCCGAGGGCATGGCGGTCGACCCGAAGGCGCCGCTCGTGTTCGTCGCCAATGCCAGCCAGGACGTGATCGCGGCGATCAACACCGACACCATGACCGTGCAGCGAACCCTCTCAGTCGGGCGACCGCAGGGGCAGGGAACGACACCGACCTACGTCAGCGTCACCCCCGATGGCTGCGACCTTCTCTCCGCCGACTCGGGCGAGGACGCCGTGGCGGTCTTCGCCCTCTCCGACACGGCCCGCTGCGATCGCCCGCGCCACGGACGCCAAGGCTCGCGGCCGGCCCGCCACCCGTTCGAGCTGATCGGCCGCCTTCCCGTCGGTTCCTATCCGACCATGGCGGCGGCGAACCGGCGCGGCAAATTGGTCTGGATCTCGGCCCGCGGGCTCGGCGTGGGGCCCAACCCCAATGGCCCGAATCCGGAGTCCCCCAATGACAGCGATGACTTCATCAACAGCTTCCAGTACCTGCCTTCGATCGTTCGCGGCAGCTCCGGGATCCTGCGCTTTCCGAGCGACCCCGCGATCCGCAAGTTGACTCCGCAGGTCGACCGCCAGATCGTCCCCACCAACAGCCAGGCGCCGCCGGCCGGCACGCCGATTCGCGCAGGCGGGCCGATCAAGCACGTCTTCTACGTCGTGCGCGAGAACCGCACCTACGACCAGGTCCTCGGTGACGACCCGCGGGGCGACGGCGACCCCAACCTGACCCTGTTCGGCCAGCACGTCACCCCCAACCTGCACGCGCTGGCGCAGCGCTTTCCGCTGCTCGACCACGTCTACGCGGACTCGGAGGCGTCGATCGACGGCCACTACTGGACTGCGGCGGGCGCTGTGTCGGACTACGTGGTCAAGAACTGGCCCCAGAACTACGCCGGCCGCGGTCGCCCCTACGACTTCGGCGCATACGAGGTGAGCGCCCCCCCCGAGGGGCTACATCTTCCAGCGCGCTCTCCAGGACAACGTCTCCTTCTACAACTACGGCGAGGCCCTGGCCGGACTCTCGCCGCTGCCCGACAAAGATCGGACCCCCGAGGAGACGACCGAGAACGCGCAGGTCCTCAACCTGACCCACTCCGACATCCAGCTCGCCGGTGGCTGTTACGACTCCGACGTCTCGATTTTCCAGACGCCGGCGATCGGCCCGAAGCTTGGCGACGTCTACGACTCATCGCTTCCGTCCGGCGCCAAGCCCACCGACCACTCCCGCTTCGACTGCTTCAAGACCCGCTTCCAAACCCAGCTGCTGACCAACTCGGTGCCGTCCTTCAGCTACCTCTCCCTGCCACTGGACCACACCCAGGGGGTCCTGCCGGGGGCCCGCACTCCCGACGCGGACGTCGCCTCCAATGATTGGGGCCTGGGGCAGATCGTCGACCTGATCTCGCACTCCTCGATCTGGAACAGCTCGCTGATCCTGGTCATGGAGGACGACTCCCAAGACGGGGCCGACCACGTCGATGCCCACCGCATACCGGTCCTGGCGATCAGCCCCTACACGCAGCAGGGCGCCGTGATCCACGACCGCTACGACCAGCTCTCCTTCCTGCGAACGATGGAGATCATCGTCGGGATGAAGCCGCTCAACCTCGCCGAAGCACTCGCGGTGCCGCTCTACAAAGCGATGACTTCCAGTCCGGGCAACAGCGCGCCGTACAGCGCGATCGTGCCGAGCGTCAACATGACGGCCACCAACCCAGCCACGCCCGCCAACGTGCGCGCGTCGGCGGGGCTGCCGCTCAACGCCCTGGACCAGGTACCGCAGCGCCGGCTTGATGGAATCCTCTGGCAGTACCGCCATGGAGCCGGCTCCGCGCCGCCGCCTCCGGGCCCCAACGCGTCGGCGGAGGACAGCAAGGGGCGCGACGAGGGCGGCGACGAGGCGCTGGGCCAGCCGAGTGCCTTTGCCAAGCAGTTGAAGCATCTCCTGCACAAGCGCCATCGCCACCGGCGCGCCTCACACCGCGGCTGACTCGCAATTCCGTCCGCTTCGCCGGGCGGCGTCCCCCTCGCCAACTAGCCTGCATTGAAGGGGGGATCGCCACCTAGGACCGATGAGGACGAGCTGCGGAACGCGGGCAAGGAACGCCCTGCGAAGTGTTTGGCTGGCGTCGATTGCGAGCGCGATCGCGCTGCTGGGGCCTGCCTGGGCGCGCGCCGCGACGATCGCGGTGACGACGACGGCGGACGAGTTCAACTCCAATCCCGCCGCATGCTCTTTGCGCGAGGCGATCTGGGCGGCCAACCACGACTTGGTCCTGCTGGCGCCGGGATGCACGGCGGGCAGCGGCACCGACGAGATCACGGTCCCCGCCGGGACCTACAACCTGACCATCCCCGGCGCCGGTGAACAGGGCGACGCGACCGGAGACCTCGATGTGAGCGCGCCAGTGACGATCCGTCATAGCGGCGGCGGGTCGACGATCGTCGACGCCAAGGGCATCGATCGAGTGTTCGAAATCAGCTCGGGTGGCGTAATCACGATCTCCGGCATCACCGTCCAGGGCGGCCACGCGGTCGGTCCAGCCGACTTCACTTCCAGCGGCGCGGGGGGCGGCATCCTCGTCTCCGCGGGTGCCCTGACTCTGGCCAACTCGACGATCACAGGCAATCTCGCCGACGCGTTCGGCGGCGGCATTGAGACCAGGCCAAACGCGGCCTCGAACTTGACCAACGACACGATCTCGGGCAACCGCTCCCAACACGACGGCGGTGGCGTCGACAACACGGGTGGCACGATGTCCCTGCTCAACGTGACCGTGACAGGCAACTACGCCGACTCCGAAGCCATTTCTGTCCCGCCTGGGGGCGTTTCCCACGGCGGCGGAGGCGTCGGCAACTTCGGTGGCACGACCACCATGCACAACACCCTGGTGGCTGGCAACAGCGAAAGGCGTGGTCAAACTCCCGACTGTTACAACGTCGGGAGCTCCCCGCTCGTCTCCCAGGGGCAGACACTGATCGGCACCCTGACCGGTTGCGCCTATACGGCTGCGGCGGGTGACATCAGCGGCTTGGACCCCAAGCTCGGGCCGCTGGCCGACAACGGGGGCCCGACCCCGACCCACGCCCTGCTCTCCGGCTCCGCGGCGCTCAACAAGGGCGCCGGATGCGCCCGCAACGACCAGCGTGGGGTCCCGCGCGCCGCCGGCGGTGCCTGCGACATCGGCGCCTACGAATTGGTCCGCTGCCATGGTCGGATCGTCGACTACGTCGGAACCAATGGCCCCGATTCGTTGACCGGGACCCCCGGGCCCGACGCTTTCATGCTGCTCGGAGGCAACGACACCGCGTTTGGCCTCGCCGGCAACGACGTTTTCTGTGGCGCCGGCGGCAAGGACAGGGAGGTCGGCGGCCCGGGTCACGACCGGCTCTACGGCGACACCGGGAAGGACAAGCTGATCGGGGGCGGAGGCGCGGACCAACTGTTCGGCGGAGTCGGCAACGACGATCTGCACGCCAACGGCGGCGACGACCGATGCAACGGTGGCGGGGGCGGCGACGACAAGTCCGCCGGCTGCGAGCACACCAAGAAGATTCCCTAGCCCCGGCTGGCCGAGAAATGGCGGCGCAAGCGCGGTCTCGCCTCTAAGCTGCGAGCCCGATGACGGCCGCCACCGAACCTAAGACCGAGCGCAAGATCCGCGTCGTCGTCGCCAAGCCGGGGCTCGACGGGCACGACCGCGGCGCCAAGATCATCGCCCGGGCGCTGCGCGACGCCGGCATGGAGGTGATCTACACCGGGCTGCACCAGACGCCCGAGCAGATCGCCGAGACGGTGATCCAGGAGGACGCCGACGCGATCGGCCTCTCGATCCTCTCCGGTGCCCATATGACCCTCGTGCCGCGCGTGGTCGAGCTGCTT
The DNA here is from genome assembly GCA_038317345.1 of Solirubrobacterales bacterium. GTDB lineage: Bacteria > Actinomycetota > Thermoleophilia > Solirubrobacterales > 70-9 > Mayfieldus. The sequence continues at coordinate 67,252 of JBBQBH010000006.1, forward strand.
CGGGAGCAAGGCGTGGAGGACGTGCTGATCACAGTTGGCGGCACGATCCCCGCTGACGACGTCCCCGAGCTGAAGAAGCTCGGAGTCGCCGAGGTCTTCACCCCGGGCGCCTCCACCGACGAGATCGTCGACTTCATCCGCCAGGGCGCGGGTCGAAGCCGCGAAACCTATTAAGCGGTGATCTGCGCCTCCTAGGCGCAAACCGCCTCCCTGTACGGCAGCGCGGCGGGCGGCCGATGGCCCGCCCGCCGACGGCGGGATTGGGGCTGGCCCCGCGAGCCGACCGATTGACCGGTCAGTCGGTCGGCTCCGTATCGGTAATATTCGCGCCCGCTAACGCACCCGGCCCGCCCCCCCAATAACCTCGCGGGCCCCACCTCGTACCACCCCAAGGAGGCATTGACTTGAAGATCTGCGTCCTGGTCAAACAGGTGCCGGACGCCGCGGTTACCAAGCGCATCGACCCCAACACGATGCGAATCGACCGCTCCGGCGAGACCAACCTCAACCCGTTCGATACCCACGCGATCGAAGCGGCGATGCAGATCAAGGAAGGCGGCCAGATGGACGTCGACGAGGTCGTCGCCGTGACCATGGGGCCGGACGGCGCCGTCCGCGCCCTGCACAAGGCGGTGGCGCTGGGCGCCGACCGCTCGGTGCACCTGAGCGACGACGCGCTCGCCGGATCCGACGTCTGCGCCACCGGTTACGCGCTGGCAAAGGTCCTTGAGTCCGAGAGCCCCGATCTGGTGCTGCTCGGCCAGCAGTCGGACGACGGCGAGTGCTACACGATCGGCGCCGTCGTCGCCGACCATCTGAAGATGCCATCGCTGACCCAGGTGATCAAGATCGACGTCCAGGACGGCAAGCTGCGCTGCGAGCGCCAGGCGGAGTACGGCTACGACACGGTGGAGGTCGAGCTGCCGGCCGTGATCAGCGTCGGAGACGCGATCAACGAGCCCCGCTACCCGAGCCTGAAGGCGATCATGGGTGCGAAGAAGAAGCCGCTCGGCAGCAAGGCGATCGCCGACGTGGGGATCGAGGGCGATCGGGTCGGAGAGTCCGGCTCGCGCACGACGGTGGTGGCGCTCAACCCGCCGCCGCCGAAGGAGGCAGGGGAGATCATCGAGGACGAGGACACCAACGAGACGGTCGAGAAGATCGTCGCCTGGCTCGACGAAAGGAAGCTGATCTAGATGGCGGGCATCCTGGTCTACGCCCTGCACGACGACGAGGGCAACTTCAACAAGAACTCACTCGGGGCGCTTTCGGAGGCCTCGAAGCTCGCCGGAGAGCTGGGCACCGAGGCGGCCGCGGTGGTGGTCGGCGAGGTCGCCGACGACGCCGCCCAAGGGCTCGGCGCCTACGGCGTCAGCAAGGTCTACCGCGCCAAGGACGTCCCCGAGGGGCTCGCCCAGCCGGTCGTCGACGTGATGGCGAAGGTGATCGGCGACGAGGGGTACGACTATGCCCTCTTCGGCGGCGGGCTGCTCGGATTCGAGATCGGCGCCGGGCTGACCGCGCGTCTGAACGCCGGCGTGACCATGGAGGTCACCGAGGTCAAGGTGCAGGATGGCAAGCTCATCGCCGAGCGCCCGATCCTCCAGGACTCCCAGATCGCCGACGTCGGCTACGTCGATCAGCCCGGGGTGATCATCTCGCGGCTGAACGCGTTCGACGTCAAGGAGGGTGGCAGCGGGTCGGCCGAGATCATCGACGTCGACGTCGAGCTCTCCGAGTGGTCGACGAAGGCGAGCATGGTCCAGCGCGGCGAGCAGCGCGGCGAGGACGTAAACATCGAGGACGCCGACATCCTGGTCGGCGGCGGCCGTGGGCTGGGCGAGAAGGACAACTTCAAGCTCGCCGAGGACCTGGCGGACGCACTGGGCGGCGCGGTTGCGGCGACGCGCGCCGTGGTCGACGCCGGCTGGTATCCATACGCGGCCCAGATCGGCCAGACCGGGAAGACGGTGGCGCCGAAGCTCTATCTCGCCGCCGGAATCTCGGGGGCGATCCAGCACAAGGTCGGGATGCAGGCCTCCGAGAACGTGCTGGCGATCAACAAGGACCCGAATGCGCCGATCTTCGAGTTCTCCGACCTCGGCGTGGTCGGCGACCTGCACAAGATCCTCCCCAAGCTGACCGAGGCGATAAAGCAGAAGAAAGGTTCCTAGTCGCTCGTCTCTCGTCGCTCGGGGATGCAGTTCAAACCTCAAGTGACTAGCGACTAGCGACCAGCGACTAATGGCTGTCGCTCCCGAACAATTCCCACCCCCCTTCGACTCCGCCAACGTCATCGGTCCCCCGACCGACGCGCCCGACGACCGGATCGAGGTCGGGGTCGCGATCGTGGGCGGAGGCCCTGCGGGGTTGGCCTGCGCGATCAAGCTGATGCAGCTGCTCGAGGACGAGCCTGAGCTGACCGAGAAGCTCGGCGAGGTCCCGGTCGCGGTGATCGAGAAGGGCAAGGTGCCAGGGGCGCACCTGCTCTCCGGGGCCAACATGCGGCCCTCGGCGATGCGCGAGCTGTTCCCCGACCTCGACCCCTCCAACTGGCCCGTCTACCAGGAGGTGACCAAGGACGCGGTCTACTTTCTGACCAGCAAGCTTGCGGCGCCGGTGAAGCCGATGCCGCCGAACTTCCGAAACCACGGCAACTACGTCACTTCGGTGTCGAAGCTGGGCCGTTTCCTGGGCGAGAAGGCAGAGGAGGCTGGCGTCTACATCCTCGCCGAGACCACAGCGGACAAGCTTCTCGTCGAGGACCGCATCGTCCGCGGGGTACGTTCAGGCGACCGTGGGCGCGGTCGCGACGGGGAGGAGCTCTCCAACTTCGAGCCCGGCTCCGATGTGGTTGCAAAAGCGACGGTGCTCGCCGAGGGGACGATCGGTCATCTCACCTACGCGGCGCTCGACTACTTCGACCTCCACGGCGCCGACCCACAGACCTGGGAGCTGGGCGTGAAGGAGGTCTGGGAGGTGGAGAAGCCGCTCGACCGGGTCATCCACACGCTCGGCTGGCCGCTGCGCTGGGGCGCCAAGTGGAAGGAGGCCGGTGGCAGCTTCATCTACCCGATGGGGGAGGACAAGGTCTGCATAGGGCTGGTGGTCGGGCTCGAGACCAGCGATGCCACCTTCTCGACCCACGACGCGTTGCAGAAGCTCAAGACGCATCCCTTCGTCCACAAGATCCTCGACGGAGGCAAGCGCGTGGCGTGGGGCGCAAAGACCATTCCTTCCGGCGGCTACTGGTCGATGCCCAAGCGCCTTGCGGTGCCGGGGATGGTGATCGCCGGCGACAACGCCGGAATGGTCAACATCGCCGAGCTGAAGGGGATCCACTACGCGATGCACGCCGGCATGTACGCCGCCGAGGCGATCGTCGAGGCCCTGAAGAAGGACTCGGTCAACTTCGAGGCCTACGACGAGAAGGTCCATGACTCGGTGATCGAGAAGGACCTCTACCGCTCGCGCAATATGCGCCAGCCGCTCTCGAAAGGACTGGTTTTCGGCGGCGTCATGGGCGGCGTGATGGTGGCGACCCGCGGCGTCTTCCCGGGCGGGCACTGGAAGAACGAGGACGACGCCGCGGTCCCGGTCGAAATCGATGGAGCGCGGGAGGCATATCCGGCGCCCGACGGCGAGTACACGTTCGACAAGCTCTCCTCGGTCTTCCTCTCGGGCAACGCGACCCGCGACGATGCGCCCAACCACGTGCGGGTGCAGACCCACGTCCCGCGCGAGGTCGCCCAGGCCTGGGTCTCGATGTGCCCGGCGCAGGTCTACGAGATCCCCGACGATCAGCTCGAGAGCGGCGCCGCGGAGGTCGACGTCAGCGTGACGGCGTCCAACTGCATCCAGTGCGGCGCGATCACCGCCAAGGGCGGCCGCTTGACGCTGCCTGAGGGCGGCGACGGGCCGCTCTACCAGGAGACTTAGCCACTAGTCGCTAGTCGCTCGAGGTTGGGCCCGAACCCCGAGCAACTAGAGACGAGCGACAAGCGACTAATTCAGTTGAACACCGCCACGTAGAGCTTCGGGTTGGCGAACAGCGCGGTGCCACCGCCCGCGCCGCTGTAGCGCAGCGAGAACGTGTGCGTCCCCGCACCCGGCGAGAAGACCAGCCAGCCGCCGCGCAACTGCCCATTCACACCGGTTTGGTTGCCCGTGCCGGGGGCAGTGAAGTGATCGGTCAGCTGGTTGGTGTTGCCGCCGATGATCTGCGGCGACGCGGGTAGGATCGTCGGCTCGAACAGCCGCACCTGTGCTTCGCTGCTCGGCCCGCCCCCCGCGACCTGCAGGTTCGCCTCGGCGAATATCCCCACAAGCGCGCCCTTCGGGACCTTAACGGTGACGCTGGGCCCGCCTAGGTCGACCGGCAAGTTCGAGGTCGTCGAGACGGTCGAATTCAACGCTCCGTCCTTGACGATGCTGGTCCGGAACGGGTCCACTGCCGCGCGGGCGATGTCGCTCCGCTTCACGGCGTGGGGCGCGATGTCCTTCGACTTCACCGAGTTGCGCCCGGGAAGGGCCACCGCCACTCCGCCGAGCGCCACTACCAGTGCGATGACCGCCACCAGCATCGCCGGCGACGGCAATCTCATCCGTCTGCCTGGCTTCCGCATCTATCCACCTCCGTCGAGTCGTCTGCAGTTCCGACACTCGCAACACGCGACGCAACGGCGGGTTGCGGGGGAAGCAGAGTCGTCTCAAGCGCTGCGGGCCGCCGTCCTGGGCTGGGAACGCTGGCGCGCGGATCGCGGCCGAGCACGGACTGGGGCTGATCGAGGCGACCCTGCAGGCCGCGATGGAGGCCGGCGTCTCTAGAAAGGCAGTTGGCCGTCGCTAGAATAGAGAGACGATGAAGGCCTCGATCCATCCGGAATACGTCCTTGCGCACGTGCACTGCTCGTGCGGAAACCAGTTCTACACTCGGTCCACCAAGCCGGACCTCCACGTGGAGCTCTGCTCCGCATGCCATCCCTTCTACACGGGCAAGCAGAAGCTGGTCGACACCGGAGGACGGGTTGAGCGCTTCCAGCGCCGCGCCGCAAAACGGTCCAAGGCCGGGAAGTAGATCCCTGAGCCCTAGGGAGGGCGAAGTCTGATGCCAGGCCCAGGAAGGGGGCTCGACGGTAGAGGGCCGGACGCAGATTCGGCAACCACGCGCATGCCCGACGGGGCTCTGGTCGCGAAGCGCGACGCCCCGGTCGGCGGCCAGGCGGTGCTCGAAGGAGTGATGATGCGTGGCGTCTCGGTCTGGGCCTTGGCGGTGCGCAAGCCGGAGGGCGATATCGAGGTGACCTCCGAGCCCCTGGTCTCCTGGGCCAGGCGGCACCGCGTATGGCGCCTGCCGGTGATCCGCGGGGTCGTTGCGCTCGCCGAGTCGATGAAGATCGGCTTCCGAGCGCTGGCGATCTCCGCAAATGCCCAACTCGACCCCGAAGAGCAGGAGGAGATCGGCGGCTTCACCTGGGGGGTGACGATCGCGCTCTCGCTGGTGATGGCGATCGGGCTCTTCTTCGTGATCCCGGTCGGGGCAACCAGCCTGATCAAGGACCAGCTCGGATCCCCGCTGCTCTTCTGGCTCGTCGAGGGGGTCCTTCGGACGACGATCTTCATCGGCTACCTCGTCCTGATCAGCCGCGTGGGAGACCTGCGCCGGGTCTTCGAGTACCACGGCGCCGAGCACAAGACGATCTCCGCATACGAGGCTGAGGATCGACTGATCCCGTCCCGGGCGAAGCTCTACTCGCGCCTGCACCCTCGCTGCGGGACCAGCTTCCTGCTGATCGTGATGGTGCTGGCGATCTTCGTCTTCGCCCCGATTGGGCTGCCGGCCTGGTACTGGCTGCTCGCCTCGCGGATCCTCGGCATCCCGCTTATCGCCGGGCTCTCCTACGAGGTGATCAAGTGGGCGGGGCGCAACCGCAACAAGCGCTGGGTGCGAGCGCTGATGTGGCCGGGGCTGATGCTTCAGAACCTCACCACTCGCGAGCCCGACGAGCAACAGCTGGAGGTCGCGATCGCGGCGCTGGAGGCGGTGCTCGCCGTCGAGACACCCGAGCTGGCGGCGAAGGAACAGCCGATCGAGATCGTCGCCTAGCTTTGTCGTGGCCTAGCCTTCGCTGGCCATGATCGATCCGCTGGTTGAACAGATCGAGGCACGCGTCGCCGAGTTGGAGCGCGAGATGTCCGACCCGGCGGTGATCAGCGACCGCGAACGCAACGCCGAGGTCGGGCGCGAGTACCGGGAGCTTCAGGCCGCCCGCGATCTGGCCCGCGAATACCGCAGGCTGCGCGACGACCTCGAGGGGGCGCGCGAGCTGCTCGCCGAGGATGGCGATGACCCGGAGCTCCGCAAGACCGTCGAGGAGGCACCCGCCCGGCTCGAGGAGCTCGAGGAGGAGATCCGCCTGGCGATGATCGAGCGAGATCCCAATGACGCCAAGAACGTTTTGGTCGAGATCCGCGCTGGCACCGGCGGCGACGAGGCGGCACTGTTCGCCGGCGACCTGTTCAAGATGCTGACCCGCTACGCCGAGCAGCGTGGCTTTACGACCGAGGTGCTGTCGCAGTCCCCGGCCGAGATCGGCGGCTTCAAGGAGGTCACCTTCGCGATCAAGGGCGACGGCGCCTACTCGGTGTTCAAGTACGAAGGGGGGACCCACCGGGTCCAACGCGTGCCGAAGACCGAGTCGCAAGGGCGCATCCACACCTCCACGGCCACCGTTGCCGTGCTTCCGGAGGCCGAGGACGTCGAGGTGCAGGTGGACCCAAATGAGCTGCAAATCGACACCTTCCGCTCCTCCGGCCCGGGAGGCCAGTCGGTCAACACCACCGACTCGGCGGTTCGGATCACGCACAAGCCAACCGGCATCATGGTCTCGATGCAGGACGAGAAGTCTCAGCTTCAAAACCGCGAGCGGGCG